>JAEYYB010000122.1 GCA_023430975.1 Bacillota bacterium | reverse complement strand
AATCTTGCTATTTGTCTATCACAAAATAACGTTAAAACGTTCGTTATTTTGCTCTGCCAAATGTAAGATTAATACTGATTTTAATTATGTTGAACCGTTCGTTATTTGCTCCGCCAAATGTAAGATTATTAACACTTTTAATCTACATAACATATTATTTTTAAGGCATTACTTATATAATACTACGACTAAACGATTTTTGTATATGATTAAAATTTTTATCTTGCATTTTGATAAAAAACAGGGTATCATTAAAGCTAAGAAAATTTTATAACAATAGTCTTCATAATAATAGGCAATGAAGTCAATTATTTACTGAAGAATAATTTATGAGTAAACGAGGGCGTTTTGAATTACTTTAATTCGCTCTTTTTATTTTGCTCTTAAGTATATTATCATATTGTATTATCAGAAAGGGGTTAAAAACATGAGTCCATCAGAAATTTTTGGTTCAAAAGTATTCAATGATGCAACTATGAGGGAGCGTCTTCCAAAAGCAACATATAAAGCTTTGAAAAAGACAATTGACGAGGGTCTTCCGCTAGATCCGGCTGTAGCTGAAGTTGTTGCAAGTGCCATGAAGGATTGGGCAATAGAAAACGGTGCAACTCACTTTACTCACTGGTTTCAGCCAATGACAGGAATAACTGCTGAAAAGCATGATTCCTTTATTTCACCAACTCCAGACGGAAAGGTTATACTTGAGTTTTCAGGCAAAGAATTGATAAAAGGTGAACCTGATGCATCATCTTTCCCATCCGGCGGCCTAAGAGCAACATTCGAAGCTAGAGGATACACTGCTTGGGATTGTACTTCACCTGCTTTCATAAAAGACGACTCTTTATATATACCTACAGCATTCTGTTCTTACACTGGAGAAGCATTGGATAAGAAAACTCCTCTGCTCCGCTCAATGGAAGCCCTTAACAAACAAGCATTGCGTATTCTAAGAATTTTTGGAAATACTACAGCTAAAAACGTCATAACCACTGTTGGTCCTGAACAGGAGTACTTCCTCGTAGACAAAAACTTATATGATGCACGTAAGGACCTTATCTTTACAGGCCGTGCACTTTTTGGTGCTATGCCTCCTAAAGGTCAGGAAATGGAAGATCATTACTTTGGTTCACTAAAAGAAAGAATCTCCAATTACATGAAAGAATTAGATGAAGAATTGTGGGCGCTTGGAATATCTGCAAAGACCAAACACAACGAAGTTGCTCCTGCACAGCACGAATTGGCCCCAATTTTCTCAACTACAAATATAGCAACCGACCACAATCAGCTTACTATGGATCTTATGAAAAAAGTAGCACTAAGGCATGGTCTGGTATGTTTACAGCATGAAAAGCCATTTGCAGGTGTTAATGGTTCCGGTAAACACAACAACTGGTCAATGGCTACAAACGATGGCCAAAACCTTTTAGAGCCTGGAAACACTCCACATGATAACGCACAATTCCTGGTATTCCTCTGTTCAGTAATAAGAGCAGTTGATGAATATTCAGATTTATTAAGACTTTCTGCTGCTTGTGCCGGAAATGATCACCGTTTGGGAGCAAATGAGGCACCACCTGCTATAATTTCAATATTCCTAGGCGAACAGCTTACTGATATACTGGATCAAATCGAAAACGGAGGAGCAAAAAGCTCAAAATCCGGAGGAGAATTGACAATTGGAGTTACTACTCTACCTCCACTTCCAAAGGACACAACTGATAGAAACAGAACATCACCTTTCGCTTTCACAGGAAACAAATTTGAATTCAGAATGGTGGGTTCCTCACAGTCTATTGCCGGTGCTAACTTTGTATTGAATACAATTGTTGCTGAAATATTAAGCCAGGTTGCTGATAAACTTGAAGGTTCACAAGACCTCAACAAGGATGTTCAATCATTGCTTAAGGAAATGGTTAAGAGCCATAAGAGAGTTATCTTCAATGGCAACGGATACTCTGATGAATGGGTTGCCGAAGCTGAAAAGAGAGGTCTTCCAAATATCCGCTCAACTGTGGCTGCTATTCCTGCACTTATTTCAGAAAAGAACTTGTCAGTATTGAGCAAGCACGGAGTACTCAGCAAAGCTGAATGTGAATCACGTTATGAAATAAACCTTGAAAATTACATCAAAACAATAAATATAGAAGCTTTAACAACAATTGAAATTGCTAATCGTCAGATTGTACCGGCAGTTATTGCTTTCACAACCGATCTCGCCAATTCAATAATCGCCATAAAGAATTCAGGTATTCAAGCTGATGTTTCAGTTCAGACAGAACTGTTAACTGAAGTTTCTACTTTGTTGTCCTCCCTTAAAAAGAACATAAAGATCCTTCAGGAGGTAACTGAAAAAGCTGCCAACTTGCATGGAGATTCATACAATCAAGCCGGCTACTACAGAGACACTGTATTTACACAGATGGGTGCAGTAAGAGCTGATGCTGACAAACTTGAAACATTGGTTGATTCAGATTTGTGGCCGCTACCCACATACAGTGACTTACTCTTTAACATATAATAAATTGTATTCACTCACAGTAATTTTCCAAATAAAAAAGGGCTTTTAGCCCTTTTTTATTATGTTTGAATTCCTTTTTCATATAAATAATCTTATTATATTAGATATTATATTAGAAATTCATACCCATTTTTAATGCTTCCATTTCTTCAGGAATCATATAGTGTTTTTTAGCCGGCAGAACCTTCTTTAATGATTCTTCAAAGCTCTCTGTCGCTATTACACCTGTGTGGGCAATGAGTTTTCCAAGAAGGATTATGTTGGCATATGTTACATTACCCATCTCATCAGCCATTTTGCTGGCAGGGATCTTGTAAACTTTAACATCTTTCCTCTTTACTTCAACATCTACCAAAGAGCTGTCAATAATTATAACGCCGCCCTCTAAAACTGCTTTTTCAAACTTTGTAAGTGAAGGACCGTTCATAACAATAAGAGCTGTAGCACTATTTAATATTGGAGATGCTACAGGTTCATCTGATATTACCACACTGCAGTTGGCTGTTCCGCCTCTCATTTCAGGCCCATATGATGGGAGCCATGAGACATTCCTTTTCTCAATCAATCCTGCATTTGCCAAAACTCTTCCGGCAGATAAGATTCCTTGTCCACCAAAACCTGCTATAATTATTTCCTCTTTTATCATTATCCTACACCTCCAGATCCTTTCCCTTGAAATTACCCAAAGGATAATGCGGCATCATATTATCCTGAAGCCATTTTATAGACTCAATGGGGTTTAGTCCCCAGTTTGTAGGACAAGTTGAAAGGATTTCAACAAGTGAAAAACCTTTCTTTGCAATCTGGACTTGAAAAGCTTTTTTTATTGCCTGCTTAGCATTCTTTATATTTTTTATGTCATTTACAGCTACTCTTTCCAAATATACTGCACCTTCAAGGCTTGACAGCATTTCACACACTCTTATAGGAAAACCGTGTGCTTCTGCACTTCTTCCAAATGGTGTAGTCATTGTTACCTGGTTAATAAGGGTAGTTGGTGCCATTTGGCCGGATGTCATTCCATAAATGGCATTATTAACAAATATAGTAGTAATCTTTTCTCCTCTTGCTGCAGCATGTACTATCTCAGCAGTACCAATCGCTGCCAAATCCCCATCTCCCTGATAGGTAAAAACAACATTTTCCGGCTTAGCTCTCTTAACCCCTGTTCCAACTGCAGGAGCACGTCCATGTGCCGCCTGTACCATATCACAATTAAAATATTCATAATTATTGTAGGTACACCCAACAGGTGAAATTCCAATGGTTTTTCCCTCTATTTGAAGCTCATCTATAACTTCTGCAATAAGCCTGTGAATGATACCGTGAGTACATCCGGGACAATAATGCATCGATACATCTTTTAATGCATGAGGTCTTTCAAAAACTGTAGGCATCTTAATTTCCCTCCCAAAATTCAAATCAACCCTTTAATATTTCCTTAATCTTATTTAGAATATCCTGCTGAGTTGGTATCATACCACCCATTCTTCCGTAAAAATGAACCTCTCTCTTTCCATTGACTGCCATACGTACATCTTCTACCATCTGCCCTGCATTCATTTCTACTGTCAGGAAAGCTTTTGGCACTTCGGCATACTTCTCGAACTCACTAACAGGAAAAGGCCAAAGTGTAATAGGTCTTATAAGCCCTACTTTTATTCCTTCCTTTTGTGCCATTGTAATAACATTTTTTATAATTCTGGCAACCGTTCCGAAAGCTGAAACAATAATATCTGCATTTTCGCAATTATAAGTTTCAACCCTGATCTCTTTTGATTCTATTTCTTTATACTTAGCCTGAAGCTTTAAATTATGGTTCTCCATCTTTTCAGGATCAATATAAATTGAAGTGATAACATTGTTCTCCCTGGACATATTTGTTCCGTTAGTAGCCCAATTCTTATCAACCTTTATTATTTCTTCACTGTCTCTAAACTCTACAGGCTCCATCATCTGGCCTAATATGCCGTCTCCCATTATCATGGCCAGAATTCTGTATTTATCAGCTATGTTAAAAGCATCTACTGTAAGTTCATAAAGCTCCTGAACGCTGCATGGCGCCAATACTACCATCTTATAATCACCATGTCCACCACCCTTAACAGCTTGAAAGTAATCACACTGTGCCGGTAATATTCCTCCAAGGCCTGGTCCGGTACGAACTATATTTACTACAACAGCAGGCAACTCTGCACATGACGCATATGAAATCCCTTCCTGCTTGAGGCTTATGCCAGGACTTGACGATGATGTCATAACCCTCACACCTGCACTTGCAGCACCGTAAACCATATTTATAGCAGCAACCTCACTCTCAGCCTGCAAAAAAGTTCCGCCTTCCTGCGGCATTCTCTTTGCCATATAGTGAGCTATTTCTGTCTGTGGAGTAATCGGATAACCGAAGTAATGCCTGCAGCCAGCTCTTAATGCTGCTTCGCCTATTACTTCGTTTCCCTTCATTAGAATTTTTTCTCCCATCAAATATATCCCCCTTTCTAAAAATAAAAATATCAAGGCAATTTTGATAACTTTTACTTCTCTACCTCGATAACTACATCAGGACAAATAGTTGCACAAAATGCACACCCAATACATTTATCCATTTCTTTTACGTCTGCAGGATGAAAACCCTTGGTATTGAGTTTATCGCTGTTAATTACAATTATTTTTTTAGGACACACTTCAACACACAGCTTGCATCCCTTACATTTTTCTTCATTGAATTTTACCTTAGCCATAATACCCCCCCTACTTCATTTTGCTATTTTTTGACCAAAATCCACTCCGTTTATTATAAAACTCTTTATCCTCATTTGCAAGCTCAGTTAAGAACTCTTCCAGTAAAATTATATTCAGGGGCTCAATATAATCATACTTAACACCATATTCTATACCTTTTTCTTTTATATCACATCTTACTATACTACCCTCAAAAGTAAAAATCCTTTCCCGGGATAAATTAACCTCAAAATATAGGATACTATCTTTTAAATAATCCTGATCCGAATCAATACTTTCCTTCACAATAAAGGCTGCACCTGCTTTACTGATATTCGTCAGTATGGCAAACACCCTATTTTTATCATCCCTGTCTTTTCTTATAACAGCACTTAAATATACATCAAACCTTGTATAATCCCTCTTGTTATCGAAAAGATTCAATTGGTGGATTTTTATTGTTATCCTTTGGGGATTACTATCATGAATTTTTGTTACCCAACCGATAATCATAAGTTCAATCTCATTAGAAGTATACTTGCATTTAACGGTGTCACCAATCATTATTATGTTTTCTATATAGTTTTGCTCCAAGCCGATATCAATTTCAATAAAGTCATCGCTTATTGAATATACAATATTAGTAACCCATGCAGGGCTAGTATCTAACTTCGTCTTTATTATACTGCCTACCTTCAAGTGCTTTCCAAGCAATTCCTTATTCATTGATATAACCATACCTTTCATAGTTTCCCGACAACGAGAAAATTTAGTCCCAAGGCAGCTTAATAAACTTTTCCAGCTCTAAAACTTCACCAGCTATTTTTCCTCTGACTCTATTTAATATATCGTAAAAACCTGACGTAAAGGCAATAGGAATTCCAAGCTTCGCTGAAACTTTTTCAATAATTAATTGGCCCTCAATGATTTCATCACCTGTAGAGCTTTTTAAGATATTTGTATTATTAATAAGTGATGTTACCTTAAGCCTTGAACTTAACTGTATTTCATTTATTATTTCCTCAATCTTCTCAGCACTGTCCGTCATAGGCCTTTTAACATTGATTACAAAATACATTTCATGCTCATCATTTTGTATTTGCTCCCTAAATGCTGATAGTGCTCTTGCCCCAATATCGTCACCGCCAACGTCCAGAACAACCTTCTGGTCCTTATTTATAAACAGTGTATTAACCTCTGCTGGTACAGCAGGAACATCGACATTTGTATTTGCATAAATAGAAGAAACAAAATTAATTCCTTTTTCTTTTAATACTTCTTTAGCATCCGCAGTCCTGAAATATGGATTTACTATATCAAAATCCATTATGGAAGTCTTATATTGTGTTGCAAGCTTCATTGCACAGTTTACTGCCACCTCGGTTTTACCGCTGCCAAAATGTCCTGTAAATATTAAAACTCTTTTATCAAACATAAATTACCACTTCCTAAGATTTATTGTTGGGGATAGACAAAACCTATAAGATCCTTAATCACTTCCCCTGCTATAATAAGACCTACCACTGAAGGAACAAAGGATATGCTTCCAGGTATCTGGTGACGGCTTGTACACTTTCTGGTAGTTCCTTTTGGGCATATACAGCCCACAGCACAGCTTGATTCTTCTGTTTCTTGTGGTTTAATCGGTACTTCCCTGGAATAAACAACCTTAAGTGACGATACATCCCGCCTTTTAAGTTCATATCTCATAACTTTGGCAAGGGGACAGACTGAAGTGCTGAATAAATCAGTCACTTCAAATCTTGTAGGATCCATCTTGTTACCTGCACCCATACTGCTTATTATAGGTATACCCATTTCTTTGGCCTTTACAACAAGATCTATCTTTCCCGAAACAGTGTCAATTGCATCTACTATATAATCATAGTCATCAAATATCAGCTTATCAGAGCTTTCGGGAAGATAAAACATCTGATGGGTAATAACCTCGGCTTTAGGGTTAATATCCAGTATCCTTTCCTTCATGACATCAACTTTAGGCTTCCCCACTGTTTTTCTGGTTGCATGAAGCTGCCTGTTTAAATTTGTAAGACAAATACAATCATCATCCACAAGCACAAACTTCCCAACTCCTGCCCGGGCCAAACCTTCAACGGCATAGGTTCCCACTCCACCTATGCCAAAAATCGCCACCTTGGAATTGGCAAGCTTTTTTAATGCTTCCTTACCAATTAATAACTCTGTTCTTGAAAACTCATGTAACATTTATTTAAACTATCCTTTCCTTAAACCTTTTGTAGCGTCACAAACCTCTACAATACGCTTTGCAAGTATGGATGCTCTTTTAATGGCAAAATCATCATCCTGGGCCGGCCTATGGGCACAGACACCATGATGGCCGCAGTCATCCTCCGAATAACCATCAGCTACAATAGTCATTCCTTGAACCAGCATAATGTCATGTAAAGCCTTCATTGTAGTTTCCTGTCCACCATATTTTGATGTAGCAACCGTTACCCCTGCCGCAATTTTATTGTATAAGGCCTTTTCGCCTCTTAATTTTCTTGTCTTATCAAAAAAAGCTTTCAATTGTCCGGTTACTGTTCCAAAATAAACTGGACTTCCCAAAACCAATCCGTCCGCCTTTTTCATAAGCTCAAAAGCTTCTTCCAGCTTTGTCCCTTTATAGCAAACCCCTGAGCACGGGTTTGAACAAACACTGCAAAAGCTGTGTTTTGCAGACTGTAACAGCTCCGGCACTTCAAGTATTTCCGTCTTTGCACCTAATTCAGCTGCTTTTTCCAACACCTTTTCAAGTAAAAATTTTGTATTACCATCTTTATTCGGACTCCCGTTTAAACCTAAAATCAACATGTTCTCGCACCTCAGCCATATGAATTTTTATATTATGTATTATTATATGATATTATTCCCAATCTCTCAACCTGACTTCAAAATTAATACTCGATTAATAAAACCATTAATAAAACTCTTCTTAAGAAACTTAGTTATTATTTATTTCTTCTAGCGGAAATGTTATCTGCCAATTTCCCCTTGTAAATAATCCACTTGTAACAAAGGTTCCATAAAGTGAGTATTGACCTATTTCTGATTTTGGAATATCAAAAACATATTATGTATAATCAATTCGATTATCACTATAAGGATTCTCGGTAAATCCAATCTGATAATCACATTGAATTTTATTTCCCTTTTATAAATATGGAATTTTTTAAAATTATGATATATAATTATTTCCGTTAAGCCTTATATTATATATTAGGAATAACTCAAATACAACTTCCGCTATAAATCCCGCTCATGTGTTGACTTAACTCGTCAACACTCGCATAGAAATCGGAAGTAATATTTTAGTCATTCCTTAATACAGATTTAACTCAATATAAAAATATAAAAAACAAACGTAAAGGAACGATTTTTATGAAATATATTGTTGTACTTGGAGACGGTATGGCTGACTACCGTATGCCTGAATTGGATAATTTGACCCCTTTGGAAAAAGCAAAAAAACCCAACATTGACAAACTGGCACAAAAAGGAAGACTTGGAATGGTTAAGACAGTACCTGACGGAATACCTCCGGGAAGTGATGCTGCAAACCTCTCTGTTATGGGATATAATCCAAAGGTTTACTACTCAGGACGTTCGCCGCTAGAAGCTATAAGCATGGGTATTCAGTTAAAGGATACCGATGTTACATTCAGATGCAACCTTGTTACACTTTCCGAAGAGGAAGAGTATTCTGAAAAAACAATGATAGACTACAGTTCTGACGAAATTTCAACCAAAGAAGCTCATGAACTGATAGGGGAAATTCAACGTCATTTCGGTACATCCGACATTACCTTTTTTGGCGGTATAAGCTACCGTCATTGTATGGTTTGGAATAACGGTTCATTGGAGTTTAAATTGACTCCTCCCCATGACATATTGGACAGGAAAATAACCGAGTACATGCCACAAGGTCCGTACAGTGAGATGGTTGAAAAAATGATGGTTGAAAGCTACAATATTTTAAAAGATCATCCTGTGAATTTGGAAAGGATTTCAAAAGGCCTAAGACCGGCCAACTCAATCTGGATATGGGGCGAAGGTAAAAAGCCTGCTCTATCAAGCTTCAATGACAAATATAAGATAACAGGGTCAGTGATATCAGCAGTTGATCTCATTAAGGGTATCGGAATATGTGCAGGTCTTGATTCTATTGATGTTGAAGGAGCAACCGGCAATGTTCACACAAACTTCCTCGGCAAGGCAGAAGCTGCCTTAAAGGAAATTGACAGCGGTAAGGACTTTGTTTATGTTCATCTGGAAGCACCTGATGAATGCGGTCACAGGCACGAAATCGAAAATAAAGTCAGGTCTATCGAACTAATTGATGAATTGGTAGTGGGAACACTTTTAAAAGGACTGGAAAAATACCCGGATTACAGGATTATGGTTCTTCCGGATCACCCAACTCCATTATCCTTAAGGACTCATACATCAGAACCTGTGCCATTTCTCATATACCAAAAAAGTGATCAGATAGATTCAGGCAGCAATGGATATGATGAGTTTCAGGCAGCAAAGACAGGCATAATGATAAATGACGGCTATACTCTTATGGATAGCTTTATAAAGCTAAAAAACCTTAGTGATCTATAATAAAATCATTATTAATCATGGAATAGCATTCGCCATAATTTCATATACACTAATAACACATGTGACTTTGTTTATCATGAAAAAGCACCGGTTTCTATCATTTACCGGTGCTTTTGTATCCTTCTGCTATCCTTCTGTTATCCTTCTGTTATTCTTATTTTATAATAAACATTTCTCACTTTGTCATCCAATGAATCAGCTGCTTTCACAATAAGGTAATATATTCCCTTGTTTACATCTGCTTTTATATTCAAATAATCCTGGCCCAATTCATTCTGAAGCTGGCTTTCACATATTTCATTTCCATCCTGGCCCGTCAAAATTATGCTGATATCTTTTGCTCTATTATCATAAACATTCGTTGTTCCGGTAATTATTATTTTGCAAGGCTTATTAATTTCAACCTTGTAAAAATCCTCGTCATTTTTATCTCTTAACAAACCTTCCATATCTATTTCCAATCTTGCAGCACTGGCGTTGTCATAGGAATCATCAGGTTCACTTTCAAAAATAGAACTCTCAAGCTCATCCATACTTTGAACAGGCATCAAAACCGACGAAGGAAACAGCTTCTTAAGTTCATCTACTGGTATTGCAAAGTTAATATTTTGAGTACCGGATAACATAAAAGCCATAATACCTACCACTTCACCCTTCATATTGAAAAGAGGCCCTCCGCCGCTTCCCAACCCGATAAAAGCCGTAGTTTGTATATAGTTAATGCCGAGTAGATTTCTAAAACCGCTGATATCTCCTGTTGAAACAGTGTTGTGAAAGTCCATGGGATTTCCAATGGCAACAACTTTTTCTCCCAATTCGGTTTTAGCTGAAGACCCCAGCTTTACAGTCGGCAAATTGCTCGCATCTCCAAGCTGCAGAATTGCTATGTCCCTAACTGGATTATAATTTAAAATGTATTTTACATCAAAAGTCAAATTATTTGCCAATGTACATTTGACTGAGGCAGCTCCCTTTAATATCCCAAAGTTAGTTACTATTATACCGGTGCTGTCTATATTGAATCCGCTGCCATACGCTATAGGATTACCATTCTCGTCAAAGGTCTTTATATAAGCCACTGCATCTTTTTGCTTTGCAACTTCCTTTGCACTAAGGTTACCCGCCTTTAGCTCATGAGAAGGCAGGGTAATAGGATTTGGTGTTGGCTTGTCAGAAAGGTAATTTACCTTTAAGTCTATGAATTGTCCATTAATTATAAGCTTTTGTTTTAACGAAGAGTCCAACTTTATCCTGTAATCCTTGCTGTCACTATCTTTAGAATCCCAATTCTTATAATAAATCCAGTTACCCGCAATGTTTATATCCTGGTCTATTCTGCTGCCAATCTTAACCTTGCTGCTTCCATCATTCCTAACCTTATATAAATTATTTAATGAGTCATTATAGTACACATACCCATTGTCTACATTGAATGAATCTACAACCTCGAATATAATCTGCTGCTGTTCTTTTCCATCAATGTCTACTTTACTGATTCCATCTATATTTCCATATGAATCATAATAAACCCAATTTCCTTCGGCAACTATTCGTGCATCAAGACCTAACCCTTTACACAAAAACTTCTTATCACTGCCGTTTGTCCTCATTTTATATAAAGCATTGTCATACTGCTCCTTGAAATATATCCAACCGTCGCTGACTGTAAAGCTTCCTACAGGATTTTTATCATATAATGATTTTTTTCCCTTTCCATCAATCCTAACTTTATATAATTTGCTATCTTCACTATTAATGTAATAAATCCAGTCTCCTATAATATGTACACTCTGAACTCTACAATCAGTGAGCTTTGTAACACTCTTCCCATTTGCTGCCATTTTATAAAGCCGTCCTCTTTCATCCTTAGAAGGATGATCTTCAGTATATGTAAAATAGATCCACCCATCAATAACATTAATATTGGCTACCTCATAGCTTAAGATCTTTTCTTTCTCCTGTCCGTCCTTGCTAACTCTATATAAACCTTTACCAATTGCAGAAATATACGTATAATCCCCATCTTGGACAGCAAATCCATAGTTTGAAATGTTTCCTGAAGAGTTTCCTATAGCTTCTTTGTCACTTTTAATCTTAATTATCCTATCCGCATCATCCCATTCCACCTGTGCATCCAAAACTTCAGCAACAAATCTTAGCGGTACCATTGTTCTGCCATCTATAACCTTAACAGGAATATTCAACGGAACATCATTGCCGTTTACCCATGCTGTCCTGCTGCCTACTTTTAATTTTATAGTCCTTTGACCTTTTATGGCTGTTATTGACTGTGACTTATTATCCCATATCAAGTAAGCATCAAGGCTTTCAAATGTATCACGCATAGGCACCAGTATATTTCCATTTTCCATGCATGGTACAGCTTCCATTGTGAGAAAATCTCCCCTTACCATAACCCTCATATCCTTGGAGGCACCTTGTGCATCAACATCCATATGGAATAGCATAAGCACTAAAACAGCAAAGACAATATAGATATTTCTAGTCATATGCCTTATCTCCTTGGCTTAATAAATTCTCTGAGTAATATTTTAGTCATTGCTAATCAACTGTGAATCATTAAATCCTTGGGAATGATTAAAATAGATAACTATGAGGCCATTATTTTCGCTATTTTCCAAATCATTAAAATAAAACTTATTATTGTCATATATTTTATCGGCCTCATCTACTTTATCAAACACTATTATTTTTTCCACAAGTAATTTCACCATTTCTAGATTAATATCTTTGACATCAATACTTTTAATTAAATTATCAATATCATTTACATTAAAAGTACCAAATCTGTTTTTGCAAGCAATTATGTCATTTTTAAGGGTATTAATCTGGGACTCAATCTCATTGTTAATCCTTAAAAATTGCTGTTCACCTATTTTCCCCTCAAGTTTATCAAGATACATCATATCCTGCTGCCTGATCTTTTCCTCAATAACCCCCTCCAATTCATCAATTCTAATAAAGTTTGACTCCTTTATTACATAGTCCTCGATAAGAACTTTAACTTTCTTCACTATCTCTTTATCATCTGAAGCATATTTTAATTCTTCATACAGAATATTTAGCAGATCTTCTTCATATACGTGATGGCTAGTGCACTTCTGGGTCCCGTATTTTGCATAATTACTGCAAACATAAGCTGTTGGGGTGCCATTTCTTCTTCTTGCGTACATAATACTCCCACATTTGCCACAATACAAATAAGAAGTAAAGAGGTTAGGCTTGCCTTTATACCTCTGGCTTCTGACCAATTTTCCTTCACGTATTTTCTGAACCTCTTCAAAATCACTTTTGTCTATTATAGCCTCATGTGTATTTTCAGTTATTATCCAACTATTCTGAGGTAGTCGTCTTGTCTTCTTGCTCTTAAAACTCACCTTTTCACTGACCCCCTGGACAGTGTCCCCAATATAAACCCTATTTAAAAGTATCCTCTGAACAGCTACAGCATTCCAGCCTGACTTATACATATTCTTTTTTATTGACGGCGGAGAATAGCCTTGCACATCAAGATACCTTGCAATATATGAATAACCGTAACCTCGCTTATACATCTCAAATATCTTTTTTACAATTGCAGCCTGACCTGCATCTACAACCAGCCTGTTTTTGGTGCTGGCCGACTTTTTATATCCATATGGAGCATGGCCTATATATTCACCTTTGGATATTTTAAATTTTAGATTCGCTCTGATTTTTCGAGATATATCTCTTGCATATCGTTCATTAAACCAGGTTTCTATACCAACCATGTCATTATCCTTTGTACTATCATATCTCCCATCTGTTGTCAAAACCCTTACTCCATACTCCTCAAGAAAATCAAGAAACAACAAGGTCTTTGCATTATTTCTTCCAAGCCTGGATAGATCTTTCAGCAGCAGCAAATTGATACTTCTATTTTTTACATCATCCTCCAACCTCTTTAACCCTTCTCTTTCAAACCCTGTTCCGGAAACATTATTATCGATATAGACTGCAGCAACTTCTCCCAATCCGTTCTTTAATACAAAATCAACAAGCATATCTCTCTGGGTTTCAATAGTTTCATAATTTTCATCATTATCATCTCTGCTTTCTCTTACATAAATCCCCACTTTGTATCCTATCATCCATATCACTTCCCAAATGACTCAATTTTTGTTTTAATAGACTATAAATCACTTCTTCATATTTTATTTTGCTTCTATAAAATTTTATTATTTTTCTAGCTCTCTTCTTGCCCATTTTGCACTTTTTCCATAAAATATTAGCTGTAATAAATATATTCATATTAAATTTTATTTAAATTTGTCCGAATAAATATATGCGGTTATTTTCAAAAAGAATTTACTCATAACTTATATATACTAAAACGAGGTGAAGAAAAATGGCTAAGAATATTCCAGAAAAACTAGTCAAATTTTTCAATGACATGGCAAAAGACATGGAAGATGGTTATGAATATGCAACAGAGCTCAACCGAATATTAAACTCCGATGACTGCCAACTATCACTTAATGATATGGAAATTGAGACGCTACGAGATTATGCAGAAAAAGTAAAAAAGGTTGGAGAAATCAATTACTACACCGAAGCCAGAATTAAAGAAATCGAACATGAAATTTTCGGCAGCCGAGGTGTCCTTGGGTTCCTGTCCGATCACACTTCCCCTTCATTCCCAGCAGCTCGTTGGCCTTTCTAGAAGCACCAGAATTTCTATAAATACACATAATAGGCAATGAACTGTAATTTTTACGGTTCATTACCTATATTCATGTCTATCCCAGGTTTGAAGCCAATATCGTAAGCAGCAATAAGCCGTTAATGAAAAGATAAACACACAAAATTACTATGATTGGCCAATGAGAAATGATGGATATAAAATCTCTTTTTGTATTACTTATGGGAGGAATTAATCTTGATTTATTATCAGTTACCTTTGTAAATATTAACAAAAGTACAACCAGCAATGCAAAAGCTATCATGCCTTGTAGCATGGTAAATCCAAATTGCTGGAATGTTATTTGGGAACCACCTGAAATTTCTTGATTCCTTGCTAAATACATAATCACCACAGCATAGGCATTATTTAAAAAATGAGCAAACATACTTGAAAATATGGAATTGGTTCTTATGACATAATATGAAAAAAGAATTCCTAGAAAAATGGGACCTAGAAGGTTTTGTACATCAAAGTGGAAGATACCGAAAAATATACCTGAAATTACTATAGCTTTATATGTTCCTCTTTTTTCATATGCCTTTAAAATTACACCCCTGTTGAGTATTTCTTCACATATGCCTGGTGTAACGGCTATCACAAAAATCATAAGCAGCACATCCGTTAAATTCTGCGGAACAGGTATTGGTGTTTCAGGCAGTTTCCCTATAAGACTCAAGGGATAAATTATGAGCATATTGAGTGCATTGCCTACAAAACTTGCCGGAATAGCAGCAAACAATATAATAACCATTGGGGTTAGTCCCGGGCTATTAAGCCTAAAAACATCCCTGATGTTAATGCCGCCTATAAGCATATAGACAAACACAGGGCCTAGAATAACCACATATTGAGTGACTAAAGTAATTGGTATAAAGTTAGCGATTATATTATTACCCCCAAGTATGGCTTCAAAAAAAACAGCCACAATGGAAAATAGAATATATGCCATGGTAAATGAGAAAAATGTTATGTTTGCACCAGTTACTGTTATTTTGTTCTTCATTGTATGTTCCTTTCACGATTAACTTCGTATTATTCTTTTCTCGGTTATTATAATATCCATGGGAATGTCAAAATCATTTACCGGGACATCATCAACAACTTGAAATTCATAAGCAAGACCTACTTTAACGCAGTCATTCCTTACATTCCTTAAGAACCTGTCATAGAATCCTGCACCAAACCCAATCCTGTTTCTCTTTTCATCGAACACAACTCCCGGAACAATTACAAAATCAATTTTTTGGGGTTCCAATAATCTTATATATTCACTTTTAGGCTCCATAATTCCAAAACATCCTTTGCATAATTCAGATTCAGTATCTTTTAGGACAGAAGCAATAATATTCCTGCTTCCATCTTCAGCATTCGAAATAATAGGAACACAAATTGTCTTATTCCGGTTAATATCTGAATTTAATATATCACTTGTAATTACCTCACCTTTAAAATCAATATAGCACATTATGGTTTCAGAGTTTTTGTATTCCTCAAGGTTTGTTAGTGTACTTATAATGCTCTGGCTTTTTTGTATTCTTTCCTCTTCTTCTATAAATTTTCTTATTTTTAAAATATTTTTTCTTAGAACTTCCTTATTCAGTTCCACACGAACCTCCGCTTCTTATATTGATCATTAATCATGCCTTAATTATTTGTAAAAGCCGATATAGTGAAAAGTATTAAAAATGTAGTAATTACAAAAGTAATAAGTGATGCTACCAGCAGTGAGCGTCCAAATGATCTTCTATCATCATCCTCTTCCGAGTTCATATAAACAATAGCTGCAATAATACCAACAAGCTGGCCCAACCATGGAATAAAAGAGCTGAATGTTGTAAGAAACACTTTCGTTTTATTACTCAAAGGCCTTATGTCATAAGAATCCATCTCATTAATATGGCTATAATAATATTTATATCCCGATGAATTCTCAGAATCATTTGCATTAGCCAAATGGGCTTCATTATTATCAGGTACACTATATTGAGAGTTATGCTCAGTATAAGCCTGTCCGCTATCCTTGGACAAATCAGGCTTATCCAACGAAATTCTTTCTGTATTTGTATTGATATTAGTGTCTATGTTTGTGCCTATGTTTTTGTTTATATTTGCGTTTAAGTTTGCGTTTAAGTTTGCGTTTAAGTTTGCGTTTATATCAGCGTTTTGGTTATTGTTATAACCTATATTATCCGGTTTGGCTGTATCCTGATTAAATGTATTGTTATTAACTGTATCCTGTTGACCATAATATCCGGTCTGAACCTGGTTGCCAAGCAAGCTGCCGCAATAAGGGCACCTTCTTGCAGTATATGAAATTTCTTCTTTACAGTGTTCGCATATTCTTAAACTGTTATTATTCAAATTTTATTCCTCCCAGAAATAGGATTTAGGGCATTAATTTTTTTAATACCTTATATGGTAAAACCCTTCTTAAACATTCTTTGTTACATATATATGCAAAAGAAAGACAGCACTTTTCATATAGATATTATAGATAAAAACGTCGTATTTGGCAAACAAAAAAAACACCATTATAATAATATAAGCGGTGTCTTCCTATACAAGTTACTATCAATTAAACCATACAACAGGGCATTTCAAAAATCAGAATCAGTAGCTAAAAAACAATGATTCCTCTTAAAATGCCCTTTTACAAGGATTAATTGTGATATTGCTTTAAGTAATATTTATTTATACAATTAAGTACATAATTAATTAAACTTATTCCATTTCTTCCAATTTAGCCCCACATTTTGTGCAGAATAATGAATCCTCTCCTACTACAGAACCGCAGTCTGGACATTTCTTTTCTACAATTTCCTCTACTTCAATAACCGGTGGCTCAATAATCTCTTGTTTTGCACCGCATTTCGAACAATAAAGAGCACTTATATCCAACTCTTCCCTACATTCAGGACAGATTTTTTCATTCTTCAGCTCAAGTATCTTTCTTCTCATTTCCTTAATATTGCTGTTATATGAATCTATCTGCTTGCACTTTTCCACAAACAAATCGCTAGTAGTTTCGCCTTTTGCATAGGATTCATAAATTGTTTTTCCTATTTCCAAATATAACTTTTCAATTTTATCCTCTTCAGAACTTATACTCATGTTGAGTTTTGTAACTTCAACAAGCTCACTTGATTTTTTTGCTGCAGCTTTTGCAGTATCAGTTACTTTCCTTGTAAAACTTTCTAACATTGACATGTATATGCCTCCTTTGATTACAAATGATTATTTAACAACTACCCTTGTTATTATTTTATAATATTTGTTTAAAAAAATCAATATGTATATTAATATTTTTGATAATTTAATTAAATATTTTAATTATAATATTAATTATTATACAATATATTTTGAATGTACAAGTTGAATTAAACTTTTTATTATATCATTATGATTATATTCATTAACTAGGTATAAATCCCCTTTGTCAATTTGTATAAACATAGAAATTTTATATTTATCTTTGTTATCCATAAGTGCACTTATTATATCTATTGCCTCAAGAGGCTTATTATATACATAAATCCATTGAGAAATATCATCCTCTGATTTTACTTCCTTTTGGAAAAAACTCTTTAAAAACCTTTTTATTTCTCCGGATTTACCTGACCACATACTAACGGTTATTGACATAAAAAATAGCCTCCCTGGTTATAAAAATTAATTAAGGGTATGATTGAAAAAATAAATAATCAATTAGGCATAACATTATAAGTCATGATCAAAAAATAACTTCCGATATAAATTTCGCTCATGTGTTGACTTAACTCATCATCAACCGCGTAGAAAGAGGGAGTAATTTTTAATCATACCTTAAGTAATATTAAACACAATCAGTGAAAAACCCTTTATGTAATTTTTTCATGGCCTGTATAAGTCAGTATTATTGATAAATACTATAAGTAACTAAATGATTTTTTAGCATTGATGTCATTATGAGAAATTACAGATCGAACCCGGAGGAATACGAAATGATACGATTAAAATCAACTTTAATTCGAATATCTGTTGTATCACTTATTATCTTACTGCCTTTAACTGGCTGCGGAAGCAAAAAGAACGATCAGACAGGACAACAGCAATCAGCTCAAAATGGGCAAAATAATGAAGAAGCACCAAAACAACTAGCAGATATTGAAGAAAGCATCGAAAGCATTATTACCGCCCTTAACGGGCCTTCTGTGCCCAAAGAAGTTGAGGGTTCCAAAAATGCTGCTAATCCCGATGAGGAGAATAAGGAAAAAGGCTCCACATCTGATGAGTCCGGCAGTAAAAGCAATCAGGAAGGAGAGAAAAAAAGCGATGAAGGCAGTGACAAAAGCAAAGACTCTGAAAGCAAAAGCTCCGAAAGTCCGAGTCCTTCTGAAAGCACTCCTTCGCCAAAAGGTAGCGATACCGGCAGCAAACCCCAATCGTCGCCTTCAAAATCCCCACAGAAGGACCCATGGGCACAAATAACACCATTGGTCAATCGCCTTCATTACCAGTGGAATGAACTTAGGCCAGATGCTTCAAGCAAAGGTGCCTCAAGAGAACTTACAGATAATTTTAGCAATTCGCTCAACAATCTTACAAATACCATAATTACAAAAAACAAAGAAAGCACTCTCATGGCTTCAAACAAACTTTACTCTTATATTCCTGACATTTTGTACCTATACAAAAGCAAAACTTCTCCTGAGCTAAAAAGGGTTAAGTATTATACGAGGGATGCTGTTTTAAATTCATATGCACCCAACTGGACTGTGGCAGAAGCAGATATCACAAGCCTCAAATCTTCCTTGTCTACATTTAAAAATACTACTGATAAGAAGCTTAATGATGATATCAACAAGTTGGATTATTCTATTAGTGAGCTTGAAACGGTTATCAAAGACAAAAATCAGCCTCTCATAGATATAAAAGGAAGAGTAGTACTGACAAACATAAATGCCTTGGAAAAAGCTTCAGAGAAGTAATTTACTATATTAAAAGTGTTAATAATCTTACATTTGGCGGAGCAAATAACGAACGCTTCAACGGGATTTGCGACAGACAAATGTAATAGATTATTCACTTTTCATCTATATGAAAAGTGTTAATAATCTTACATTTGGCGGAGCAAATAACGAACGCTTCAACGGGATTTGCGATAGACAAATGTAATAGATTATTCA
>JAEYYB010000140.1 GCA_023430975.1 Bacillota bacterium | reverse complement strand
AAAATAATGAAAAACAACAATTTACCCGCATAAAAAATCCACCTCTTTTAGAAAAATCACTAAATTTTCTAAAGGGGATGGATTTTAATCTTACAAAGTGGATTTTACTTTTTCATTTAACCTTTTTGTCGGGAGGGTTATGATTATGGATAAAAAATGTTGTATATAGATGATTATGTATATCAAGGTGAAATATTATGGGATAAAGTAACAACATTTGATTATAAATTATGATATTATAGTTATAAGTAGTAAAAGGAACATAAGGTGCATATCAATATATTCATGATAAGACCAAGTACAAGGTAGGGCTTATATTGTGAATAAGAATGGTACAACAAAAAATGATAGGCTTCTCATCTTATTGGGAGGCTCATTAGCCATTTTATTTGTTGGCGTAAGTATGTTTATCATATACGGGTTTAAACTGCCGAATGGGGTTTTTAGAAGCTTTAGTAACATCAGCAGCGAAAATGACATTATCAGATCAGGTGGAATTGTTGGCAAAGTAAATGATATGCATTTATCCGGCAATACATTGTTTTACACAGATAATGGAGATAAGCTTTTCAACTTTAATAAATTATCAAATGCCGGAAAATTCGATTCAAATATTGAAATTACTCCCGGCTCTTCATTTTTTGAAGATAAGGGTTATATTTATTATAGTAATGGCAAAGGGATTTTCGAAAGAAATATAAAAGATAATACTTCAAAACAGATTCTAACCGGCAGGAATATTTGGCTTAATGCAGTTAACAACGGCAGGATTTTTTACCATATTGCGTTTCAGGATTCCAAAAAAGGAGGGTTTAATGAATATGAAATTCATATGTATGATTTATCAACAGGTAAAGACATTGTGCTTTTTAATGGTTCTGAGGATATGTGGTGGCATATCCTTACGGTAGATAAAAATATAGTTATAGCTGATGCCAGCTTGAAAAATGATTCAGGACTTTTCTTTATTGACCTTACGACTGGTACAAGAATAAAGCTTTCAAATCTAAGAGTTAACAATCACATAATAAGTATCAACTTGCAAACATATGATACCACCATACTAGCTGATGGGTTTGGACGGGTATGGAAGCTTTGTACAGACGGCAAAAGTCTTTACGCCTATGATACAAAATCCCCTGCAGACATGAAAGGGGAAATTACTATAATAAACAACTGATTAGGAAATTGAACGAAAAGAAAAACGTGTATTTCATATTTACTGAAATACACGTTTTTTATGTTTTAGTGAGCCATCCGCGATTCGAACGCGGGACACCATGATTAAAAGTCATGTGCTCTGCCAACTGAGCTAATGGCCCGTACATGTGGCTCCAGGTTCGTTACCTGAGCCACACAAGTACATATGATACAGTATAATCCATATGTTTGTCAACAACTTTTTTAAAATTTATTTTTAATTTATACAACCATTTATACAACTATTGTATTGGTTCTTTTATTTCCAACGCCAATTAGTTTTACTTTAACTTCGACCAGTTCTTCAATTCTGGACAAATACTTCTTAGCATTAGCAGGAAGGCTGTTAAAATCCCTAATATCGGAGATATCCTCATTCCAGCCATCAAACTCTTCATATACAGGTTCACACTTAGAAAGCTCTTCTAGAGAGGCAGGGAAGTGGTTGATAATGACGCCATCCTTTTTATAGCTCGTGCATAATTTAATCTTTTCCAGCTTTCCTATTGTATCAACATGGTTAATTGCTAAAGCAGTAAGTCCATTAACTCTAGCTGCATACTTTATCATGACTAAGTCAAGCCATCCGCATCTTCTCGGTCTTCCAGTGGTTGTTCCATACTCAAAGCCAAGTTCTCTGATGGTATCTCCAATTTCATTGTCCTGCTCTGTAGGGAAGGGGCCTGCACCAACCCTTGATGTATATGCTTTTAATACGCCATAAACGTCACTAATATATGTTGGACCAATACCGGCACCGACACAAACACCTCCGGCAACAGGATTGGAAGAGGTTACATATGGATAAGTACCAAAATCCAAATCGAGGAAAGTAGCCTGAGCACCTTCGAAAAGTATATTTTTCCCTGATCTGATTGCATCAAAAAGAAAAGCGTTGGTATCTGTGATTTGTTTTCTCAGTATATTGGCATATTCCAAGTATTCTTCTGTTATTTTATCTGCATCAAGTTTTTCGCCGCCGTATACTTTTTCAATTATCAGATTTTTTATTTCAAGGTTTGATTTAACTTTTTCCCTAAATATCTTCTCGTCTATTAAATCACACATCCTGATACCGCATCTTTCAGTCTTATCGGCATAAGCTGGACCGATTCCTCGTTTGGTTGTGCCAAGACTGTTGTTTCCGCGGCTTTTTTCCTGCAGCTCATCAAGAATCTTATGATATGGCATGATAACATGTGATCTATCACTAATAAGCAGATTGTCTGTATTAACACCCTTTTCATTTAAAGACCTTAACTCACTTATAAGTACAGCGGGATCTACAACAACACCATTACCTATTATACAAGTTTTGCCTGGATGTAAAATCCCGGATGGCACAAGATGAAGTGCATATTTGTTTCCGTTGGCTACTATTGTATGTCCGGCATTGTTACCGCCTGAAAACCGAACTACCAAATCGGAATCTTGAGCGAGTATATCGATGTATTTTCCCTTGCCTTCATCTCCCCATTGGGTCCCGATTACTATCTTTGTAGACATTAAATTGTGCCTCCTAATCATAAATAAACTTTATTCTGAATTAATAATTTTCCAAATATATATTATCAGATTAAGTATAAAAAGACAACATAAAACCCGAATATTATTTGCCAAACAATAAATAATGTTCGGGTTATTGTATTGAATTATTTATGTATTCCTATGTGTAATTCAATTAAAATTAGTACTATTCCTTGGTAGCAAGGTATTCATTCAGTTCTCTAACTAATTTTTCAGGATCTATTCCGTGAATACTACAAGCATCTGCGATGCTTTCGCCAGAAGATGAAGGACATCCAATGCAATGCATACCATTATTCATAAATATCGCAATTGTTCCTCTATCAATTTTCAATACATCAGCTATAATCATTTCAGATGTTACTTTTGCCATTTGTTTTCCTCCTTATAGATAGAATTTGGGCATTTCTAAAAATACATTATTAAAATATTTTATATATAATATCACTAATTCAGCTTTTTTGAAATGTCCAATCGCCCAATTAATTATTTGTTTATACTTATATAAAAAATCTATGACTCTTAACATAAGTATTATACACTAATTTGTTATTTTTATATACTACTTTAATAAAACTAACTATGATAATTATTCAATATTTCTTAAGAATATGATTGTCGTCCTGACTCATAAAGATTGTTGCCAAAGCAATCAATAATTACTATAGCGGGAAACTTAACAACTTCAAGTCTTCTCACAGCTTCAGCACCAAGCTCCGGGAAAGCAATAACCTCTTCTTTAACTATAGACTTGGCGAGAAGGGCACCTGCACCGCCTGTAGCACCTAAATAGACTGATTTGTAGGTTTTGATAGCAGATATAACTTCAGGAGAGCGCAAACCCTTACCGATCATGCCTTTTAATCCCAGTTCAATAAGCTTGGGTGCATAGGCATCCATGCGGCCGCTGGTTGTGGGGCCGGCTGACCCTATTACGTGATCTGGTTTGGCAGGGCAGGGGCCAACATAATATATGGTTTGGTTTTTAAGGTCAAATGGAAGCTCTTTGCCTTCAAGAATCAAACTATATATTCTTTTATGTGCGGCGTCTCTTGCGGTATATATTGTACCCGTTATATAGACTGTATCGCCGGCTTTTAGGTTTATTACTACATCATCTGTTAATGGAGTATTTATATCATGATACATAATTTATGCCTCCGGTTTATTTTATAGAATTATCTCGGCATGTCTTGTTGCGTGACAGTTTATATTGACTGCTACAGGAAGACCTGCAATGTGAGTGGGGAAAACTTCAATGTTGAGACCAAGTGCTGTAACCTTTCCACCAAGACCTGCAGGGCCAATACCGAGTTTATTAATGCTTGTGAGCATTTCTTCCTCAAGCTCCTTTATATGTGGCAACGGGCTACATTCATTAATTGGCCTTAATAATGCCTTCTTAGCCAGCAAAGCCGCTTTTTCCATAGTGCCTCCAATGCCTACTCCAACTACGATGGGAGGGCATGGATTAGGACCGGCATTACTAACTGTTTCAAGTATAAACTTTTTAACACCCTCTAGTCCATCAGACGGTTTCAACATTTTTAATGAGCTCATGTTTTCACTTCCGAACCCTTTTGGTGCTACAGTTATTTTTAATTTATCGCCACTTGTTATATTATAGTGAATTACAGCAGGGGTATTATCTCCTGTGTTTTGTCTTATAAGCGGATCAGATACGACGGATTTTCTCAGATAACCTTTTTGGTATCCGTTTCTTACGCCTTCATTTATTGCATCGGTCAAATTTCCATTAACAATAGAAACTTCCTGGCCGATATCTATAAATATGACTGCCATACCGGTATCCTGACAAATTGCCATGTTTTCTTCTTTGGCTATAATGGCATTTTCCAACAGCTGCTTTAGGACCTCTTTGCCGGTGTCTGATTCCTCAATGACAAGACCGGATTTAAGGCAATTGGCTATATCTGAATTCAGATAATAATTTGCATCAATGCACAGCTTTTCTACTGCAGCTGATATTTCCTCTATGGTTATTGTTTTCATACAATCCTCCTCTGTATGATTATATAAAAATCAACAATATTAAAAGTGATAAATCTATTACATTTGTCTGTCGCAAATTCCGGTGAACCATTCGCTATTTCCTCCGCCAAATGTGAGATTATTAAAACTTTTAATATAAGTAATATTTGAGCTATTACTAATGTAAGATTTTTATTGATGTATGTAGGCTATAATAATATTAATATACTATGCTGAAAAAGGCAATATAAAGGAAAAATCACAACGTGATTTTTCATATAGTTTATGGTATAATTTAGTTATCACAATGGAAGGGGTCATGTATTTGAATTCAAAACGCAATATACTTGTCTGTATTACTCAGCAAAAGACCTGTGAAAGACTGATAAGAGAAGCTGCTGATATTAAGAATGACTATGAAGGTGAACTTCATGTAATTCACGTGGCTAAAAATGAATGGAAATTCCTAGATAACGCAAAAGAGGGTGAGGCACTGGAATATTTATTCAATGTATCAAAATCGGTTGGAGCAAATTTATCGGTATTAAGATCTGATGATATTGTCGAGACAATTCTAAAGTATGTAAAGGAGAATAATATTAATTTTATAGTTGTTGGTAAATCAAAGGAAATGCATAAGGAGAATAACTTTATTAAGACACTAGAAAATAGTATTAGCAATGTTGAGATATGTGTTGTTTAGTATGAAAATATAGGAATAAATGCAAAATACTAAAATTTTAAGGTTAAAAAGTACTAAATTATTGCTAAAAGCTTGACTTAATGCTACTTTCATTATAAAATAATGTCGAATTCCAAATACAGGAGGTTGTGTAAATGAATAAAACAGATTTAGTTAATGCGATTTCTTCAAAGTCAGGTTTGAACAAGAAGAATAGCGAAGCTGCTTTAAATGCTCTTATCGGTACAGTGCAAGAAACCCTTAAAAAAGGTGATAAAGTTGTTCTTGTTGGTTTTGGTACTTTTGAAGTAAGAGAAAGAGCTGCAAGGAAGGGGAGAAATCCTCAGACTAAGGAAGAAATTACTATACCAGCTTCAAAAGCACCTGTATTCAAAGCTGGCAAAGGTTTAAAGGATATCGTAAACTAATAAAATATTATATTATTTTGGCAAAAGAAAAACCCTTTAAAATAAGGGTTTTTCTTTGTTTTATATTCATTTTATTATCAAGTGTTTAGGTGCATCATTGCTTTTGATAATTCATATTAATCCTAACTTTATCAGCCAACATTGCTATAAATTCAGAATTGGTTGGCTTACCCTTACTATAATTAATGGTGTACCCAAAAAGGGTATCGATGCTATCGGGATTACCTCTTGCCCAGGTGCTTTCAATCGCATTTCTTATAGCTCTTTCCACCTTTTGCGGAGTGGTATTGAACTTCTGTGCAACAGATGGATAGAGAACCTTTGTAATTGATCCGAAGACTTTCGAGTTATTAACTGTTTGCATTATTGCTTCTCTAATATACTGGTATCCGGCCATATGGGGCGGTATACCAATATCACGCATCATGTAAGTAACCTGAACCTCAATGTCGTTTGCATTTTCAGAAATTTTTAAAATGGTTGAAGAAGCTTTTTGGGCATAAGTCTTGCTTTCATGGAAGGATGATACACAGTTTTCTCTATATAACTGCTTTATCCTTGATATAAGAACTTCAACGCTAAACGGTTTAACAATATAATATTCTGCTCCTAAGGACATGGCCTGCTGGATAAAAATATCCTGACCAATCGCTGAAAGCATTATAAAAATTGGTTTTCTCACATTTGGTATTGTAGCTAACTTTTCAAGAACACCTATCCCATCAAGGTTTGGCATAATTACATCGAGTATTACAACTTCAGGCTTTAATTCTTTAATTTTTTCAAGTGCCTGTAAGCCGTCTCTTGCTATTCCTACAACTTTAATTCCTTCGGTTTGGTTCAAATAGTCATTAAGTATATCACCAAATTCGACATTGTCATCTGTGATTAGTACGGATATTTCATTTTTCATAATTTTACATCAACCCCTAATAAATGATACTGGACTCATAAGCATTTAATATTCTCCTTGGGTCCAAATAACAAGTTCTATTGTTCTTTTTTTCTTATATAATTGCATTATTTATATTAATGTGTTTTGTCGCTATGAATAATATTTAAGATCTCTTGAGAAATCTCCGAAGATAGCTTTTCTTTGCACTCGATTACTATATCACAATAATTTTCATAAAGCGGAACACGTTCCAAATATGTATCATAAAAGCTCTTTCCATCTTTACGTGCCAATTTTCTATCTTTAGAAACTCTATTTTCCAATACTTCAAAATCTGTCCTTAAATATACCACTATTCCATTACTTTTAAGATGTTCCATAGCTTCCTTATTATATATAACACCGCCGCCGGTTGCTATTATCGAATTTTCTACAGCCAAATCCAATATGACTTTTTCCTGTACTTCCAGAAAATTGTCCAGGCCATAGTTGCTAACATAGTCCTTGGGAGATAAACCGGTTATATTCTGTAGTAAATGGTCGGTATCAAGAAAGCTTTTCCCGGTGCTTTCAGATAATAAGTTGCCGACTGTAGTTTTTCCTGAGCTAGGCATACCTATCATAATTATATTGCTTTTATTCATAATATATCTCCATAAATTAATTAATAATATCTTAATCTATATTAAAAGTGTTAATAATATATATTTATATAATAGATTCATATAGAATCTGTTAGAAGAATTTTTCCTCCGCAGCTTTTTATTAGGTCACCGAATTCAGGAAAAGTTACATTATAAGCCTCAGCACCATTTATAACTACCTTACCGTCAATATTTAAGCCTGCTATAGCTAAAGACATAACTATTCTATGATCATCATGACCTTCAACAACACCGCCTGTAAGCTTGCTTTGCCTTATAATGAGGCCGTCAGGCAGCTCCTCGATATCCGCACCCAGCTTTTTTAACTCCATGTTCATGACAGAAATTCTGTCAGTTTCTTTAAGCCTCGCTTGAGGTACATTTACAAGGCGTGTTTCACCATCTGCAAAGCATCCTAAAACCGCCATTGCAGGTAATGCATCAGGGATAGAATTCATATCAATTTCCATTCCCTTAAGTCTGTTA
Source organism: Bacillota bacterium (assembly GCA_023430975.1). Classification (GTDB taxonomy): domain Bacteria; phylum Bacillota; class Clostridia; order Acetivibrionales; family DSM-2933; genus Pseudobacteroides. The sequence goes on along the minus strand of JAEYYB010000140.1, from coordinate 13,654 downwards.
CCTTTTACTCTTATGCTGTTATGGTTTATATCTACAGTAGCACCCATCTCTTTTAAAATAGAAAAAACCATTTTATCTCCCTGGGGGTCAGACATATCTAAATTTTCCATTACTATTTCTTCACCGGAAATTGCAGCTTGAACTGCAAAGAAGGTAGCTGATGAAAAATCACCGGGAATAGATAGGTTAAATGGATTATACGATTGATTGCCGTAGACATATATTGATTTAAAGTTATTATTTTCGTATTTTATTCCTTGCTTGTCAAGCCACCAAAGGGTCATTTCCACATATGGGACTTCATTTAATCTTGTTATATTTATTTGAGAATCCTTTTGCAAAAGAGGAGTGTGTAGAAGCAAAGAAGACAGATATTGTGATGTTACTGCATCAATGCTTGTATTGCCACCTTTTAGTATCCCTCTTACTACAACAGGAGCAAGGCCATTATTTCTTGTGGAGAAAACTTCTGCACCCAAAGCATTTAAGGATTCTATCAATGGGCCTAAAGGGCGTCTTCTTATCTGATAGTCGCCTGTCAATATAGTAAAGCCGCTGCTCAAAGATGCCGTTGAAACTGCAAATCTCATTGTAGTACCTGAATTTCCTACGTCTACCACATCATCAGGGGTAATTGGATTGGTTCCAAAGCCATCTATCTCATATTTATTATCATTGAAACTGATATTTGCACCAAAAGCTTTGCATACCTTTACTGCAGAATCTGCATCATCTGAGATCAGAGGATCGTAAATATGTGAGGTTCCTTTTGTAAGGCTGGCTAAAAATAATGCTCTAATGGTATGCGATTTTGAACCTGGAATTTTAATTTTTCCAGTTACTTTTGATTTTTCTGCTATTAAGTACATATTAACCCCTTTCATTAAACAATTATCCCAATTTATATATCTATATTAATATAGTTATCTTTTCTAGTCAAACTTCATTTCTATTTGAGCTCCAAATTTAGCCGGTAAAACACCCAATAACATTACAGGTGTATATGAAAAAAGGGAAAAAAATTAAATTTACTTAAAAGATTTGCTATTTAATTGTCAATATTGGTAATAAGATTGAAATAGAAGAAAATTAGTTGACTTAAATATAAATTTTGGATAAAATTTAAATATAAAATAACTTTTATTGTGTTACAATAGCTCGTAAAGTAATTGTTTTAATAATAAGATATAAACCTTGAATAAAACGACAGATCACGTAAATTGTGCTGTCTCGTTTATTTTTTGTCAGCAGTTGACTATGTTTTCACATAAATAGAATTAACATACAGTTCAAGAATTAAAAGTATATGTGTATATGAAAGTAATATGCTGTTATCTTCTGGTGATAACGGTGTTTTACAAATAGATTTTAGAAAATTGTACAAAAAATGTTCTTTGAAAAGTGAATATCATACACTAATATATGCTACATACACAATATAAATTCAATTTTCTATATAGTATTTGCTGAATTCTACTTAATATTATATATCCTAATAAGACGGAAGAATAACGTATACATTATGAAAGGATCTGAAATCAATCATTTATATAAATGATTTGAACTTTTATTTAGGTATATAAAAGTTTTCCTTCAGCCTTGATATTTATGTAACGGAATGTTTCTTACAATTTGTCATTTATGCACTCACATCTTTATTTTCTTATTTCCCAAAATAGCAGTACGGTTTTGTAATTTAATTATTATAAGCTTAAGTAAATTGGCAATAAACTGTCGTTATGCAATAGACTGATAGTTGGATGCTAAAGCTGTAGTGCTGTTAAACTCCTAAGATATGAAAAGGACGTAAAAGATAAATTGTTAGGATGCCATATTCATATGGTCATAGGTTTATATTAAATAGTTTAGCGAAAGTATTATTGGAAAGCTGATTATGTTTTGTTAGGCCAGACGTCAAATTTATTTAGTGATGATAACACTTTTGAAACAAATTTTTTGTTCAGTTTCTAATTAATTTGTTTACTAAAATAGGAGGGAAAAAGATGCTAAAAAAATTATCAGTGATAGGACTGCTATGTACAACAGCATTAGCAGCGAAGATGACAGGTAATGCGGCGGAGCTTCTTCAGACCACAGACTTTACGGGTGGAGTAAGCTTACCATGGAACGTATCTGAAAGTAATGAACAAAACTCGTGGTCAGAAGTAAAGGACGGCGCTTATGTTGTTCATATGGAACAAAAAGGAACAAACAAGTGGGACGTGCAAATCAGACACAGAGAAATTGCAATAGTTAAAGATCACGTTTATACAGTAAAATTCTCAGTAAAAGCAAGTAAAGCTACTAAGATCTATGCAAAGATAGGTGATATGGGAGAACCATATGGTGAAGTATGGAATAATAAATGGGCTGCATTTGAACTCAAAGCAAATGAGATTAAAACTGTAACAGACAAATTTACAGCAGACAAAGACTATAAGACTGCTGAATGGGCCTTCCACTTTGGCGGTGAGTTGGCAGGTTCGCTTCCTATTGATGTGAGTTTCATATCAATGTCGCTTGATGACCCTGATTTTATTCCAACCCCTATACCTACACCAACACCAGCAAGAGATATTCGTGTAAATCAGCTCGGATATTTCCCCAATGCTGCTAAAAAGGCTACTTTGAGGGTTAATCAAGGTGCATCTACTTCTACATGGCAGTTGAAGGATAGTTCAGGAAAGGTTGTTACTTCCGGTACTACATTGCCATATGGTCCTGACCATGCATCAGGTGAAAATGTACAAATAATAGATTTCTCAAGCTTCACAACAACAGGTAAGAATTATCAGCTCGTTTGCGGAACTGCGACAAGCTTCCCATTCGATATCGGTACTGATATGTACAGCACAATGAAATATGATGCACTCAAATATTTCTATCATGCAAGAAGCGGTATTGAAATAAAAACACCATATTGCGTTGACAGCAAATGGGCACGTCCAGCCGGTCATACAACTGATAATCCTAAGTTGATTACAGGAAGAAACTACAATGGTCCTTCATCAATTGAAGGTTCAGGCGGATGGTATGATGCCGGTGACCATGGTAAGTATGTTGTTAACGGCGGTATATCATTATGGACAGTACAAAACATATATGAGCATTCCCTTGCAAAAGGTAAAGACGCTCAATTTGCTGATAAAACAATGACAATTCCTGAAAGCGGAAATGGCAAGAGCGATATACTTGATGAAACACGTTGGGAAATGGAATGGATGCTGAAAATGCAGATTCCTTCCGGTTATGACAGAGCAGGTATGGCAGTTCATAAGATGGCAGACGTAGCTTGGACAGCTTTAGCAACTCGTCCTGATCAGGATAAGCAAGACCGTATATACTATCCACCATCAACAGCAGCTACATTAAACCTTGCAGCATGTGCTGCACAAGCTGCACGTATGTGGAAGACTATTGATTCTACATTCTCATCAAAATGTTTAACTGCAGCAGAAACAGCTTATGCTGCTGCTAAGAAAAATCCTGCAATATATGCTCCATACGGCCAGGAACCTGGTAGCGGTACTTATGGTGACAACTATACAGAAGATGATTTCTACTGGGCTGCATGTGAATTATATGTTACAACAGGTGACTCAAAATATCTTACAGATTTAAAAGGTTATAAGAATGCATTACAAATGCCTGTTACATTGTCAGGTGAATCCAACGGTATGGCTGGATGTTTTGACTGGGGTGCTACAGGTGGATTAGGAACCCTTACACTCGCTTTACATAAATCAACTGAATTCCCAGAAGTTGGAGCAAGTATTAAAAAAGCAGCAGATACATTCATGGCTGTACAAGCTAAAGAAGGTTATGGTATTCCTCTTGCAGAATCAACTTATATAAATGAGTTTGCTGGCCAGAGTGAAGAAATAACTGGTTATCCTTGGGCATCAAATGCTTTTGTTATCAACGAGTCTATAGTTATGGCTTATGCATATGATGTAAGCGGAGATTCAAAATACTTTAACGGTGCTGCAGAATCAATGGACTACCTAATGGGACGTAACCCAATGTTGCAGAACTACGTAACAGGATATGGCGAAAATCCATTAAAATATCCTCACCACCGTTTCTTCTGTCCTCAGATTGATCCTTCATTCCCATCAGCACCTCCAGGATTCCTTTCAGGCGGACCAAACTCCGGTTGTCAGGACCCATGGGCTTCCGGTGCAGGTTTGAAGGTTAACAAGGCACCAGCACAAAAATGCTTCCTTGACCACGTTGAATCATGGTCTACTAACGAAGTAACAATCAACTGGAATGCACCACTTGCTTGGATTACTTACTACTTGGATACTTATAATGATATAATACCATCAACTTCAGGACCTAGTAACACTCCTACACCTACATCATCCACAGGTGTAAAAGTACCTGAAGATATAAATCGTGACGGTTCTGTTAACATGGCAGACGTTATGAAAATAGCAACAGCTTTCGGTACAGTTAAGGGAGACGTAAAATTCGATGCTGCATGCGATTTAAATAGTGATGGAGCTGTAAATATGGCTGACGTTTTGAAGCTCGCACTTAAGTTCGGATATACTTATTCATTATAATAAAATTATATATGTAGATAATTAAATTCGTAGTATAATTGAGAGGTATGAAAATGCAAATTTTTCATACCTCTTTTTTATATATATTAAAAGTGTTAATAATCTTACATTTGGCGGAGCAAATAACGAACGGTTCAACGGGATTTGCTTAAGATAAATGTGATAGATTTATCACTTTTTATATAGAATTAAGAATTGATTAGTTCTTGTTATATATTAAGAGATAATTAATCAAATTAGGAATGAGCAAAATATAACATCCGCTATAATTTGGCTAGTGGTTGACTTTACTAGTTAGCATACACTTGAAATCGGAATTGATATTTTAATCATACCTTAGTTAGGAGAATAGCATGCTTGATATTTGTCTTTTAGGAACAGGTGGTATGATGCCATTACCTGATAGGTGGCTTACATCTGCATTAATAAGGTTTAACGGAAAAATGATACTTGTTGACTGTGGTGAAGGAACACAAATAACATTACGAAACGTGGAATGGGGGTTTAAATCAATTGACGCTATTTGCATAACCCATTTTCATGCTGATCATGTTGCAGGTCTGCCTGGGCTGCTTCTTACAATTGGTAATTCCGGTAGGGAAGAGAGTCTTAAGATTATAGGTCCAAAGGGGTTAAAGAAAGTAGTAGAATGCTTGACTTATATATCGCCGCAGTTGCCATTTGACTTGGAATTGATTGAAGTTGATGATTATGATAATAGAAGTATTGATATTAATGGCATATCAATAGAATATCTTTTGTTGGACCATAACATTACCTGTTTTGGATATAGCTTTAGTATAAAACGCCCGGGTAAGTTCGATGTTGATAAGGCTAATAAATCAGGTGTTCCACAAAGAATATGGAGTAAGCTTCAAAAAGGTGAGGAAGTCATATATGAAGGAAGGATTTATAAGCCTGATATGGTTTTAGGCGAGGCCAGAAGAGGGCTAAAAGTTTCTTACTGTACCGATACAAGGCCAACTGAGGCAATGATAGATTTTATAAGTGAATCGGATATATTTGTTTGCGAGGGGATGTATGGAACTGATGACAAGCTTCAGAAGGCAATTGAAAAAAAACATATGTTATTTTCAGAAGCTTCACAATTGGCATTTAAAGGAAATGTAAAGGAGATGTGGTTGACTCACTTTAGTCCATCCATTACTGACCCTGAAGAGTTTATAGATAGTGCAGTAAGTGCCTTTGGAAATACGAAAATTGGAAAAGACCTTATGAAAAAAACTATAAGATTTGATGATTAATATTTCAAATCAAATTCAATGTATAATATTATTTACGCTGTTAATCATTATTGACAAATGCAGTATTAAAATAATATAATTGTTATGTGCAGAAAACATTATAAAAGTTTAAATAGGCTAGAAATTAGTGTAAAAATAGTCATAAATATTAGTGAATTTTAAATCTATAAAAATCTATATATGTAATAATTGTTTATACATTTATTGTAGTACTGGACATTTTTAGAGCAGCACTTTTTATTTAATATTATAATATTAATTTGAAATATGGATAATCCCATTGAGTGGATTGTCTATATAATAAAAAGTTACTAAACAAAAAGAGAAAGAGGGGGGTCTTATGGCAAGTAGTTTTAGTAGAAGAGTTAAAAGTGTTTTAAGTATCACACTGACAGTACTAATGATATTTAGTATGTGTTTGATTACAATGGCTGAGGATAGCAAGGTAACCTATAAGGTTTCAGGATTTGTCTCGGTTGAATCACCAAGTGCTCCAGCTTATGAAATAATGGTATATTCACCTGTAAAAGTTGAGATTGAAGGAACGAGCCTTACTACAACTGCGGATAGCAGAGGTTATTTTGAAATTGAAAATGTTCCTGAAAATACGTCTGGATATGCTATGAAATTTAGTAAAAGAAATTGTCTTACAAGAACAGTTGAAGGAGTTGTTGTGCTGACAGATACTGTAATAAGTACAGAAAAAGAGCCCATTTTGCTGTGGTCGGGCGATGTTGCGAAGGATGGGGTTCAGGATGGTGCTGTGAACTTATCTGATGCTATAACTATAGCGACAGCATTTAATTCAAGCTCAGACAGCCCTAAATATAATAAGGATTGTGACCTCAATGCAGATAAGGCAATAAATATTGCTGATGTAGTTATTGTTGCAAGAAACTTTAATAAAACAGCACAGGATTATAGAAAGCATTTTGCTCCATTACCTGTTGTGGGTTCATTCGATAATTTAAAGAAGATGATTCCAGCAAGCAGCTATTCTTCATACTACTATTTAGATGGTGGAGTTGCAGCGGGTATGCCAACACCAGCACCAGTTTCAGTGCCTAATGCTACAGCTGCACCTGGTGCTGCAACGCCAAGTGTCCCAAACAGTACTGATTATTCAAAAGTGAATAGTCAGGTAGAAGGCGTAGATGAAGCAGATGTTGTGCAAACAGATGGTGAGTACATATACCAGGTTAATAAGAATAAAATAGTCGTAGCAAAAGCTTATCCTGCTGATAATATGGAAATTGTAAATACTCTTAACCTATCTGTTGATACTTCATTTACACCAAGAGAAATGCTCCTTGGAAAAAACAAGCTTATTGTAATTGGCACATCTTATGAGAGCGTTAAAGTAAGCCCTACAATAGTACCTGTAGTAACACCAATACCTAAGACATCTGCAGTACCTGTGGCATCAACAGCAGCACCAGTTTCAACAACACCATCAGCATCAACAGGAGGTACAGTTAAATCAACCCCAGCACCTTCATCATCTATGGTCATGACAGTACCACCAACATACAATATTCCTACTTATAATGTAGCAATAACAAAAGCTTTTGTACTTGATATAACTGACAAGAAGAATATCAAGAAAATCAGAGTTATAGATATAGATGGAGCATATATATCTTCCAGAAAGATTGACTCTGTATTATATTTGGCAACAAACAAGTCAATATACAACTACATACAATTTGGTGATACTGAGTATGCGAAACCACGTTATCGTGATTCAAATTTGGGTGATAACTATAATTGTCTTGATTATGAAAAAATTAACTACTTCCCTGAATTTATAAGACCTAACTATTTGAATATTGCCGGTCTTGATGTTGAGGACAATAACAGTGAACTTCATTTCACAAGTTATCTTGGTGCCGGTGATAAAATGTATGTGTCACAGAATAACATTTATATTGCTGAGACTAACTATTATTCATACCCAGTACTGCTTGCAAGACCTGCAGTTGGAATAACTGCTATGCCTGCCTATAATACACAAAATACATTGATATACAAGTTCTCCATTGACAAGGGTGAATCAAAATTTAAAGGAAAAGGTGAGGTACCTGGGATTATCCTAAATCAATATTCAATGGATGAAAACAAGGGATACTTCAGAATAGCAACTACAGTAGGTTCTGTATTTGAAACTGGGGATAATATCTCAAAAAATAACTTATACGTCATGGATGATAATTTTAAGGTTACCGGAAAAATAGAGAATATTGCTCCTGGAGAAAAAATTTACTCAGTTCGTTTTATGGGCGACAGGGGATATATGGTTACATTCAAAAAAGTTGACCCATTATTCGTATTTGACTTAAAAGACCCAAATAAGCCGGCTATTTTGGGAGAACTCAAGATACCCGGATATAGTGATTATCTGCATCCTTATGACGAAAACCATGTAATAGGCTTCGGAAAAGATTCAATTGATTCGGGTTCAGATCAATTTGCGTGGTATCAGGGTATGAAAGTTGCAATGTTTGATATTACAGATGTAAATAACCCTAAAGAGCAATTCAAGGTGCTCATTGGGGACAGAGGAACAGATTCAGAGCTTCTGCGTAATCCGAAGGCCCTTCTATTCTCAAAAAGCAAGAACATAATGGCTTTCCCAGTATCATTATGTGAGATTCCGGCAGAGATCAAGCAGGATACAACCATTACAGCTTCAACATCAATGCCTCAATATGGGAGGTTTACGTATCAAGGTGCCTATGTTTTCAATATAGATATGGAAAAAGGATTTGTATTGAAGGGAAGGATAACACACCTTACTGATGATGAATTTGCTAAAATCAATTCTTCATCATATTACAGCGGCAGCAGTGACAACTATATAAACAGGATAATGTATATAAATGATATTCTTTATACATTGTCAAACAATAAGATAAAAGCAAGCAACATGTCAGATTTAAAAGAATTAAACAAAATCGATATTGGTTAGTTTCTGTAACTCAGCTGCATGTGGAAACCTATAAGTAAAGATAACAATATGATAGAGAAAAAGGGTGTTGCATAACTTGTTAAAAAGTTAGAACAACGCCCTTTCAATACTGAATTTAATTAATTATGATATCATTAGTAATTTTAATATATTGTGTTACATCAAGGAGCGTATGATTCTATAGAATTCATTACAATAACTCCATACTGATTTCCGCCTATGGCATATATATTTTGATTTAAGGTAACAGCGGATAGGGAAGTCCTTGCAGATAACATGCTGCTTTTATTTGTCCATGTATTAAGTGCAGGATTATACTCTTCTACTGTGTTTACTTCACCAACCGCGTTAACCGTACCTCCAATTGCATATATTTTACCATTCAATGCTGTTGCTGCCAAGCCATCTCTTGACGTTGGCATTGCATTTTTTTCTGTCCAAGTGTTTGTAGAAGGATCGTATACTTCAACTTTATTAAATCTCGAAATTGGGGCTGAAGATGTTGCACCACCCATAACATAGATTTTGTTGTTTACAACAGCAGCAGCGAAATCACGTCTCGTATATATCATACTGGCTATCGGTGACCATGAGTTAGTAACTGGATTATATACTTCGCAAGTTTTTATTACATTTCCGGTTGAATCTACTCCACCTAATGCATATAACTTGTCATTTATAACAACTGTAGAAAAATTGCGTCTGGCTGTTGACATTGCTGCTTTTGAAATCCAACTGCTTGTAGATTCGTTATACATTTCCATGCTTGAAAGTGTACCGGCACTACTGTTATGTCCACCTAAGACGTATACGTTGTTTAGCAATGTGGCTGCACATGGACTTTTTCTTGAAGTTGACGTGCCAGGATTTACTGTCCATGTCTTTGTTGCTGGATCATAAATTTGTATTGTATTGGAAGGCAATATACTTGAATTTGTGCCTTCAACGGTATATATCTTGTTATTGCAAACTGTTGATGCATGATTAGATACAGATACAGGCAATAAATTGTCATTAATCCATCCGGGTTCATATGTGGCATAAAGCTTTACGGCATTGGGAGCAAAATGTCTATCATAATTACCGATAAGAAGTATTTTATTGTTGAGAGTGATCAAGTTGAAACCCGGATCTACCGGTATAAAGTTATCTCTTTTTGCCCAGGTTTCCAATGTAGGGTTGTATTCCCATATATTTGGTTTATATTCACCTGTTTTATCTGATTTGACATAATTTAATGGATCTTGGGTATTACTGAATAAATATAATTTGTTTTTCAGCGAAACAACATCAAAACGATCTAAAATATAAGGCATGTCAGGTTTCTGTAGCCATGTATTCATTTGTGGATCATATTCCATGACACGCTGTGTAAATGCTAATGGAGCATCATCTAAATATTCAAAAGCATATATTTTATTGTTGGCGGAGGCCAGTTTAAAATCATTAAATCCAATATAAAAGCTATTCTTAGTGCTTAAGATATTGGTAGCAGGGTCATACTCTTTAACCATCGAATTTCCTATAAAATATATTTTTCCGTTTACAGATTCTGCGGAAGAATAGTTAAAGCTTTGAGTGATTTTGTTGGTCCAAGAGTCCGATGAGGGGTTATATTCGTCTATTACTACATTTCCATCACTATTATACCCTGTGACATATATTTTGTTATTTATAAAAAAAGCCTTTGAAGATGTAACTATTTTGTTAATCATATTTGCTTTTTGTGTCCAAAGGCCTGTTTGGGAATCAAATACATCTGATTTTTTACAATAATCAGGGGGATCGCTGGGCGTTTTTTCAAGTCCTCCTAATACATAAACTAAATTCCCAGCAGAAACATAAGCAGCATTTATTCTTCCGCCTTGCTGTCCTTTTAATATACTCCATTCGGAGGTTGACGGGGCTTGCCTGGCCATACTTATAGGTATTTCTATTGTTGAGTTTTCCAATGTAATAGGAAAATTTTGTACTGGAGTATAAGTTGTGCCTGTAGTAGTATCAATAAGCTTGAAGTCCTTAATCGTACATATTACATTATCAGCTGCTTTATCGGTAACTTTAAGAAACCATTTGCCAGTGGGATTATCAAAGTTTAGTCCATTTAACTCTGTTAAATCAATATCAATTGTTGCATCGCAGTTGGGATTATTTGTGCCGTCAAAAGAATAATCTCCTGCAAGAGCATAAAATCTTTGAATAGGCATACTTAGATTTGTATCTGATGAATTTGAAAAACCTATACTAAAATCAAGCGTGCTTTTTTTGTTATGGTTAATTGTAAATTCTGCGATAAGCTTTGGAGTATAATTATTTTTAACGGTAAGCCAATAGCAACGATTGTTGTTGATTACAGTATCTCTTGTTGATGGATTGATATATGGTGTTGGATTATAATCCTGTACTGGAGATACCTTATTCAGTGCATCATACATAATCCAAATAAAACCGTCGTTCCCATCAGGCCAACTAGATCCCCATGAATTTGCAACTTTGAACGCTCCTTTTTCCCCTATGTCAATAGTGTTATTATTATTGAAGTCACACCACACTGCGTCATTATAACCGACTATTGTCATAATATGACCACCAGTGACATCTCTTGACATGAAGCATGCTTTTTGCCCAGCAAGTCCGTCATCATCCAAGCTTGTATTATTGTCTTTTAATAGTTGATACCGCCATACATTAGGGTTAGAATCAAAAGTCAAAACATAGCCGTCAACAAGAAGCCTTTTAATAGTATCCAAATCTGAGTCCTTCTCATTTGAAATAGGAGTTAACAATGAAGGGGTACCTGCACTCCATTCATTGATAGCCACATAACCCAATTTATCGGCTTTGTAATTCATTGCAGCTCTCCAAAGAGTTGATGTGGTTGGCCATTCGTAAGATTCTTTCGGATCAGTGCTGTATGCATTGTAAGGAAAGTCTTTCCATGATAGGGCACCTGCAGTTTTTAGTACGTTAAACATGTTACTTATATCGACTCCGCCATTTGTAAGATTACCCGTAAATTTGGGAGAAAACTTTTTAGAGTTATCAGGATCGTTTTTTGTATTCCATCCCTTCTGCAATGCGACCATATGTGTCATTTGATAGTATGTAACTGCGAAAGATCCGCAATAGCCGAAATTGCCCTGGTCTGATATTGGAGGGAAGGCCGGTAATGCACTGTTATCGATTTTATTTGGTAGTGCTACACTTGCTGATAACAATAGTGAAGAACGTTGGATTGGCGAAACAACTGCTTCCTGACCAAGCTCTACACTTGAGCTTTCTGGAAGGGGGGATAGTCCATTTTCTTCTCTATATTTGTTGACACGTTCAAGTCCGATATTGTTTAGGATTACATTTTTTGTATCAATATAGTCTGGTGTACTTGGAACTGTGGAATTATCCACAGCTTCATTTAAGTTAACCTGATTTTTTATCTCTTCTTGGGCTTTATACTGGGAATCAACTGCAAATCCAGTCAGGCACTGTGAAAAAATGAAAGAAGACAATGTAACTGAAGCTACTAACTTTACTATTGAGCATTTAAAAATATTTTTTTCCATTATACTACTCTCCTTTTCTTATCACTTAGGTTATTAAAATAACTTAAAACATAAACAAAATTACTATTGTTTATGTTTATATATAAAATTCCTGGCCAGGTATTTATATATTTCTCATGGTATACAAAATGATGCTGAATGTAACTGATGGGTTACGTGTTTATTATAGCAAACGCGTAACCTGATGTCAACATAAATAATTATTAAATTGAAATGCAGTAATATTTCATTAAGATTTTGAAAATTTGACAGTAATTTTTACCTTAAAAAATGAAAAATACATCCTTTTTCATAATATACCAAAAATAATGTTTTTTTGCAAGTATAATTGAATATATTATTAGACTTATGTAGTAAAATGTAGAATTGCCCCATACTCCATTTTATCGATACATAAAACATAGAGTACAACAAAGCATAGGAAGCTGTACTAGATATGGGAAAGTTTATGATTAAGCATATAAGACTGGGATATGTATACGAGATATACTACCATATATGGATGATATCAAGGTGCTGAGAAAACAGTATATCAACTGGTGATGTATGGCATTATTTGGCTGGTATAGGTGATTTATGAGTTAATTAGGTTGTTGAATGGGGAATGGGCGAACGTATGACGATGGATATAATTATAAGGCACTTAAAACAGGCAAGAGGAGTAAACGTGAGATAAATAATGATAGACTCAGATAGAGGTAGTCAGGTGCGACATGGAGTCTCATGGTATATTGCCGAAAGGTTACCCCATCCGTTCGAGGTAATCATATTGTAACTAGCGTGGATGTTAACGTCTTGTTAGAAAGTTCGCAAGATAATTTGGAACTCAGAGTGGCCTAAAACTGGGAAAATTGCTAGGGTAAGAAGACTATGGAGAACGTAAAGCGTTTAATAAACAAATACAGGTTTATCCATATGAAAGGCTACATGAAAGAGACTACAGGACTTATGCGGTATTTACAGCCGTCGCTGAAGATTTTAGGACTTCCATTATGATTCAAAAATTTGTGTAACACAGAAAAGTCAAGCATTAATAAATTAAAGATTTCTCTAAGTTTCGGGTTTCTACAAGTTTGGGACACGGTAATGATATGTTCTTGAACATGCTCTTAGAAAGCCTGCTCCATTTAGTGAACCATGATAAATTTCCCTGGTTTAGGTGATTTACAGCAATTTGATTTTATGCAAGGAAATAATTGACATATCAATGGAAATAAGCGATATTATTCTCAGATAGTTCAAATACTAAAGAAAAGAGAATAAAAATGGCTATAGCATATTCAAAAGATT
>JAEYYB010000135.1 GCA_023430975.1 Bacillota bacterium | reverse complement strand
GTGGAAATATCTGCATAAATTCCCCGCAATCCAGTTTGGGCATGGCTTACGAGGAAAAGTTCGACGCGTCGAACTTTTTAACTCAAATTGTACTTATTATACTTGGGGATTTTATAAACACCTGTGACGGTTTCTCGTTTGTATACCTGAATTTTTCTTTTAACCGCTGAAGTGCTTCAGCTTCTTCTAATGGAGATAAGTCTTGCCTAAGAATATTTTCAATCACTGCCACTTTATCGGCGTCAGATCTGTCAGTGCGACAATAATTTGTTTAATTATTATTATATTATAAAGTGACATAAGCACATTTTTTATATTAACATTCTGGTATTTCTTGTATCCCGGGGTTATATGCGATATTTTTTATTTAGAATTGGGTCAAATAAGTGTAAAAAATGGTTGAAACACTTAAGTCTAAAATATAAAATAAATATTAGAAATTATTTAAAGAGATTACATTACAAGCATTATCTGTATAAATAAGAAGTTCTAATTATTATAGATTTAGGGGGGTATCATGGCAAAGACTATTTTACAATCATTTCAAGAATACAAAAGGAATCTAGAGATAACATCATTACAAACAGAGGTTGTTTCTACTCGGCACACAAATGTAAGGAAAATATTATCTGATAATTTGAAAGTATTAGATACTTTTTTAACGGGTTCGTATTCAAGAAGTACAATGATTGCTCCTCTAAAGGAAGCAGACATTGATATTTTTGCAGTTCTTAATCCTGAGTATTACGAAAAAGATGGACAAGCAAAGTTACTTGATATTGTAAAAAGGAGCCTTAAAAAAGCATATCCAATTACTTCGAAAATAAGTAGAAATGGGCAAGCTATAACAATAACATTTAACGATTTTTTAGTTGATGTTGTTCCGAGTTTTTATCGAAAAGGTGGTGGATACATAATTGCAGATACTATATCTATGAAATGGATTGGAACTGATCCCAGAAAACATATAGAAATTATGAGCAAGTCTAATTTTGAACATAATGGTGACTTTGTTCCTTTAGTTAAAATGATTAAAGGTTGGAACAAGAATATAAGCTATAATTTTAGATCATTTCATTTAGAAGTAATGGCATATCATATATTAGAAAATGTTACAATATCAGATTATCCATCGGGAATCAGATATTTCTTTGAAAAAGGTATTGATTACATAACGAAAAAAAATCCTGATCCTGCTGGATACAATGATGATGTCGGTAGTTATATTAATACTAAAGGAAAATTTGAATCTGCAACTACAGCATTTGCAACAGCACTTAATAGGGCATTGAGAGCAGAAGAGTATGCTTTAAGAGGATATATTGAAGAATCAATTAATGAATGGAGAAAGATTTTTGGCAGTAGATTTCCTGCCTTTGGATAATGTTGGGGTGAAGATTATGACAATTGAGAATCAAAATTCTGAAAATAATATAATGTTATTAGCTGCTCAAAAACAACTGTATATCGAAGCTAAATCTGTTAGAAGTGTAAAAACATATGTAAGTACTATTATTGCAATATTTCTTCCGATGCTATATTTTATTTATCCTGAAATAAAGTTATGGATTGTTCTTTTAAGTACTTTTTGGTTAATTATTTCTAAACTAATTTTAAACAATCTTGAAAAGAAGAAAATCAAACAAGCAGCAACAATACAAGAAGAGTTTGATGTAGATTTGATGCAACTGTCTTGGAATAAGGTAATGGTTGGGAATAAAGTAACAAGGGAAATCATTATTGATGCAAGCGGAAGATTCAAGGGGGATAGAAATAAACTGAAGAATTGGTACCCTAAATCTGCATCATCAAATCATTTGAAGGATATTTTAATTTGTCAGAGATCGAATTTAGTATGGGATTGGAGACTGAAAGAAGTTTATGCTTGGATGATAATTATTTTAATGACAACCTTTTTTTTATCTGAAATTATCATTACCTTGGTCATGAAAAAAACATTTTCAGAATATTTGCAAATATTTTTAATACCATCACTGTCGGCCATTATTACAGGAATAGAATCAATATTATCACTCTTTAGTATTGCGAAAGAAAAGCAAAATAAGGAAGTTTTTATTAATACATTATTTGAAAAATCTGATTCGGATCAAAATCTTTCATTGGATGTATGTAGACAAATTCAGGATTTTATTTATGTTAACAGATTGAAGGAAACCATTATTCCGGAATTCTGGTACAATTTATTGAGAAAAAGATATGAAACTACGATGCATGATGCAGCAAAAAATATGCAACAGTAAGATATCAATTTATACTGCTTTGATTAAAAAGTGTTAAAGGTAAAAAGATTTTTTGATTATTGAAAAATAATACAAATAGAAGTTGCATCGATCAAATGTCTGTGTACGGTATTATATTTATACATAAGAAACACTTGTACTTGCTTCGGTTAGTGGTCAGAACTAAATGTATTAAGTTAAGTAAAAACTAAAATTACTTGATGTTCACAGGAGGCACAAGATGGAGTTAATATATATATGGATAAATGAATATCGTACATATAAAGATACTGGTATTAATTTATCTGATAAATTTATTGTCAAATACAATCAAGAAAGTAATAGTATTTTAATTGAAGAAAATAAAGATTTTTTAAAGCTTTACCCAGATCATATTTTAAATATTAATACATTTTTAGGGAAGAATTCTTCTGGCAAAAGCAATTTACTTGACTTAATTGGTATGAAAATAGATGACAGAAATAATTTAAACGAAGAGTTTGAAGTAATATACAAGAGAAGAAAACCCGGTCAAATAGGCTATAAAATACCAGATGATATTGAAGAAGAAAAGAAAAAAGCTGGATATTTTTTTGTATATTATATAGATAGAGAAGATGATGGAGTAGACAAGTTTTGTATTGAAGGGAATAATATAGATTTATATATAGACTTATTTAGTAATAAAGAAAAAATAAACACCCAAAAAGAGCATAATCCAATAAATTATTGGAGAGGAAAATATTGGTTTGCATTTGTTTGCACATATAATAGCAATAAGTTAACTTACCAATTTGATGTACAAAAAGACGGTGGGTTTGATGAGGAACATAGAAAATATAACTTAACAACCAAAGATAAGTCAGCTATTTTATTATTCAGAGAAAAATATAATCCAAGTTATTATAAGCATTCTTCTTTTAAAAGTGAGGATGATTATAAAATTGCTATACCAAGAAGAATTGCACATTTTGATACCAAATATTTATATGAGAAAATAATATTCCTTATTGATCAAATGAAAAGAGAAGACAATGAATTATATTCAGATACTAGTTATAAGCTATCCATAAAATACGAATCATCGAAAACAAAAGATTTTGGTATTTATGATATTGATAAAATTGAGAATGAACTTTCTATTAGTGAGAAATCTATATGTAAAATATTATCATCATATTGTTTCTTCTTTTCAGATTCAATTTTCCCTAATGAAGAAAGGGCCATTAACAAAGAATCTAGCAAAGAGTTATTATATTTTGCTGGTGTAAAGAAAGCAGTCTCCAATATTAGCCCTAAAGGTAAAGATTATAGAAACATAAGAGAATACTATTGGAATGTGTTAAAATATATTGTCAAAGCTTTTTTTAATAGAGGCAAAAAGGCAGAGAGCAAGAAAGAAAGTAATCATATCTTGAGTTCATATCAAAACTTAGTGACGGCATTAGAGAAAGCTTTTATTCATTCGGAGAATAAATTGGTTGAAATTATTAGGATAAAAGATACAATTGATGTTACAATTTACAAAAATACCGATAAGCAACTAATAACCGAGTTACTTCAGGCAACTATTGATGAAAGAATAGATAGTGAATTGTCAGAAACTTTCTCGGTATTCAACAATTTCTTTGATTATAGGATTAACTTTTTAAGTGATGGAGAGTTAGCATATCTAGGAATGATGGCTTCTCTTGACGAGCAAATCAGTCTCATGACACAAATGACAGGTAGAGTTGAAAAAAAAGAGAAATATATTTTACTTTTAGATGAACCTGAGTCTAGAATGCATCCCGAACTTGCTAGGACATTTTTAAAAACACTAATAGAATTTTTATCGCAATATAAATATAAAACTTTTCAAATAATATTAGCAAGCCATTCACCATTTCTTGTTAGTGACATTCCCAAAACTAATGTTTTTACAATTACAAAGGACGAAGACAGTCATAGTGTTCTATCGCTGTGCAAGTTAGATACATTCAGTCAAAATGTACATAAGTTATTAAGCGATGCCTTTTTTATGCGTTTTACAATTGGTGAGTATGCCAGATACAAAGTGGAAGAAGTCAAAGATTTTTTAAATAGTAAATTATATAATACTGATTACGATGGTACAATGACAATTGATGAAGTGGAAAAAATTATTAATCTAATCGGAGAAAGTGTTTTAAAAACTGCACTACAAGGTAAATTCAAAAAGATTAAATCTGATTACATAAGACCGGAACTTAAAGATGCTATTAATAAATATGACTGTCTTTCATTTGACGAAAAAAAACAAATGATAGCACATATTATTAGTTCTCAAAAAGGTGGAGATAAAGTGTGATAAAACTAAAATTATCCAGAGAAATTGAAAATAATCATCTGAAATATTTTCAAGAGAAAATACTTCCAAGTTTTGATATTAAATCAATATTCAGAAATTCAGTTAATGAGAATATTCATATCAAATTCATGGAATACTGCAAAAATAGAGTTGAAGTGCTAGCAATTGGAAAGCCAAAAGATTTAAGAGAATTTAAATCTGAATTACCCGAAGGAGCAAAATATTTATTAGACAAAAATCCAATGTGTGAATACAATGGTAAAAGATATGAATACATTAATTTTTTACTTGATGTATTTGGTTATAAAAAGTTTTGCAACCTTAACCAGTATGTTTCTAATGATTTACTAACACAAGGGAATTATGAACAAATAAATAGTAGCCTTAAAAGTTACTGGACCCCATATAATTTTTTGTTAATGAGTGGTGTCAGAGTTTGTCCCTACTGTAACAGACAATATATTACACCAATATATATACACTCTAATGAAAATTATAAGCAACATAAATTAAGAGCAGATCTTGATCATTTTTATCCTAAAAGTAAATATCCATATTTCTCAATGTCACTATACAATTTGATACCATGTTGTAAATTCTGTAATTCATCACTTAAAAATATTAAAGAGTTTGATATTACCGATGTTAATCCATATGAAGAAAGCCTGGATGACTATTTTAAATTTAAGTCAGATATATTACATGATGCAGATATCTATATTGAAAAAACGTATTTAGATAGTAGAATAGATCAATATTTAGACTGCTTTCAGCTTGAATCTTTGTATAGTTATCATAAAAATCAAGCTGCGGAATTGATCCAAAAACGAATGTTGTATTCAGAAAGCTATATCGAAGAACTATATGAGAATAATAAAACCTACTTCACAAGCAAAGCAGAGTTAAAGCAGCTGATAATCGGGTATATTGCAGATAAGGAGTGTTTGAACGATGAAGCATTTTTAAAATTCAGAAGAGATATTGCCGAACAACTATACTTTATAGATAGTGTACCAGATAAAGAGCTATTAGAGGCACTTGAAGAACTTATTGAAAAATAATAAATGGCTACTTTATTCATAGCATATGCGGTTCAAATTCGTTAACAACTAACAAGTGGCTCATGATTCATTGAGATTCATAATATTTGTTCAATACTCAATGACAGTATTTTACGATGGGACTTATAAAACAATATGATAACTAAATTACTGTTCAACTTATGTAAATTTATTAAATTGATTCCGAATGCATAAGAAATACTGCAATATGATAACAAAAAAATGTGCTTATGTCACTTTAAAATATAATGATAATTAAACAAATTATTGTCGCACTGACAGATCTGACGCCGATAAAGTGGCATTGATTGAAAATATTCTTAGGCAGGACTTATCTCCATTAGAAGAAGCTGAGGCACTTCAGCGGTTAAAAGAAAAATTCAGGTATTCAAACGAGAAACCTTCACAGGTGTTTATAAAATCCCCAAGTATAATAAGTACAATTTGAGTTAAAAAGTTCGACGCGTCGAACTTTTCCTCGTAAGCCATGCCCAAACTGGATTGCGGGGAATTTATGCAGATATTTCCAC
>JAEYYB010000035.1 GCA_023430975.1 Bacillota bacterium | reverse complement strand
ACCAAAAATAATGAAAAACAACAATTTACCCGCATAAAAAATCCACCTCTTTTAGAAAAATCACTAAATTTTCTAAAGGGGATGGATTTTAATCTTACAAAGTGGATTTTACTTTTTCATTTAACCTATTTTCACAAGCATCTAAGCGACAGCTTATATAATATAACACCTAATTAAACATATCTCAACATAATTAAAGTTTACTATAAGCCCATTAATGTAAAATATACTTTTTATACTCTGTTATACTCAGAAATGAGCTCTCTATGTATATATTTCTCTTTCTCCATACTAAAAACGATCAATGGTAACACTTTTCATATTTAATTGGTATAAATTAAAGGAACAGATAGTAATCTTTCAATTTCATCAACAGGCAAAGGCTTACTGAAATAGTATCCTTGTGCTTTATCACATTTTTGCTCTTTTATAAACTCCAACTGTTTTTGTGTTTCAATCCCCTCAGCAACAACAGATAAGTTCATCTTATGAGCAAGTGCTATTATTGACTCTGCAATTGCTTCTTCCTTCGAGTCTTCAGTAATTTCATCTATAAACGACTTATCAATCTTAATAGTATCTATAGGAAGCCTTTTTAAATAATTTAACGATGAGTATCCGGTACCAAAATCATCAAGAGATATTCTAACCCCGATTGACTTTAGATCCTTCAATATATTTAAAGTAACATCAAGATCCTTCATAATAAGACTCTCAGTTATTTCAATCTCTATGTAATCTGCTCTAAGTCCTGAATCTTTAATAATTTCCTTTAATATTTCTGTAAAGTTAGCTTGCTGAAATTCTTTGCTTGTTAGATTGAGAGAAATGGTGACAGGCTTTATATCGGAATCAATCCAGGTCTTTAATTGCTTACATGCGGTCCGCATCACAAACTCATCTATCTCAAGTATGAGACCGGACTCTTCAGCTACCGGAATAAATTTTGCCGGCTGAATAATCCCCTCTGTCGGATGGTTCCATCTTACAAGTGCCTCGACTCCCATCACCTGCATTGTTCTTATATCTATTAGAGGTTGATAATATACCATGAATTCTTCATTCTTTATTGCTTTCCTTAACTTATTTTCCAGTTCCAGTTTTTCAGACACCTTTTCATTCATATACTGTCTAAAGAATAAGAAACAGTTCTTCCCACTTTCCTTAGCCTGGTTCATTGCTGTATCCGCATTCTTATATAATGTTTGTAAATCTGCCCCATCAAAAGGATAAATGACTATGCCTGCACTTGCGGTTATAAAAAATTCCTTTCCACTTAAACTCCACTGTCTGGAAAATAGATCAAGAATTCTTCTTGCTTTGTTTTCTATTTTTTCTTTATCACATACATCCGTAAGAAGGATTAGAAACTCATCTCCTCCAAACCGTGCAACTATATCTTTTTCATCTATACATTCTCTTAGATCCCAGGCAATGTTTTTCAGTAGAATATCTCCATAATCATGCCCTAAAATATCATTAACCATCTTAAAATTATCCAGATCCAGAAACAATAATGAAAAATTGGTTTTATCATCTGCCTTCTTCAATATATTTTCAATTTTCTCAGCCATAAATCCCCTATTAGGTAAACATGTCAGAAAATCATAGTATTCAAACTTTTTTAATTCATTCTTACTTTCCTTTAATTTCCTTTTAGATTCAACCAGCTTCCTATAGCTTTTTTCTCTGGAATTTTCTTTTATCCGAATAACTTTAATTACATTATTAGCCATTAAATATAGTATAGCAGCAGTAATAAACACATAAAACAAACCTTTAAATGTCTGTAAATTTTTTAATGCGTTTATGTCACTGGTCAAATATTTGCTTAAGATGTTATCAGAATATAATATCCATATAAACCCCAGAATTAAATATATTAATGATATTTTTAGTGGTGCGAGTTTTAAGTCTCGAATGTTTTTATTATTAAAAATACCAGGTAAAATCCTTGATCTATTCTTACCGGACTTTAATATATTATTATCCTTGGAGTCTATGTCATACTTATTGTTTGCCATATTACCTCCCATATTTTATCGTGTTATTTATTATGGTATAAATGAAAATCATAACTAAACCTAAATCATAATTACAATATCGGAATTTTAATTAACACTGTTTAGAATTATTGAAAAGTAAACATATTTAGCAGACAAATTTTTAAAAATTTAAAAGATATGTATATCTCATTTCCTTAAATTATAAATAAATAGAGTTATACTATTTAATTTTACCATGAAAGTACAAAAAAATCCATTAAAAAGACAAAATTCTCCCTTTGTCGAGTTTAATAGATGATATTATATGTATTAATAACTAAAACTCGATCTTACTTACAGCTCCTCGCAATTCTAATAAAATCACAAATCTTCTTTTCATCTTTATATCCGTCTGTCTCAACACCACTGCTGACATCGAGCACCATCGGATTTACCATATGTATTGCATCAATAAGGTTTTCAGATGTTAATCCCCCTGCAAGGATTATTTTCCCACACTTTTTCGCATTGACCGCAAGGGCCCAGTTAAATGTCTTCCCACCCCCGCCATAGCTGTCTTCAATAAAAGTATCGAGAACAAAACCGTCCACCTTATAACTTTTCATTTCTAATAATGACATTTCGTCCTTAACCCTGAAGGCTTTCCATATCTCAACTCTTTTATCTTTAAATAAATTCAATATATTATCCTTAAGCTTCTCACAATAACAAGGATCTTCATCTCCGTGAATCTGTACAACATCCAGGTCACATTTAATTATTGCCTCACTAATGTTTTCACAACTCTCATTTACGAATACACCGACTTTTTTAATTGAAGGATCAATATTTTTTACCAGATCTGCTGCCGCTTCATAACTGATCCTTCTTTTGCTGGGTGCAAATACGAATCCAATGAACTCAGGCAAATATTTATTAGCATATAAAATGTCTTCCATTCGCCTTATTCCGCAAATCTTTATTTTTGACATTAAATCACACCCTTATTTCATTGATTTTGTCTTTAATGGAAGGTGCTCTCATAAATGTCTCTCCTATAAGCACCGCATCAACCCCAAGTTCCTTAAGATAAACCATATCTTCGCGGCTTTTTATACCACTTTCGCTTACAACTGCTTTATCATGGGGTATGTAATTCATAAGCATTTCGGTGGTTTTCAAATCAACTTCAAAAGTCTTCAAATTCCTATTGTTGATACCTATTATCTTTGCTCCGGAATCAATAGCTCTTAAAGTTTCTTCCTTATCATGAACCTCGACTATGCACTGCATTCCTAATATGCTTGCCACGGCCTGAAATTTTTTAAGTTCGTCATCCGACAGTATTGATACTATAAGAAGTATGGCATCCGCTCCTAAAAATCTGGCCTGGTAAATCTGCCATAAGTCAATTATAAAATCCTTCCTTAAAATTGGAAGAGGAATTGATTGTCGTATTTTACAAAGGTATTCATCAGACCCTTTAAAAAAATTTTTCTCAGTCAGTACGGATAATGCTTGAACATCCGATGCATAGTATTCCTTTGCAATTTCCAAAGGATCAAAATCCTCTTTTATAATTCCCTTTGAAGGCGATGCCTTCTTAACCTCGGAAATTATTGATACCTTGCCTTCACTCTTAATAGCCTTATACAAGTCAATAGTCGCATGAAGCCCCGGCCTTGAAATCCTCTGTTTCCAGCCATCTATCCCTATCTGCCTCATCTCTTCTTCTAATTGTATCTTTTTCGCATCAACGATTTTTTGTAAAATCATATTTCAACAATTCCTTTCAAATAGTAAAATGCTGTCTTTATTAATAGTGATTAATCTTTAGCATTATTCATCATATATATCATGTACTACAATTCTGTTGTATACGATACCAGCTCATCCAGCTTTTTACTTGCTTTTCCTGTATCAATCAATTCACTGGCCAATTCTATACCATCTATCAAGCTATTCACTTTCTTGCCTACATAAAGAGCTGCTGCAGAGTTTAACATCACTATATCTCTTTTCGGCCCCTTTTCACCATTTAACATTGAGACTATTATCTCACTGTTGACTTTAGCATCTCCACCCTCCAGGTCCTTCTTTGAACAAGCTCTGATTCCAAAGTCTTCCGGCTTTATCTCATAACTTAAGACCTTGCCGTCCTTTACCTCTGATACAAGGGTAGATGTGGTAGTTGTTATTTCATCCATACCGTCCATACCATGAACCACCATAGCTCTTTCAATTCCAAGCTTTAATAGAACCTTTGCCAGAATCTCGGTCAATTTGCCGTCATAAACCCCCATAACCTGGCCTTTTGCACCTGCCGGATTTGTAAGCGGACCCAAGACATTGAATATAGTTCTTATTCCAATTTCTTTTCTCGGACCTGCTGCATATTTCATAGATTTATGAAATACAGGTGCAAACATAAAACAAATATTGATATCCTCGAGACACTTTTTTGCCTGCTCCGATGTAAGCATAATATTTACTCCAAGAGCTTCGAGAACATCTGCAGAGCCAGTCAGGCTTGATATCGATCGATTTCCATGCTTCGCAACAGGTATGCCTGCTGCAGCAGTTACAATAGCTGATGCTGTGGAAATGTTAAATGAATTCGATCCATCCCCTCCAGTTCCAACTATATCAATAAAATAGTCCAACTGAGATTCAAATCGATCTGCTTTATCACGCATTACTCTTGCACATCCTGTAATCTCTTCCACAGTTTCACCTTTTATACGAAGTGCAGTAATAAAGCTTCCTATCTGAGCAGGAGTGGCATTGCCCTCCATAATCATATTCATTGAATCTATAGCTTCTTGCTCGAGCAAATTGCTTCCAACAATCAGTTTTTTTATAGCCTCTTGTATCATATAGCTTACCCCTCCTTAATTTGAATTGTATGCTCTCGGAAACTCCGAGGGCTTTATTTATCTAATTTTTAAGACTTCACATTTCTGTTTTACCCCTAAAAATCAGTAAAATTCGTTATTAAATTTTCCAGTTATTATTACCATTATACACCA
>JAEYYB010000121.1 GCA_023430975.1 Bacillota bacterium | reverse complement strand
TCGAATCCTCAAAATATCATGAAAACTACGTTGAAATAGCATTCAATGTACAAAGTGGAAAAATTATAGAAGAAAGACCATAAAATAAATTATTACACATATCTGGAAAGCCATTAAGGAATATCAGGGGTCCAAAAAAATTTTAAATTCCATCATATAAGATACCAGTGCTAATTATGATAATGAGGTGACAAGAAATGTTTTTTAAAAGAAAAAAGAAGCCTGAGGTTAAAGAGATATTAACAGAGCTGTATTTAAAAAAAGAAGAGGACTATTATTACTTATTTCCTGAAAAATCATTAGGCAACTATTTTAATTATTATTTACATGAATTTATTATAAGAGATATATTAATTGAATTTTTAAGGGATAGAAAAGTGTGCATAAAAATTAACAGTGGTGATTATTTTGGTCTTTTCTATGTTGGCTATTTAGAGACTTGTGGCTATGACATAAGCGAGGAGGTATGGCTTAATAACGATAAGCAAACTGACGTATTGTTATTATTTTTTGATAAAATTAACCGTGCTGTTGCTTCAAGTTTGTTAGATAATTTTACTGGAATGTGGTCAAGAGAGGATTTAGTTGAAATTTTTTCATACGATAAGGAAAGCCAAAACAGTAAAATACATTTAGATATTTTAAATAACAATTTTCATAATGATGGCTGTACATTAAAGATAATGCCATCTGGTGATGGGGAAAATTTAAAATTATTTCTTAATCAAAATGTTATGTCATTTGAATATTTCAGAGAAGTGCTTAGTAAACTTTTAAATGATTATTGCATAACTCTGGTTTTAAAGTAATTCCCATCCAAATCATCTGGATATCCAATAAATTAGCCTTCTCGCTCAATATGGAAACCAACAGAGAACATCAGGGGTGGATTATATTAAATGTTCCGGCTTTTTCATGATCTAAAAAACACAAGAGAAAAAACAAGCATTTGCGTTCCTTCGGAGTCTCTCTGAGGTCTCTAACGGAGTGAAGCTTGGACAAAGGGCCCCCATACTTTAGAAAAGCTAACGTAGACTTACTTTAGAGCCTTTTGAGCCACTTATAAGCAGCTGACTGTTCGCTTCGGAGTGGGCTTAGAGAATCAGAGCAGGGAAAATATACGATAAAGCTTTTATTGTATACTTTCCCTGCTCCTGAAGCTTATTAAATATTACTTCAGTTGGGTTTGACTCAAGGTATATAAACATAATTTCAAAATATTTAAATAGGTGACTTTGAAAAGGTGTTGAGTAGTCATGCCTTTGAATTCAAAAATTCATGTAAGAAATCCAACAAATATCACGCTCTTCCATATGGTGCTTTTTTTGATTACTGATAGGGCCAAGCCCTACTTTTTTAAAAGAAGCGTTATGGATGTAATAGGTACATTGCAGCAAACACCGTCTTTAAGTAGTGCACTTACTTATTGGAACGGTTCCAAATTTCAAGCGAGCAGCTTGTAGCAACAATAAAAGTCATTCCATTGGTTGAAAATCCATAAGTTCTCAATTCACATACACTGATTTTTGTAGTATAAATTATTTGATTACCACTTTTATTGAGTAAATAGATTTTTTCAACATTATATCTTTCAAATGGTGAATCATCAGGTTCGGGTGGATTTTTTACAACTTTCCAACCATCTGAAGTTTCTTTTTTCAGAAAATCTTCAAACTCTAATCCACAGCAAACAATCTTTTCTCCTTTAAGACAATCGAATCCTTCCACAATTCCGTTGTCCGAGTCGTATTTTTCCATATAATAATCGTCATAATCTCGTGCTACTTTCTGCCCGGTTTTACAAGAAAAAATACCTCTACCATTACTGGATAACACAACGAGATATTCCTCATTATTATTATAACCAACTTCTCTAAGGCCACCTACAGCGATATCTCCAATTTTCTTCCACATATATTCCTCACATAAAAGGTCATTTAAACGAAATTTCTAATTTATAATATCATATCTTTTCTTCAAATGTAATATGTAGTGCAAAACCCATATATAAAGGGACACACCTGTATTGGCTATAGGTACAATAATCCCGTCTTGTGAATACATTTCCGGCATAGCAAAATAACAAAAAACACTCCTGGGATACTGGAACCGGAATAAAAAATCCTATATTTTTATTCCGGTTCCAGTGTCTGTCTCGTTCAGTGTCTATCGAAGCTGCCTAAGGGTGAGTCCGGGGCAAAACCATTCCCCCCAAAAAACAGAAGGGCTTCGTAAGCCCCAAACAATGGCTTTTCAGCAAAAATAGATTTTGTAATCAGTTTACCAGAACGGTTCTAATAGCAGTATTTAAGTTTTAATGTGCCTATAATGCTAATTTTAAAGTTTCTTTCAATAAACCAAGACTTGCAAACTCAGTTTGTTTATTTTGACCTAGGAGCCGGCTTTGTTAATTTTTTATCTAAAGTTTTTGTAAAATACACATATAAACTGTAGACCTAGGAAAATTTATCATATAAAATAAATATTATAAATTATTCAAAATTTTAAAGTTGTATTAATGCATTAGGTCTATAATTTGAAATGGTAACTTCAAATTTATTTTGAGGGGATGATTTATTTTGTGATTAGACCACCTTATTCCATAAATGATAAAATGTTTTATATAGATAAAGAAGTAACTGTACTGAAAATTATTAAAGAATTTAGCTTAGTAAAAGTTAAATATATTGAAAATAATTTAGAAGTATATTTAGATTGTAATGTTCTAACGGCAGAACATAATACTGAGAAAACAATATCTGTTAAATTACTGTTAGGAGGTGGCCAATGATACTGGACTTTATTAGCGGAAAATTGGACGGAGATTCTTGGGAAAACCTATGTGATTCTTGTTACAGAATGAGATATCAAGAAGAAAATTATCAAAAGATTCAAGCTAACCAAGGTGGTGATGCAGGAGTTGAGGGGTACACCCAAAGCGGAATCACTTATCAATGCTACTATCCGGAAAAAGATTATAATGATAACGAATTATATGAAAAATTGCGTGAGAAAATGACTAAGGATATTGCAAAATTGATTAATCCAGAGTATATTGCTCGTCAAAAAGCTTTAGGTATTAAAAAAATCAAAGAATGGCATTTTGTAATTCCCGAATATAAAGATCCTAGAATTCTCCAACATGCTGAAAATAAGTACCAAGAAGTTTTAAAATTTAAAAGAGATACTATTGATTTATGTAATCATATTGATGACGATTTTAGAATTGTTATTAAAGTAGCTGAGGATTTCAAGGTTGAACTTACAAGAATTATAAGAAACACTTTAACTGATGTTAAGCTAGAATTTGCCATTAATCATATAGGTGTAGTTGATTGGTCTAAATGTAGCTCGGAAAAAGTTAATAATATTAACGTGAGTTCGATATAACAAGTGCCATAATTAACCATATCTGTAGATTATAATTAAGTAAGACTTTAGTATTTTGAATTCTAAAGCCTTTTTTTATTATGAAAAGCAGCCTTAAAGTGTGGCAA
>JAEYYB010000033.1 GCA_023430975.1 Bacillota bacterium | reverse complement strand
ACCAAAAATAATGAAAAACAACAATTTACCCGCATAAAAAATCCACCTCTTTTAGAAAAATCACTAAATTTTCTAAAGGGGATGGATTTTAATCTTACAAAGTGGATTTTACTTTTTCATTTAACCTGTAAATTATTTAACCAATTGTATGTGTTAATTAATCGTAGATCCTCTATTTTACCATGCATTTTAAGTATTTTGAAAAACAGAAAAATAAAAAGTCCCGAGGGTTAAAACCCTTGGGACTTTTGGCAGGGGAGACAGGACTTGAACCCGCAGCCGACGGTTTTGGAGACCGCTACTCTACCAATTGCGCTACTCCCCTTCAAGTGACGTATATTATTATAAAACAGGAATGGTATTATGTCAATGGGTATAATAATCTTTTTAATAATATTTATTAACCAATTTATTAACCAATTTATTAACCATATTTATTAATTCTATCTGGATTTTAAATAAATTTGTGATATTATAGTAAAGTAATTAATCAAAACAAATAAAGTAATTGATTGTATTGCTTAAGGAGGAACTTATGGGAATAAATTTGGGATTTATAGGTGCTGGAAATATGGGCACTGCAATGGTTAAAAGTATAGCCAGTTCAGGGATAGTAAAGGCTGAGAACATATATATATACGATGTTGATACTGATAAGGTCGATTTACTGAAAAAAGAGACAGGTATTAGCGTATTAGGTTCCACAAGCGAAGTTTTCCAGAAGTCTGATGTCATTGTTCTGGCTGTTAAACCCAATATGGTTAAGCCGGTACTCGAAGCATGCAAGGGAAGCTTCAGCCAGGATAAAATACTTGTTTCAATAGCTGTTGGTTTGCCAATAAGCTTGTATAAAGGAATAGTGGGTAATGACAAAAAAGTTATTAGAACAATGCCAAACACACCGGCCCTTGTTGGGGAAGGTATGACCTTGGTTTCTTTTGACAATAATATTACTGAAGATGATCTGAAGCTGGTTCTGCCTTTGTTTGAGACAATGGGAAAGGTAGAGGTGCTGGATGAAAAGCTTATGAGTGAAGTTACGGCTCTTACCGGCAGCAGCCCCGCATATGTTTTTATGTTCATTGAGGCAATGGTTGATGCGGCAGTACTTTCAGGGATTCCAAGAAATCTTGCGTACAAGCTGGCTTCACAGGCTGTGCTTGGTTCGGCAAAAATGGTTCTTGAAACCGGTAAGCACCCTGGAGAGCTTAAGGATCAGGTATGTTCCCCGGCAGGAACCACTATTGAAGCTGTCAGTGTTTTGGAAAAAAACGGATTCAGGTATGCAGTTATTGATGCTATGAATGAATGCACAAAAAGAGCTAGAGAAATTGGAAAGCAGTATACAAAAGACTGATCATAAAAATGTTCTTTCAACGAGGAGTTTAAATGAAAAAGGTTATAATTTATACTGATGGTGCATGCTCTGGAAACCCTGGAAATGGAGGGTGGGGGGCAATACTGAAGTATGGAGAAAAGGAAATGGAAATCTCGGGGTACGAGGTAGATACGACCAATAACAAAATGGAATTGACAGCAGCGATAGAAGCCTTGAAAAAATTAAAAGAACCGTGTGAAGTTGAATTATATAGTGACAGTGCATATCTCATCAATGGATTTGAAAAAAAATGGCTGATAATATGGAAAAAGAATGGTTGGGTAAACTCAAGCAAGGAACAGGTTAAGAATATTGAATTATGGAAAGAATTGGACAGGCTTAATTATACCCATAAAATTACATGGATTAAAGTAAAAGGCCATTCTGATAATGTATATAACAATAGATGTGATAAACTTGCAACAGATGAAATTAAAAAGAATCGAAAATAGACTAAGCTAACGGGGTGGATATTATGAATTTCGAAGAAAAAACTATTGGAAGAGAGCATACATACAAAGGAAGTATTATTGATGTTGAAACATTAGAAGTAGTTTTGCCGGATGGAAAGAAAGCAACTAGGGATGTGGTTTTGCATCCGGGTGCTTCTGTGGTAATACCCATATCAGATAATGGAGAAATTTATATGGTGAGGCAGTACAGAAAGCCTATTGAAAGGACTACCATCGAGTTACCGGCAGGAAAGCTGGATGCTGGGGAAGATCCAAAGGTATGTGCTGAGAGAGAGTTAAGTGAAGAAACCGGTCTTGTTGCTGAGAGCGTAAAACATCTTATAAGTATTCACAGTACTCCGGGATTTAGTAATGAGGTACTTCACCTGTATGTAGCAATAGGGCTTAAAGAAGGGGAAGCACATTCTGATGAAGATGAGTTTGTGGCTTGTGAGAAGTATGAAATTAAAAAATTAGTTGATATGATTTTAAAACATGAAATAACCGATGCAAAAACAATTGTCGGTATTTTAATGGCGGATAGGATAGTTAATGGAGATATTAAATTCTAAATTTATATTTTAGATTTTTATTTTAATAACCTAAATATGTAAAATTATTAATACAGAGCATATAATTAATTATATAAAAAGAGCTTCTATTCCGTTTTGACGGGCAGAAGCTCTTTTCCAATGTAAAAGATTATTCACTTTTCACATATAAATTATATACAATATTATACCGATGAGTAAACTTGGCAAAAAGAATAACAATAGAATCCATATTCTGCGATTCCTCTTTTTTATGTATTCCTTATTAGCTTCTATTAGTTCTTTTTCCTCCTCATCTATTTTGCTACTATTCTCAAAATCTTTAAGTATATTCTTTGCATCATCCAATAAGTTTGAGGGTACATACAAATCTATACCGAAGGATGTCATACCCATATATATGTCCAAATAGGCACCAGCCTCCTTGAATTTTTTCAATACAGGGATACCGTTGGCTTTTAAATCAGCTTCTATTAATTCTGCTTGAATTTCGCCATGTACTGATGTGAGAAATGCAGTTTCGCCAGACTTAAGTTCCTTATTATCATTCATATCATACGCCTCCTAAATACTGCCTGATATATAATAGTATAACATATAAAAATATTTTCCAAAACATACAGTTTACATTATATACTGATTGTAATTTTTTTGATTTGAGTTGCATAAAATTCATTATAAGGGTTAGAAAGTCTTGAAACTGTAGAAGGAGGCGAAGAATTGTTTTCTAATGCAAAAGGTGCTTTTGTAAAACACATAAAATTAAACTCAAGTATTTACCTATTGCTTTTGCTAGCTTTTATAATTGGAGTGACAATAGGTGCTTTTACAGTAAATGGATTGACAGCGATGCAAAGAGAAGAGCTAAAGAACTATTTTCAAGGATTCCTGGAGTTATTTGATAAACAGGATATTAACAGTGCTGAATTATTCAAGGTTTCTCTATTGGAAAACATAAAACAAATCACAGTTATCTGGCTTCTTGGTGTATGCATAATAGGTATCCCGTTTATATTTGTTTTTGTTGGAATAAGAGGATTTTTGACTGGATTTGGTTCAGGGCTTTTAATACAGACATTTGGTGTAAAGGGCATTGTTTTTATTATAAGCTCACTGTTACTAAAGGAAATAATTATACTGCCATGCATAATAATTTTAGGGGTCAATGGTATAAAGTTCTCACTTGGCATCATAAAGAATAAATCTATTAAGAGAATTTCAAAGGAAAGTTTGAAGAGCAACCTAATATCGTACTGCTTGTCTACAGCTTTTATTGCTATAGTAATGATAGGAGGCATATTTATGGAAGTTTATATATCCCCTGTATTAATTAGGGTAATTTCACCAATATTTTCGAATTGATGTTTATAATGGGTTTTAGCTGTCAATAATTATATTAAAAGCTATGTAATATTGATAATATGAAATACATGTAAAAAGAAGTATTAATAATAAGTTAGTTTTTTTGGATTATTAACAATTATTGCTTTAAAAATATTACGAAATGTATTAAAATCTAATAGTAGGTTATTTATGAAAATTTATTAAATTTTATTAAAATGCATAAATTTTTACATTTATTATGACATATTGTGTTATTTAAGGTATAATGAGGTTGGAATTTTTAAGTGTCTAGGAAATTATAGTGTACGCTAAACAATGATTTCTTACCACAACAACCAAGATTGACAAAATGGCAAACAATATTGTCTGGAAACAAGTGAGTAATTAGATTTATATAAATGAAATTATTTTAAAAGAAAAGAAGGGGAAGTTTTAATGGAAGGAATAATTCAAAAGTTTATTCTGTTTTTGGAAAAGGATAAGCGACTGTCACTAAATACTCTGCAGTCATATAAGAGAGATATTGAACAGTACATATCCTATTTGAAAGAAATCAACTTGCTTAACATAACCAATACTAATAAGACTACGGTAATAACCTATCTTTTGCATTTGCAGAAGAAAGGAAGAGCAGTTTCGACTATTTCAAGGAATCTTGCTTCAATAAGGTCTTTATATCAATACATGTATAAAAATACATTGATTGATGCTGACCCTACTGTTGATCTTGATTCTCCGAAAGTGGAAAAAAAGCTTCCTCAAATTCTATCGACAAGTGAAGTGGAGCTGCTGCTTGATCAACCAAAGTGCGTTGATCTAAAGGGTTATAGAGATAAAGCAATGCTTGAGCTACTTTATGCAACAGGTATACGAGTATCGGAGCTTATAAATCTTAACCTGTCTGAGATTAATCTGGAGCTGGGATTTATAAAATGTAACAAAGGTTTGAGAGAGCGTGTAATACCTATAGGTTCAATAGCTGTAAATGCACTGGTGGAGTATCTTAATAAGTCGAGAAACCTTCTCATACAAAAACCCGATGAAAAAGCCTTGTTTGTTAACATTAACGGAGGAAGACTCACAAGACAGGGATTTTGGAAAATAATTAAGCAGTACAAAAATCAGGCAAAGATCAATAAGGATATCACACCTCATACATTGCGCCACTCTTTTGCAGCACATTTACTTGAAAATGGTGCAGATCTAAGGTCAATACAAGAAATGCTAGGACATTCAGATATATCATCAACTCAAGTGTACGCCCAGATTGCAAAAAATAAGATTAAAGAAGTTTACAAGAAGACTCACCCAAGAGCTTAGGAATTTGGGATAAAGCACTTGTTTGATTATTAATTTGAACAATTTCAACATGAGAATGAATTCCATCTAAAAGTATAGTATAATATAGATTAATATAGATGTTGATATGGGCTGTAAGAAGTATTCTTATGGTTCTTTTTATTTTACTATTGCTAAGGAGGCATAAGTATGAAAAGAATTGTGCTTATTGTAATGGATAGTGTGGGTATGGGCGAATTGCCTGATGCAGACTATTACGGTGATGTTGGAAGTAATACATTAGGAAATATATCAACTGCTGTGAGAGGTTTGAAGCTGCCAAATCTGGAAAGGCTTGGCCTTGGAAATATCGATAATATACGCGGTTACAATAAATATAAATCTCCAGATGGCTGTTATGGTCGTATGGCTGAGCAGTCATTAGGCAAGGATACTACTACCGGACATTGGGAAATTGCCGGGCTTATCCTGGATAAGGCGTTTCCTGTCTATCCTTCAGGATTCCCCATGGAAATAATTGAGGAATTTGAAAGCAGGATTGGTATAAAGACTATTGGTAACTTTGCTGCATCAGGAACACAAATTATTGACATGCTTGGAAAAGAACATATTGAAACAGGATACCCAATAGTTTATACATCAGCAGACAGCGTTTTTCAGATTGCTGCCCACGAAGATGTTGTGCCTGTTGAAAAATTATATGAAATGTGCAGCATTGCAAGAACACTTCTAACAGGAGATCATGCCGTTGGAAGAGTGATAGCCAGACCTTTTACAGGGGTAGAGGGTAGCTTTAGGAGGACAGACAGACGAAGGGATTTCTCTTTAAAGCCATTGAGAAAAACTGTGCTGGATTATGCTAAAGAATCAGGTTATATGGTTAAGGCAGTTGGGAAGATAGAGGATATTTATAGCGGACAGGGAATAACCCATGCTGTACACACCCATGATAACATGGATGGCATTGACAGAACTCTCCAATATATGAATGAGGATTTTGAAGGTATTATATTTACCAACCTGGTTGACTTTGATATGGTATATGGACATCGAAATGATGCTTTTGGCTATGCTAAGGCATTAATTGCGTTTGATGAAAGGGTTCCTGAAATAATTGGAAAATTAAAAGATGAAGATATACTGATTATTACTGCAGATCACGGTTGTGACCCTACGACTAAAGGAACTGATCATACAAGGGAGTACGTGCCGTTACTTATATATGGAAAAGGCATCAAAAGCAATGTGAATCTTGGTACAAGAAATACATTCTCAGATATTGCTGCAACTGTGTCCGAATATTTTGGACTTAATGCTAAGGTTCCGGGCGTAAGCTTTTTACCTGATATAAAGGCATGATTA
This sequence comes from Bacillota bacterium, assembly GCA_023430975.1. Classification (GTDB taxonomy): domain Bacteria; phylum Bacillota; class Clostridia; order Acetivibrionales; family DSM-2933; genus Pseudobacteroides. The sequence continues at coordinate 91,068 of JAEYYB010000033.1, read as the reverse complement.
AAATATTACTAAGCGAAATTTATAGCGGAAGTTATTTTTTGATCATGACTAAGGCATGATTAAAATATTACAAACAGTGGAGGGCCTAAAATGAGGATGTACGATATTATTGAGAAAAAAAGGGATGGTTATGAACTGACAATTGACGAAATTAAATTTTTTATAGATGGGTACTGCTCGGGCAGTATACCTGATTATCAAGCGTCTGCACTTTTAATGGCTATTTTTATTAAAGGCTTAAACAAAAGGGAAACAGCGGATCTTACAAATGTAATGGCAGATTCGGGAGATAAGGTGGACCTTTCAAGCATTTCCGGTGTTAAGGTGGATAAACACAGCACTGGCGGAGTGGGTGACAAAACAACTTTAGTGGTTGCACCAATTGCTGCGGCTTGCGGAGTTCCTGTGGCTAAAATGTCAGGGAAGGGTCTTGGCCATACAGGTGGCACTATTGATAAATTAGAATCAATTCCAGGCTTTAGAACATCCCTTGGAATAGATGAATTTTTAGCTAATGTCAGGGAAATTGGGCTGTCTATAGCGAGCCAGACAGGAAACCTGGCTCCTGCAGATAAGAAACTTTATGCACTGAGGGATGTTACAGCGACTGTAAATAATATATCACTGATAGCAAGCAGCATTATGAGTAAGAAAATCGCTTCAGGTGCAGATAGTATAGTGTTGGATGTTAAAACCGGCAGCGGTGCTTTTATGAAGACTTTTGAAGACTCTGTGGCTCTTGCTAAAACTATGATTGATATAGGAGAAAGTCTTGGTAGAAGAACTTCAGCATTAATTACCGATATGGATCTGCCTCTTGGAAATGCTGTTGGAAATTCCCTGGAGGTTATAGAGGCCATAGATACGTTAAAAGGAAAAGGTCCCGATGATCTTAAAAAGTTATCTGTAGAGCTTGCAGCAAGAATGTTGGAAGGTGCGGGAAAAGGCAGCTACGACAGATGCGTGGAAATGGCGGAGAAGTCTATTCTTGATGGAAGTGCTCTTAAGAAACTTAATGAGCTGATTGAAAGGCAAAATGGCAATATTAATGTTATAGATGATTACAGTATTTTTGGTGAAAGCAAGCATATTTATGAATATAAGGCCGACTGTGACGGGTATATAGCAAATATAAGAACAGACAGCTTGGGTGTTGCATCCATGATACTTGGTGCAGGCAGGGAGAATAAAGATAGTATTATAGACTATACGGCCGGGATAATGCTTGAGAAAAAAACTTATGATAAAGTATTTAAAGGCGATGTGGTTGCACATCTTTATACCAATAATAAGGAGAGTATAGATAAAGCTGCTCATATTTTAGATAGATCCATCACTATTTCTAACGACAAACCACAAATGAGGCCTTTAATACTTGCATTTATAGATTCATCAGGTATAAGTAAGTACATTCCTTAATATACTATTCTCTTAACATACTACTATCTTAACATATTGTTTCGACTTCATATTCATGATGTAATATATTCCATTACTGCATTCCAGGCTGTAAAGAACTGCTTTAAAAAGGCAGTTCTTTAACAATCTATGAATTTCATTGTATCAAAATGCAACGAATGTCCATAAATAATTTAACATCCAGCAAAGTAATACCTGATATGGAAGGTAAGCCAAGTTATTATATGGCTTTTGAGTAACAAATTACACTTTAACTTATAACAATCAGAATTTATAATAACATTGAAATATATGAAACTATTATTTCATATACCTATTGGCGTTGGCTCAAAATAAAAATTGTTATAGCAGAATATATTGAGTTCATAACGCATAGTAATACATAAGGAATTTCATGAGAAAATGTATTACACATCATAATTTCCTAGACATAAATATAGTTTTGCCCTACTTGTATAATAAAAATCGGGGGGATTTTAGTGATTAAAAAGTTGAGTGTTGTTATCATATTAATTGCATCATTGGTTGCCAACACTGCAATAATGCCGGTAGTTGCGGCACCTCAAAAAAATGCCGGTCAAACATCAGAAAATACTGCAGCTAAAAAGGAAGAAGCTAGTAAAGTACTGGAATTAAAAGCGAAGGCAGCAATATTAATTGATGCTGATACAGGAACTGTAATGTTTGAAAAAAACAGCCATGAAGAGCTTCCTTTAGCAAGTATTACAAAGGTAATGTCAATGCTTCTTATAATGGAGGCTATCGACTCAGGTAAGATTACCTATGAAGATATGGTACCTGTGTCAGAGCACTCATACAATATGGGTGGATCACAGGTCTATTTAAAGCCTGGGGAAGAGTTTTCAGTACTGGATATGTTGAAGGCGGTTGCAATACATTCTGCTAATGATGCAGTGGTGGCTTTAGCGGAGAAGATCAGCGGCAGTGAGGAAATCTTTGTTAGTGCCATGAATGATAAAGCAAAGCAATTAGGTATGAATAATACAAACTTTTTGGATTGCAACGGTTTAACAGATGATGGGCATTACAGCTCAGCATCAGATATTGCCAAAATGTCGGCAGAACTTATTCATAAACACCCCAAAATACTTGAAATAACAAAAATCTGGCAGGATAAATTTAGAAACGGACAGTTTTCTTTAGATAATACAAACAGGCTTATACACACATATAATGGAGCAACCGGTTTAAAAACCGGGTTTACTACAAAAGCAGGATATTGCCTCTCAGCATCGGCAGATAGGAATAATATGAAACTGATAGCTGTTGTTTTGGGTGAGCCGGATTCCGACACAAGATTTTCAGAGGCCAAAAAACTTTTGGATTATGGATATGCAAATTATCAAATTGTTAAGATAAAAAATAAAGGTGAAGAGTTAGGCACGGTAGAAGTTAAAAAAGGTGTAGGTACAAGTGTTAAAGGTGCTTTAAAGTCAGATGTCAGCTTGATGATTAAAAAAGGTGAGAAAGATAAAATAAAGCAAAATGTAAAAATGACCGAATCAATCGAAGCACCGATTAAACTTGGCCAGAAAATAGGTGAGATAACCTTTGAGGACAATGGCCAAATAATTGCTAAAGAAGATGTTATTGCTGTTGAAGAAATAAAAAAGGCTTCCTTTGTTCGTCTGTTTTTCAGGATGGTTGTAGGATGGTTTGGAATTGGGCGTAAATAGTAAAGGTAATATATAATATAAAGTTATAATGAAAATAAAAATAATAAGTAAGGCTGTCTTAATTAGAAAATATACATTTGATATATTATTGTGTGTATAATATCTAATAGAGGCAGCCTTTGGAATTTCAAGAACCACACTTTTTAATTAATAGTATTGAGTATCGCCATAAAAAATAGTAAAATGTTTTATAGTGTCACAATATTTTCTTTTTTTATAAAGATTTTTTCTCCAAAATATGATTATTTACACTTTAATATAGCAAATATTGCTTTTTAATTAATTCCATGAAAAGAGGTCTAAATGAGAGATATTGAAACCAGGCTGAAAAAAATGTCGGCAGTCGATATAGTTGACTATTCAATTGAAGTATATAAAAGAAATATAAAAAAGCTAACAATACTGACACTTATTATGTATGTCCCTTTTGCTCTTTTATATGTGCTCTTATCAGGTACTATATCTAAAGATCTCAATAGGCTGACAAGTGAAAATGGAGCAAGCTTTTCATTGGCAATGGCGTTTTTTGCGGTAAGCATAGTTTTATTTATTTTTTATATATGCTATTTTTTAACGGTAAACGGTGTTTTGCAAGCAGCGATTACTAAAGTTGTGTATAATGATGTTGTTTATGGCAAGAGTCTTGGACTAAAAGAAGTCATTAAAGATAGTTTTAAAAAAATATTCAGGATACTTGGATATAGGACTTTGTTTTATCTGATTATGGCAGGTGTTATAATTGGTACATTCATTGCACTGGTTATATTAATTTGGGCGGTTTTATTCGGATTTGGAATAGGAGTAACATTATTTTCCGGCGGGGGCCGTTTAACTGAGGGTTTAGCCATATTTTTTGGTGTCATAATTATGATTACTGTAGTCTTTGGGGCTATAATGAGTTTAGGATTTTTCTACATAAAATTCGGCTTTGGTGTTCAAGCCATTTCAATTGAGAATAAAGGTGCAACGGATGGGATTGCAAGAAGTTCGGAATTATCTAGAAAAATGTTCTGGAATTCATTTATTGCATTGTTTACCGGCGGGCTCATATATATTTTTATACCTTCCATATCAATAGGAATTACGGCAATAGTGTCATTTGCCGATAATGAATTGTACAGGCAGGTACAGCTTGCTGCTACTGCATTTGTACAGCTTGGTTATGCACTTTTGTACCCGTTCTTGGCTACTTTGACCACAAACATTTATATAAATTGGAAAATATGTAATGAGGGTCTTGATCTTGAAGTTAAGGTTGATAAATTGCTAGAGAGTAATGGTTAAACTATAAAAACCGAGGTTCATATAATAATGCATGATACGATACTTATAAAAAGCAAATTTAAAAATAGAATAGCTCAAATGATATTGTTTGTTCTGGTAAGTTTAGTAACAGTCAATGTGTTTTTGCCATGTCTTTCCTTTGCTATTACTCAGGATAGGGAACAGCAAGTGGAAGACAGCCTGAATGATATATTCTCCTCAAAAGAGTTTCAGGAAGCAAATAAGGAGAAGACATTACTAGAAAGGTTGTCCGATGTTATTGAAGATATAATTGATAGAATAAAACGGGCTTTAGGCCAAATCGATCCTCCTTCCATAGGTGATATCCCCATAAAACCAAGGACCAACACGGAGGGAAACGGGACTGTTTTCTATATTATTGTCTTTATCCTCTTGATTCTAATGGTTGCAGCAGTAATCTATTTAGTCGTAAAACACAAAAGGAATAATAGAAAGCTTAAAGAGGAGGAAGACTCAGAGCTTTTAAGCCAGCTTAAAGATCCTGAGGAAGTAAAGCTTCAGGCTATGGAGTTTTATAAAAACGGTGATTTCAGGCAGGGAATACGTTTTTTATATCTGTCATTAATCCTTAAGCTCAATGAGCAGAACATTTTAGTGATAAACAAGGCTAAGACCAACAAGGAGTATATGAATGAATTATGTGCCAAGGAGTATATCCACTTTGAAAGAGTTATGGAGTTTACGAAGGTTTTTAACAGGTGTTGGTATGGAAACAGGAATTTGAGCAGAGAAATATTTGATAAATGGTTTTCCGAGTATTCCTCTATTGTAGGGGAGGTAAATCCATGAGGGCCAAAAACATAATTAAAAAAATAATAATAATTGTGCTGATAGCTGCCTTTGTTGTGCTGGTTGGAGTTGTTATGGCAAGTATGAAGGACAGCAGAAAATATGATAAGTATACTTCGTACAGCGTGGAGAATGAGGGCGAAAAAGCGTTATATCTTTTGACTGAAAAAATGGGATACGAGGCGGTAAGGTATAAGAAAACAGTAAGGTTTATGCCCGATTCCGTAACTATGGTAGTTATACAGCCCGATTATTCCAGGTTTTTTGATGAAACAGAGCTTAAATACTTGAAAAAGTGGATTGAAAAAGGAAATTCACTTATTCTCATATATGATGATCCTGAGGGAAATAACGATATTATAGAGAAACTTGGTGCAGTATACGTTGGAAAATTCCAATCATATAATGAGTGGACAACTTACAAATTAGGCGATGGAAGCATGTATGCCTGTGATATGACTGAAGCTTTTGTCAATGAGAGCTTGAAGGATAAATGGGCTGCTGTTTCCTTTGTAGATATTATTGATAGTATTGGAAATGGGACAGTATATTTTAATGAATACTATCACAATATTGGTGAAGGTGTGACTGTAAGTGATATTATAGGATTTAATGGAATACTTATTTTCATTCAGATAATATTAGGCATTGGGGTATTGTTCCTTTCAATGTCAAAAAGACTTGGGAGGCCTGTGGTTGTTTTTGAGACTTTGAAGAGGGCGGAAAATGAAAATATTTATGCGTTATCCAATATTTATAAAGTTTCAAAATCAAATCCCTATGTTCTTGATGTAATGTTTAAAAGGCTTAAGGCAGACCTGGCAAAATACCTTGGTATGGATACCTTCCATGATAACAGTGAACTTATTAAGGCAGCATCCTTTGATGGAAGGACCAGGAGTTTGGAACTTGCAGCGGGGTTCAATAGATGTGAGCAATATATTAATTCCGATAACCGGGATATCAATGAGTTTTTATACCTCGCAAAGTGGATAGAGACAATAAGAGAGGAGATAAAGTAATGGAAGGAAATTTCGATACTGGAAGCTTGGGATTTACACAAATAAAAGCAAAGGAAATAATTGATGAAGTTTCAAAGGTTGTTGTAGGCCAGTATGCTTTGATTGAGCAAATGGTAGTGGTTATATTGTCAGGAGGACATATTCTTGTAGAGGGTGTTCCGGGGCTTGCAAAAACACTCGCTGCAAAGGTTATAGCAAAGACTATCAAGGCGGATTTTAAAAGGGTTCAGTTTACACCTGATCTCATGCCTGCTGACATAACCGGTACAAAAGTATATGATGCTAAATCTGGTGAGTTTTATCTTAGAAAAGGCCCTTTGTTTACCAATATATTCCTGGCAGATGAAATTAACAGGACACCTCCTAAAACCCAGGCTGCACTACTAGAATCAATGGAGGAGAGGGCTATAACAATTGATGGTGAGACTCATGCGTTAGGTGAGCCGTTCGTTGTAGTGGCAACTCAGAATCCTGTTGAGTATGAAGGAACATATCCTCTGCCGGAGGCACAGCTTGATAGGTTTATGATGAAGCTTACTGTTGATTATATGCCGCAGAAGTTCGAAAATATGATGCTGGATAAGTTTAAAACGGGCTTTAGCAGTTCTCAGATTGACAAAGCCAATATAAATGCTGTATGCAATTTCGATGATATAAAAAGGTGCAGGGAAGAGATATTAAAGGTTGAAGTTAATGATGGAATTATAAACTATATTACTTCAATCGTAAGGGCTACAAGAAATTCGCCCAGCCTGGTGCTGGGAGCAAGTCCAAGGGCATCAATTTCAATTTTGCTTGCTTCAAAAACATTGGCTGCCATGCAGGGACGTAATTTCGTAATACCCGAAGATATTAAGGATATAACTGTTCCGGTACTAAGGCACAGGGTAATTTTAAAGCCTGAAGCCAGCATAGACGGTTTAAAAAGCGATGATGTATTAAGAAGTATTTTAGGCAAGGTTGAAGTGCCTAGGTAATATTTAATGCCTCATTGACCAATTAATTACCTAAAGAGATCAGATTTAAAAGGAGAATTAATATGCCTTTTAGCAAAACCTTTGCAGGTTTTATAATACTGGGGATAATACCTATTGTTTTAGGTGCTTTCTTCGGGTTATCGTTTTATATATTTATAGTGTATAACCTTATATTATCAGGCCTTCTTTTTATTGATTTTATAATAACTCCCGGTGCAGATAAGCTTGAAATACGGCGTGAATGTGACAGGAAGCTGTCTATGGGCTCGGAGAACATTATAAAAATAATTGTAAGGAATAAGGGCAGCCATGTTTTGCATATTGAAGCGAGGGACGAGGTTCCGAGCTATATGGATGTTATGGGCGGTACTATAAGGATCAAGTCGGTGCCTCATTATGAAAACTCAGGGTCGTATACAGTGGTGCCGCAAAAACGCGGTGAATATGCCTTTGGAGATATCCATATAAGATACAGGGGTGTTTTAAAGCTTTGCATGAAATATGTAAGATTTAATACAAAAGAGAGTTTAAAGGTTTTTCCAAATCTTAAGGACTTAAAAAGGTACAGTTTTGCTTCACTAAGAAAAAACCTGGTGCTTATAGGCAATAAGAAAATGAAAACCTATGGCATAGGAACTGAGTTTGAAAGCCTCAGGGAATATTCCGAGGGCGATGACTATAGAAAAGTCAACTGGCTGGCTACAGCAAGGTCAAGCAAGCTTATCGTAAACAACTATGAACCTGAAAGGAATCAGCAGGTATATATTATGCTTGATTCGAGCAGGGTAATGAATACTGAGATCAACTATATAAAGAAGCTTGATTATGCTATAAACTCCGCTTTTTTACTTGCAGAGATAGCTGGCAAAAAGGGAGACAATATAGGCCTTCTGGTTTTTGACAAGGATGTAAAACGATTTGTTAAGTCTAGTAAAGGCATGACCCATTTCAGTACAATCGCAGATAATCTGTATAATGTGGAAGAAAACTTTGTTACTGCCGATTATGATAATGCACTTTTTCACTTGTGCAAATACCAGAGGAGAAGAAGCCTTTTATGCATATTTACAGACCTTTTTAACTCACAGGAGGCGTTGGCTTTGGTTAAGGCTTTAAAGACCACAGGTAGGAACCACATACCTCTTGTGATAACAATAAAGGATATGAGGGTCTATGAAATGGCAGCCAACAAAATAAGCACTGTTACCGATATTTATGATAAATGTGCAGCAGTAAAAGAAATTGATGAACGAGAAAAAATACAAAGGATATTTGAAAGTGCCGGCATAGCTTCAATAGACATACCTCCCGACAAGCTATCCATGGAGGTTGTTAATAAATATTTAAACATGAAGGCAATGATGCAACTAAGTTAAAGATGTATATAACTTTACAGTTAGGTATCTTTAAGGAATGCCAAAAGAATTACTGAATCTTCTTCTTTCTTATAAATGGTAATGCCAAATACAGGCTGAGCAGAATAAAGGAAAGAAGTGAGAATATCAATTTAGCTTCTACAGAGACATCTGACGGGGTGAAGTAGCCCTCGATAATACCTGCTATAACAAATAAGGGTATAGTTCCGCAAGCAATATAAACAGCGGTTTTGCCGCCCTTAATAAGGGAGTCTTTTCTTGAGTAAACACCTGGGTTTATTATTGACTTTCCTATTATGAGGCCTGCAGCACCGCAGACAAAGATGCAGAAAAGCTCTAAAACTCCGTGGGGCAGTATCAAGGACCAGAATATAAAAAATACATTGTAGTTTAATGCAAGCCCCGCTGCACTGCCTAATATAAAGCCATTGAAAACAAGTATATAAGTTGTACCCAGGCCAAGTGTTATTCCTAAAGCAAATGCCCTGAGGCCTACACCTATATTATTGGTAAATATGGATGCAGATTGAGTGGCACTGTCCCAGGCACTTCTGCCTGAGTTAAGAGTTTTTATGCCTTCGATCAACCCCGGAGGGATAAAAGCTGGTGCATTATCGGAATTTAATATTGTCAGTATAAAGCTGAAAATAACTCCAACCATGAACAAAGCTGTTGATAAAATCATGTAGGAGGCATTTTCTTTCAATAGCTCAGGGAATCCTTTAATGTAAAATGAGAATATCTTCTTAAACCCTGAAGATTTTGTCGAGTATATATGGCTGTGAGCTGACGAAGCAAGGCTGTTAAGATACTCCGTTGTCTTGGATTCTCCAAAAAAGGTCTTGCTATATGATAAGTGGCTACATACAATCCTGTAGGATGTAATAAAGCTGTCTAACTCAGATTTATTCAAAGACTTAAGCTTTTTTGATTTAAGCTTATCGAGTAATGACTCCAAATTGGACCAAATATATGAATTATCATTAATAAATTTTTCTTCTCTCATGGTAAACACCCTGATTTTGTTTTATAATATTTCTGACAGGATTAATTGTATCAGATTTAGACTATTGTTACAATCAAAATTAAAAGTGATATATATAAGAAAGGTAAAACTTACTTTATGAGAAAGATAAAAAACATAATTACTCCCGAAAATGTTTTTATAGATTTTGAGTTAGCAGGCTTGGGGTCAAGATTTTTAGCATTTTTGATAGACTTTATGATACAGTGTATGACTATATTTCTTATAATTGTTTTGATTTATTCGTCGGAACTTTCCCTTTATTCCGGTGGAGAAATTGATTCTTATATCACAGCATTGGGCATTGTGGTAGTCTTTATGATATATAACGGGTATTTTATTTTCTGGGAAATGCTTATGAATGGACAGTCGCCTGGAAAAAGGATCCTAAATTTGATGGTCATAAAAGAAACAGGTGAAGCCATAACATTTTTTGACTCGGCATTAAGAAACATAATAAGAGTTATTGATTTTTTGCCGTCTTTTTATCTTGTAGGTTCAGTGATTATGGTTTTTAACGAAAATTACAAGAGAATCGGTGATATGGCTGCAAATACAATAGTGGTAAAAAAGCAGAAGAATGAAAAACCTCTAGCAGCAAAGGATATTCTGGCAGGCTTTGGTATGGAAATTAGTAACAGGACTACAAACATCTATCCTGTTAATGAAAATGAGTTTGGTGTTTTAAAGGAATTTATGGAAAGAAAAGAGCAGTTGGGCGGAAAGAAAAGCCTTTTTACCTTTTATCTTAATAGGTATTTTCATTCAAAGTTTAATATGGAAATTAAGAACAAAAATCCTTATGAATTCTTCAATGAAATATTATTTATGAATAAGGATAGAGGAAAATGAAATGAAGCAAAAATGCAGGATTATATATTGACGCCTGCATTTTTAAATGCTAACATTTAGTCATAATCAATTAATTTAATGGATGGTGAAAATATGTTTGTATCAGAAGCTTTAAAGACCAATAGTTTAAATCATTTGGAAATTGGGGGATGTGATACTGTAGAATTGGTAGAAAAGTATGGAACTCCCTTATATGTAATGGATGAAGGATTAATAAGAAAAAATTGTCGTATATACAAGAATTCAATGGACAAGTATTATAATGGTAATGGGATGGTCCTGTATGCAAGTAAAGCTTTTAGTTCAATGGCAATATATAAAATTGTTGATAGTGAGGGCCTTGGTATAGATGTAGTTTCCGGGGGAGAGCTTTATACAGCTTATAAAGCAGGATTTCCAATGGACAAGGTCTATTTCCATGGAAACAACAAAACTATAGATGAAATTGAACTTGCTATTGACAAGGGTGTAAGAAGGATCGTAGTAGATAACTTGGAAGAGCTTAAAAATATAGATAGAATTGCAGGAGAAAAAGGTAAAAAAGCGTGCATTTCCTTTAGAATAAAGCCTGGAATAGATGCACATACACATGATTTTGTTCAGACCGGCCAGATCGATTCCAAATTTGGAGTTGCACTTGAAAATGGTGAGGCTTCAGATATTATAAAGTATGCATCCACTCTAAAAAATGTATCTGTTGTAGGTGTTCACTGTCATATAGGCTCCCAGATTTTCGATTTGGCACCATTTGAATTGGCGGCAAAGGTAATGCTTGAATTCATCAGCCAAATTAAAGATGAAACAGGAATTGTAATTGAAGAGCTGAATTTGGGCGGCGGATTCGGAATCAAATACATTTCTGCACATGATCCAATTGAGTATGATAGTTATATTGAGTCTGTTTCAAAAGTTGTAAAAAGCATTTGCGAGGACAAGAGGATTAAATTGCCTTTTGTTGTTATGGAACCAGGCAGATCAATAGTGGCATCAGCAGGTATAACCCTTTATAAGGTTGGTGCGGTAAAAGAAATTAAGAATGTCAGGACCTATGTATCCGTTGACGGAGGTATGGCAGACAACCCGAGATATGCTCTTTATCAGTCACCTTATGATGCTGTCCTTGCAAACAAACTTGATGCACCTAAGGAAAATGTTATTACCATTGCAGGAAAATGCTGTGAATCCGGTGATATTCTCATAAAGGATATCAATTTTCCAAAGGTTAAGGCAGGGGATATAATAGCTGTTATGGCTACAGGTGCGTATAACTACTCCATGTCAAGCAATTACAATAGAATTCCTCGTCCGCCTGTTGTATTGGTTCATGAAGGAAAATCAAGGCTTATTGTTAAAGGTGAGGATTATGAAGATATAATAAGAAACGATATAATCCCGGAGGATTTAGGCTAGAGCACATTGCAGTGCAATGAAATGAAAGGATGTAAAACTATGTTTAAAAAAAGAGTGCCAAGTCTGCTTTTAGCAGCAATTTTCAGCTTGTCTTTGACTGTTAATATCAATGCAGCCAGTGGAGAAAACAGTACTACTAAAGCTGATGGAAAGGCAGTAACCTTAGATTCTAAGGAAAAGTCAGTTACAGAGGATGTGTATAGTACCAATAAGTCTGTGCAGGAAGATGTGTATGCAACCGATACAGAAGTTGTGACGCCTCAAGAGGAAGAATATACGCCTACTGTTATTCCTACACCTGTGCCAACACCTGTAAAGGACCAAATGGGTTCTATATCAAATGTATCTGTCGAATTGGATAAGAAGGCATTAAATATTAGAACTATAAACATAAATGGGAGATATTATGCAGCTTTAGCGGATCTTTGCTATTATCTCAACGTGGATTACAAAGCAGATGTTAACACAAAGATAGTAAATGTTTTTAAGGATAAAAAAACCAGCATAAAGGGTGCGGAGAAATTTATTAAAAGTAGCCGTATAGACCTTGTAAAGGTTTTTCCGGGACAATACAGCATTAAGCTTGACAACATAAATACACACCTTGATTCTTATATTTATGCAGGTAAATCGTATGTTCCTGTTAGATATTTTATGGAGCTGTTTGATAAATCAATAGATTATTTAGCTGCAAAGAATATTATATCAATTTCTAAAGCACAAGATCAGGTTATAGGAACCGTCAATGGTGTGTCATTATATAAAAGCGACTTTGATTTTTTCTATAACGGGCAGAGTAAAAATGTATCAGAATCTACGGATAAACAAAATTTGGAGAGCGAACTTAAAAAGTTAAAGCAAACAGTTTTTGATTATATTGTAGAAGAAGCACTTATAAAGATGAATATGCCTAAAAGTCAGGCGACTCTTAAAGACAGTGATTATAATGAAATCAATTCATACATAAATGGAATGGTTGAGAGATATGGTGGGATTGAAAAATTAAGAAGCGTTTTGGCGGAGGATAAAGTAACCTTCAACCAGTTTATACAATATACAAAATCAACCTACTTAGGAACAAATTATTTAAATTCACTGATTAAGGATATCAAGGCAACTGATGAGCAAATTGAGAAGTATTATGAGGATAATAAAAAATCATTTGTTCAGCCCGAAAAGGTAACAGCAAAGAATATATTGTTTTTTACAATAGATCAGGCAACAGGTGAGGAGTATCCAAAAGAAAAGATTGAAGAAATAGAAAAGAAAGCAAAAGAGGTCTTAAAGAGCATAAAGGATGGGGCCGATTTTGATGAATTGATGAATAAATACGGTGAGGATCCCGGTGCTAAGCAGATGCCTGAAGGATACACATTCAGCAAGGGTGAAATGGTTAAAGAGTTTGAGGAATCGGCATTTGCCATGAAGGTGGGAGAAGTAAGCGATCTCGTTAAAACGGAATATGGTTATCACATTATAAAAGTTGTTGATAAGATACCTGAGAAACAAATCCAGCTTAATGAAGTAAAAGAGAGCATAAAACCTGAATTGGACCAGAAGGCTCAAAGCGATTATTTACAAGATTTGCTCGATAAATGGAAGGCAGCAAGCAATATAGTAAATAATATGAAATGATATGTAAGATGATAAAAATAACAGGTGGTATTTAGCACCTGTTATTTTCATACATAAAGTAAATGTACGCTAAACATGTTGATATAAAAGTCATGGGATGGTAATAGATTTTAGTTAAACATAATATCCTATAATACTATAAATTTAAGTATTATACTTTCAATGTAATTAATAGGAGGAGTAATAATTCTTGGTAATATGTTTGTTGCAATAAGAATCATAAAAATAACGAAACTATATCTTTTAAGGTTAGCATATAGTTCATATCTTTCTATGTCAGTAAGATTTTCAAGTATTCTTGAGGCTGGAAATGGTGGAATTGGAATTATACCAAGAACAAAAAATACAACATTGAAATGTATGCATTCGTTCAAAATGCCTACCAAATTGCTGCCAATAACAGTGCCTAAAGCACTAAATACATTTAATATAATAAGGATTTTTAATATTAATGCAAATAATACAGCTAGTATAAGGTTTCCAACAAATCCTGAGGCAGATACAAGGGAATCGTCAATTCTAATATTTTTAAAGTTTCGACGGTTTATATTCACAGGCTTAGACCATCCGAATCTCACTAGAATAAAAAATATAAAACCCAAAGGATCAATATGTTCTTTGGGATTCAGAGTTAATTTCCCCTCATACCTTGGGGTTTTGTCACCAAGTTTATCTGCCATATACGCTTGTGCAAATCCACTAAATACCATCGCAATCAAAATACCTGGTATGCTTATTATCATTTCCTGAACAGTTCTGGCAAACATTTAATATCTCCTCGCATTATGAAATTTATTATATAAATAATACTAATTATTCTATCAGTTGGATAAAAAATTGTCTACATTTAAACGGGAAGTTATTTCGCGGGTATTCCCATATAATAATAGTTTCCCTATTATACGAAAAGTAAACGGTTAGAGTGAAACTTATAATTGTAAATTGTACATACAATATGCTAATATATAAAGAGCATATTTGAACGGAGCGTGGATTCATGAAGAAAGGTAAGATATTAAGCGGGATGAGGCCCACAGGGGCACTTCATTTGGGAAATTACTTCGGAGCCCTGGAAAATTGGGTTAAACTTCAAAATGATTATGATTGTTACTTCTTTGTAGCCGATTGGCATGCATTGACTACAGGATATGAAAATACAGACGACATTAAAGATAATATTAGCAATCTTGTTATAGATTTCTTAAGTGCAGGACTTGATCCCCAAAAGTGCAGCATATTTTTACAGTCAAGCGTTCTAGAGCATGCTGAGCTGCATTTGCTCTTTTCCATGATAACTCCTTTATCATGGCTAGAGAGGTGCCCAACATATAAAGATCAATTGGCACAGATGAAGGACAAAAACATTACCACATACGGTTTTTTAGGTTATCCTTGCCTGCAGGCAGCAGATATACTTATTTATAAAGCAAACTTTGTGCCGGTAGGTGAAGACCAACTTCCTCACCTTGAGCTTACAAGGGAAATAGCTAGAAGATTTAATTTCCTTTATAGAGAAGTATTTCCAGAGCCGCAGCCTTTGCTTACAAAGGCCAAAGTTTTGCCTGGACTTGACGGAAGGAAGATGAGCAAAAGCTATAACAATACTATTGCCCTTTCAGACAGTCCTGAGGATATAAAGAAAAAGGTAATGACCATGATTACAGATCCTCAAAGGATTAAAAAGGATGATCCGGGTCATCCGGATGTATGTGCTGTGTACGCTTTCCATAAGGTATTTAACGAGGATGAGGTGCCTGAAATAGAAGAAAACTGTAAAGGCGGAAAAATCGGTTGTGTTCAGTGCAAGCGTAATTTGGCTGAAAAAATGAATGCTTACATGACTCCTATTTATGAAAGAAGGCAGGAGATATTAAGTAAACCGGCATATATCAAGGAAGTAGTGATGCAGGGTAACGAGAATGCCAGGAAAATTGCAAGAAGCACAATGGAAGATGTAAGGGATGCATTAAAAATAGACTGGGAATAACAAATGATTTAAGATATGGAGTTGGATTTTGTGGAGAGTGCGTTAACAAATGCCTGTAAAATAAAGGTTCAAAACTTTGAGGGTCCCTTTGACCTCCTATTCCATCTTATTGAAAAAAACCAGATAAATATTTATGACATACCAATAAATGAAATTACAGACCAATATATGGAGTATCTTTTTGCCATGAAAGAGCTTGACTTGGAGATTGCCAGCGAGTTTTTAGTAATGGCAGCTACCCTGCTCCATATAAAGTCAAAGCTTTTGCTTCCGGACAAAAAGGAAAAAAATGCCCCGGAAGAGATTGATCCAAGAGAAGAACTTGTATTAAAGCTTATAGAATATAAAAAGTATAAGGATTTTTCTTTGCAGTTAAGACTTAATGAAGCCCAATGGGAAAGCATTTATTATAAGCTTCCCGAATGTTTGGAGTTTGAGAAGGAAGAAGAGATATTAGAACTGTCACCTGATGAAATCAGGAGAGTTTATATAAGGCTCCTTGAGAGAAACAGGAAGAAAATGAACAATACAGTGACTAAAATGGCAACAATTATGCAGCATGAGAAGGTATCGTTGAAGTCAAAGATGAGAGAGGTATTACTGTTTCTTTTCAGGAAAACCAAGCTTGTTTTTTCTGACATCTTTACGTTGGACAAAAGATCAAGGACTGAAGTCGTTACAGGGTTTCTTGCTATTTTGGAACTCTCAAAGCTTAAAAAGGTTAAGCTTGAGCAGCAAAGGCAATTTTCAGAAATTGAAATATATCACTGTGGTGGAGTAGAAGACCTGAAGCTTTATGAAGAAAAAGAGGAACAATATATATGATCCTATAACCGGAGGAGTCTATGGAAGAGAAGGATATAGAGGCTATTATTGAGGGAATGCTTTTTGCAGCAGGTGATCCTTTATCATTGGACAGAATATCGGAAGTTCTTGAAATAGATAAAAAGACTGTTAAAATGATTCTAAATAATATGATTATAAACTATCAGAATTCAAAGCGTGGGATAATGCTTCGCGAAATAAATGGAAAGTATCAGCTTTGTACAAGGTTTGAGCATCATGATTATATTAAAAAGCTTTTTGAACCAAGACAGAAGCAAGGATTGTCCACAGCAGCCTTTGAAGCACTTTCGATTATAGCTTATAATCAGCCTATCACAAGGTCAAAAGTTGAGCAAATAAGAGGTGTCAATTCAGACAGTGCAATATCAAAGCTGTTGGACAAAAATCTCATAAAAGAAGCTGGAAGGCTGGATGCACCGGGTAGACCGGTGTTATATGAGACTACTGAGGAATTTTTAAGAAGCTTTGGCTTTAGGTCCATAACTGATTTACCGAGACTTGAACTAAATGAAGTTCAAGGTATTAATGAAGAAGTCGAGATGGGCGAGTCAGATGCAATTGAGTAAATAAAATAACTGGTGGATTTTGTTATAATTAAATAAATTTGTGGCAAAAATAGCTAAAGGCATGACTAAGTGAGGTGATTTATGCTCTATTTAGCTATTTTTATATGCGTATTTATACTAATTATTACTATAATATATTTCCTTAACACTGAAATTGTAGTGGAATATGTAAGGAATGGTTGGGATGACCATGCCCTTGTTTCATTTTCTCCTCTTAAAGGAGTAAAATTTAAATACGAAGTTTCTCTTATGGGAATAAGAAATAATGGCTTCAAAATTAAAAGAGTAAAGAAAAAAAGCAAAAAGCAAAAAGATGAAAAAGTGGTGCATAGGAAAGCTTCTAAAGATGTGAAACATGATGACAGGATAGGCAAAGGAATGGGGGAAATATTTGAAAGAATAGACTACTTAAAAAACAAGTATGATAAGTTGAACCTTTTTATTAACTACACTATAAAGAAGCTTAAATCTAAAATAAAGCTTAAGAAATTTAATGTAGAGATGACTATAGGTACTGGAGATGCTTCTCTAACCGGAATTATGACAGGAGTAGCATGGATGGTTACAGGCATCATTTATTCCAATCTGTCAACGGCTTTTACAATACATAACAAATATATAAAAATCGATAGCGATTTTTCAAAAACGGTTTTTAATGCAAATATTCTATGTATATTTAATATAAGAATGGGGCATATTATTAAAGTGGCATTTTTACTTATATTTAAATTATTGGAAGGCGGTGGTTTGTTTGGCAGAACATCCAATAGAAGGTCTTATGAGTACTGCAATGAACAGCATTAAGGAAATGGTAGATGTTAATACCATTGTGGGTGATGCGGTCCAAGCACCGGACGGAACAGTTATTATCCCTATATCAAAAGTGAGTTTTGGATTTGCAGCAGGTGGTGGAGAATATAATAACTGCTGTGAAGTGGACATAAAAAAAGATGATGATGATGAATCAGAAGAAAAGAAGCCTTCTAAATTTCCTTTTGCAGGAGGTAGCGGAGCTGGAGTAAGCATAGTGCCTGTAGGTTTCATGGTGGTGGGGAATGAGCAAATAAAGCTGTTACCTGTTGACACCAACTCATCACTTGACAAGGTTCTAGATATGATACCTGAGATTGTCAATAAGGCAACTGAAGCTATCAAGAAAAAGATGGACGATAAAAAGAACTCTAAAAATAATAAAAACGGTAACAGCGAAAATAATGGTTCACAGAAAACAGTTACTATTATAACAGATACAAGTGAAACATGATAAAATAAAAAGCATTATTAATTTTACATCTTAACAATAGCAAATAAAAAAGTATGTGGCTTTTGTTATGTGAAAATGTAAAAAATTAATTGCTTTTTACATATTGAGATTCCAGCACTTTAAGAGCATATAAAAAAGCTGTTTTCGTGCTGGTTTTAGGGCATTTCAAAAAATAATGCCCTATTGACCAGTTAATTAATTGTTAATACCTTATCTATATTAAAAGATTATTCACTTTTCATATATCTTATATTTTTACCCGTTAATTTTTTCTTTTTCAGCTTTTGTCAAAGATTTGTAGACCAAATCATAAGAATGGTCTATCATCCAGATAATCTCATGTTTGGGAACGGTTCCATCTATTGCTATGGTATTCCAATGCTGTTTGTTAAGGTGATCACCTGGAGTTATGCTTGGGTATTGTTCTCTAAGGCTTTGTGCTACAAAGGGATCACATTTTAATGATATAAAGATTTTGTCAGAACGGTTTGATATAAGAGCAAACATTTTAGATCCGACTTTAATAGTTGCAGGTTCAGGTCCAAAGGGGAAATCCTCGTAAGCACCTTTTTTAGAAAGGCAATATTTTAAAACATCCATAAATTCGAAAACCTCACTATTTAATATAGCCAAAAAGCAAATATTAGATTTTTATTGATTTTAGTTCATTAATATAATAACATAAAACAAAAACTTTGTTAAGGAATGATTAAAATATTACTTACGATCTTGAGTGAGTGTTGACGAGGTAATTGATTACTTTTCATAACAGTGAAATGAAAATAAGTTAACAGGTGGATATTATGGAACAGATGAGACTTCAAAAATATTTAGCCCAGGTGGGAATAGCATCAAGAAGGAAAGCCGAAGAGTTAATAAGCGAGGGAGTTATTAAGGTTAATGGAAATGTAGTTACTGAAATGGGATATAAGGTTACAAACCGGGATGTAATTGAGGTTAACGGTAAAATTATCACAGGTAAGGAAAAGAAAGTCTACGTTTTATTGAATAAACCTGTGGGCTATATATCAACTGCAAAGGACCAGTTTGGAAGGCCTAGCGTTGTTGAACTTATCAGCGGCATAAAAGAAAGATTATATCCTGTTGGAAGATTGGATTATGATACCTCAGGGCTTATTATACTTACAAACGATGGCGAATTTACATATAAAATGACTCATCCCAAACATGAAATAAAAAAAGTATACCTGGCTATAATCAAGGGAACACCAAGTCAGGAAGAGATGAAAGCGTTCAAAAACGGGTTAAAGATAGACGATTATATTACATCAAAAGCAAGCATAAAGATAATTGAGAGTGAAGGCGACAAATCCTGGGTTGAGATTGTCATCCACGAAGGAAAAAACAGGCAAGTAAGAAAGATGTGTGAAGCTATAGGCCATCCTGTTATTAAGCTAAAAAGAACAGCATTAGGCTCATTGAGCCTTGGTGATCTAAGTGAGGGACATTGGAGAATTTTAAATAAAAAAGAAATTGAAGCTTTTAATATTTAAAAAATATATTATTGAAACTTTGTTATATGCCGATTTATATTATTAGGTTATATTGGATTGATAATGATTTTAATTATAAATTAAAATTCTTGTCTGAATGTTATGGAGGATATAAGATGAGAAAAAAAGCTGACAGGGTTTCAAATGGCTATAGGGTAATACTTGTAGATGATGAGATTGGAATTGTAGATTCATTGTCCATTGTTCTTAATAAAGCCGGGTATGATACCGTTGGTTTTACTGATCCGCATAAAGCTATTGAGACTCTTTCCAATGAAGTATTTGATATACTTATACTGGATTTTCTTATGAATACTATACATGGAGATGAGGTTGTAAGGCGAATTAGAGAATTTAACAGTGATATATACATAATTATTCTTACCGGGCATAAGGATTTGGCACCGCCTGTTGAGACATTAAGAGCTCTTGATATACAGGGGTACTGTGAAAAAAATGATAGATTTGATCAATTGATACTGTTGGTAGAATCTGCTGTAAAATCTATTGAGCAAAGAACAACTATCTTCAGGTTTAAAGAAGGGCTTAATAAAATTTTAGATTCTGTTCCCAGAATATATAGTTTAAAGCCAATAGGAGATATTCTTGAAGATATCCTGAAGGAGATAATGAGCTTTATAGCCAGTACTGACGGGTTTATATTGATTGATGATATAATAAATGGCAATAATGGACATAAAACTTTATTTAAAGGGTTGGGAAACTATTTTGGAAGTATCGAGGAATTTACAGCCAGATTAAGTCCCCAATTGATGGAGAGTGTTGGACAAGCCAGAATGGATAAAAGAGTTGTAAATTTGCCTAATGGAATAATTCTTCCACTGGTCAATGAATACCAAAATATAATGGGTGTTGTATATATTGAAAGTAGCCGCTATCATGAGAGGATAAAGCTTTTAGAGATATTTATAAGTCAAGCCGCTGCTGCACTTAATAATGCTTTACTTCACTCTATTATTAACACAAAGAATGAAGAACTTATAAAAACCTATGATGAGCTGAAAGAAAGATATATGGACACCATAGAGGTTCTGAGGCTGGCAGTAGATGCCAAGGACGTCTATACAAGAGGACATTCCGAGAGGGTTGGTTATTATTCAAGGAAAATAGGAGAGGTTTTCAATCTTAGTGAAGCTGAATTGGAAATATTAAATGTTGGTGGTGTGTTTCACGATGTCGGAAAAATAGGTACTACCGATGATATTCTTCTGAAAACTGATAAGTTGGATGCAAAAGAATATGAGGAGATAAAGAAACATCCTTTAAAGGGAGCTCATATATTATCGGCTGTGTCAATGTTTAAAGACGTGGTTCCTCTAGTTAAGCACCACCACGAAAGAATAGATGGAAAGGGTTATCCATCAGGTTTAAAGGGTGAAGAAATCCCATTTTTTGCAAGAATATTGTCGGTGGCAGATGCTTTCGATGCAATGACATCTGATAGATTGTACAGGCACAAATTAGGTATAGGTGAAGCAAAAAGACAGCTAATAGAGGGTGCTGGGATTCAGTTTGACGCAAATGTGGTAAAAGCTTTTGTGGGACTGATTGAAAGCGGCTTTGATAGGATGTTAAAGGAATTGGAGTTTTCCTTTATGGAAATTTAAAGTTATAAATCTTTAATATGTACAAACAAAAAACATGCTGATAAGGGCATGTTTTTTTAATTCTCACGACAACAATCAAGGTTGAAAAATTGCAAGCATTTTTGTTGTGTCTAGGAAAATGCTTTGTAAATTTATGATATTTAGGAAATAATTGATAATAAAAAAACATTAAGTTATTATATATTTACTTAGGAATGATTAAAACATGTTGAAAGATTATCAGTTTGGGTTGTAAGCGTAAAAAACTTATATTGACTTTGGAGGGACAGATGAAAAGAACACTTTCTTGTTTATTGATTATTATATTGTTTATTTTACAGGCTGCCTGCACAAATGAAGAAAGTTTGGATCTAGGGCCAAAGAAAGAGGTTTCGGAGTTTATCAGTAAAACCTATAAGGCAGGAAAAAACAGCACGCTCAGTGTTGATAGTGATTATGGCAATATATGCATATATTGCTGGGATAATAGCGAGATTAAGTTTGATGTAAAGAAAAAGATAAGAGGGATTGGCGATAAAAATAAGCTGGAAAAAAAGCTTAAAGACTTTAAAATAGAAACAAACGGCAGTGAAAGCGTTATTTCATTAGTATCAAGGTATGAAGGCGATAAAAATAATCCTATTGATAACAGTATTGATGTAAACATATATGTTCCAAGGAATTCTAGGGATATTAGCTTAAAACTGAATACCGGTACTATAAAAATTATTGATAGTATAAAATGCAATTTAAAAACTGATGTTAAAATGGCCAATGTTGATATTGCCAGCATGGAAGGTGAAATTCAGGCTTTGGCACAAATGGGTAACATTAGAATAGGTAGTGGTAGAATATTAAAGAACTCCAATATTAAATTAGAGCAAGGGAATATAAGCGTTAAAGCAGACTTGAGTAAAATGAGCGACGGACAATTTGAAACTGGTTTGGGGAATATTGAGCTGCAAGTTGAAAAAAATTCTTTGATTGAATTTGAAACTATAGGTGAAGTTGAAATTAATGAATTTAAAAACATGGTAATGGAAGACGTTTCGGGGAAAATCAGGTTAAGTACTTCCATGGGAAAAATATCCATAAGAAAATATTAATAAATTATATCTAAATTTATCAAATTTTTTGTTTAGTTTTAGAAGGAATACAAAGGTTTTTATAGAATATAATAATATACATTGATTTTTATGCCTAAGAAATTATGGTGTATTCTGTAACACATTTCATAATATATGATGCATTTCTAAAGACACACTATGTTTGATAAAAAAATAATATTTTGTGTGGTGTTTATTATGTCCAAACTTAATCTGGTAATAGCAGACAGCGATGAAGAATACTTGAATGGAGTAATTGGGTTTCTGTCTGAGAAACACCTGGAAAGGTTCAAAATATTGAGTTTTTCCGATAAGGAAAGCTTAATGAATTTTATAAGCACTTATACTGAAAAATTGGACATTTTACTTATCTCTCCGGAACTGTATTTTGAGGAAATTTCAAAAAAAGGAATTACACTTGTTGGAATACTGTCTACCGGCAGGCTTTCAAAGGAGTATAGAGGCTCAGAAATCATACACAAATATCAGTTAGGAGAAAATCTTGTAAAAAACATAATAAACCTTTATTCTGACAAAAGCAGTGACATAATAATTACTAAAGGTCAAAAAGAAACAAAGGTTGTAGCTGTGTATTCATCCAATGGAGGAAGCGGTAAGACAACTATTTCCTACGGGTGTTCTTTAAAATCGGTGCAGCACGGCAGGACGGCTTTCTATATGAATCTGGAAGAGTCGGCATCTACACCTGTTTTGTTTGGTACTGGTGGACAATACAACCTCTCTCATGTGTTATATTATTTAAAATCCAGAAACAAAAGCCTTTCATTAAAAATAGAGGGTATAAAAATTACCGATCAGGACACTGGTGTTCATTATTTCAACCCTCCTGTAAACCATTTAGAGCTCTTGGATATTGAGCCTTCGGAATATTTTAATCTTATAAACCATATGAAAGAAATGAATCAATATGAGGTTATATATGTCGATATGCCTTGTTTTATAGAAAAAAGGATGATGGCTGTTCTTGATGCTTCAGATACCATATTTTATATACTAAATCCCAATCAGATATCAAAGGTTAAGCTTCACAATTTTTTAAGCGAGTTGGATATTTTGGATAAAAGCTACAAGCAAAAAATATTGTCTAAAACAGTGTTTATCCTAAATAAAGCTTTTAATGAGGAACAAGGTTTGGAAATTTTCAGCGATATATTAGGAAGTATTGAAAAGAATATATCTCATACATTGCCTGAATCATCAAAGCTCTCTACATTTCAGAACGGCAGAATTGTACTGGATTTAGCAGGTAAATTTGGAAGTGCCCTTGATGATGTTGTTGAAAGACACATATGATGGAGGTGAGATGCCTTGATCCTTGAGGAAAAGCTTGCACTTACGGCAGAGCTAAAGGAGTTGGCAAGGTTAAAACTAAATTCCTTGAATACAGAATTAAGCGACGAAGAGATCGAGGAAAAGATAGAAGAAATAGTGCTTCAAAAACAGACCGATACATATATATCGCCTATTGAGAAAAGAGAAATAGTAGAAAACATATTCAATTCAATAAGAAGGCTGGATGTACTCCAACCTCTCATCGATGACAAATCGATTACAGAAATAATGGTAAATGGTCCCGATAATATTTTTATCGAACGAAACGGCAAAGTCTCAAAGCTTGAGACCAGGTTTGAAAGCAGCGAGAAGCTTGAGAATGTTATAAGAAATATTGTTTCTGCAGTTGACAGGACTGTCAATGAAGCTGTTCCAATAGTTGATGCAAGGCTTCAAGACGGGTCGCGTATCAATGTTGTTCTATCGCCCATCGCACTAAACGGTCCCATTATTACCATTCGAAAGTTCCCGGAGAAACCGTTTACAGTAGATCAACTCGTAAAACTTGGATCTTTGACTGATGAGACAGCAAGGCTTTTAGAGAATATGGTTAAGGCTAAGTATAACATATTTATAAGCGGTGGAACGGGATCAGGAAAGACAACATTTCTTAATGCACTATCCAATTTTATTCCCAAGGATGAAAGAATTATAACCATAGAAGATTCGGCAGAGCTTCAGATAAAAGGTGTTGAGAACATCGTCAGGATGGAGACCAGAAACGCTAATACTGAAGGTAAAGGTGCAATAACTATCAGGGATCTTATTAAGACATCCTTAAGAATGAGGCCTGAGAGGATTATAGTTGGTGAGGTCAGAGGGGCGGAAGCATTAGATATGCTTCAGGCGATGAATACCGGACATGACGGCTCACTATCTACAGGTCATGCCAATTCTGCAGTGGATATGCTTTCAAGGCTTGAAACAATGGTGCTAACCGGAGCCGAGATACCTCTTGAGGCAATAAGAAAGCAGATAGCGTCTGCCATAGATATTATTGTTCATTTGTCCAGGCTAAGGGATAAATCCAGAAGGACAGTGGAAATATCGGAAGTGGCAGGCTATAAAGACGGAGAAATTATTTTAAATCCAATTTATATCTTTGAAGAAGAAAAGGAATTGGAAGATGGTCGTATTTGCGGGTGTCTTAAAAGAACCAAAAACAGTATGATACATACGGAAAAATTCAGGCTTGCAGGCTTAAAAGAAGAAGTTTAATGCTATGGAGGTATTATGAATACTGAAGAATTAAATATAAAATATGATAAAGATATCCCCATACCATCATATGGTGCTATTGATTACAGTGTTTATAATATGTCTCGAAAAGAGAAGCTTTTATATATTTTATTGGCAGCAATATTCCTGTTTGGGCTGGGGTTTATATTTTACCAGAATATCATTGTATCATTGTTGCTAACTCCTTTTGCCTTACTATATCCTAAAATCAGGACAAGAGAAATTATTGAGAAAAGACAAAATGAGCTAAACCTGCAATTTAAAGATTTGCTCTATTCAATTTCATCATCTCTTGGATCAGGTAAGGCAATTGAAACCGCGTTCAAGGAATCTTTAAAGGAGCTTAGCATTATTTATCCCAATGAAGAAACATTGATAATTAAAGAGATTCAATACATGCAAAGAAAGCTTGATATGAATGACCAAATTGAAAATGTTTTAGCGGATTTTGCAGACCGTTCGAAATTAGAGGATGTCAGAAGCTTTGCAGCTATTCTTCAGACCTGCAACAAAAGAGGCGGAAACGTTATTGAAATAATTAGAAATACATCAAATGTAATAAATGACAAAATAGAAGTTAAACAGGAGATAACAACAATCCTTGCACAGAAAAAATTTGAGCAGAAAATACTTTCAGTAATGCCGATAGCCTTGATTCTATTTCTATCTGCAACACAAAAGGATTACATGGAGCCTGTATTTACAACTGCATTAGGCAGAGTTGTAATGACAATAGCTATTATTTTTATAATCTCAGGATACTTGATAATGAAAAAAATAATGGATATAAAAATATAGGGGGCGTAAGGATGATAATAGCTTTTATTGCATCTCTACTTTTGTTTGCATCTCTTTTTATGGCATCAAGGAATAAATACGGTGAATTTATAGAGCCTTTGGATGAAAAGGAATTCAGACTAAAAAAGTTCCTTTCAATAGGCTTTTGGGTTATGGATAAAATCAACTACAAGTATGGAACAAAGTATGATAGGAATCTCTTAAACAAAACAGCAGAGCTTAATGGAGGGGTTTATGCTCATTATTACCTGAGGGTGCACTGGGCAAATAAAATAACCTTCGAACTTATGCTGCTGGTGTTTATGCTTTTTATAAACGCAGCAATGGGTGAAATAAATGTTGAGCTGCTTGTTTTTTCGTTATTTATTATGGCTGCCGTTGCCTATGCTTTTGATAAGGATTTGGACAAGAAGATAGGTAAGAGAAGGCTTTCCATGCAGATTGATTTCCCTGATTTTTTAAACACCCTGACTCTTTTAATTAATGCAGGCATGACAGTAACAAATGCATGGACAAGAATTGTAACAGATACTAAAAAAGATACACCTCTTTATGTTGAGCTAAGAAACGTTATGTTGGATATTACAAATGGAAAGTCTGAGATAGGTGCTTATGAAGAGTTTGCCAAAAGATGCAGGCTTCCTGAGGTAACAAAGTTTGTGTCTGTCATTACTCAGAATTTGAAAAAGGGAAATTCAGAATTGGTAGACATATTGAAATTCCAGTCAAGAGAGTGTTGGGAGCTCAGGAAACACGCAGCAAAAAGGCTTGGGGAAGAGGCTTCTTCAAAGGCATTGTTTCCTATGATGTTTATGTTTTTAGCGGTAGTACTTGTGGTTGTAACACCAGCAATCCTTGGACTTCTAAATAGTGTATAAGTCTAAATTATGATAAAAATTACAACAATAAAGTTTTGATATAGATGAAAAGTGTTAATGATCTTACATTTGTCAGAGCAAAAAACGAACGGTTTTTACGGAATTTGCGATAGACAAATGTAAAAGATTATTCACTTTTCATATAAATAGAGTTTTTTGAAGGGAGGTGAAGCAAACATGAAATCCCTTATTAAAAGCTTTCTAAAAGAGGAAGACGGATTAGGAACAGTTGAGATAGTAATTATTATCGCTGTATTGGTAGGATTGGCTATTATTTTTAGAAGAGCCATATTCAGTTTTCTTGACCAAATTTTGAAAAAGCTTTTTGAAGGCAGTGAAGAAGCAGTAGAAAAGCCATCAGCATCACCAAGTTATAAAATATCTACTTCAGCAAATCCCAGCTAAATTTTTGTTCTTGGATTTTACTGCAACAAATTTGCTGTTGCAGTAAAATCCCCAAGATGGCTATTACCAACTATATTAAAAGTGATGAATCTATTACATTTGTCTTAAGCAAATCCCGTTGAACCGTTCATTATTTGCTCCGCCAAATGTAAGATTATTAACACTTTTAAAACATTTAAAAGGATTGATGAAAAGTTGAATTTATTTCGTAAGCTGTGTATAAAACGTAATAGGGGCAGTATGACGATTGAGGCGGCATTAATAGTTCCGGCTGTAATGATAAGCCTTATTGTGCTTGTCTATATATGTTTTATGCTGTACCAGCAAGCTTACATAAAATCCCTGGCTAATACGGCTGCAGAGAGGGGAGCCGATGTTTGGGCCAACCCTTCAAAAGATATGTACTTGGAATTTATAGATAGAGAAAGTCTTGGTAATACATCACTTTACTGGAGGATTGGAGAGTTCCTTTCAGGTAAGGAAAAACAAAAGAAGTATGAAAAGGTAAATGGTTTTGTTTTGAGTAATATTTCAAAGTATTCGGTTTTTGATAAAGACAGGGGTAAAATGACTTTGAAATATACAGATAGCAAGTTGAATGTAAAATGCGACCTGACTGACTATGTCATCTATAAAAAACTTAAAGTAACCATAGAAGAGGAATATAATCTTCCGATTTCCAATATGCTCAATTCATTTGGATTTAATCTGGAGTTTAAAATATCTGCAAGTTCGGAGTCTGTAGTAAATGATCCTGTTGAGTTTGTGAGAAATACCGATTTTGTTATAGATAGTGTTAGGGAAATTGATCAAAAGACAGGGGGAAAACTTGAAGGTATTGTTGAGAAGGTTACCGGTACCTTTGATAAGCTCTCGGGCAAGTTAAAAAGCTTTTTGGAATAGGGTGAGGTCTTATGATGCATTTTATTAGGGAGACTCGTGGGGCAATATCAATATTTCTATGCATAGTGTTGTTGGCACTTGTAGCTTTATCAGGGGCTTTGGTGGACGGAGGCAGAATGAGGGTTGCCGAGGAGGAGACCAAGACAGCCATTGATTCTGCTGCAATGTCACAGCTTACCTATTACGATAATGTATTAAAAGAGTTGTATGGACTTTTTGCAATTGCCAACAGCGATCCGGCTGAGATCAAAGAGGCTATTAGCAAGGATCTTGATGAAAGGCTTCTTTCTACGGCATTGACTGATGAAAAAGATGATAAAAACAGTAAGCCATTAAACTTTTTTGATTATAAGGTTGAGGATATTAAAGTAAACCCTTTATATAACCTCTCGGAAGGAGATGTATTTAAACAACAGATTCTTGAGTTTATGAAATACAGGGCTCCTAAGGAGGTTGCGGACCAGTTTATCGATAAGTTTTTGGCTTTTAAGGATTTGGGGGAACAAACCAAGATATTAGAGAGGAAGCTGGACATTGATGAAAAATTGTCCGAGGCGGGAGAAAGTACGGAAACCCTATCAAATAAGGTTTTAGAGATAAATTTTCTCGTTAAAAACAACAGTATATCAGTAAAGCTTGATGCTCTTGCTGCAAGCATATCCAATAGGATTAGGGCACAAAAGCTTTTGACGGATAAGAAAAACCAGCTTAGCAATATGACTCCTCCAGTAAAGGCATCGGATGATCCAGAAGCTGTAAAAGAATATGAGGAAAAATTAAAAGCTTATGTAAAATCTGTTGATGCACTAAAAGACGAGATAGATGAGATTGAAAACAAAACAATTCCTGAACTTAATAAGAGTTCGGTAAAAATAAAAGAGGATTTATTAAGCCATATTGAAAATGATCTTATCCAAAATAAAGTCTATGATGAAGCTAAAAAAGCTATAAAAGATATAAAGGACAAGTCGAAAGAAGCAGCCAGCATGGCTAATGAGCTTAGCACAGCTATTAAAGAAGATTCCAGTTCGTTCGGTGAGTCCATGAGGACCGATCTTAAAAGTAAAAAGCAGGCGATTGATACAAGTGTTCTTGATGAAAGGGAGCAGGAGATTGAAAAATGCAGGAACAAATATAGAGAAATTAAAAAAACTGTAGCAGACATAAACCCGGAATCTATAGCTTTTGATACGATAAGCAGCCTGCCCTCCGATTTGGAAAACAGGGTTAAGAGCCTGCTGTCATATGAAAAGATAAAAAAGCTCCTTGAAGATGTACCGAAAGTCAATTATTATATCAAAAAATCAGATGATGCAGGAAGTAAGGAAAATGATCCTAGAGCGGCTTTAAAGGCTGTTAAGGATGACATCGAAAAGGAAGGAAATGCTCTTTTGGAGGAGGTTAAAAAAGGCGATGAAAAGTCAAAAAATAGCTTTCCTAAAAGTGGACTTCCATCTCAAGACGGTGTTAAAGATAGCCTAAAGGATATAAAGGATCTTATAAATATTGATACCAAGCTTATATCGGATCAAATTAAAATAGCATCGGAGAAAAGCGAGTTTAACCCTGATTATGAGGGTAAGTCAGACTTTGATATGGACTTTAAAGCAAAGAAAGCAAATAAATCAAAAGAAGCATTGTCTATTATAAAAAGTTTGACAAGCATTATCTCTTCAGGGCTTAGGAGCATGAGGGATGAACTATATGTTGGTGAATATTCCCTCGGTATTTTTAAGAATGCAGTGACTGGGAAGCTTGATTCTAAAGGGAATATTCAATATGACTTGACAGGGTACAAAATGTCAACCCGCAATGACACTTTCTTTGATACGGCGGAATTGGAGTATATTCTTCACGGAAGCAGTTCACAAACAGAAAACCTTTTATGGGTGAAGGGCCAGATACTATTGGTAAGATGGGCACTTAATACTGTATCAATTTACACTGATCCTAAAAAGGTTGCAACAGCACTGGAATTTGCTACTGCTGTTGCAGGCTGGACGATATTCGGAGTACCTTTGGTACAGACCCTAATACTTTTAGCCTGGTCTTTTGCAGAATCCACGATAGATGTCTACAAGATTTTGCAGGGAGAAGAGATAGCGATATTCAAGTTGAATGGTGATTGGGTTTTAAGTATTGAGTCAGGCGGAAAAGGTGTTGCAAAGGCATTGACCGGAACATTAACAGATGATGTAAAAAAGAAGGTTATTGACAAGGTAAAGGCGGGGGTCAAGGAAAAAGCCTTTGAAGCTATAGACTATACATCCGACAAAGTTGCTGAATCAATAGAGAAGGGAATAACAGATCAGGTTAAAGATGTAACCGGTAATATTACAGATTCAATAACCAAATCCATAAATCAAAAGGTGGATGAGGTATTGGATTCAGCTTTCAAGCCTTTTGAAAATGCAATTTTTACTGAGATTGGAAAGGTAGAGGGTAAATTTGATGAATTAAGGGATTCCATAGAGGCATTAAATAACGATGTTTCAGAAAAATATGAAGATGCGGCTGACGGATTAATGGAGCATATCAATAAATACATTTATGATACTGTAAAAAATAATTTTCCGGAGATTGAAAAGGAACTGCAAAAAAATGGTTATAAAGACCTTGTTGATAAACTACGGGATGAGGAAAAGAAGTATTTTGAGGAATTGAAAAGCACAGGGATAGATTTCTTGGGCAGGAAGGAAAAGGAGTTAAAGGCTAACCTTGACAAGATTGAGGAAGAGACAATAGGAAAGATAAAGAAATCCATTGAAACAGCTAAGGAAAATTTAAGAACAAAGCTATTGGAAGGTATAGACAATTTGCTTCTGGATAAATTCAAGTCAACAGGTGCAAACATTACAGAGAAAATTAACGGTTTGGTATCAAAGAAGATTGATAGTATCAAGAATTCAGGAAAGGCAAAAATAAAAGAAAAATTGGGTTCTTTTATTGATAACTTAGGTGGCAAATCCAAAGGCTCAACACTTAAAAAATCAGTTTCTACCGGGGATTACACTGCAAAGGTAAATGTCAAAGGCAATATTTTGAAGATGGGTTATACAGGATATTTAAGGCTGTTTCTCCTTCTTGTAAACCCTGATAAGAAAATAATGAGAATTCAGGATCTTGTTCAACTTAATATGGAGAAGGAGACAGGAAAAGAATTTAAACTTTCTGATTGTAATACCTATTTGAGGGTTGAAGTGGCCTTTTCTGTTAAGTATTTATTTATGACCTCAGCGTTTATGCCTAGAATGTATAAGGACAGATATAAAATATCTCATATAGTTTATAAGGGGTATTAGGAGGTATTTTATGACAATACCAGCAAAAAAAAGAGGATCCCTTACAATTGAAGCTGCATGTGCACTGCCTGTGGTAATTCTTGTAGTTCTTACAATAGCCTATTTTATCAGGGTGGCCTATATCCATTCCATAATTCAGCATGCACTTGACGAGTCGGCTAAAGAAATTTCATCATATAGTTATCTGTATTCAGTCAGTAAACTTCAGGCACTTAATGACACTACAGAAGACTTTTTGACTGAAAAGGAAGCAACAGCGGCATCCCGCATCGATACTGTTGTTGAGACTGTAAACTCAGTAAATGATAAGATCGGTAAGCTGGGAAATTTGTCAAATGATGTAGATAAGTTCAATTTTGAAGAGATACAAGGATTGTACAATGATGGAAAGGCAGATGTTGATAAGCTTAAAGGTATATACAACGAGATTAAGGGACACCCGAATGGATGGAAGGGTGGAATCAAGAAAGAAGTTGCAAGTATTTCTGCACTTGTTGCCCATGGGCTTTTAGAGAGCGGAAGGGAAGAATTGTCTGAAATAATTGTAAGAATCATGATGAGAAAACATATTGCAACCGATATTTATGATGAGGACATTGCCTTAAAAAAGCTAAATATAATAGGTGGATATGATGGTTTGGACTTTACAGGGACAACCCTGTTTAAGGATAAAAAGACAATAAAAATCGTTGTAAGCTACACGATAGAGCCAATAACACCGCTGCCAATTATTCCTGAACTAAGAATAGAGCAAAAGGCACTTGTTGTTGGATGGCTTGATGGTGACGGACAACATTCCAAGAGGCTTAAAAACAAGCAGGAAGAGGCAAAGAATGAAGATGAACAAGAAGATAATCTATGGGATCTAGGGGCACTTGCCAGAGGAAATGAGATAATCAGAAGGTTTGGCGGAAATGTAGTAAATAGAACAGGAGGGGCAGTTGATATATTTGATGTTAATACTGGAACTGCTACCAACATGCGAAGTATTGATGTAACACTATCTTCATACAGTGATATAAATAAGCTGAAAAAGGAAATTGAATCGGAAGTGAACCTGGCTAAAGATTATAACGGCAAGGTAGTGGTGATTCAAAATGGAATAAAAACGGAGTTTTCCATAAAGAACAGGAATGTTAGAATTATTATCCCGAAAGGTACAAAAACTGCTGAAATAACAGATTTGGAGACTGAGCTTAATTCAGGTAAACCAGGAGTCAAACTAACCATTGAGGAATATATTGAAAAGAGAGCAAAAGAATCCTAGGAGGACTTATGCATTACATATTGATGGTACTTATAGGTATAATTGCTGGAAATATTCTGAATATTTATGCTAGCAGAAAAGCATTGTCCGGTGATATTTTAGAAGATTACAAATGTGTTTTTTTTAAGGATGCAAGCTATTATTTGATGCAGATTTTTATTGTAGCCATGTACCTGTTTATCTATTACAAGGCAGCAAATTTTAATGAACTTGTGAAGTTTTGTTTTTATTCAGCATTTATGTTTGCTGTTGCAATGGAGGATTTTAGCAGTAAGCAGATACCTAACATGCTAATAGCTACATTCATGATTATTGGGCTGATTATTAACTTGTTTATGCAAACAACAGATGCATTTATTGGAATGCTGATAATGTTTTTATTAGTTACAGGTGTATTTTGTATTATTTATAAGACCTCAAGAGGCGGAATAGGTGCAGGTGATGTAAAGCTTTTGGCATGCTCGGCACTTTTTTTAGAACCCGGTGATCTATTGACGACGATAATTATTGCATTTTTGTTTACATTTTTTACAGGCATCATAATGATAGTTATAAGACATATGGACAAGAAAGTGTTATTACCGTTCAGTCCCTTTATTTTGGCAGGATTTCTGGTGTCCATATTTTGATGGAACTAAAGGAATAATTAAAAATAACCTATGCTATATTTTGGTAATTACTAATTAAAAGGTGGGGTCATATATGAGCTATCTAAAGGACCTTTTCAGGTTTGAATTTGAAAGTGATTCTTCATCAAGCTATTTGGTACTTAGGAATTTAGAGGGGGGTAATCTTCAAAAGCTTCAGATTGAAATGATTGAACAAAATCCTCATGCGAACATTGTGCCTCTGTCATTAAGGGTTAAAAATAACGAATATATGATTTTTTACAATATAACCTCAAAAATTACATTAAGTAAACTGCTTAAAAGAAAAAATCTTAAGAAGGATGAGTTTTTAGACCTCCTGATTTCTATTTGCAAAACTATATTAGACTGTAAAAACTATTATGCACATGATAAAAATTTTGCAATTGATGAAGACATGATATATGTAAATCCGGCGAATTTGGATGCATCCCTGATTTACATACCTGTAAATTTCCAGGTAAGCTTTAAGGAAGTATTTGTAGAGTTTGTAAAGAAATTGATTGATGATCTTGTGAGGATAGATGAAAACGAGGAACTGGGCTTTCTTCAAAGAATAAGGATTCAGCTACGGGAAGATATATTCAGCATAAAGGAGTTTATAAATTTTTTAACTGGTTTTCGATATAAGACGGAATCAAAGTCTGATTCAAATAGAAGCTTTTCAGAGGAAATTGCTCCGAAAAATAATATACAAAATAATACACAAAACAATATTGGACAGCAAAAATGCAGTCCTATTAAGGAAAGGGATAATTCTCAGGAGATTAAGCTTCCAAAGGCAGCTGCAGCGGATCAAAAGTCTGCCATAAATATACCTCCATCTTCAGGTACAAACAAGCTGAAAGATCAAAAGCCAAATAATACATTCATTCCGATAGGTGTTAATTCAAGCAGTACTTTGGACAAAGCATTGATTTATCCAAAGAAGTCCATATATGCTGCAATTGGGCTGCAGGCATTAGTTATAATGATAATTGGGATTTCTGTAATTGGTGTATTAAAAAGTAAGAATCAGGATTTTAGCATCATACTGGGAGTTGCAATAGTATTAGCTGCAGTTGATTTCCTCATTATGAGAAATTTATTTGATAAGAACAAAATGATACCGGCAAATATTACGGATAGCAAATCCATTTACTTAGGTTCAAAGAGCAATCAAAATGGTTCAAGACCAAAGGATAGTGATATAATTCCTAAGGATAATGAAATAAAACCCAAAGAGATATATACAGGGCTTAAGGAAATAGAATGTGATGCAGCTAGAAGAATGCCGTTAAATGATATGGGTACTGAAATTCTTTATGATAATTGTAAGGACGATACGGTGATTTTGAAGGAAACTCCCAATTTCCCATACTTGATTGGCAAAAACGATGGGAAGAATATGAAAATAATAATAAATAAGGACAGTTTTTTGATTGGGAGGCTCAAAACTGAGGTGGATTGTGAAATTAACAATACAAGTGTCAGTAAAATTCACACTGAAATCATAAAAAGGGATGGTCATTTCTTTATAAAGGATCTAAACTCCAGTAACGGCACATATGTGAATTCCGAAAGGATCAAGAGTAATTTCGAGGTTGAGATTAAAAAACACGATATAATAGGGATTGCAAATATGGAGTTTGAATTTTTAGGTGTTTAGGAGTAAGTTATGTCAGGTATATCTTTGTACTATTCTTCATCAACTGATGCAGGCATTGTTAAAACAGTAAACCAGGACAGTATTTTTATAAGGGTAGGGAAAAATAAATATTCAACATATGGAGTATTCGCGGTTGCCGATGGAATGGGAGGGCTTTCCCATGGAGAAGTAGCTAGCAGGATGACATGTGACGCTCTTAATGTATGGTGGGAGGAATATCTTCCTGATATTCTAAAAAGTAATAGTAATAGCAATAGTAAAAAACTTTTTGAACATTTGGAAATTTCTCTCCAGGAACTTTTTAATAAGGTTAACAGCGAAATATACTGCTATGCTTCTCAAACAGGTGAAAAAGCCGGTACTACACTAACTGTTCTTTTTATATATAACTCTGAGTTTCTGATTAAGCATATCGGTGACAGCAGGATTTACAGGATAGGAAAGGAAGTTGTACAGCTGACTTGTGACCATACATGGGTAGCATATCAGGTGATTTCTGGAAATATTACACCTAAAGAGGCTAGAAATCATCCCAAGAGGAATATATTGACCCAGTGTTTAGGGGTATTTACTGAGTTAGATATATATACGAAAAAAGGCATTATAGAAAATAGGGATGTATTTCTTATTTGCAGTGATGGATTTTATGATAAATTAATGGACAATGATTTGCTAAAGGGAGTAGTGTTATTGAGAGAAAATCCATCATATGGTGATGAGCTTGCCGGAGATCTTATATCATATGTAAAAAGGAGAGGGGAGAGGGACAATATCTCGCTGATTATGGTGTACCCACAGTCAAGCTGTTTTGCAAAAATTCTGTTGGAAAGGATTAAGGGCATTTTAAAAAGGAGATGAAGAATCAATGGAAGTAAAGATTGCATTGCTTTTTCTGGTGATAGTTTCAGCTGTTTATAATGATATTAGGTCATTCAAAATAAAAAATCTAGTAACATATCCGGCAGTAGTTTTGGGAATTTTCATAAACACTTATTTATATGGCATCGAAGGGTTTAAAGATACAATTATCGCAGTTTTTATACCGATAATTGTTCTTTTTATTTTTTTTGCATTAAGGATGTTGGGGGCAGGTGATATTAAACTCTACTGTGCCATAGGTGCCATTATGGGATGGAAATTTATTGTAGCCTGTCTTGCTTATTCATTTATATTTGGAGGATTTATATCTGTAATTATTTTATTGTTGAGAAAAAATGCATTGCAAAGGTTTAAGTATTTATTTAATTACATTAAAACTACCTTTATGTTGATGAAAGTCGATAAGTATCAGGATTTTGCAAATGACAAAAATGGACTTTTCAGGTTTTCATATGCTGTTTTGGGAGGTACTATAATATCAATGATAGACATGTTTCTTTTTGGTTTTAGTTTTTTGGGGTAAATAAAGAAAGTTCAAAAATTTCCTTGGTCAATTTTTTATGTTGAAGAGTAGTAAAATCAATATTTTTGAAATCCCCAGATGGCCAGTTATTTTTTGGGAATAACCTAACCTTATGGACAGGAAACTCAATTGCTGGTAAAATAAATAATATTAAGTGTTTTTATAATAATATGAATTTAATTAGATGAAAAGGTGGGGTATTGTGGCTAGAAAAATTATATTAACTGTAGTTTCACTGTTATGCATTATGCTCTTATTTACTTCATGCAGCGACAAAAGCAAAAAAGAGAGTAATTTGCCTGCTAATGATAGTAAGGTGCCTGCGCATATTGGTATGTACACGAATTACAAATCATCAATACTTTTGAAAAATAACGGAACATTCGTTACAACTCTTGAAGAAAGTAATTCGTCCAAGATGGTTTTTACAGGCAAGTATTCACTAAGCGGTGAGGAAATTGTATTTAACATTGAAAAAATGAATGGCGAAGATATGACAAGTACTTTAGATGGAAAGATAAAGGATGAAACCATAACTTATGAGGGAGGAAAGCCATTTTATAAAGATAAGGACTATGTGGTAACACAGGAAGATATGGATGTAAAGGAAGAACCTAAAGGCTTGGTTTCGGCTAGTACCAGTACTCCAACGCCACAAGCAGAAAATTTTTCTCCAATCCCTTCAAAATAATAGCCAAAAGAAAAATATTTGTTGTATAATATTATATAGAGGTTGCGAATATCATAATGATTATGAAAGTTTAGTGTACTAGTTTATAAGTTATTTATGAGTTTGCATAAAAGAAAGTTTTTTATGCCTAATGATAAATAACTTATTATTTTTTATAACTGACAGAAAATTTTAAAAAATTAGTTGAATAAAAATTTACAATTATTATTTATTATGGTATTCTAATGAAAGTCAATTTATAAACATGCATTCATTCTTAAAAGCTTAAAAAATAAATCACAAAGTGATTTTAAATTTTGATAAGTAATGCCTTAGAAATAACTTTGTATTCTCGAGGACATAATCCCTACGATTTAACGGGGTTTTGGACGATGAGAATCGGATGTTATTTCTTAGCCATTAATAACTGTCGTGAGACATTATAAAACTAATATTAAATTTTATAAGGGAGTGGTTAAGAAAATGAGAAAGGTGTTATCAATTTTTATTACACTGTGTATACTTGTAAGCGGTGTTTTAAATGTCTTTGCTGCCGGAGATACTTTAGAATCCATTTTAGATGGACAGGCACCAACAGTCGAAGTTGTAAAGGCAAAACTTGACAGATTGGTTACATACACAACTAAAAAGTTTTCTGACGTTAAATCTTCACACTGGTATGTAAAAAGTTTGTCAAAATTGGTAGGAATGCAGGGTATAGACGGCTATAAAGATGGAACCTTCAGACCCCAGACACAGATTAAGGTAGCGGAATTTACAAAACTATTATTAGCTGCTGCGGGATATAAGGAAGAACTGGCAAAGGGTCAGTGGTATGCAAATTATGTAAATAGGGCTAAAGAATTAGGAGTGATCGAGGACGGGGACAACTACAATTATAATAACGGCATGAAAAGAAAAGATATGGCCAAAATGATTTGCAAGCTTTTAAAAATTGAGCCTTCGACTTCAGGTACTTCAGTCTTTACTGATGCCCAGAACATCGATTCCAAATGGATAGATGCTGCTTTTAATGAATATCTTATAATGGGATATGGCAAGGAAGGTGCAAGGACATTTAAGCCAATGCAGACAGCAACAAGGGCAGAGGTTAGTGAGATGGTAATACGTGCATTGGAATATAGGGAAAACCCTGAGGAGTTTAAGAGGGCAAATGGAGGCGGAGAGGCCCAAGGTACTTCTACTTCCTATACCGAAGTGAAAGGTTATAAGATCCCTAACAGTCTGACAGTTAATGTTAAGACAGATTTTGAAATAGCTGAAATCATGATTAGCATTGACTTAAAAAAGGGTTTGGACATTCAAAGTAAAGAAACTGAAAGTATACTGAAAAGTAAGTTTTCGAGTAATGAAGTAAACCCTGTTATTGATTATGTTAAGCAGTATACTGATGCTTCAACAGTTTTACCTAAGAGAGACTTCACCATAAATGGTAGAGTAATTTCTGTAGGGGGACAAGCTGGAGTTGCTACTATTACTGTATTTGCAAACTAGATAACATAAGTTAAAAACTAAAAATTGTAAATTTATTGTAATTTTTTATTGTAATTATTTATTGTAATTATTTATTGCTTTATGTTACAATGTGTATTGTATTTGTGAGTTTTATGAAAGACAGTTCATTCTATTGTTAAGTCAAAGTGATTCAAACAATAGGGTATTTAGAAGTTACTTTCGGAAATGCCTTGTTTTATATAAGTAAAAGGTTTTGTACATATTACATTTCTGATTTTCCGAGATAATTTTATGTCTTCAAAAACCAATGCAAAGTCAATGGTGATTTGCCTTGATTTGCTATGGTTTTTTATATAAATATTTTATCTAAAGAGATAATAGGAGGAATTTTAAATGAAATTAAAGAGTAGAGTAAGTAAGTTGCTTATTTTTTGTTTGATCTTCATGATTTTAGGTAACAGTTCATTAGTTGCCTTTGCAGGAGATCAACCATTAAGCGGTAAAGTCAAAATAGTAATTGGAGAGGTAAATGGAGCTCCTGGTGAGACAGTAGAGGTACCAGTAAATTTTGAATTTGAAGAGATGCCAATCAATGGGATAAATAATATTAATTTTACAATCACGTATGATAGCAGTTCATTAACACTTGTACCTCCATCCAAAAAACAAGTGGTATCCTTAGGCGAAATTGTAAAGAATTCATATGATTTTTCAAGCAATAAGAAGTCGGATGGAATTATTAAGATACTCTTTAGTGATGCATCACAGGGAGAGTTTCCTATAGATGAAGCTGGAGTATTTGCAAATCTAAAATTTGAAATTAATGCCAATGCAGGCGATTCTGCTTTCATAAAGATCGACTCTATTGGATCAGCTTCAAGTTTTGATATGGATGAAGAACAGATGTACACAATAGATGTTATTTGGCAAGATGGTGGTGTTAAATTGCCAGTTTCAGCAACACCAACACCAACTGAAGAACCGACACTTGAACCAACAAATACATCAACACCAACAAACACAGCAACTCCAGAACCAACAAATACAGCAACACCAACAAATACAGCAATACCAACAAATACAGCAACAGCAACAAAAACAGCAACTCCAGAACCAACAAATACTCCAACTCCAACAAACACAGCAACACCAACAAATACAGCAACACCAGAACCAACAAATACGCCAACACCAACAAACACAGCAACACCAACAAACACAGCAACACCAAAACCAACAAATACACCAACACCAACAAACACAGCAACACCAGAACCAACAAATACGCCAACGCCAACAAACACAGCTACTAAGGCACCAAATACACCAACAGCAACACCAACAGGCACAGCTGCAGTTACACCAACAGTAACAGGTACAGATGCAAATACACCGACACCAACAGGTACAGATGCAGTTACACCAACAGCAACAGCTACAGATGCAGCATCATCAACACCAACAGCAGAAGCTACAGATGCAACACCAGCAGCTTCATATACACCGACACCAACAGGTACAGATGCAGCATCATCAACACCAACACCAACAGGTACAGATGCAGTATCATCAACACCAACATCAACAGTAAAACCAACACCAACTCAAGGATCATCAGGTTCCGGTAGCGGTGGTGGATATGTCGCATCAACACCAACACCAACTGCAACAGCGACAGCAACGCCTACAGCGACTGCAACTGCAACACCAAAAGCAACAGCCACTGCTATAAAAATACAGACACCGACTTCAAAGACTACACCAACACCAGTAGTGATTCAACCTACTAATAAGTATCCGGGAGCTTCTGATATTAGCGGTCATTGGGCTGAACAGTATATAATTAATTTGATCCAGAAGGGTATTATTACAGGGTATAAGGATGGAACAATAAAACCTAATGGAGTGTTAACAAGAGCTGAGATAGCTGTAGTTTTCGTTAAAATGAAAGGTCTAAAGCTGGTTGATAATCCAGATGTTAAGTTTAAGGATGACAGCAATATACCATCTTGGGCAAAACCATATGTTTATGCTGCGTATAAGGCTGGAATAATTGAGGGTTATAACGATAAGACATTCAGAGCATCAAATATTTTGACCAGAACTGAGATGGCAGCAATGCTTGTAAGATCTATTGGTTATAAGGAATCTACAAACAAACTTGGATTTACCGATGCTAATAGCATTCCTAAATGGGCGGTAGGTTATGTTACAACAGCTTATGATATTAAATTGATCAACGGCTATAGTGGCAACAAGTTTGTACCAAATGGAAAGGTAACAAGAGCAGAGGCATTTACTATGGTATCTAAAAGCCTTGACTTGAAGCAATAGAATTAATTAATTTAGAAGAAAGCATTTGGCGAAAACTGCCAGATGCTTTCTTCTTTTTATTTTTCACAACAACAATCAAGATTGCAAAATCGCAAGAAATATTGTTCTATATTAAAAGTGTTAATAATCTTACATTTGGCGGAGCAAATAACGAACGGTTCAACGGGATTTGCGACAGACAAATGTAATAGATTTATCACTTTTAATATAAAAAACAAATGCTATTATATATAATTCAAGTCAAGACATGAGCTAAATTTATAGAGGAATTAATTTTTGGATCATGACTAAAAAGGGTTTATTAGAAAAATGTCGAATAATTTAGTGTATTAAATGCCATTCTTAATTTATATTTCATTTTATATGGCAATCTGGAGGAATTATGCTTTCAATGAATATACAAGGTGAATATGTATATTTAAGGGACATAGCTTTTGACGAACTCGAAAAAATCCTAACATGGTATAATAAGATAGAGCATTTTAAGTATGCAACAGGAAGGGATATGCCGGTTAAGATTAGTGATTTGGTTTCAATATATGAAGATTCGGTTCAATCAGAAAGCGAGTTTTTTGCAGGTATATATAAAAAAGAAGATAATGAAATGATAGGAATCTTAAAAGGTAAATTGGAGATTCAGGATCAAAGAAAGGTTTTTATAAGGATAATAGTAATAGACCATTATTACCAAAGAAAAGGCTATGGTAGGGAAACCATAAATTTAGGACTTTCATATCTAAAGAACTGTAAAAATATTTCGGAGGCATATTTAGCAGTTGTTGAGGAGAATATTAAAGGCAGGCATTTTTGGAAATCACTCGGATTTACTGTATATATAAGAAAGAATAAGTGTGTAAAAATTTCTAATAAACAGTGTAATGTAATAATTATGCAGAAGAACCTATAAAAATTTTACATGATTTAGGCAATAATAACATTAAAACAAGGTTTGATTTGACAAACCATGTCAAGATGTATATAATATCAATGAAGTAAAAAACTTAATAAATAGCTGAATCTTCCCTTGGGATAGGGAGGTACGGAGGAACCAATATTTTTGGGGTTAATCTATCGATAGATAGTAGGGGTGATCCTATTACCCGAACCCGACAGCTAACTTCGGAAGCTATAAATAGGAGGAAAATATGTTTGGTTTCAAAAAGGCACTTATTTGTTTAAGTGTGTCTATGACGTTATCTTTTGCAGTAGCTGCTTATGCTAATGCAGAAGGTAGCAAAACAGGTGTTGTTAAGGGTGACATATTAAATATAAGAAAGTCACCAAGTACTTCTGCAGACATTCTCGAACAGTTGGAAAAAGGGACGAGTGTTACTGTAGTAAGCAGTAAGGATGGTTGGTACAAAGTATCTTACAAAGGTATTACAGGATGGGTTAGCAGCGAGTTCGTTACTGTTAAGCAGGTTTCATCCCAATCAGCAACAATTAAAGAAGATAATGTCAACTTAAGAGAAAATGCAAGTACTGACTCACTAGTACTTAGGACCTTCAAGAAAGGTACCAGTGTCAGTGTTTTAAGTTCTTCCGGTAATTGGTATAAGGTTCGTACTTCTGATGGAAAAGTGGGTTGGGTTTTCAGCGATTTTATCAATGCTAAATCAACTGGTTCCACTACTTCTAGTTCTACAAAATCAACTTCAACTAAAAATACTACATCGAGAGGTACTGACGAAAATCAGCAAAGAGATAACTCCGATGACGGTAAGGAAGCAGCAACAAGCGATTCTGTTTCTGATGTACGTCAAAGTCTTGTTACTTACGCAAAGAAGTTTTTAGGTGTAAAGTATGTTTATGGAGGCAGTTCACCTAAGGGTTTTGATTGTTCTGGTTTTGTTTCATACGTTTATAACCATTTTGGTATTAGCTTGGAACGTGTTGCCGCTGACCAGGCTCGTCAAGGCACAAAGGTAAGTAGAGCAAACTTAAAGCCTGGAGATGTTGTTTTCTATGATACCAACGGTGGAAAAAATTATATCAACCATGCAGGAATCTATATTGGAGATGGTAAGTTTATTCATGCTTCATCAGGTTCAAATGCACATAAAGTTGTTATAAGCAGTCTTAGTGAAGGTTTTTATTCTAATGCTTATATGAGTGCAAGAAGATTTTTGAAATAACAACACCAAATTTAAAGCTCCTTTAAAAGGAGCTTTTTTTTCGATATTTAGTCATTCCTTAGTCATTCTTTGATTAGTGTATGATACGTCACAATTTTTGACAAAGCATCAATGTGGAAAAATACTTTGCGATTTTTATATGGAGGCATGGTAACTACTATGAAAAGGCCGTTATTGTTGTTTTCATTGTTCCTTATAGCTGGTATATTTACTGCATATATTGGCATGATAGCTGTATATATCGCTTTTGCAGCATTGATGTTAATCTCTATACTAGTTACTTTCCAACATAAAGACAAAAAATATACAATTGTCATATTTGGTATTATGATTTTTTTTATAACAGGTGTAGCAGAGTTCACCATAATCAATAAAATCAATTCAGATAAATTTATGGAATTCTCAGGTCAAGACGTTCGCGTGGCTGGATTCATATGCTCCGAGCCTGATTTCAAAGAATCAAAGACAGTATATACCATTAAGACAGATAATATAATAGCTAATGGTAAGGGGCACAAAGTAAAGGGCAAGCTTCTCCTTACAGTCCCAGCAAAGACAGGAACCCAGGTTTTTGTATATGGAATGAGTATTATCGTCAATGGAAAAATCAATATTCCTGATGGAAAAAGAGTGCCGGGAGGTTTTGATTATAGAAGTCATCTTCTTAAATCGGGTATTTCAGCTACTATGTACGCGAAAAGCGATAGTATTGAGATTGGTGATTCATCAAGTGTAAATCCTCTGATAAAGGTTGGAATAAGCTTAAGAAATCGTATAACCAAAATGGTGAAATTATGCGTTCCAAAGGAGCAAGCGGCTTTACTAAATGGTATGCTCATTGGCTATACAGAGGATATGAGCGAGGACATGGCAAATGCGTTTAGTGATGCAGGATTATCCCATTTGACAGCGGTTTCCGGAATGAATATCGCATTTATTGTATTTCCATTAATTTTTGTTTTTAAAAAGATGAGGCTGTCACAAAGGATATCCAATATTACCATAATTGGAATACTCATTATGTTTCTTTTCATAACAGGTTTTTCACCTTCAGTAGCAAGGGCAGTCATAATGGCTGTTATAATACTTGTGGGGCAGCTCTTAAAAAGGGAAACGGACATTTTTACAAGTATATCGTTTGCATTAATACTTTTGCTCATATATAACCCCTATACTTTATTTGATATAGGGTTTCAGCTTTCTTTTGGAGCAACGCTTTCGTTAGTACTGTTTTATAAATATTTAAAAAGCAAGCTGGATTTTAAGTTCCTACCTTCTTTTATTTCTGATATCCTGGCTGCTACCATTTCTGCACAGATGGGTGTTGTCCTTATAAGTGCCATGTATT
This sequence comes from Bacillota bacterium, assembly GCA_023430975.1. Classification (GTDB taxonomy): domain Bacteria; phylum Bacillota; class Clostridia; order Acetivibrionales; family DSM-2933; genus Pseudobacteroides. Next base: position 46,867 of record JAEYYB010000033.1, on the reverse strand, counting down.
TTAACAAAATATCAATTATTTCTTTACTTTCAAACCTTTTAGTAGTTCCTCTGGTTGAGGCTCTGACAATACTTGGTATTGTAATGGTCATAATAGGACAAATAAGCATTGTTCCTGCAGAGCTTTTAGGGCTTGTATGCAATTCATTTCTATCATTTATACTTTATGTAGCCAAAATATCATCACAAATACCTTTTGCAGTAATAAAAATAGCTACTCCTTCCATACCAGGCTTTCTAATTTACCATATTGCAATTCTATATTTATTTTGGCTTAGGCCTACGTATAACATAAAATTAAAGCCCAGATACTATGTCATATCAATATCTGCAATATCGCTTCTATTTGCAGGATCGTACTTTTTCCCTAAGGATATGAGACTTGTGTTTATAGATGTTGGGGAAGGTGATTCACAACTTATAGTGACCAACAAAGGAAAAACTGTACTGATAGATGGAGGAGGTTTTGCATCAAGAACGGATTTTAAGCATAATATGGGTGATTATACAGTTGTTCCGTTTTTATTTGACTATGGGGTTACAAAGCTTGATTTAGTTGTTTCAACCCATGGAGATGATGACCATTTGCAAGGCTTATTAACTGTTTTTAAGGATATTAAGGTAGATAATCTCATTATTCCACATGAGATGGATTTGAAGCCATATGCAAAGCTTTTGAGCCTAGCGGACCATCAAAAGACTACAATAAGGGCATGCAAGGCTGGGGATATTATTGGGCTTGACAATGATACAAGTCTTAAGATTCTAAACCCCATAGAAGGCGTCAAAATAAACAAATCACCTGAGAATAACGGTGCAATCGTATTTAAGCTCAATTATAAAGATGTAAGTGTTCTTTTTACAGGGGATATCGAAAAAGAGACCGAGAATATTTTACTAGAAAACAACACAGATCTAAAAGCAGATGTATTAAAGGTTGCACATCATGGATCAGCTAGTTCTACTACAGAGAACTTTCTAAAAGCTGTAGATCCCAAAATAGCAGTTATAAGTGTGGGGAAAAATAACAGCTTCGGACATCCTGCTTATGTTGTAATGGAAAGGATGCAAAATAGGAATGTGAAAGTTTTAAGGACAGATATCCACGGAACGGTATTGATGAGGACTAACGGTAAAGATATTGAAATATGGAAGACCCTCGAAAATTGATTTTCTTGACCATGCAATGAATCTCTTCTTTATGAAATGAAAAAGTATCACATTATGTTAATTTGGCATATTCTAAAATATAGAATTAATCACTTTTAATCTATATTGTTATGTGATTATGTAAATCTCAATGGTTATTTACATTTTCTACTCATATAATCTGCAATTTTTAATATATATAGATAGGTTAAGATATACCTAGCATATTCAAATTGCACATATATAAAAAAATAATCACATTTGATATAGCTTTTTCAATTGTCGGAATTCACATAAGGTTGGTGGAAATGATGTGGGCTAAATTTAAGCTGGAAGTATCGGATAAGGATATTATATTCTTGCCGTTATCAATGATGGGCATGTATCCGAATAGAGTTTTTGTATGTTTTGGGGGTAGGACTGTCAGTGCTGTGGTAAAGTATTCGGAATTTTTTGATATGAGTATGAACAGCACATATGACGACCCTGGAATAATTGGAATATCAATTGGATTAAGAAACAAATTGCTTATTCCTGAAATGTTGACTTACAGGATCTGTGTTGAGAGAAATGCAATTTCAATAGGACCTGTTATCGGGCTTTTATTGGGCAATAATATTTATAAATATAGTCCCAGACATATGGAGAAATATTCAGATAGATTCGGAATTTATGATAAAATTGGAGGACTTATTTATGCATTTTCTCCAAAAACTATTAATTGGAAGGAGCGTATAGCATTCGGGCTATATTATGACAGTCTGTCACATAGTTGGGATTATGGCTATTTTCCACTTCCAGAGGTTATATACAGGAGGGATTTTCATTCGAATCCCAATGACATAAAAAGACTTATAAGAGAAACAGGTGGAAGATTATTCAATTCCTGCAGGTTTACAAAGTTTGAACTATATGAATATATCGATAAGAATGAGGAACTTCGTGATTTCCTTCCACCAACGCAGCTGACACATGATTTTGACCAGATTATAAGTTTTATAGATAAGCATGTGAGGGCAATATTAAAACCAATTGATCTATCAAGAGGAAGAGGAATATTAATTATCGAAAAGGAAGGAGACAATTACAAGGTTACTGATTACAGATTAGTGTTGCCTGTCGTTGAAACTTATAAAATCAGTGAACTTAGGGAATTTTTTGATCAAAACAACAATCTATTTAATAAATACATTCTTCAGAAATTTTTATCATTGGCTACCATAGACAGTTGTCCTTTCGATATAAGGGTCGTTATGCAAAAGAATGCAGACAGAACATGGCAATGTTCGGGGATTGAGTGCCGGGTTTCAAAAAACGGCAGTCACATTACAAATATTTCTAGAGGAGGCTATGCTTTGACCATTGATGAAGCTATTCGGAGGTCTTTCAGAGAACAATCAACATCATTTCATGAAGGAATTTTGCAGTTTTGCGGAAAATTTTGCGATTACATGAATAAATCAGGAAATCATTATTCGGAATTTGGTATTGATGTTGCTCTAGATGTGGACCAAAATCTTTGGTTAATTGAAGCTAATGTATTTCCCAGTTTTAAAGGTTTTAAGAAAATTGATTTGCAGGCTTATTTTAATATAAGGTATACACCATTTTTATACGCACTATCACTTACAAAGTTTGGAGGGTGCGAAGAATTGACATAATTTTCATAATGAGTGACATTTCTATATTTTTTTTCTTTTAATAGTGTAACTTTAATGATACAATTACCATTGTGGAATAAATAATTAGTAATAAAACGGGTGAAACAATGAGTCTGGATATACTAAAGGAACATATCAAGTCGAATAAGTTTAAAAATTTATATCTTTTTTATGGCCATGAGGAATATTTAAAGAATTTATACTTACAATCAATTGAGGCCAAAATAGTTGGCGGCAATATGAAAGATATGAATAAGATTGTTATGGAAGGGAAGGTTGACTTAGGGAAGCTTGCTGACAATTGTGAGACAGTACCATTGTTTTCAGAGAGAAAGCTTGTTTTAGTAAAGAATTCAGGGATATTCAAAGCATCAAAAAAGTCCGACAGTGAAAAAACAGATGGGAAGAAGGACAATCTTGCAATGCTTATGCAAAGCGTTCCATCTTATACTTGTCTTATATTTATAGAAGAGGAAGTTGACAAAAGACTAAAGGTAATTGACTTAGTTAAAAAGAATGGGCTAATTGTTGAGTTTCCATTTCAAAAACCACCTGAATTGGTAAGATGGGTTGTAAAATTGTTTAGGGCTAAAAACAAAAATATTAGTCAGGAATTGGCCTCTGTGATTGTAAACAACTGCGACCAGGGGATGATTGAAATTTATAATGAGGCTGAAAAGCTGATTCTTTTTTTGGGCAATAAAGAAACGCTTTCTGCACAAGATGTTGAAAAGGTGTGTACTAAATCCATAAAAAGCCGCATTTTCGATTTGACTGATGCTATTGCAGCAAAAGACAGGACAAAGGCATTTGTTATTCTTGAAGAAATGGTTGTTTTAAAGGAACCTATGCCTAAAATTCTATACATGATTGCAAGACAGTTTAACCAGCTATTATCTATGAAGCTTTTAAGCCAGGCAGGTGCAAATATAAATGATGCTGCAGCAAAGATAGGTGTATCACCATATATAGCAGGTAAAATAATGAAGCAATCAAAGGAATTTGAGCTAAGCGTACTCAAGAGGATTGTAGAGGAAAGTCTTGAATTGGATGTTGCAGTAAAGACCGGTAGGATTAATGACAGAGTAGCAGTTGAAATGCTCCTGGCAGGAATAAATTAATATAATACAACAGGAATTTAAGCATTTAATATTTTTTCTTGATTTGGAGGGGATATTTTGGATGTTATTGTACAAAATGTTGTGCAATTTGTGTTTTTTCTACTACAGGGGTTTCTGGTATTAAATATTTTTAATAAAACTATTGATCTAAAAAAATTAATTGCCTTTTCATTGGTAAATACAGCAGCACAAACTTTATTTACAGTAATATTAGGAAATAACAATCCTATAAACGTTTTTCTTTATATAATAATTATGACTTCAACTTTAAAGTTTATATTGGGCTTTCAGGTTGTTCATTCTATAGTGGCTACATCCTTATTGATCGTTATTAGTGCACTGTTTGATTACTTGGGGTCTGCCATATTAAAAATATCAATAGGTAGTAAGTTCGATGTCAATACTTGGGCTAGCACATATCCTAACATGATCTTATTAAGAATAATAGGAATGGTGCTTTATCTAGCAATGGCTATTGCTGTATTCTATATGAGATTGAAAGTTGATATACCTGAAGATATTAATAAAAAAAGGTCTTTTAGCATACTTGCCAACTCAATTATAAGTGCAATTTTGATTGTACCGAATATTTTGTATTATTTGAATAATTCCAAAAATATTGATACCAGTATGGTATATTTTAATGTATTTGCGGTTCTCGTTCTTCTGATATTATGTTTTTATAACTCAATAAAATCATCCGAGCTTGAGGTTAAAAGCAGGGAAGTTGAGTTCCAGAAAGATTACATAAAAACACTTGATGATATTATTGACGGCTTAAGGGGATTTAAGCATGACTTTAACAATAATGTTCAGGCAATTGGCGGATATATTGCATTAAATGATATAAGCGGGCTAAAAAAATATTACCAGCAGCTGCAAAGCGACACCAGGAGAATAAACAATACCCTTCCCCTTAGCAAATATGTAAAAAATAATCCTGCGTTATATGGATTGCTACTTTCAAAACTATCATTTGCAGAGCTTAAGGATGTCCAGTTCATAATAAATATCATGGATGAATATAATATAGAAAAAGTAAAGATTTATGATTTGTGCAAAGTCTTAGGCATACTTTTGGATAATGCACTTGAAGCTGCATTTGAATCTTCTAATAAATACGTAGAGTTATCTATTAACAAAAATTCTCATAACATTATTGTAATAGAAATAATAAATTCTTATGCAGGTGAATTGAATAAAGACAAAATATTTGAAAATGGGTATACTACAAAGTCTGGGCATAGCGGGTTTGGACTTTGGGAGGTTAACAAGATCATTTCGAGGAATCAGAATTGTTCATTAAAAACATCAGTAACAGATACATTGTTTTCTCAAAGACTAGAGATTTTATAACACATCAGCGACTTTTTATAGAGAAATCAAAAATAAAAACACTTTAAACTTAATATCCAAATTACAAATAACTACTAATAGGCCAGTTAATTGTTAATGCATAAATTATGGAATGGATAAAAGATTAAAGTGTTTTGGCGTTTATTATCCTTTTCTTAAAGCTTTAGGTGCTTTAGGTTGATAGAAAGCAAAAGGCCAGCATTTTGAAGCAACATTTGATGTTAAGCCTGTAATTATATTAGAGACTACATCTTTCAACACCTTTTTCACTATACCACATCCTTCCTTCTATAACTTTTATTTTGTGTTGCTTTTTAACGTATCATTTTAGTTCCTTTTACACCTTAAAATCATGTAACCGAGGGGAGTTAGAAATATTATTGGAATAAATGATGAGATAATTACTATGTAGTATATCTGCAAACTAATATTTTTAAGGAATAAGGCTGCACAAAAAATTATTGTTTCTATAGCTATCCCTGCTATTTTCTGACTCCTCTTCTGGCTATTGCTATATAAAGGTCCTTCAGCTGTTTCACCAGGTGCATATTTTAAGGTAATAAATACACTAATTAAAAGTAAAAATATTGAAGGATAATAACTGTTTAATTTTATATAGCTTGAAAGTATTAAGGTGCCAAAGATAGAGAAGGAGTGCATAAGAGTACACTGAAGTCGTGTGTGTGAGTGTGCACCGCCAACGGTTGATCTTAGTAAACCCACTATGATAAAGGATATAAATGCATAAGAAAAGACTCCGAAAAAAAATGCAACTATGAATATTAATGCTGTAATTATTGTTTGAGATATTATTATATTTGCACCATAAGTAATTATTTCTGCATTCTCGTCGGTTATTTCTCTATTATTCTCTCTTATTTTTCTTGTAATATTATAACTAAGTTTATCAATCATATTACACCCCTATAATTTAATTATATATTAATTGTACAAAAAATGCAAATATAGTTTATATTTGCATTGAAAAATATGTATAAAATTCAAGAATATATATAACCGTTGAAATAAAAAAGCAAACAAAAAAACGTACTTATAAAGTACGTTTATATTTGTATAGTTTCTTACTGATTTAAGTTTAAGCCATCTTATTCAATGCTTTAGCCAACTTGGATTTCCTTCTCGCAGCGGTGTTCTTATGTATCAACTTTCTTGCTGCTGCTTTATCTATAGCTTTTATAGCTTCAGTATAAGAAACTTTAACGTTAGCATCCTTACTTTCAATTGCTTCCTTACATTTCTTAATTGAAGTTTTAAGCGTAGATTTCTTCATTGAATTTATTAATGTCTTTTTTTGAGTTACCTTCACTCTTTTTATTGCAGACTTAATATTCGGCAAACCTTTCACCTCCTGCGAGTTAATAATCATGAAGTATTGTACCATGAAAAAAACATAATTGCAAGGGTATTTAAAAAACTTTTTAAGATTTATCTTTGGCAATGAGTATGGAAACCATTATGCAAGGAAAAAATATTTTGTAAAGATAAATATATTAAAATCACTATTAATCTTGCATTTAGCAGAGCAAAATAACGAACGCTTTAACGATATTTTGCGATAGATAAATGTAAAAGATTAATTGATTTTAGAATAACACTTTGTAGATATAAAGGAAGGGCATGATTATGAATAGAAGCATTAGGACAGATTTAGCTTTAGAAGCAAATGAAATGTTTATCAAACAGTCAGCCACAAATAGCGATCAATCGGCAGGACATCCACCAGGAGTGGAAGTTGAGAATGATGGTACTGAAGATATCAAGATAACCAGGGTAAAAGTTACAACTCTTATGGGTGAAGATTCAATAGGGAAGCCAATGGGAAATTATATTACGCTTGAGATACCCAGGCTTAGAGAGAATGATCAGGATCTTGTTGAAGAGTCCAGTCGTGAGTTTTCAAAGGAACTTCAGAAGCTTGTTAATTTAGGGAAAAATTCAACTGTCCTTGTTGTAGGTTTGGGGAATTGGAATGTAACACCCGATGCACTAGGTCCAAAGGTGGTATCAAGCCTTATGGTTACAAGACACTTATTGGAGTATGTGCCTGAACAGGTTGATGACGGTGTCAGGTCTGTATGTGCTGTAGCCCCTGGAGTGCTTGGTATTACAGGAATAGAAACAGGTGAGATAATAAAGGGAATTGTTGATAAAATAAAGCCTGAGCTCATAATAGCAATTGATGCTCTTGCATCAAGAAAAACAGAGCGTATGAGTACGACGATTCAGATTGCTGATACGGGAATATCACCCGGTTCAGGTGTTGGGAATAAAAGAATGGAGCTTTCCAAGACTACTATGGGAGTTCCTGTTATTGCTGTCGGAGTGCCTACAGTTGTCGAAGCTGCTACTATAGCCAATGATGCAATAGATCTTGCTATGGACAGCCTTATAAAACATGCATCTAAGGGCACAGAGTTTTATAACATGCTTAATGAGATTGACAGAAATGAAAAGCATATGCTCATTAGGGAAGTATTGGAGCCATATGTGGGCAATCTAATAGTAACACCAAAGGAGATTGACGACATAATTGAAAGAATATCAAAGGTCATAGCTAACGGTATCAATATTGCACTCCACGAAGGTATTACATTGAATGATGTAAACAGATATATTCATTAAGGCATGATTGAAATATCACTTACCGTTTTGAGCGTGTGTTCACGAGTTAAGGAATGCCTTAGAAAGCGAAATTATACGGTAAGTTATATTAGGGGCATGCCTAAGCAAATTACTTATTTTTATTCCTCCCAAAAAGTTTGTTTATTTAAGCAAACTTTTTGAGGAATTAAATGCTTTTAAGACTAAATACCAATTTAATTTACATAAAATTTGAACTGTTATAAAATTCAGGTATGTAAGGTACTTAATTCAGCTAGATATTATAACTGAAAAAGCCGATAATTATATATAGATTAAAAGTGATAAATCTATTACATTTGTCTGTCGCAAATTCCGTTGAACCGTTCGTTATTTGCTCCGCCAAATGTAAGAATATTAACACTTTTAATCTAGATGAAAAGTGAATAATCTATTACATTTGTCTGTCGCAAACTCCTTTGAACAGTTCGTTATTTGCTCTGATAAATGTAAGATTATTAAAACTTTTCATATAGATTAAATGTATAAAGTATGAGTCGTAAATTTTCTTAAAGTTAATCAACAAGAAAAATTAAAATATTAAAAAGTAAATACTAATCCATAAAGGTGGAGCTTATGAGAAAAAAATTTAAGATGGATTCCTTATTTATAAGATCCCTGATAATATTACTATCGGTATTGTTTGTAATTTTAAATACTGCCTTTTTTTTCAACAAGTATATTATGAATGCGGAATCTCCAACATTTAGTGATAAGGACGACAAAATACAATCTGAGACTGTTCCTCAAAAAAGTACTAATGTTCTTCCAACTTCCACACCTGTTAAAAAAGAGGTGCTTTTATTGATAGATCCCGGGCATGGCGGAGAGGATCTGGGAACATACTTTGGTAATATTTATGAAAAGGCATTAAATCTCGATATATCTTTAAAATTAGGTAAACTGTTGGAGGATGACGGATTTAAAGTTCTTTATACCAGAAAAGAAGATGAGTCTGTTGGACTTAGAGCGAGGTCTGATCTGGCAAATGAAAAAGATGTTACATTATTTTTGAGTATTCACAACAACAATATGCCTGACAGCCCTAATTATAAAGGAACTGAAACCCTGTACTGTCCGGGAGAAAGTAATGGAAAAATAAATGGAGAGAGATTCGCACAAATTGTTCAGGAAGAACTTGTTAAAAGGCTTGGTACAATAGATAACGGGATTATTGCAAGGCCTAATCTGTCCGTTTTGCACAGAACCAAAATGGCAGCTGTAATTGCTGAGATAGGCTATATATCAAATTATAGCGACAGGAGTAAACTTAGTACAGAGTACTTCAGGCAGGAAACGGCAGTGGCATTGTATAAAGCGGTAAAAAGGACGTTAGATGAGATGGGCGTGAAAAATGAACTGGATAACAAATGGATTATCGGTGGCTAATTAAAGGGATTATCCTGTGGATGTAGAATATTATTTATATTCTGTATTTTTATCATTTCTTATTCATTTCAAAATCCTTAAACCAGCAGGAGGATTTTTTATGGCTAATTACAAATTCGATGCTTCAAAGATGGATGAAATAATTAAAAAAGTAGTTGATGCTATTAATGGAAGTAAAAAAGAGATTTGTGAGATAGCCGAAGGTGCCCGGAAAGAGCATAAAAATCTAGTAGCTGAGCTTGAATTATTAAAAACTGAGACTGCTGAGCTAATAAAAGAGGTAGATGAAATTGAAAAGGAGCTCCAAAACAGTAGAAAAAAGCTAATGGTGGTAAATAAGAATTTTGAAAAATTCTCACAGGAAGAACTAAAGCAGGCTTACGAAAAAGCCGATAATCTACGTATAGAGCTTGTGATAAAAAGGGAAAAAGAAAAGTATTTTATAAAAAGAAGGAATGATTTAGAGGTAAGGATTAAAGAAGTTTTAAAAACTGTTAAAAGAGCTGACAATTTGATGGCTCATGTTGGTGTTGCAATGGAATATCTATGTGGTGATCTTATTAACTTGGGAAATCAAATAGAAGACATGCAGCAGAAGCAAGTCTGGGGAATCAGGATTATCAAGGCACAGGAGGATGAACGCCAGAGAGTTGCAAGAGAGATTCATGATGGCCCTGCTCAGTCCATGTCAAACGTTGTATTGAAAGCAGAAATATGCGAAAAACTCATTGATGTAGATATCGAGAAGGCCAGGTTTGAGCTGCAGAATCTGAAAAGGATTGTAAGAGAGAGCCTGGTTGATGTAAGAAAAATTATATATAATTTAAGGCCAATGTCTCTTGATGACTTAGGCCTTGTACCTACTCTTCAAAGGCATATATCAACTTTTCAGGAAGAAAATAATATAGATGTCCTGTTTAAATCTAGGGGAAGCATAAGTGATATTAGAACTGTAATTTCTTTAACTGTTTTCAGAATTGTACAGGAAGCATTGAGTAATATCAGAAAACATGCTAAAGCCAATAGTGTTACCATTAAAGTTGAATTTATGCAAGATAAGCTTAGGCTCTCTATCAATGATGACGGTGTTGGTTTTGATGTGGAAAATCTTAAAGTTAAGCATGAAGATATTGAGGGAGGCTTCGGACTTTACAGTATGAGGGAAAGGGTTGAGCTTTTGGAGGGTGAGTTTAACATAAGTTCTCACACTGGTTCTGGTACTAGGTTAAGCATTATGATACCTTTAAAGCAAAATGAGGGGGATGCAGATGAAAATAATTAAGGTTCTTATCGCAGATGATCATCATATGGTAAGGCAGGGAATTAAGCAGATATTGGAACTTGAAAATGATATTGAGGTTATATCACAGGCTTCAAATGGTGAGGAGGCTGTGAAGTTTACAAGGGAATATAAGCCTGATGTAATACTGATGGATATCAATATGCCTGGTATGAACGGGTTACAGGCTATTGAAGAATTGAAAAAGGATGAGGATGGCCATAGGATTGTCGTGCTTACAATACATCAGGACAGGGAGTATTTGTTTAAAACCTTACAGCTTGGGGCTGAAGGATATGTTTTAAAGGATGCGGAATCATCTGTATTGATAGAGGCAATTCGGACAGTAGCAAATGGAAATACATATGTACAGCCTAATATGACAAGTGAATTAGTGAAGGAATTCAGCAGAATATCAACCCATACAAAGGGAAAAGAGGAAGAAAATATATTGACATCAAGAGAAGTCGAGGTTATTGAATTGATTGCGGAAGGACTCATTAATAAAGAAATAGCCAAAAAGCTTTATATCAGTGAAAAAACAGTAAAGAATCATGTTTCAAATATATTTAAGAAACTGAATGTATCGGATAGAACACAGGCAGCGATCTACGCATTCAAGCATAACATAAAGTCTTAAAAGATGGCTCTCACATAGTTATAAAGTACTAGAGAATAGGAATATCCTATTCTTTTTTTATAGGCATAATTGCTGTGAAATTAAGTCCTAATGGCGTATGGAAGGTGCAATACAATAGCTTTATAATTAAATTAAAGGTGAATGAAACAAAGAAAAATAAATGGGTATAAAATTTGAAAGGTGGTATTTTCTATGATTAAAATGTATATCGATTATTTAAAGGCTTATACACATAGCAAAAAAGGACAGGGCATGGTAGAGTACGGACTTATTATATCACTTATAGCGGTAGCGGTTATTGCAGCTCTTGTAGTACTTGGGCCAAAGATCGCAAATATGTTTAACAATGTATCAAATAATATGAACTGATCATATATATTTGTTTGATATGAAAGAAATTATGGTGTCTAAACTATATTAAAAGTGTTAATAATCTTACATTTATCACTTTTAATATAGACGCCATAATTTCTTACAATATAACTTGCATAAAAGTGTAAATGATCTTTTATCTGACAGAACAAATAACACAATTGTTTAACTAGGGGATGGTTTTATGGATGTAAAAATTACTTCGTCCAAAAGAGGGCAGGCAGTTGTTGAGACAGCACTGGTACTTCCCATAGTTGTTTTGATTCTTATGGGGATTGTAGACTTCGGTATTATGTTTAATAATTATATAGTGCTAAGTAACGCTTCAAGGGAATGTGCAAGAAAAGCAGCAGTAGGTGGAACGGATACGGATATTGTATCCTTGGCTAATGATTTAACAAACACGATGGATTCGGGTAAACGGTCCATAACCATATATCCACCTGAAAGCTATAGAAAAAAAGGCGAGCAGGTAACTATAACCGTTGAATACGATAATGTGCTGATTACTCCTGTAATTAGTGCCATTTTGAATAAATCAGTTCATCTTAAGGCTAAAACAGTGATGAGGGTTGAGTAATCAAGGAGGAGACATTATGGAAACCGTAAACAGGAAAATTATTTTCGTTGCATTATTTATGGCTTTCATTACTACATTTATAATTTATTTTTACCTAAAAGATGCATCTGCAAAAACCCAGATTGTTAAAGAAGACACGGTCAGGGTTTTTGTTGCTTCTAAGGATCTGGCAGTAAAGCAGAAGATAACAGAAGGTGACCTGAGGGTTGAGGATATTCCTGTTGAATTGGCAAATAAAAAAGCGATAAAGGATAAGAAGGATATAATCGGCAAGATGACCAGGGACACAATCCTTGAAGGAGAGCAGATACTTAGTGACAGACTGGTAAGCGATGACAAGACTGACCTTGTTTACAATGTTCCGGAGGGAAAAAGGGCCTTGAGCATCAATATAAATGAACAGATTGCTGTATCCAATCTCATTAGGCCAGGTGATTACGTTGATATCATTGCAAACTTCGAAAAGGAAGAGATGGAAGACAAGAATGATATAATAATTTATCCGAGAATGACAAAGACTGCATTGGAGAATATACTGGTTCTTGCTCTAGGACAAGAACAGATTATTGAAAAGGATGACAAGACTTCTCAAAGTGCCAAAACCGTAACATTTGCATTGACGCCTGAGGAAGCTGAACGGTTGGTATATGTTAGTGAATTTGCAACAATACGCCTTGCATTAAGGTCCGTTGGGGATAACAGCACTAAAAAAACTCAGGGAGTTACAAGGACCGATGTGACGAGCGAAAGGAACTCCAAAGTTGTACCGTATAGCCGTAGGGAGACTGGTAATCAGCTTCAGGAGACTGCAAAGGCTAAATAATGGAAAGGAGGTAGGTGTATGGATAAAATAAGGGTTTTAATAGTTGACGATTCAGAAGAAACCAGAAGTAACATAAAAACCATCCTGGCTTTCGAAAAGCGATTTGAGGTAATAGGGGAAGCAGAGAATGGCAATGAAGCTGTCAATATTGCAAAAGAATTAAGACCTGATGTAGTTTTAATGGATATAAATATGCCGATAATGGACGGAATTAAGGCTACTTCCCAGATTAGTATAGAAATTCCTGAAACCAGTGTTATAATAATGTCGGTTCAAGGAGAGCAGGAATATTTGCGGAAAGCCATGTCTGCAGGTGCCCGTGAATTCATAACAAAACCCTTTTCCAGCGATGATTTGATAGTAAGTATAATGAACACTTTTGAAGCAGAAGCGAAAAGAAAGGAAAATATCGGGATTGGCCGGGTTCATGAAGACATAAAGTCAAAGGTGATAACTGTATTCAGCACCAAAGGCGGTGTAGGGAAAACAACAATATCATCAAATCTTGCTGTTTGTATTGCCAGAAATACAAAAAAGAAAGTTGCACTTATAGATCTTGATTTGCAGTTCGGAGATGTGGCAATCATGCTGAATGTTACAGTTAAAAACACTATCAGCGATTTGATTAAAGAAATAAATATACTAGATGCCAATCTTTTGGACGACTATCTAGTGACTCATTTTTCAGGTGTAAAGGTACTGCCTGCACCTCTAAAACCTGAGTATGCCGAATACATAACTTCCTCACATGTAGAAAAAATCATAAAAACTCTTAAGGAAAATTATCATTATGTAATTATTGATACATCGGCAAGTTTCCATGAAACGGTATTGACGTCTTTAGACATGTCTGACAAGATTCTTATGGTTTCTACCCTTGATTTGCCCACTATAAAGAATGTGAAGTCCGGTCTTGATATTATGGAATCACTGCATTACTCCAAAGAAAGGACAAAGATTGTATTGAACAAAGCGTCAGAGCAGTTCGGAATAAAATATAAGGACTTTGAGGAGACCTTAAAGTATACTATTTGGTCCTATTTACCTGAGGATAGTGCTACAGTAGTAACTTCTGCAAATAAGGGGTTCCCATTTGTAATGACCCGCACTGAGACTAAGGTTGCAAAAGCCATTGTAGGCATGGCTGATGAGTTGACGATGGAAAAAGCTGCTGAGCAAAAGGAAAAGAGTACAATAAAAAGGCTGTTGGGAATTTATTGATTTTTCTATATTCTGATAAATAATTATGTGTTGGAGGAATTACAATGTCATTATTGGAAAGGCTTCAGAAAGAAAAGAATATTGATGTAACTGAAAATAAAAGCATAAAATCAAAAAAGCCTCAGACTGAAAAGGAAGATCCTTTTGCAGATGTTAAGGCTAAAATACACAGCAAAATTATTGAGCAAATTAAGACAGAAGCCTTTAAGAACATGGAACCGGATGAAGATGATGAAGGGCTTAAGAATGAAATAACTGCTATTGCTGAGGAGATTTTAGAGCAGGAGACCAGCTACTTTTCCAAAAATGACAGGCAGAAGATTATTTCTGAGGTCATTGATGAAACTATAGGCTTTGGGCCAATAAACCCGCTGATACATGATTCCTCAGTGTCGGAAATTATGGTAAATGGTCCTGATCAGGTATATGTTGAAAAAAAAGGCAGACTTACTCTAAGTGATGTAACTTTCAAGGATGAGCAACATGTGATGCATGTTATAGAAAAGATTGTAGCACCTCTTGGCAGAAGGATTGATGAGAGTTCGCCTATGGTTGATGCAAGACTTCCTAACGGTTCACGTGTCAATGTCATAATACCTCCATTAGCATTAAATGGCCCAACGATCACTATAAGAAAGTTTTCAGAAAAGCCTTATACAGTGAAGGATCTGATAAACTTCGGCACCATTACACCTAATATCGCCATGTTTTTAAAGGCATGCGTCGAGTCAAGGTTAAACATAGTAGTTTCAGGTGGTACAGGAAGCGGTAAAACCACAACTCTCAATGTAATATCATCCTTTATACCTGATGATGAACGAATAGTGACTATTGAGGATGCAGCGGAAATACAGCTAAGGCAGGAGCATGTAGTAAGGCTTGAAACAAGACCGCCCAATATAGAGGGAAAAGGTGCCATAACTATAAGGGACCTTGTGAGAAACTCCCTTCGTATGAGGCCTGACAGAATAGTTGTTGGAGAGGTTAGAAGCGGAGAGGCACTTGATATGCTTCAAGCAATGAATACAGGACATGACGGCTCTCTTACAACAGGGCATGCCAACACTCCGAGAGATATGGTGGCAAGGCTTGAAACCATGGTTCTTATGGCAGGAATGGAGTTACCGGTCAGAGCTATAAGAGAACAGATTGCATCCGCTGTTGATCTTATTGTTCAACAATCCCGTTTGAAGGATGGAAGCAGAAAAATTACACATATAACAGAAGTTGTAGGAATGGAAGGTGATATTATCACCCTGCAGGATATTTTTGTATATAAACAGAAGGGCAAGGATGAAAACGGAAAGATGATGGGGGATGTAGTGCCCACCGGAATTAAGCCCAAATTCTTTGACAAGTTTGATAAGGCGGGTATTATACTGCCCCAGGATTTGTTTAGTGTTTAGGAAAATGACTTCGTGAGTTTGTCCATGTTTAGGAAAAGGAGGGGTGAACAGTGTTTTATCTGGCTATCCTATCAACCTTCATAACAGTATTTCTGTTAAGCTATGTGGTTTTAAAGTTTATAAAAAGCAAGCAAAAAGCAGTCTCAAGGATTAAACAATACATAAATACCGACCAAATCCATGAAGATAAAAGAAAAGCACCAAGCAGGGAATACAAAGTGGGACTTGGTATTATATCCCGGGGTATTGGGCATGCAAGATTCCTTGACAATTACAAGAAGGAAACACAAAGAAAATTGATAAGGGCTCACTTGCTTCTAAAAGCAGAAGAGTTTATGACAATATCATTGATACTTATGGTTGTATTTGGATTTTTTACTTTTATAGCTTCAAATTCAGTACTGCTTTCACTATTTGTGTCCATATTCGGATGGCTGTTTCCCTCAATATTCCTGAAAGCTCGAATTAAGAAAAGGTTAAAAACATTGAATGAGCAGTTATCAGATGCCATAGTGCTCATGTCAAATTCTCTTAAGGCAGGTTACAGTTTTTTCCAGTCAGTAGATATTATTTCTAAGGAAATGACAGGTCCAATAGCAGAGGAGTTCGCATTTATGCAAAAGGAAGTAAATCTTGGGCTTACCACTGAGAAAGCATTGGAAAACCTTGTTGCCAGGATAAAAAGCGATGATTTGGAACTTGTGGTTACAGCTGTGCTAATACAGAGACAGGTTGGCGGAAACCTTTCAGAAGTTCTGGATAATATATCTACCACAATACGTGAAAGGGTTAAAATAAAGGGAGAAGTAAAGACCGTAACTGCACAGGGAAGAGCATCAGGGTTTATTATTTCAATATTACCGTTAGTCTTAGGGATTATATTGTTTGTAATAAATCGTGAATACATGATATTATTGTTTACTAATCCCCTTGGAATAGCGATACTAGGTTTTTCAGTGCTGATGGAGCTCATAGGAATATACTTTATAAGCAGGATTGTTAAAATTGAAATTTAGGAGTGCTTCATTATGATGGCTTTAGTCCTTGTTATGGTTTTTCTTTCTTCATATCTGGTGGTATATGCCATATTCGGAGGATTTTTTAGAAAAAAACAAATTATTTTGATAAGGCTTGATAACATATCAAAGGAAGAACAGAAGGATATGGACAGTGAGCTGAATCAGCCTATTTTTGTCAGAGTTGTCCGACCTATTCTTTTTAGCTTGAGCAGAGCTGTTTTGAAATATACTCCGAAGGAGATCATTTTAAACTTTGAAAGAAAGGTGGTAATAGCAGGCAATCCCTATAATCTGTCGGTTAACGACTGGATAAATATCCAACTGATTATTATGGTGTGTTTATCGGTTTTAACTTCTGCCATAGGATACTTTAGGAGCTTCCAAATTTCGTCAATAGTGCTTTTGGTAATTATTGAAGTGATTATGTCAATACTTCTTCCAAGATTCATTTTAAACAGAAAAACCCTTGAAAGACAGAGGCAAATAAGAAACTCAATGCCGGATGTTCTTGACCTCTTAACTGTAAGCGTTGAAGCCGGTCTTGGTTTTGATGGAGCACTTGCCAAGGTAATTGACAAAATGCCTGGTGCACTGGCAAAAGAATTTGAAAATGTTCTCCAGGAAATAAAAGTCGGAAAACAAAAGAAAGACGCTTTAAAGGATATGGCACAAAGGGTAAACTTACCAGACCTTACGACATTCATAGGATCGATAATACAAGCAGACCAATTAGGCGTAAGCATAGGTAATGTATTAAGAATTCAATCGGAGCAGATGAGGCAGAAGAGAAGGCAGAGGGCTCAGGAAAAGGCTATGAAGGCACCTGTTAAAATGCTGATACCAATGGTTCTGTTCATTTTTCCTACACTGTTTTCGGTGCTAATAGGGCCTGTCATTATAAAGGTTGTTGATGAGTTTTCGAAATAAACATAAAAAGTGCTCCATAAATAACCATAAATAACCGATTAAAAAATTTAGAAAAAGCTATTGCAATGGTAATTCTATTATGCTATAATACCCTTTGTCACGAATGATGCGGATTTGTGTAATGGTAGCACAACTGATTCTGGTTCAGTCTGTCAGGGTTCGAATCCTTGATCCGCAGCCAGCAAAATAAAATTTCCAGAAACAATAAAACCTCTTGATTAAAGAGGTTTTATTGTTTTTTATTCCAATTTTATCTTGATTTTATGTAATATAATTTCATAGAAAGTAAAACTCCATTATTGTAGCTCAATATAGTAAAAGGGATTGTATGAATTTGCTATGAAGTATATTTATTACAAAGTAATATACCGATTACACAGCAATTACACAGCAACTACTCTAATTCCCCTGCAGAATGTAAGGTCAAAGGAGCATTAGGGGTAATGGGTCGGGGAAAACTTAATAGGGAATTATTATAACTTATCAATCTTTATAGATTAATTGATTCTTGACATAAATTTTAAAAAAGTTTACAATGAGTTTATGCTAATGGGTATGTTTATGCATTGGCAACTGTCCATTGAAAACTGAATAACAAGGAGGTGTGTATCATAGACTTAGCAATAGGTTTATTAATTGGTTTGGTAATTGCAGGAATTGCTTCATTCATATTTTTCAAGTTGGGAATTAAGTATAGAAAAAAACAAGCTGAGGAAAAAATAGGCGGTGCTGAAAACGAAGCAGTTAAGATACTTAACGAAGCGGTAAAGCAAGCTGAAAGTAAGAAAAGAGAAGTACTCCTTGAAGCTAAAGAAGAAATCCACAGAAGTAAAGAAACACTTGAAAAAGAGATCAGAGACAGAAGAAATGAGGTTCAAAGACTGGAAAGAAGGCTTTTGCAGAAAGAAGAGACCTTGGATCGTAAGATGGAGACCCTGGAGCAGAAGGATGAACAGCTTAACAAGAAAACAAAAGATGTTCAAACCCTTCAGGATAAAACTCTTGAGATTCAGAAGAAGCAGATTGAAGAGTTGGAAAGAATATCTGGACTTTCAGTTGAAGATGCAAAGGATTATTTGCTTAAGAACATTGAAAGCGAAGTTAAGCACGAAGCTGCTATTCTTATAAAAGAAATTGAAGCAAAAGCAAAAGAGGAAGCGGATAAGAAGGCAAAGGATATAATTGCCTGCTCAATACAGAAGTGTGCTGCAGACCATGTCTCAGAAATCACAGTATCTGTAGTTCCACTGCCAAATGACGAAATGAAGGGAAGAATCATCGGTCGTGAAGGACGTAATATCAGAACTCTTGAAACATTAACAGGTATTGATCTTATCATCGATGATACACCAGAAGCAGTTATCCTATCTGGCTTTGATCCAATCAAGAGAGAAGTGGCAAGGATAACATTGGAAAAACTTATTTTGGACGGTAGAATTCATCCTGCCAGAATAGAAGAAATGGTTGAAAAGGCCAAGAAGGAAGTTGAAAACACAATCCGTCAGGAAGGTGACCGTGCTACATTTGAGACAGGAGTACACGGATTGCACCCTGAAGTTATTAAGCTGTTAGGTAAGCTTAGATTTAGGACAAGCTACGGACAGAATGTACTTAATCATTCTATAGAAGTAGCACAGTTGGCAGGATTGATGGCATCCGAGCTTGGTGTTGATGTAACTCTTGCGAAGAGAGCAGGTTTGCTGCATGATATTGGAAAAGCGGTAGACCATGAAATGGAAGGCTCACATGTTACTATAGGAGCCGACCTAGCAAAGAAATACAGAGAAAATAATGATGTAGTAAGTGCAATTTTATCTCACCATGGAGATATAGAAGCTACTTCAATAGTAGCGGTGCTTGTTCAGGCAGCAGATTCTATTTCTGCGGCAAGACCTGGTGCGAGAAGAGAAACTTTGGAATCATACATTAAACGTCTGGAAAAACTTGAAGAAATCGCAAATTCTTTCAATGGGGTAGAAAAGTCTTTTGCGATTCAAGCAGGTAGGGAAGTCAGGATTATGGTTAAGCCTGAAGATGTTTCTGACGAAGGTATGGTAATGATGACTCGTGAGATAGTTAAGAAGATTGAGAATGAACTTGAGTATCCGGGTCAGATAAAAGTGAATGTAATAAGAGAAGTTAGAGCTATTGAATATGCAAAATAGTAAAGATTAATATACACAAAAAGCGTGGAGACACGCTTTTTGTGCTTTATAGAGTGTTTAATATAGATTTGATATTGAAATGGAGGACTAAGTTTGAGGGTTTTGTTTATAGGTGATATTGTCGGAAGTCCCGGAAGAAAAGCAGCAAAAGAAATGATAAGTAAATTAAAAAAGGAAGAAGAGATTGACTTTTGTATTGCTAATGGTGAAAATGCTGCCGGGGGAAGCGGAATAACGTATGTAATTGCCCAGGAACTGTATAGTAGTGGAGTGGACGGCATAACCATGGGTAATCATACATGGTCAAAAAATGAGATATTAAATTTCATAGAGAGTGATAATAGGCTTGCAAGACCCGCAAATTATTCTCAGGATTTGCCCGGAAAGGGTTATGCCATACTAAACGGCAAGAATGGAAAATTGGCAATTATGAACCTTTTAGGCAGAATATATATGGATAACATAGACTGCCCGTTTAAAGCTGCCGATAGGGAGTTGGAGCATATAAAAAAGGAGGTCAAGGCTGTTATCGTGGATTTTCATGCAGAAGCTACCTCTGAAAAAACAGCAATGGCATGGTATTTGGACGGAAGGGTGAGCTGCGTATTGGGTACACACACCCATGTTCAGACAGCAGATGAGCGGATTTTTCCTTTTGGTACGGCATATATAACCGATGTGGGTATGACAGGACCTTGTGATGGTGTTATTGGCGTTAATAAGGATATTATAATCAAAAAGTTCCTTACAAGCATGCCGCAGAGATTTGAAGTTGCAAAGGGAAGAGTTATATTTAATGCAGTGATGTTAGATATCGAAGAAAAAAGTGGAAAAACTACTAATATTAGAAGAATAAGTATGATAATGGAGCCCAAATAGCAATAATTTGTCTAATATTATTAAAAAAAAGGATTTTAGATTTTTTTGTAGAATATTTTAATTACGAAAAAGTTTAGGGGGTACGAGAATGGACGTATTAAAAGTCTCATCAAAATCCAATCCAAATTCTATTGCTGGTGCTTTAGCAGGTGTTATTCGCGAAAAGGGTTCTGCAGAAATACAAGCTATAGGAGCTGGAGCATTGAATCAAGCTGTTAAAGCTATCGCAATTGCCCGCGGCTTTGTTGCCCCATCTGGAATTGAACTAATTTGTATACCGGCTTTTACTGATATTGTGATCGACGGTGAGGAGAGGACTGCAATCAAATTGTTGGTAGAACCAAGAAGGTAGTAATCATTTCTTGATCTGCACTATTTGTTTACATAAGTTTTATTAATACAGTAAAACGGTAAACAGTCTAATTTAGTGCACTTAATAATTTTCCTGATGTCTAGGAAATCATAGTGTATTCTGCACCACAATTTCTCACGACAGCAGCTAAGTATGCAAAATCACTTCGTGATTTTGTTCAGAAAATCTCTTTTACTTCCTTTTATAGTCTATACATGTGTTTTACTGCTGCTTTAGCCAGTACATGTATGGATTGTGGGAAGTTTTTTTTTGGTTATTTTACTTTTCTTTTAATAATATCTCTTAATGATTTTGCATTATTTTCGTTTATTTTTGGAATAAAAACTATCGAAATTACAAGTCTTGTTATGAAAGTAAGTATAAACAATGCATGATAGTGATTAAGGGTTTGGCCAATAAAGAATGGAGCTTGGAGTTCCTTTAGATAGGGGGTGGCAAACTTCATAAAATATGAACCTAAAAGATAAGACAGACCTATGCCCACAACTGATGTAAACATAGTATAATTGGCTATATATGATGTTCGGTACTTTTTTGGAGCCAGCCAAATTGAAAGGTTCAAAAAGCTCATTTCAAAGCCGGGCCAGAATATACCTGTTATAAGGCTTGCTATGGGCATAATCACATAGTAATTTAAGGGTGTTGCGAAACACCATAAAAACGGAATAGTGGATATTATAAATGATGACACAATCGCAACCGGCCTGTTTCCGTATTTATCTATTGCCTTGCCTATATATCTGACGGATAAAATGGTAGAAGCATTAGATACAAACTGGGAAAGAAGGTAAATTGAAAAAAGGCTCATGTTTAGCTGCTTTATCATAAACATAAACAAAAATGGTGTCGGAAGGTTTATTCCGAAATTCCATAGAGATACTGATATAATAAGCTTTAAATAATTCTTATCCTTTAAGGGTTCTTTTAAGGTCTTTATGCTTTGTTTCTCAGTCCTTTCTACAGGAGGGTCTTTCAAAAATATGAAGCAGAATATGTCTGCTGCACCAAACAAAGCAACCACTATAAATAATATTGAATAGTTTGTAAGGCTGTTAAACCTGTCTATATACTGACCTATAGCCAAACCGCTCAATGCACCTGAAATGGTATAAATCATCATTCTTTTGCTAAAATACCTTCCTCTAATCCTTAAAGGCACAAGGGAACCCATCCATGAAGAAAAAGCAACACCTACTATTGAATTAGCTGCTGATGATATCATTATCAGAAATGCGATGGAGATAAATATAAGGTTTTTATTTGTTGAAGGTATTAACAAAGGAATGAGAGCTATTGGTATATAAAGTAACCTATGTATAAAGCCTGCTATCAGAAAAATAATCTTGCGTTTTCCGGAGTTTTCTATGTTGAATGAAAAGGGCAGTTGTATGATACTTCCCATTATTGCCAAGGTCAGTATTATACCATATTTGAAGTCATCAATTCCAAGCTTTACAGCAAATTTTGTAAATGCTGCACCTCCAACAGGAGATCCGACGGTAATAAAGAAAACATTACCAAGAGTAACTGCTATAATGACATAAGTCAGGCTTTTACGAAGCTCTTTGCCTTTTAACCTGTTTTCCATTAACACCTCTTAGGATTTTCGCATGTTTTATTTTATTATGCCCAAAAAAACTTTTATGTCTATAAAATTTTAAAGCGTTTTGCACAACAATTTTTCATGACAATAATCAAGGTTAAAAAATCACTTCAATATTTTTATTTCCCATAGCATACATGTGAATTATAACAAACAGTATAGTAGATTTGCAACTTTAACACCAAAATTTTTAGAAAAATAAATTTAGTAATGGCATATGTGTTAAAATAATATTATAATAAACGATGTTATACAAAAATTAATTGATTTTTATGCTGTACTTTTGCTGCTACAAATTTATACAATGTTTGGACAGGTGTAAAACATGACAAATCTTATAATAGTGGTAATTATATATATGCTGGTTTTTGGAAATGACAAGTTTAAGGAAAAAGCGAGATCACTGCTTCCCGTTATCTTGGGAATTCTGCTGGTTTTATTTACAGCAGCCGCATTGATTCTAAGGTCGTATAATTATCTCCTTAGCAATTCAACAGATTTTTTGCTGATTGTAGTAATCTTTATACTGGTATTTGATGTCCAAAAGTTTTCTGCAAAGAATAAGATAGCTGTAGTTGGAATTGTTGGCGGTATATTGCTGTGCTATCTTTTTCAAAAACTCTATTATTTGAAAGTTTACCTTGCTATTTCAGACTGGAAAAATATTATTGATGGTGTTGGCTTGGTACTGGGAATTTTCCTTGTATTATTTATGATTAATTCATTTATTAGAAAGAACAAATAGGAAAATTTATTATTTTGTGGAGAAATTTGTATGAAACTTATTGGAAGATACTTACTTATTCTGTCGCTTATTCTTGTTTTATGGAATACCGTTATAATTAAGCCGTTAAAGCTGTTCACAGTATTCCTGCATGAGCTGGGGCATTCATTGATGGCCTTTGTTTTTGGTTACGGTATCAGCGGAATAAGGATAAACTTTAATGAAAGCGGATATGCACTTGTAAAGGCAAAAGGATGGCTTTCACAAATTCTGATATTGAATGGAGGGTATCTGGGAAGCCTGTTCTTTGGATTGCTTATATTGTTATTAAAAAGAACTTCTATTAAAAAATACCTTCCTGGTATTATTGCCATAATATTCCTTGGGGTTTCCATAAAGTATGGGAGTATTAGTCTTACCTTATTATATTCTGTAATATTTGCAGCAGCTGTAATAATTATATATATGATACAGAATGATAAAGTTATTGACTGGTCACTGGACATAATAGGAGTTTCAAGTGTTGCTTATGCAGTATATGATACATTTGTAGACACATTGCTTGTAAAATTAAAATTTCCGCTTCAGATGATAGGCGGCAGAGCAAATGGAAGTGACGCAGACCAGCTTGCTCAAATTTGGCCTTATATACCATCAGTTATTTGGGGATTATTCTGGCTGGTACTCTCGCTATTAGCCATATATATGTTCCTTGCTAGATCGGGAGGAGGGGCAAAGTCTTCCAAGAGTAAAAAGTAATATACCAGGAATGATTCAATGAATGACTAAAATATTTAATCAAACTAATCAGGGAAAGGGTTGCATATATGGAAGTCAAGAAGAGAATTGAGGAACTTAGGAAGCTTATCGAGTATCATAATGAACGTTATTATAATCAGGATGACCCGGAAATTACCGATTACGAATATGACCAACTCTCTTTGGAGCTTAGAAGGCTTGAAAAGGAATATCCCGAATTTGCTGCTGTAGATTCACCGACACAGAAGGTAGGAGGAACAAGTAAGAGGGAGTTAAGAAAGGTTCAGCATGATGTGCCTGTTGTAAGTTTACAGGATGTATTCAGCAAGGAGGATGTATATAGCTTTGTAAATAAAATGATTCAGGAGCTTTCTGAGCCCACTTTTATTGTAGAAAAAAAGATTGATGGACTTTCTGTAGTACTAAGATATAATGACGGTACTTTCGTTGAGGGTATTACCAGAGGCGATGGCTTAATTGGGGAGTCGGTTTATGAGAACCTCTTAGAAATACAAAATGTCCCAAAAAGCATACCCGAAAAATATTCGTATCTTGAGGTTAGAGGTGAGGTTTATATGACCAATGATACCTTTGAAAGAATTAACTTAAAACAGGAGGAAGTTGGAGGGAAAATATACCAGACTGCAAGAAACCTTGCAGCAGGTACTTTGAGGCAGTTAGATTCAGCTATTGTCAAGGAAAGAAATTTGGATATATTCGTATTTAATCTGGAAATCTGTAATGGCAGAGAGTTTGCTTCCCATTCAGAATCACTTAATTGGTTGAAGTCTCAAGGCTTCCATATAAGTCCGGATTTTTGCATTTGCAAAACAGCGGATGAAGTGTGGGAAGCCATTTCAAACATTGGGAATTCAAGATGGAATTTACCCTTTGGAATAGATGGAGCAGTAGTTAAGGTTGACAGCCTTAGTGACAGGGTAAAGTTGGGTATGACCAGCAAGGTTCCCAGATGGGCTGTAGCATATAAATATCCCCCTGAGCAGAAGGAAACCATAGTTGAAAATATTGAGGTGCAGGTGGGACGTACAGGCAGGTTGACGCCTCTTGCCATATTGAAACCTATAAGGTTGGCGGGGACAACGGTTTCCAGGGCAACATTGCATAACCAGGATTACATAGATATGAAGGACATTAGAATAGGTGATACGGTAATTATTCAAAAAGCAGGTGACATAATTCCGGAGGTTTTAAGGAGTATCCCTGAAAAGAGGTCTCCCGAAGCACAAAAATACATGATACCCAATGTCTGCCCTAAATGCGGTGCACCTGCCGCAAGGGAAGAAAGCGGTGTTGAAATACGATGTACAGGGACTGATTGCATTGCTCAAGCTATAAGAGGAGTTATATATTTTGCATCAAAGGATGCCATGAATATAGAAGGGTTTGGACCAAGTTCCGTCGAGGCTTTGATGACTGATGGATATATAAAGGATATTGCAGATATATACAATCTTAAAAACTATAGAGAAGAACTGATAAATAAGGGGATTGTAGGAAAAGATAAGTCTGTAGATAACCTGATCAAGGCTATTGATAAGTCTAAAGAAAACGATATCGACAAGCTTATGACAGGCTTTGGAATAAGAAATGTGGGCAAACAGACAGCTAGAGTACTAGCAGCAAATTTCCCGGATTTGGACTCTGTTATGGGGGCAAAGTATGATGAGCTTATTGCACTGCCTGACTTTGGAGATATAATGGTACAGGATATTTTGAACTTCTTTGCAAGACCAGCGGTTCATTCGCTGATTGATAGACTAAAGGCATCAGGTGTAAATATGGTTTCAAGGGCTTTGGAGAAAAAAAAGGATGATCGTTTTAGCGGCAAAACTTTTGTTCTTACAGGGACGCTTCCGTCCATGACAAGGGATGAAGCTTCAGAAATTATTCAAATGTATGGAGGAAAGGTTTCGGGCAGTGTATCTAAAAAAACTTCCTATGTGCTTGCTGGAGAGGATGCAGGAAGCAAGCTGGTTAAGGCAAGAGAGCTTGGTGTGGCCATTATTTCTGAGGAAGATTTAAAGAACATGGTTGAAAATTAAAAGCTTAATTTATATGAAAAGTGTTAATAATCTTACATTTGTCAGAGCAAATAACGAACGCTTTTACGGGATTTGCGATAGACAAATGTAAAAGATTATTCACTTTTCATTTGGAATGATAAATAAGTAACAAATATTAATTATTTATTAAAAAAATATTAAAGAATTATTAATAATTTAGATATCTTTTTTAAAAATTTATGATAAAATATTAGTATATAGAGAGAAAGAGCATCAAATTTATTAAAATGATACTAAAATTTGGGATTATTTAATAAACGATGATTCTTATGGAGTTTATTTTATCTGTAAGTGATTAGATTATTTTGAAAAGAGGTATGTTATGGCTATTGTGATTTTCGTTATTTTTGACATCATTGTTGTCGCAATTGTTTTAGGTTTGTTGTTTAAGTTTTTGGACATTAGGATTCCGGACAATTTTAAGGATAAAATCAACAAGAATCCTAAATTAAAAGCTGCACTGGACAAAGCAATAGTTTTTGTTAAAGATTTGGATCTTAAAAACAAGATATCGAATATTAAACTTCCCAAAATAGAGCTTCCAAAGAAACCAGTAAAAACAAAGCCTTTGAGTCCAAGTAATAGTGATGTAAGACAGGATATTGCCAACTATTTTAAGAAAAGGAATGAGAGAATTTCAGTAAATCCTGATACAAACCATCATCCCAGATTTGGAAGAATTGGCGTTGATACTGAACCTGTAAAAAATGATAATCAAAATGATTATACACAAGGAAACAATGTTGCATCAATGAATCAAAGACTTGTTCCTGCTGAAAGCATGAGCTATTCAGGCAGTTTCTCAATGGAAGCAAATCAGAATCAGGATGACGATATAGGTCCGTTCCCACAGAGGTTTACGCCCTGGGCAAGGTCGAATGATTCCGATAATGACAATGGTCAGGAAATGCTTAACAAAAAAGTATTTGAGCAAAATAGGTCTATAGAGCAAAACAGACCTGTTGAGCAAAGCAGATATTTGGAGCAAAACAGATCTGCCGATCAAAGCAGATATATAGAGCAAAATAGGCCAGTTGATCAAAGCAGATATATGGAGCAAAACAGACCTGTTGAGAGGATATCCGATGAGAGATTGGGTTTTGATAGAGATAGAGAAGTTGAGCAGGCTAAGCTATTTAAGAGGAACATTAATGAAGATACCGGTTACGGTAAAAAGGAAGAAGTTAAAAAAGAAAAAGTAAAGAAAGAAAAAGTAAAAAAAGAGAAGTCCTTTTTTGGAAATAATAAGAACCAAAATAAGAAATACAAGATTGTTCAAACTGGCTTTGCAAGTATATTTTTTGGAAGGAATAACAGTATTGTTATAATTCCTTATGCAAAAGATATTGAAGGTAAGGGAAGGGCTATGGACAATATTATATATATTGATAGTCCAATTCCACCTCATCAGCTTGGGGAAGCTATAAGGCAGACAATAGAAGTGGACAGTAATGTGCATCCTTTTACGGATAAAGAGCTCATTAAGGAACTGCAGGTTAAGGAATGGAGCGAATTTACACAGGGAAAAAGGTATATATCTATAAGGTATGATGATGAATGTGGTTATATATTAAATACTACAACGAGAAACCCAGATGGTTCATACAGGCTGAATTGTCCTGGTGGAATAGAAAAAATAGTCAACAAGGATGCTACTCTCACTGATTTGGGAGATACTGTATATCATCTGGTGGAGAAATGTAAAGCTTAAGAATTATAGAATATACTATAATTTTCTGGACATAAAAAAGGCATATTAATATATGTCTTTTTATTTTGTTCACAGATGTAAAAGATTAATTGATTTTTATATAGTCATTTAATATAATAAACATTATGAATGGAGGTAGTTTTATGAAGATAACAAGAGAGACTATTGAAAATGTTGCTCAACTTGCCAGATTAAACCTAACAGAGTCAGAAATTGTAAAATTAACTTCTGAAATGGGAAATATTATTTCATATGTGGACAAGTTAAATGAGCTTGACACATCAAACATACAGCCAACTGCACATGTTATGCCACTTAAGAATGTATTCAGAGACGACGTGGTTAAAGAATCGTTTGACAGGGATAAACTTTTGGCAAATGCACCTTCAAAGGAGAATGGGTGTGTTCAGGTACCAAAGGTTGTTGAATAAGGTTATTCCAAAAAAAATAACTGGTCAACTAGCGATTTCAAAATATTGATTTTAATACTTTACAGCATTAAAATTGAACAAGGAAATTTTTGAAATCGCCTAAGGCATATATAAATAAAAGGCATTCCAAAGTAATGTAGGAAATATAACTTCCCGTATAATTTCTAAGTTCACTTAGTAATGGCTAAGAAATAACATCCAATTCTCATCGTCCAAAACCCCGTTAAATCGTCGGGATTTTGTCCTTGAGAATATGAAGTTATTTCTAAGGCATTCCTTAAATCGTGAACACACGCTCAAAACGGTAAGTAATATTTCAATCATGACTTAATAGGTAATATTGAATTTCAGGAGGTAGAATTGTGGAACTTTTTGAACTGACAGCCCATGAACTGAAGGATTTGCTAGATGGCAAGAAGACAAGTACCGTTGAAATTGCTCAGTCGGTGCTTAGTAGAATAGAAAGCGTTGAAGAAAAAGTAAGTAGTTACATTACCGTTTGCAAGGATGAAGCTTTAAAGAGGGCTAAAGAGATTCAGGACAAAATTGATAAGGGTGAATCTGTATCATTGCTTGGCGGTATTCCCATGGCACTGAAGGACAATATGTGCACAGAGGGGGTTAAAACCACCTGTGCATCAAAGATGTTAAATAATTTTGTACCGCCCTATAATGCAACTGTTACAAAAAAGCTTCTCGATGCAGATACTGTTTTAGTTGGAAAGCTCAATATGGATGAGTTTGCAATGGGTGGATCAACAGAGAACTCGTATTTTAAAAAGACATGCAATCCATGGGATTTGCAAAGAGTACCGGGAGGATCAAGCGGAGGTTCTGCAGCTTGTGTAGCTGCAGGTGAAGCTGTGTTCTCGTTAGGATCGGATACAGGAGGCTCTATTAGGCAGCCTGCATCATTCTGCGGTGTTGTTGGCTTGAAGCCTACATATGGATCTGTATCAAGATATGGACTTGTTGCATTCGCATCATCTTTAGATCAGATAGGGCCTTTGACGAAGGATGTAACTGACTGTGCCCTTGTAATGAATGCAATATGCGGTCACGACCCAATGGATTCAACATCGATAAATACAAGCTACCCTGATTTTACAAAGGCTTTGATCAACGATGTGAAGGGTATGAAGATTGGAATACCGAAGGAATATATTTATGGAGAAGGCTTAAACAGCGAAGTTAAGAAAGCTGTTTTAGATGCCGTTGATGTATTAAGAAAGCTTGGTGCAGAGTGCGAAGAATTTTCACTACCTATTACAGAGTATGCAATACCAGCTTATTATATTATTTCATCAGCAGAAGCAAGCTCAAACCTTGCACGGTATGACGGGGTAAAATACGGCTATAGGGCTGAAAAATTCACTGATTTACTGGACCTTTACAAGCAGTCAAGAAGTGAAGGTTTCGGAACTGAGGTAAAAAGAAGAATAATGCTGGGTACCTATGCATTAAGTTCAGGTTACTATGATGCTTATTATAAAAAAGCTCTTCAGGTAAGGACGCTAATTAAAAACGGTTTTGATGAAGCTTTTTCAAAATATGATTTGGTTTTAGGGCCTACAGCACCATCCACTGCATACAAGATTGGAGAAAAGATAGACGATCCGCTTGAAATGTATTTAGGAGATATTTTTACGGTATCTGTTAATATAGCCGGACTTCCTGGATTGGTGGTTCCCTGCGGCTTTGATACAAATAAACTTCCAATCGGTCTGCAGCTTATTGGAAAGCCATTGGATGAAAGTACACTCCTAAGGGTTGGATATACTTTTGAGCAAAATACCGAATATCATAAGCTGAGGGCGAAAATATAGGATTACAGAAGAAGGGTGATGACAATGGATTACGAGTTGGTAATAGGTTTGGAAGTTCATGCAGAGCTTTCAACTAAATCAAAGATATACTGCTCATGCACAACTGAGTTTGGCGGCGATGAAAATACTCATTGCTGTCCTATATGTACAGGAATGCCAGGAGTTTTGCCTGTTTTAAATAAAAAGGTTATAGAATATGCAGTGAAAGCTGGTCTTGCAACAAATTGTGAAATTGCCAATTTCAGCAAGCAGGACAGAAAGAATTACTTTTATCCTGACCTGCCTAAGGCTTATCAGGTTTCGCAATACGATCTTCCGATATGCAAAAATGGGCATGTAGATATAGAAGTAAACGGGGTACAGAAAAGGATAGGACTTACAAGAATTCACATAGAAGAAGATGCTGGAAAGCTTATACATGATGAATGGGACAGAGGCACACTTGTTGATTATAACAGGTGCGGCGTACCTCTTATAGAGATTGTATCGGAGCCTGATATCAGATCGGCTGAAGAGGCTAAGACATTTTTGGAAAACTTGAAAGCGATATTGGAATATATTGATGTTTCCGACTGCAAAATGCAGGAAGGATCACTAAGGGCAGATGTTAACCTGTCAATAAGACCTGTAGGCCAGAAGGAATTCGGGACAAGGACTGAAATGAAAAACCTCAACTCCTTCAAGGCAATATTAAGGGCAATTGAAGGTGAGTTTAAAAGACAAAAAACCGAGATTGAGTATGGCGGTGTTATCGTACAGGAAACAAGGCGTTGGGACGATAATAAAGGTGAAAGCTATGCCATGAGGAGCAAGGAAGAGGCTCACGACTACAGGTATTTTCCTGAGCCGGACCTTGTGCCTATAGTTCTTGAAGATAGTTATATAAATGATATCAGGTTCTCGTTGCCTGAACTTCCGGAAGCAAGGAAAAAGAGGTACATTGAAGAATTTGGATTACCTGAGTATGATTCATCCGTCCTTACTTCATCAAAATACTTTGCTGATTTCTTTGAAGAGGCTGTTAAGATGAGCAATAACGCAAAGGCTGTAAGCAACTGGATTATGGGTGACCTTATGAGGATTTTAAAGGAAAAGGAGATGGAAGCAAGCGAGATACCTTTTCCGGCGGAATACTTAGCAAAGCTTGTGAAATTGATTGATGGCGGAAAAATAAGCGGCACAATTGCCAAAAAGGTTTTTGAAAAGATGTTCCAAACCAAAAAAGATCCTGAAGTGATAGTAAAAGAGGAAGGTCTTGAGGTTGTTAATGATGAGGGAGCACTCGTTGGCATTGTTAAGAAGGTATTAGAAGCTAATCCCCAATCTATCACCGATTACAAGAGCGGTAAAGAAAAGGCCTTTGGTTTCCTTGTAGGACAGTGTATGAAGGAAAGCAGGGGCAAGGGTAACCCTCAAATAATCAATAAAATACTTAAAGATGAACTTGAAAAGCTCTGATAAAGATTATGTAAATTAGTATATTTTATGGATTAATATAGAAAAAATAATTGTGAATTTACTGCGAATAACGAAATTACTTGACCTTTTGTTGTAAAAATATGAAGATAAAGACTTGTAATATTTGTTATTGCAGTGAATTCTAATTAATATATCTTTTAGGGATGAAAGGAAAATGTTTTGCAATATATAAAAATGTAAAATGATTATTGCAAAACATAAATAAAAATACATAAAAACGCAATACATTAGGTATTAAATTATATCAGGAGAGTGTGAGATGCGTTTTTTTTTAACTAACCATGCTATATTGCCTGTCATATCTGCAGCCCTATCATTTATAATGGTTTTGTATTTCATTTTTAAAGCAAAGAAATCCGGGCTTTTTATATGCTATGTATTGTGCCAGACACTGGTTTTTGTATGGTCTCTAGGCTATGCATTTGAGCTTATGGCACAGGAGTATTCAAGTAAGATTATCTTCATGAAAATTAATTATTTTTCCATATGTTTTTTAAGCCTCGGATGGTTGGTGTTTTGTAACCTCTTTGTTGAAAATCGAAGCTTTTTCAAGAAAAAAAACATTGTACCTGCTGCTGCCATACCCATAATTAACTATCTGGTTGTATTGACAAATGATTATCATAAAATGTTCAAGTCGAGTATTGATGATTATGGCGGAAGACGGGTTTACTTTTGGATCATTGTATTTGTTACTTATGTATATATTTTTTTAGGTGTCCTGGCTCTTACCAGGAAGTATAGTAAGCTAAGCAGAAATGTTAAGGTTCAAACCATAGCTCTGATATTGGCAGTAACTATACCTATTATTTCAAATTTTTTGTCTGTAACTCATATTGTAAGGCTAGACTATGACCTTACTCCTGTAAGCTTTTCTCTTACCATGCTTTTAGTTGCTATAGCTACTTTCAGATACAGGTTTCTTGATCTTGTTCCCATTGCAAGAAGAGATATTGTTGAAAAGATGAATGATGCCGTACTGGTTTTCAATATAAATAATAAAGTTATCGATTGGAATTGTGCCTTTTTAAGCAATGTTCTTTTAGATGATGACATTATAAAAGATGTGGATATAAATCATGTATTTGAAAAGATAGAAGGGATTTCATCCGGAGCAATTGGTGGTGATTTTATAAAAGAGGCTACGGGAGAAAAGCCGTCTACTGCTTCAACTGAAATCACATTGCTTAGGCCATCGAGGAAAACTTACCACATGAAACTCCATCCTGTTTTGGATAAGCATGGTGAAATACTGGCAAAAGCACTGACCTTTACAGATATAACCTTATACAGGAACATGATGGATGAACTTAACGACAAAAACATTGAGCTTAATGCAATGAATGACGAATTGGCAAAATATGCTGCAACCGTTGAAGAGCTGGCAATTGCAAAAGAACGCAACAGGTTTGCACATGATGTACATGATACATTAGGGCATACTATGACCCTTTTAATTTCAATTCTTGAGGTAGCGAATATAACATATAAGAGTGATATGGATACTACGGGAGATAAACTTAAGGAAGCCTTAAAGATATCTAAAGAGGGACTAAAAGAATTAAGAAGGTCAATAAATGGTTTGAGGCCCGAGATGCTCAGTTCCAATAGTATTATAACATCACTTAAGAATATGTTTTCCGATTTCAGGTTGTCAGGTGTGGAAATAGATTTTACTTCTGAAGGCATTGAACCTAATGACATTGGCAGGTACTCCGATATTATATACAGAGTATGCCAGGAAGCATTGACAAACTCTGTAAAGCATGGAAAAGCAAAAAATGTGAATATTATTTTACGTTTTGATATAAATATGATTAAGCTTTTTATACTTGATGATGGAATTGGTTGTGGTAAAATTAAAAAAGGATTTGGCCTTACAGGTATGGAAGAAAGACTAAAACCTGTAAATGGCAAAATTATGTATGGCTCTGATGGTGAAAGCGGTTTTAACTTAAGGGTAGAAATTCCCCTTAGTAATAACTAAATTTTATGGGGTGTCTTTATGATAAAAGTATTGATAGTGGATGACCAGGCAATGCTCCGGCAAAGCCTGAAATTTATAATTGAGCAGGATTCAGGCATTAAGGTTGAGGCTACAGTTGGAAATGGAGAAGATGCATTCAAGCTGTGCGGTGAATTAAAGCCGGATGTAGTGCTGATGGACATTATGATGCCTGTATGTGACGGAATTGAAGGAACAAGGCTTATAAAATCAAAATACCCCAACATAAAGGTTATAATCCTCACTACATTTAATAATGACGAAAATATAAAAAATGCATTGCAAAACGGTGCAGCTGGATATCTTTTAAAGGATGCAGATCCTGAAGACTTGATTCTAGCAATAAAAAGTGTTGCAAAAGGAATGAGCATTATACATCGTGACGTTTTTGACAATGTGGTTAAGAAGGTTGGTGATATTGAATCTGATAAACCGGCTAAAGATAACAATCCTTCCATACATTTTACCGATAGGGAACTTGATGTAATAAGGCTTATAATTGATGGTAAAAGCAATAAGGAAATTGGAGCGGAGCTTTTTATCACAGAGGGCAGCGTTAAAAATATTATTACAGGTACTCTAGATAAAGCAGGACTTAAGGACAGGACTCAACTAGCTGTATATGCCATAAAAAATCGAATTGTATAGAAATAAAGTATTATTAGGCATGCTCAAAACGGGAAGTAATATTTCAATCATGCCTTATTTTGCACATGTGACTAAAGTCATATGTGTTTTTTAATAGGGTGACTTGCGGCTGGTAATTAGTGACTTGGGATATCTGGGAAGAAATGCTGAATCCATCTATAATTAGATTATGGAAAACGAATTGCTTAATGAAATTAAAAGTAATCAATTTATCTTTTAATCTAATTTGAAAGGATGGTATATATGAACAATTTGTTCAAAAAACACTGGATAACTCTATTAGGTGCGGTATTTATGTTTCTGACCTTCTCATATCTGTTTAGATTTGCAGTTGATAAGGGCTGGATATCAAACCAATTGAAAATCATGATGGGTATTGTAGCAGGAGTCGGTTTTGCGGTTGGGGGAGTTGCTGCAGGACAAAAAGGTAAGTCAATATTGAATGAAATTTTATCAGGTCTGGGAACTTCTTTAATTTATACAACTTTTGCTTTTGCGGGTATATACTACTCAATGTGGAGTCCTATGACAGTGTTTCTCCTAATGGTTGCTGTGACACTTGTAATCAGCATATATTCTTTCAAGTTTGACATGAGAGTTCTTATGAATATTGGACTTTTAGGAGGTCTTATAGCACCCCTGGTCATGAAATCCGAAAGTGCCATATTTACACTTTTCCTATATCTTCTTGTTATTAATTCTGCAGCTTTCTATGTCAGTGTTAATAAAAAATGGTCAGAATTAAGGCTGATCCCCTTTTTAGCAACATGGGTACTGTTCTCAACTTACTATTTGTATTATCAGCCCGACACATGGCAGTTCCCATTCAAATACGCAGCAGCGGCATTCATATTCTATGTTATAGGTTTTGTAGTATCTTCATGGAAGGACGGCAAGAATTTTAACGGTCTTAACCTTTATCTCGGAATATCAAATGGAATCATCTTTGGAATTTGGTCACTAATTATAATGAACAATATAACTCCATTTTCAACAATACTTGGAGCCATTGGATTGGTTTATGTAGGTGCAGCACTTGTAGTATACGGAATGCTTAGAAAATTCACGGCAGCGGTAATAAGCAAATTCTTCGGAGGAATGCTGCTAATTCTAATAGCATTGAATGATATTGGAACAGGTCTTGATGTAAAACCGATGATCTCTGTGTATATATGGGCAGCCATGGCTGTGTTGGTGCTGATTGTAGCTCAGATAAAGAAATTGGATTATCTTAAATTAGCAGCTATTACAATATGGGTTATAACAGCAGCATACTGGTATTATACAACATGGACAACACCGATTGGGAACTGGTTTGGAACATTCATACCTATATTGAACTTCTCAGGAATGGCGTGGGTATTACTTGCAGCATTTGGCTTCTATGCATCAGTAAAGCTGAAGCTCAATGTATTTAATAAACAGGAAGACAATGATTTATTTGACTATTACATTAGCAACACATTTTCATTAATAAGTCATGTAATTGTTGGCGGACTTTTAACCTTCCAAATTGATAACCTTTGGGAAAACTACAAAATAACATTTATAGATCTTAATCTAACATATTCAATAACATGGGGAATATATGCACTGATTCTTTTTATATGGGGTGCATACAGCAAGCAGTCAGTGTTTAGATGGTTTGGTTCAGCAGTACTTATTTTGGTAGCAGCAAAGACTATATTCATTGATCTTTCAAGTGCGGATACCATAGCTAAAATACTTGTACTGTTTATATTAAGCGTAGTAACATTTGCGATATCATATATCAATAACATATGGAAAGATGAAAAAGAGGAGTTGCCAAAAAAGAATACATCTTGCCAGTAGATAATAAAAAGCTGGTAGATGATGAATATATAAAACTAAACATTGAAAATAGTGAGTAATTACA
Source organism: Bacillota bacterium (assembly GCA_023430975.1). Lineage (GTDB taxonomy): Bacteria > Bacillota > Clostridia > Acetivibrionales > DSM-2933 > Pseudobacteroides. The sequence continues at coordinate 10,680 of JAEYYB010000033.1, read as the reverse complement.
GTTAGTGACAAAAGAGTGATATTATACATTAATATCACTCTTTTGTTTATATGGATAATTTTTCAATAAAATTTATTTATATCTATAAATTATGTGTAGTTTTAAGTAAGAATCCGCTGATATCAAGTGATACAGGAATAATAATTTCTTGTTCCAGTTTAAGATAGGATAATCACTTCATGATTTTTTAAAATTAAATCTTGTATACAATAAACAATTTATATTATAATATCTATGGCTGAAAACACTAGTCATATCAGGTGTTATGACCTGGTGATAATAATAACACATATCTAAAAAATATACATATTTATATTGAGAGGAGTTTAAAAATGAATTTCTTAGAACAAATAAGTCTTAGGGCAAAATCCGACCTAAAAACAATAGTATTACCTGAAAGTTCCGACATTAGAACACTAAAGGCGGCGGCTTTAGTTCAGGAGAAGGGTATAGCGAATATAGTTCTTGTGGGTAATCCCGAAGAAATAAAAAAATTATCAGGGGATCTGGATATCTCTAAGGCGAGAATAGTGGATCCCTTAAATTCTGATAAATTTGACGAATATGCTAACGCATTTTATGAGCTTAGAAAAGCTAAAGGTATGACTGTTGAAAAGGCAAGAGAGATAATGCAGGATAGCCTCTACTATGGAGTTATGATGGTAAAGATGGGAGAAGCAGACGGAATGGTATCCGGTGCTATCCACTCTACAGCAGATACATTAAGACCTGCATTGCAGATATTAAAGACAGCACCTGGTACAAAGCTTGTTTCGGCATTTTTTGTAATGGTTGTTCCTGACTGTGAGTATGGTGAAAAAGGTACATTTATATATTCAGACAGCGGACTTGTTGAAAATCCTAACGCTGAAGAATTGTCAGAAATTGCTATTGCATCGGCAGGTTCCTTTAAAGCACTTGTTCAAGCGGAACCAATAGTTGCGATGCTTTCATATTCTACTTATGGAAGTGCAAAGAGCGAATTGGTTGATAAGGTGATAAAAGCAACTGCATTGGCTAAGGAAAAAGCACCTCATTTAGCACTTGATGGAGAACTCCAGGCAGATGCGGCAATCGTTCCATCAGTTGGAAGCTCAAAAGCACCTGGAAGTAAAATAGCAGGTAAGGCTAATGTATTGATATTCCCTGATCTCAATGTAGGTAATATCGCATACAAACTCACACAGAGGCTTGCAAAGGCTGAAGCTTACGGACCTATTACACAAGGTTTGGCAAGGCCTGTAAACGATTTGTCAAGAGGATGCAGTGCTGAGGATATTGTTGGTGTGGTTGCAATTACTGCAGTACAGGCACAGAATATGTCGAAATAGAAATATAAGATGGAAATATAGAGAAAATAATATTATGTAAGAGGGAGAATGAAAATGAAAATATTAGTTATTAATACAGGAAGTTCTTCATTGAAATATCAATTGATAGATACCATGAATGAGGCAGTATTAGCGAAGGGAAACTGTGACAGGATAGGTATTGAAAATTCATTCATAAAGCATACAAAAATGGGATCCGATGCTGTAGTAATCGAGAAGGATATGGCTAACCATAAGGTTGCTATTCAGCAGGTTCTTAATGTTTTGACAGATAAGGATATGGGAGTTATTTCAAACATGTCTGAGATAGCAGCTGTTGGACACAGGGTTGTTCACGGCGGAGAAAGATTCCATGATTCAGTAATAATTGATGATGAAGTTATGAAAGCATTGAGAGAATGCATTGAATTGGCACCATTGCATAACCCTCCAAATATTATAGGTATTGAGGCGTGCAAGGAAGTTATGCCAAGTGTTCCTATGGTAGCGGTTTTTGACACAGCATTCCATCAGACTATGCCAAAGCATGCATATCTATATGCATTACCATATGAGATTTATGAGAAATATGGAGTAAGAAAGTATGGATTCCATGGAACTTCCCATAAATATGTTGCAAACAGGGCTGCAGAGATACTTGGAAAACCCATTGAAGATTTAAACATCATCTCTTGCCATCTTGGTAATGGTGCAAGCATATGTGCAGTAAAAAAAGGCAAATCAGTCGAAACAAGTATGGGATTTACTCCACTTGCAGGTCTTGCTATGGGAACAAGATGCGGTACAATAGACCCTGCAGTTATTTCTTATCTTATGGACAAGGAAAAAATGTCAGTTAAAGATATAAACGATTATTTGAATAAAAAATCAGGGGTACTTGGTATATCAGGCGTAAGCAGCGATTTCAGAGATATTGAAGCTGCTGCAAACGAAGGAAATGAAAGGGCTTCTTTAGCTATAGAAATCTTCTGTTACCGGGTTAAAAAGTATATCGGAGAATACGCTGCAGTTATGGATGGTGTAGATGTACTTATTTTTACTGCCGGTATAGGAGAAAACAATCCCCTTGTAAGAAAGAAGGTTCTTAGCGGAATGAATTACATGGGAATTGATGTTGATTGGGAAAAGAATGAGATAAAGGGTAAGGAAATGGATATAAGTGCCCCAGGTTCAAATGTTAAGACAATGGTGGTTCCAACAAACGAAGAGCTTGCTATAGCAAGAGAAACGTTAAAATTGTTAAAAAAATAGAATTTTTATTATACTAAATGAAAAGTGAATAATCTTTTACATTTGTCTATCGCAAATCCCGTAAAAGCGTTCGTTATTTGCTCTGACAAATGCAAGACTATTAACACTTTTCATATATATTATAAAGAGCTGTACCTGATGATTTGATTTAGGACAGCTCTTTTTAATATTTAGGAAATTGATCCGAGCACTAATTTGTTGAAGGATTATTATAAAAAATAGTATGGATTAAAAGTGATAAATCTATTACATTTGTCTGTCGCAAATCCCGTTGAACCGTTCGTTATTTGCTCCGCCAAATGTAAGATTATTAACACTTTTAATATAGATACAAATGAGGTTTTTTGTGGTAAGATTTGTGATATAAGAAATAAGAGGACTTTAATGTGAGGTTTAGAAGAATTTTAATACGCACAACCAAAATAATATTTATCATAATTTTACTTGTTTAATTATAGGCTTGTTTTTTCCAACCTGGACAACACAAATAAACAGCTATCCAAATAGTGTAAGTGTTTTGAAATAAGTAAACATAAACGGTTCAAAGCATGCAATTATGATGAGGGGATATGATAAAAACAATCCTGTTGTAATTTTTGTGCATGGCGGTCCCGGGTGTCCGGAAATTCCTTATGTAACAAAGTATCAGGATATCCTTGAAAAGAATTTCACTGTTGTTCAATATGATCAAAGAGGCACTGGAAAATCATTTCACTTTTTGAAGATTACTCAGGTTTATCAACTGATGTTCTGGCTAAAGATTTAATTGACCTAACCGACTACATAAGAAAGGAATTAAATAAAGAGAAAGTTATATTGGCTGCACATTACCCTCATTTTGAAGAAGAAAATAAGTTTGCGGAACTAGTAAGGAGCATCTTTAGAGAAAATTCAGATATAATACCCAAATGAATTAATTCAATCTTGGTGTTGAAGTGCAAAATAGGTTTATGATACTATATGTACGACGGTTATAGAATTTTTTGTTATACAGTAACCAATTTTTTGCAATACATCTTGGAGGATTAGATGAAGGATAAAATAATTGAAAGTTTTGATAGGATTTCATCATTTGAAGACAAATGGGATCACAACCGATTTTATTCCAAGCTTGTCTTAAAAGAGATTGGAAGGGATAATGACAGTATTTTAGATATCGGGTGTGGTACTGGTGAATTTACACAAAAGGTTGCACAAAGGGCAAATAGTGTTGTTGGGATAGATATTTCCCCCAAGATGATTAATGAAGCCAAAAAGAGACATTCTGCCAACAATATTACTTATAAAGTTCAGGACTTTGATACTATTGATGAAAAACAGCAGTATGATTGCATTGTAAGCATAGCAACATTTCATCATTTGTCTTTAGAAAGCACTCTTTCCAGAATAGAAAAGATGTTAAAGCCAGGAGGGGTGCTTGTAGTACTTGATTTGTATGAGAGAAAGGGTTTATTTGATTTTTTGTTGGATATTATTGCCGTGCCTATTAATCTCATTATAAATAGAATAAAAAATGGATCAAGAAGGATTAATGAGGATGAAATAAATGCATGGAACGAACATATAAAGCTTGATAAATATATGACTATAGAAGAACTACGAAAAGTATACCATGAGAACTATGGATGGGATGTAATGGTTAATAGGCTTCTTTTTTGGAGATATATGGCCGTTTATAGGAAGATGGAGATTACATAGTTAGAAAACAATGATGTGAACAGTATTAATAGTAAAATCAAATTAAAACAAATTAGTATATACTAATTTGTTTTAATTTGATTAATCCATTATATTTGGCAAAGAATAATAATAGAAAAATTGATCAAAGAAATTTCTAAAATTTACTAAATAAGGGAGAATATATGAGTTTTTTACCTGTTAACAGAAAAGATATGGAAGAAAGAGGCTGGGATGAACTGGACTTTCTTTTTATAAGTGGGGATGCCTATGTGGATCATCCCAGTTTCGGACATGCTATAATTACCAGGCTTTTGGAAAGTGAGGGCTACAGGGTAGGGATCATAGCACAGCCTGACTGGAACAAAGAAGATGACTTCCTAAAGATGGGAAAACCCAAGCTAGCTGTTTTAATTGCATCAGGTGTTATTGATTCTATGGTGAATCATTATACTGCCAGTAAAAAGCCAAGATCGGACGATGACTATTCGCCGGGCGGCAAAGCAGGAAAAAGACCTGACAGGGCAGTTATAGTGTACGCTAGCAAGGTTAAACAGGTTATGAAGGATGTGCCTGTCATCATAGGAGGATTAGAAGCCAGCCTTCGTAGGTTTGCCCATTATGACTATTGGGATGACAAAGTGAGAAGATCTATTTTAGTTGACTCCAAGGCGGATTTGCTTATTTACGGCATGGGTGAGAAGCCCATTTTAGAAGTAGCAGAAATGCTTAATAAGGGGATACCTGTTCATAAGATAAAAAATATTCGTGGAAGTGCTTATATATCAAGAATTGAAGAGCTGCCCGGCACACTTAAAGGTTATCTGGAGAATGGTGGAGATAGGGATGATTCATCCTTGTTTACTGTTGTTCCGTCATTTGAAGAGGTTTCAAAGGATAAAAGAAAGTATGCAGAGGCTTTCAAAGTCCAGTATGATGAGCAGGATGCCATAACAGGAAAAACAATAATTCAAAAGCATAGTGATAGGTACCTTGTACAAAACCCTCCTGCTTACCCCATTGAAACCAAAACAATGGACAAGATATATTCTCTTCCTTATGAGAGAACATACCATCCGTCATATATTGAGGCCGGTGGAATACCTGCCATAGAAGAGGTTGAATTCAGCGTAACAAGCCATCGCGGATGTTATGGAGGATGTTCTTTTTGTGCACTTAACTTTCACCAGGGAAGAGCAATACAGATGAGAAGTAAAGCATCTCTTGTAAACGAAGCTAAAAAGCTTACATGGCTTCCTGGGTTTAAGGGTTATATCCATGATGTAGGAGGACCCACGGCCAATTTCAGAATAAAGGCCTGCAACAAACAGGTTAAGGGCGGTGTATGTAAAGGGAAACAGTGTTTGTTTCCAGAGCCATGCAAGAATATTATCGTGGATCATAGCGAGTATTTGGATATTTTAAGGGATATAAGACAGCTTCCTGGAATTAAGAAGGTTTTTATAAGATCGGGTGTAAGGTATGACTATCTTATGCTGGATAAAAACGATAAATTTTTCAATGAGCTTTGTACTCATCATGTCAGCGGGCAGCTTAAGGTAGCTCCAGAACATGTTGTTGACAGGGTGCTTGAAAAAATGGGCAAACCGGGCAGAAAGGTTTACGACAAATTTACAAAAAAGTTTTATGAAATTAATAAAAAGATAAATAAAGAACAGTACCTTGTTCCATATTTTATTTCCAGCCATCCTGGAAGCGATCTTGAGGCTGCCATAGAGCTTGCGGAATACTTGAGGGATTTAGGCTACAACCCTGAACAGGTTCAGGATTTCTATCCTACCCCTGGGACCCTCTCAACCTGTATGTACTATACAGGACTTGATCCAAGGAATATGAAGCTGGTATATGTGCCTAAGAGTCCAAGGGAGAAAGCCATGCAAAGGGCATTGCTGCAGTTTAGGAAACCCCAGAACTATGATTTGGTCTATGTGGCATTGAAGAAAGCCGGAAGGGATGATCTTATCGGGTTCGGTAAAAATTGCCTGATAAGGCCGAGAAGCGTTGGCAGGTTTATATCGAAAGATGATAATAAAGATATAAAGAAACTTGGTAATAAAGATATTAAGAAAGACAGAAATAAAGATATTAAGAAAGATGGAAAAAAGGATATAAAAATGCCTGAAAGAAAGGCTTCCAAAGGGAAAAATGAAAGAGACGGCAAAAAAACTAATAGCCATGATGTAAAAACCAGGGTAAAAATTAATGAAGAATCAGCAAAGAAAAAAAGAGGGGGCAGGTATGATGCTCCAACGGACAAGAAAGTTAAAAGGCCCGGCATAGAGAAACCAAAGATGAACGTGAAACCTAGAAGTAAGAGATAATTATAAACCGTAATAGGGGGATAAAATATGGAAGAAGAGGGGATTAAAGCTGTTACAATACATGATATTGAAAAGATTGTAGATCTACGTGTAAGTATATTTAGAGAAATTGGAAAAATAGCATCAACAGAGGAAGAACAGTCGATGAAAGTCATTAACAGATCATATTTAGAGAAACTTTCTTACAAAGATTGTTTTTGTGGGTTTTATGAGGAGGTTGAGGGGAGAATAATCGCAATTGCTTTAGGAGTTATAATGGCCTTTCCTCCTATTAATTTAGAAAATCAAGGTATGAAGGGTTACATATTTAATGTATATACAGATAAGGATTACAGAAATCAGGGTAAAGCAACACAGCTTACAAAAAAGCTTGTTGAGGAGCTTAAAAACAGAGGGGTAAATAAAATAGAACTGGATGCGAATGAGAATTCATTTAAAATTTATGAGAAAATTGGCTTTAAACTCTCTGGAAACCATATGTTTTTATAATATAAAAAATTGACATAATTATAATGATTAAATACAATATACATGATTATTAAATTAAAAGTGATAAATCTATTACATTTTTCTTAAGCAAATCCCGTTGAACCGTTGGTTATTTGCTCCGCCAAATGTAAGATTATTAACACTTTTAATATAAATTAATTTTTTGAATAAATTAATAAATTTATAATATATGATGAAAGGAAAAATATTAGATATGGCGGCTACTATAATAAGCGGAAAAGATTTGGCGAAAAAGGTAAAGGACAACCTGAAAAATGAGGTGGAGGCACTTAAAGCAAAAGGCATTGATACATGTCTTGTAGTTGTAATTGTAGGTGATGATCCTGCATCAAGGGTTTATGTAAACAATAAGAAAAAGGCATGTGAGGAAATAGGAATAAAGTCAATTGAATATGCATTAGGTGCAGATACAAGTGAAGAAGAGCTTCTCACCCTCATAGACAAGCTAAATAAGGACAAGAGTGTGAACGGAATATTGGTACAGCTTCCGCTCCCTAAGCAAATAAATGAAGACAAGGTAATAATGGCTATAAATCCTGAAAAGGATGTCGATGCATTCCACCCTATCAACGTAGGTAAGATAATGACAGGAAATCCTGATTTTATGCCTTGTACTCCTGCCGGGGTTATTAAGCTTATAGAAGAAACCGGTATAGACATTGCAGGTAAGGAATGTGTTGTAGTAGGCAGAAGCAATATAGTAGGTAAGCCTCAGGCAATGTTGCTCTTAGCCAAAAATGGAACGGTAACTATATGCCATTCAAGGACCAAAGACCTTGAGGAAGTTTGCAGAAGAGCGGATATTCTGGTAGTAGCAGTTGGAAGGCCTGAGATGATAAAAGGAAGTGCTATAAAGCCTGGAGCAGTAGTAATAGATGTTGGAACCAATAGAACAGAAACTAAGAAGCTGGTTGGAGACGTAGAATTTTCATCTGCTTGTGAGGTGGCTTCATACATAACTCCTGTTCCTGGGGGAGTTGGTCCAATGACAATTGCAATGCTTATGGAGAATACGGTTAAGGCAGCCAAGATTCAGGCGGCACTATAATTAAGAATAATATAAAGTTGTTAACCTAATAATATAGAAATGATAGTGCTTCTACAGCTTTATTATGACTATATTCATATTGAAACGAAACGAGATGGCCTTTATGGATCATGACGCAGAATTGGAACAGTTAAAAATTAAATATGACAGCATACGCAAAGTCTTTTTCAATATGAAAGGCAAGGAAGAGCAGCTGCAGCAAAGAAAATCCGAATTGGAAGTGCAGCTTCAGAGAATTCTAGATAATATTGATTTGCTGGAAAAGGTTAGTGTGCTTTTGAAAAAAGCCTCTGAATATGCCAGGGAGCAATCAAGGCTGCAGATAGAGTCTCTTGTCACCAATTGCCTTCAGTTTATTTTTAACTCTGCTCTTGAGTTTAAAATAGAAATAAATGAGGTAAGGGGCAGGCCGGAAGCTGAGTTTTATGTGCTGAGCAATATAAATGATCAGGTTATAAAAACAAGGCCTCAGGATTCAAGGGGCGGCGGCGTTGTCGACGTTGTTTCGCTTGCTATCAGGATAGCAATGATAGAATATGGAAGCATGAACATTAACGGTCCAATTATATTAGACGAACCGGCAAAACATGTGAGTGACGATTATATCATACAGGTGGCCGAATTTCTAAAGCAGATAAGCACTATGTTTGGAAGACAAGTTATTATAATAACCCACAACAAGCACTTAAATGAAATTGCAGATAAATGGTTTTATGTGGATATGGAAGGCGGTGTCAGCAAGGTAACTTTTGATGTTGAACCATAAGTCATATAAAAAGAGGAATATGCTAAAATGCTGGAAATAGTTGATACAATATTTCCAGCATATTTACTTTAAGCATTAAAAACTTATTACACCTGGACGGGGCCATCAATTAAAATAACTGTACTTCCGGCAGGCTCAAAATCATTATCCACAGCAAGATAAAATGTTATGGAGTGTTCACCTGGCATGGTAAAATGAAGGTTGTTCCAAATCAGAACATTAAAAAATGTGTTATCCTTAACTTCTACAGCGTTAATTGCTGTCTCATGCATAATTTCATTCAATGGATTGGTCAGCCTGAATTTAAAATTACTGATTCCATTGGGTACATTTGCCACCATGGTATAAGTAACGAAGGATAAGGTTGCCTGGGGGGCCTTGTAAAAAGGATTAAAAAGAAGATCCCGGCCATGTAACCTTGTTATTTCATCAAATACAAGTATATTAACAATCGCTGGCGATATGTTTTTTATATTAATCCCACCTTTTTAGATATTTGAGATGTCCAACAATAAAATTATTGTACTAGAATACGAAACTTACTTCAACAATATTTAAAAATTAATTGTTTTAATATAGAATATTAATATTAAGCCTATTAAAATTTTAAAGGAGGAAATTAATTATATGATTAGACGCAGTAATGAGATGATTAAGGAAATTAAGGAACAAATGAGAGGCGGCAAGGGTTCTGTAGAAATAACTCATATTTTAAAACAGGATGAGATAAATGGAAAAGCAAGGCTTATAGCTAGGGTATCACTCAATCCTGGGTGTTCAATCGGATGGCATGAGCATGTGGATGAAGAGGAAATTTATTATATCATTAAGGGAAAAGCATTAGTTGATGATAATGGAGAGAAACATGAGCTCAATCCTGGCGATGCATCTTTGACTATGGGGGGAAAGTCCCATTCAATAGAAAATGTAGGTGATGATGTTCTGGAATTTGTAGCTGTAATATTGCTGTATGTTTAATCCGTTGTTTTATGGTTTTTGACAAAATTAAAGCTATAATAAGGCACGATTGAAATATTAACTTCTCGTTTTGAGAGTGTGATCACGAGTTAAGTTAACTTAGAAAGCGAAATTATACGGGAAGTTATATTTGGGGCATGCCTAAATAAATTTAGCCTCAAAAATAAATCAAGGGCTCCAAATTGGAGCCCTATCATTTTTTGGTCTTTTTGTTTTTTATCCGGGAAAACAAAAGAGAACCGTTCAATAACGATAATTAATTATATTATACAGTATTTGTCATGGTTTAGCAAGTCTAATGATTATATTTTTGTAAAGTTATTTTAAGAAAAGTGCAGATCACGTGGCTTTTTGTGAAATCTGATGAAATGCTTATTTAATTCTCTTCCGGGAATACCTTTAAAGATAAATTGTGATATGATAAAATATGTTATATATAGTGTAATAAATTACTTGTTATATGAAATTTTCACAGCAGTATTCACAGTTTACATTTTATAACTTTTGAAATTCAATAATGCATTAGAATGTAGCCGGAATTAATCTTCAATATATCATGTTTTGAAATAATCAGTTTACATTTTAAATTATTGCAAAACATTTTCCTTGATTCATATGTTACGAAAAGTTCATTTGGATTTTAACCTTCCTAAATAACGTGAGTTCGATAATATGATTGTAATAAGAATGAAACAGAAATGAAAAATGAAGCTCCTGTCCAAATCTGTATAATCAATGTTAGCAACAAATTTAACAGAGGGGGATGGAGCTTCATGG
>JAEYYB010000098.1 GCA_023430975.1 Bacillota bacterium | reverse complement strand
TCAGCCTTAAGAGATCACTCTCTTTTTCTCTTGCACTACCCATTATTTTCTTATGGGTGCAAGCTATACCAGTAATGAATTTACATTGACTTTTTGTTGAAAATTTTTTGCAACACTAATGAGATATAAAAAAAGATAACCATACAAGGTTACCTTCTTTATATATTTTCTGTATATATTTTCTTTATATATTTTCTTTATTATATTTACTTTATATGTTTACTCTATATATTATAATTTTATCCCATCTTAATGCTTAACCAAACACTGCCAGTAGGAAACCTGCTGCAACAGCAGACCCAATAACTCCAGCAACATTCGGTCCCATTGCATGCATCAAAAGGAAGTTTGACGGGTTTGCTTTTTGTCCCTCAACCTGCGATACCCTTGCTGCCATAGGTACAGCAGATACACCTGCAGACCCTATCAGAGGATTTATCTTTCCCTTCGTTACAAAACACATGAGTTTACCTAAAAGTAATCCGCCTATTGTGCTAAACATAAACGCCAGAAGCCCTAATGCAATTATTTTTAACGTAGATGGCTTTAAAAAATTCTCAGCAACAGCAGTAGCACCTACTGTAGTACCAAGAAAAATAGTTACAATATTTATAAGTGCATTCTGAACAGTGTTTGAGAGCCTTTCAACAACTCCTGACTCTCTGAATAGATTTCCCAACATAAGCATACCGATAAGGGGTGCAACTGACGGGAGCAACATAACAACCAGAATGGTTACAGCAATCGGGAATATTATTTTTTCCAGTTTTGATACTTCCCTCAACTGCTCCATCTTGACTTCTCTTTCCTTTTTAGTGGTAAGAAGTCTCATAAGCGGAGGCTGGATCATAGGAATCAATGCCATATACGAATATGCTGCGATAGCAATTGCAGGTAATAAATGTGGTGCGAGCCTTGTGGTGAGAAATATGGCTGTAGGTCCGTCTGCTCCGCCTATAATACCTATAGATGCAGCTTCCTGCGGAGAAAATCCCAGTAATATGGCTATTATAAATGCAATATAAATACCAAGCTGGGCTGCAGCTCCAAGTAACAGACTGGATGGTCTGGCAAGTAACGGACCAAAGTCTGTCATTGCACCAATACCAAGGAATATAAGGGAAGGATAAATCCCCTTTTTAACACCCATGTACAAATAATATAACAAACCGCCTGGTTGTCCATCAATTTCAGGACTCATAAGCCCGGCCAAGGGCAAATTGGCAAGTAATACACCGAATGCTATTGGTAGCAAGAGCAATGGTTCAAACTTTTTTGCAATTGCCAGATATACCAGCACACAAGCAATTAATATCATAATGCCCTGCTGCCATGTAAAGGCTGAGAACCCTGAATCGTTCCATATCTTAACTAATGTATCAACAAATGAAAAAGACACTTTTCCCCCTCCTTTACGTTTTCAATAATGCAAGAACATCACCTGTGGAAACAGAAGCACCTTTAGCAATTGAAACAGCTGTGATAACGCCATTTTCCGGTGCCGCAATCTCATTTTCCATTTTCATAGCTTCCAGAATAAATAAGATATCTCCCTTTTTCACATTTGCACCAGATGAAACTCTCACATCAAGTATTACACCAGGCATTGGAGAATTAATCGGCTCCCCCTCCCCTGTAACTACAGGATTCGAAGCTGTAGTCGGCTGTACACCCCCGGCAGGCTGTGCAGGTGCTGCAACAGGCTGGGATACATACGTTTTTTCTGCTGTTTCTGTGGTCTTCACAATTGTTGCTTGACCTTTTTCTACCTCAACCTCATAATTCTTTCCGTTAATGGTTACTATATATTTCATTTTATTCAACTCTCCCATTGTATTATTCATTAGTCATTACCAAAAATAACCTCCGCTATAGGTTTCGCTCATGTGTTAACTTAACTTGTCAACACCCAGGATGTATGGCGAGCAGTTTAGCGAAGCTAAACGACCAGCCGCTACGATAAGGGGAAGTAATTATTAAATCATGCCTTAGTCCAGTGCACGAATAGATTTAAACTGAAGCTCTGATAAAGGTATTTTTGACTCATCGCTGACAATAGCCATAATCATAGCCGCAGTCTTTTCATCAACACCAATTAACTTTAATTCTCCCGAAGTCCAGCCTGTATCAACAACAGCCTCTTCCTTTACAACATCGTGTGTTTTTATTTCATCTTTGACTGCCTTGGTACTGTTGTTTGAAATAGAACTTACTACAGTGGACTGAAGCTTAATAAAAAAACTTAGTGCTATCAGAACGATAAATACAACAACTATTCCGAAGCCTGAAACTAATAAACTATCTATAAATGTCATTTGCCCACCATCCTTTATACCTTCATAATTGAATAAGAAACCCTGGTTGCAGTTTTCTCTTCTTTTTCCTTAAAGAATTTTTCAGCAATCTGAGGGAAAAGTATATATGAAAGCACATCTTCGTCTGTTTTGCACATATCCTTAAGTTCCTTCTTCATTTTGTCGAATTCAGGTGACAGTGTATCTGCAAATCTCTTAGTTATGGGCTTTTCATCTCCCAAAACCTTCTTGACAAGATCAGTATCAACTTCACCTGGTGCTTTACCATATTCACCTCTTACATATGATTTAACTTCCTTGGATATTGCCTTATACCTCTCTCCGAGCAGTACATTTGTAGCTGCCTGTACCCCTACCATCTGGCTCATAGGTGTTACAAGTGGAGGATAACCTAGATCCTTTCTCACTCTTGGGGTTTCCTGCAAAACCTCATCCAATTTATCCAAAGCATTTTGTTGCTTTAGCTGAGCAATAAGATTTGACAGCATTCCTCCAGGTATTTGGTAAACCAAAGCATCTGTTTCCGTTCCAAGAACATATGGATCTAAAGCCCCTGAAGAAAGAAATTTATCCTTAACCGGTTTAAAGAAATCATTGATTGTTTTTAACAACTCACTTTTTAGGCCTGTTTGATATCCCATTTGATTTAACGCATAGTTGAGTGTTTCAGTAGCAGGCTGGGAAGTACCTCCTGAAAAAGCAGAAATCGCAGTATCGATACCGTCACATCCAGCTTCTATAGCCTTCATATAAGTAATAGGACCAAGGCCTGTGGTAGAATGTGTATGAAGAAAAATTGGCAACTTCACCTTACTTTTTAATTCCTTAATGAGATCATAAGCTTCCTGGGGTCCCATAATACCCGCCATATCCTTAATACATATAGAGTTTACTCCCATTCCTTCCAAATGTTTACCAAGCTGTACATAGTTCTCGAGGTTATGAATGGGGCTTGTTGTATATGAAATTGTACCCTGTGCATGACCTCCGCATTTTAAAGTCTCATCAACCGCCACTTCAATATTTCTGAAATCATTTAATGCATCAAAAATCCTTAGTATATCCATTCCATTTTTTATTGAAGAGGATACAAACTTTCTTACAACATCATCAGGATAATGCTTATACCCTAAAATATTCTGACCTCTTAAAAGCATTTGCAGCTTTGTTTTCTTAAGCTTGGATTTTAGTTTCCTCAGCCTCTCCCATGGGTCTTCACTCAAATATCTCAGACAAGAGTCAAAAGTTGCTCCTCCCCAACACTCTATGGAGTAATACCCAACTTCATCCATTTTCTCAAGAATACCTTCAAAATCACTATAAGACATCCTTGTAGCTATAAGAGATTGATTGGCATCCCTTAGCACCGTTTCCGTAATATTGACCTTCATATTTTGCCACCCTTTCTTGATATTATATAGTAAAGCATAGCAATGCTAAAATTACAAATGAGCAATATGAAATATATACCACTAAAATAACTCAGATATTAAAAAAACCTCAAACTAAGGTTCTCTACATTGAGACATGTTGAAGAATAATACAAAAATGTTTTGTATGATACTATTACCACATAATATACGCTTCAAAACACTTGCTTTAATCTATTTTTGACGCTAAAACATATATTTTTAACATAACATTGTTATAATTATATCATAGTTTTATATCTACACAAAATATTTTTGAAAAATGGTGTCTATTCCTTTCAATCATGCCTTAATGCATAGACACCATTTTTCAATAGGAGTAAAGAAACCTAATACTTCCTATTTTCTTTCTGAATCTTTGCTATCTGCCTTCCCCACTGTTTTTCCTTAAGCCTTAACTTGCCTTCCTTCTTTGCTTCAAGATGAGCCATTTCCTTTTGAAGCTTAAGCCATGAATTCCACCTTTTCTCCTCAAGCCTTCCTGATTCTAATGCCTCTCTCACTGCACACCCCGGTTCATTTCCATGACCGCAATCATGAAATCGGCAAGACCTGGCGATCACTTCCACATCTCCAAACATTATCTCCATTCCCTCATCTGCTTCCCATGGAAGTAACGTCCTCATTCCAGGTGTGTCCATTACAATTCCACCTCCAGGCAAAAGAACCAATTCTCTGTGAGTTGTTGTATGCCTTCCCCTGCTGTCATCCTCTCTTATAGCTTGAGTTTTTAACACCTCACCTCCGGCAAGGAAATTAACAAAGGTTGACTTACCTACCCCCGAGGAACCTAATAAAGCTACTGTTTTTCCCCTTCCAAAGTATTTTCTAATCTCCTCAATCCCTTGGCCTGTTACACAACTTATTGCATGAACCTCCACTCCTGGTGCAGTTTCAAATACCAGAGCCTTTTTACTCTCCACCTCATCACACAAGTCGGCCTTTGTAAGAACAACAACAGGCATAGCACCACTGTCCCACGTTGCTATCAAATACCTTTCAAGTCTTTTCATATTAAAATCCCTGTTTAATGACTGTATAATAAATACAGTATCTACATTGGATGCTACAATCTGTTCCTTAACCTCTATCCCTGCAGCAGCCCTGGAAAACTTCGTCTTCCTTTTTAAAACATTACAGATGCGTTCCGCCCTGATTTCGTCATCATATTTCAGCAGCATCCAATCACCAACTGCAATTTGCATGCCATTACCATTTTTATTAACCGGCCTGTTAACAAGAATTTCACCAGAGTCAGCAATTACCCGTAAACTTTGGCCGTAATCGGCAATCACCCTTGCAGGAAACATGCCTTGCTCCTGCTTTTCACTATATTCACTGTAAAACTTATCATCCCATCCATAATCTATTATATTCATCAATCTAACCCATCCTTTATCATTCTCTTTTCTTCCTGCCTGCGTTTCTTTTTGTTTTTTGTATTGTTGTCCTGTACCCTGGTTCTGGGGTTTATCACCCAGCTTCCGCGTATTTCTCTCATATATTCAAAAGTACTTTTTGCTTTTTTCATAATTCATCACTCCTCAAAAAAGAATATAAAAATCCCGCAGATATCGACCACCTGCGGGATTTAAATGGTATACTACCGATTATTAGCAAAGTAATAAAGACATTAAAAAAACACGCTACCAATTGCGTGCTGACATTTTTATTACACGATTCAGGTTGCTCGAAAGAAGCTGCACAGGTAACAGTAAACGGCCCTAACCAATAAAGCAATCACGTTAACCTCTGCCGATATTCAATTAGTTAAAAACCACCTCAACATTTTTTACAGACATTTAAACAACTCCTTTCAAATATATTTTATAAAAATCCATCTATAATAAAAGTGATAAAATCTATTAGCGATGATTTCTATATACAATATTATTTTATTGCTGATTCCCAAATTTGTCAATAAATATTATGGAATTCTAAATCATATTTAAACATTTTTATCTATAATCTATACTAAAAGTGTTAATAATCTTACATTTGGCGGAGCAAATAACGAACGGTTCAACGGGATTTGCGACAGACAAATGTAATAGAATTATCACTTTTAATTTACATAATCTTTGTCCCCTGTTTTACTTTAGCTACTTCATATAAATACTCTGTAGCAAATTGTATTTTGGTAGCATTAAAACCTTCACTCCTAGGAAACAAAAAATAAGTATTATCCAAGGTTGATAATGTTACACACTGCCCATTGCCACGATAATTATATTCCGTATGAATGGAAGTCATGGTAATCGGCAAAAAGTGCAGCGTTTTCTCTTCATCACTCCCATATTCCTTAAACGTCAATTCGAAGCCATTTTTATCATGTATCAATCTTCCCTCTCCAAGATCAATAAAATTCACTGCGTTAGGTAATGCCTCAATATGCACTTCTACATCCAGAAAATATGTACCATTTTCTATTTCTTTAATAACCTGATTTCGCTGCCATTCATACCAATTGGGTATATGGGTAAAATCTACAGCACTTTCTTGTGTTTCATGATAAAAATTATCAATTAAATTATTATCTGTTTGGTGTTTTATAGTTAAATGCTCCATTCTTCCATACACTGTCATATACCATCTTTCACCACAATGCCTGCAGTAAAGCTCTGCACCTTCTGACGCCATCTGAAATTCCCATTTACATACGGGACATTGATACAATGCCAATTCTATTCCTTCTGCACGTTTTTCGTAGGTAATAGCTTGTTTGGTTAAATATTGCCATGCATATTCGTCATATGCTAAATATTCCTGTAGTTTTTCATTTATTTCCGATACAGTCGCTTTAGCTAACTCTTCCTTTGTAAATACCTGGGTAATTGTAGCATCCAATATTGCTTCCTTTCGGATAGTTAAATTCCATATTGGAGATTGCAAATAGTTTCCCCGCATATTTATCACTACAACAGGTACCTTTAACATCTTTGCCAATTTACCAACGGATTCAGGTAATTTAGAATATGTTCCAACATTGGCATACCGTGCTTCAGGATATAATACCAAAATTCCCTTGCGGTCAATTACTCTTTTAATATTCTTAACTAAAGCCAGATCATTAACAAATTTCCTTGTTCCAAGACATCCAATTCTTCGGTATAACCATTCACCATAGGCCTCAAAGCCTTCTAGCTCCGACACATAATTAGCCCTATGTGGAAATAATGCTAACGGCGTTACACAAAAGTCCATGAAAGCATGATGAGTTCCAAGCACTAAATATGGAGGCTTTAATCCACTCATCCTGACCTTGTTTATTCTAAGTTTTGCTTTTCTGGTAACCCACCAGCAATAAAGCCATATAATTGGCATCAAAAAAATATTCTGCTTAGGTGGTATCATATAGCGATCAAAAGGCGTTGTTATTATCTTTCTGTTCTTTTTATTCATTTTCATAATGTATCCTTATTCAACCTTTTTACTTTTCCATTCACCAATTAAACAGTAAGTTCTTCTCTGTCACGAAGCAAATATTTGCGTATAGTTGGTATCCTGCTAAGAATGAAATACAATATTCCAGTTCCTAAGAAAGAAAAACCTGTAGGTGTAAAACGAAATAGAAACATATTATGTACCTCTGCCGTAATCGGGTTATAAATAAGAAGTGACATTGCAATACCCGCTCCTATACAGAGAAAACCAATCCAGTTGATGCCTCCTGTATAGTCATAAGCGTGATATCCCGGCATGCCAAATGCCGATCTAAGTGCCAATTTCTGTTTGCGGACAAAAAAGAAATCTACAAGCAGAAGTGCGGCTAGGGGTGCATAGATACATGCACTTATGGTAAGAAACGAGCCAAAATATTTAATAATTTTACCCCAAACACAAAGAATGCCTACATATAATGCCAATATCATAATGAGGACACGATAGTCCAGTTTCTTGAAGGAAGACTTCAGCATAACACCATATAGATATGAACCAACTGCCTGTGTACCTATATTTGCAAATGCAACCAGCAGCAATGAAGCAAGGGCCAGTGCCGGAACTGATAATGTAGCAAGCATCATTGTAGGATCATCTACCATCTTACCGGTTACATATTGCATGGCTATTGACATAACTGCACCAACAACAACGAAAAAGGAACCTGATAGGCCTTGTCCAAGTACCCCTGCCCAAAACCCTGAATTTTCATTTTTTGTAAGCCTTGGTACTCCTGACATACCTCCTACCAACGTAATGACAAATGCAAAATTCGCTTCTATAGAAATGATATAAGGAATGATATTGTTTGAATATCCGGTATTCACAGGTTTGTAATTCCATATTGCATCAAAGGGTACTGCATTAAATCCTACAATGACTACTATAACTCCTACTCCCAGAAGCAAAGGCACTAAAATGCGGGTAGTCCATGTGATAACACCAATCCCTTTATATGCAATAAACGTTCCAATCAATACACATAGTATTCCTAATAGAGCATGCCATGAATCAGGTATTTTTATTCCAAAAAGTGCCCCAAGGTTTGTCATTGACGATGAAAAGAGGTCTGCACAGACAGCATACCATGGAAAATTGATGATAATAATAATGACTGTCATGACTTTAACTCCAAATTGCCCAAATACAGATCTGAGCCATATCCATATATCAATACCATATCTGACTGACAAAATGACTGGAAGTTGGTAAATAACCAACATAAGAATAGCTCCAAGAAAAGCCCCGATTAATAACTGTTTGAAACCTACCAATGTGGCCAAATAGGACCCCTGAGTATAACTCCATGTGGCAATACAATAGCCCGATAGCACCAAAAATGCATCAAAAAAACCATATATTTTCTCTTTTTGTAGTATTGGTGCGATTCCGAAGACTGCCTCTTTTTCTACCTCTTGATTAACATTATTCCCCACTTTGAAATCTCTCTTTCTGTATTAAAAGTGTTATAATCTCATAGATTTATCACTTTTAGTATAATCTCCAACTATAGATATGCACCAATAATTATAAATACTAGGCATAACAAAGCAACTGCAAATGTAATTAAATAATCATACTTACTAAAAGGCTTTGCAAATACATAATCTGAATTTTCCATATTGCTTAGCCGCTCTTCAATCTTTGTATTTAATTGCTTTTCATAATCAGATTCTTTCTTTTCTTTCATCTTAGAAACCCCTTCAAAACATTGTATGTTTTGCAAAACATAAGTTTATATGTTATTTCACTTCCTTAATATCGTACCATACTCACTGCTATTTTTCTACAATATTTACTAAAATTCTACAACAATAAAGGCGGATGTTATTTCTTAGCCATTATTAATCGCAAACTATAATTTAAAGCTCAATTCTTCCATAAACTCCACCACCGCCAACCTCAATTCCAAGCTTGCCTTCCCTTGCCAAAACAATGTTTCTGGCTATATCTTCCTTGACCACTTTTGAAAGTTCTTCAAAGCTCACATTATGCAAGATATTCATCTCGCTGTCAAAGCTGTCAACAAGTTTTTCAATTGTTTTTGGACCTACCTTTGGCAAGAATTCCAATGGAACCTGGTATATGTATGGCGGTCTATTAGTGATATTGGCCTCATCCCTATCTCTAATGAGTTCCAACCTGTCCCTCACACCTACTACTACGGCATGTCTATCCGATACAGGACACTTTAAAACAGGCGGGGTTCCCTCCACTACCCTGTTGCAAACATCACAAAATGTACGATGATATTTTCCGAGCAAGGGATTTAGTCCATAATTTGCAGCAATCCTTCTTCTACCCTCATTTTTCAGTGCCTTTAAAACCTCATTAAAATTGGCATTCTCCATCTCAAATATGTTATATTCTCTTCCCATTTTTGGAATTGAGTGAGCATCGGAATTGCTTATAAAGGTTTTCCCATCCAGCTCACTTAAGCGGCTGGCCATGGCGGTATCTGCACTCAAACCTAGCTCAACTGTAAATATTTTAGAAAAGGATCTGTCATTAAATATTTCAAGCAGCGAGTTGCAGCAATTTCCATAAAAGCTTTTATGTGGTGTAAAGGCATGAGCTGGGATAAGAAACCCTCCAAGTTCATCAACAATGTCAAAGAGTTCCTGCCCCGTAAGCCTGCTCATGAGGCTTGACTGCCTGATATCCCTCATGTGCTTGCTCATTTCTGTTGAAAAAGCTTTAACTTGCTTCAATGTAGAAAAAAAACATAAGGAATGTGCACTGCATCCATGTTTCTCATGAGTCTCTATCTCAGCACCGGGTATAATACACTGTTTTTCCCTATACTTAAGCCCTCCTTCAGACAGCTCAACCAGCTCTTTTCTCTCGATCATTTCATCAATATCCTCAAGGACATAAGGAGAAATACAGTCGACTACGCCTATTATGTTGATACCTTTTCTCAACGAGTCATGAGCAATGTTTTCGAAAGTTAAGTTATTAGCTGTTGCTTTTTTTATCTCTTTTCCATTTGACGAACGACCTATATGTACATGTAGGTCAACAAAGTATTTTTCCATAAAAGATTTCTCCATTAGTAATATTTAATCATTCCTTAGTATTTAATAAAAATCGAAAATTATATACTGATGCTTTAAACTTAATTAGAAAAATAAAAAACTATATGAAAAGTGTAATTACCCCCAACACACATTTCATATAGTTATTATTTTAGACCTCTATGTATTTGCTATCCACGTTGTCTGCAAGCCAAATGGTTTCATTTCCATGGTAAAACTTAGCACCATCATCCCAAGCTTTTTTAGCATAAATTTTCAGAAGTACCGGTGAAGAATCCCTTCTCTTTCCAACAAGTGATGCTGTAGCGGTATCCGAGGACAAATGTACATACTGCCTCCCCCTTGGCAAAAGCCCATCTTTCATTATGGATTCCACAAAACGTCTGGCAGTTCCATGATATAAGATTTCAGGCGGCTCCTTGGGTTCTTTAAATAATTTTTGAGGCATTGAGTGCCCGTATAGAGCCCGTATCTTTCCATCCATTATCTCAAATCGCTTTTTATCCGATAACTCCATAGACTTTAAAATATCTTTAAGGGTTACAAACTGCCATTTTGTATCTTCTCTTAAAGAATCAATAAGCTGCTGTACATCTACAGCTCCGTTTTCATCCAACTCAAGTTCATACTCCCATGGTGCATGCCTTAAAGCATATGATATTTCCTTACTTAATCCAACATAATTCATTATTATCCCTTCTTTCAAGATGCCTCATCTGCACCTTTAGTAATATCTTATTAAGGCATGTTGAAAATATAACTTCCCGTATAATTTGGCTTACATGTTAACTTAACTCGTGAACACATGCTCAAAACGGGAAGTAATATTTCAATCATGCCTAAAGGTGCAGAATTCAGCTATTCTTTTAAACTGAAAACTCCTTAAGAAGCTTTTCCTTTATTTGCCATATAGTCATAGATAAGTCAACATAGTACTTGTGAGGGTTTTCAAACCTCTTAACCTCATCCCACAAGGTATCTACCTGTTCTTTACAGTAGTCCTTAATGTCTTTAAGGTCAGGACTTTCATAGACGCATTCACCTTTGTCAAATATCCTGGTAAGGAGCTTTTTCGCCTCAAAATTGGTAACCGTCTTTCTTTTCCAGGTATATTCCGGGTCAAATAATTCATAAGGCTTGTTCTCATCTATGACCTCATCAAACTCTGTCAACACATCTGCTATGGCTTTTCCCGACGCCTTATCATATAGCCTCCATGTCTGTTTAAATCCCGGATTAGTAATCTTACCCACATTCTCACTCAGTTTTATTTTAGGCAATAGTTTACCGTTTTCATCAACAGCAACGAGCTTGTAAACTCCTCCAAATACAGGCTCTGATTTTGAAGTTATAAGCCTTTCGCCTACTCCAAACAGGTCAACCTGTGCTCCCTGAGTTAATATATCCCGAATAATGTACTCATCAAGTGAATTGGAAGCCACAATTTTACAATCGGTAAAACCTGCTTCATCCAGCATCTTTCTTGCTTCCCTGGACAAGTACGTTATATCACCTGAATCTATCCTTATACCTTTAGGCCTGAAACCCTTAGAAACAATTTCTTCATTAAACACCTTAATTGCATTAGGTACACCCGACTTCAGCACATTGTATGTATCTACAAGCAAGGTACAATTGTCGGGATATGTCCTTGCGTAGGCCCTGAAAGCCTCAAGCTCATTTGGAAACATCTGAATCCAGCTGTGAGCCATAGTTCCTATTGCAGGAATTCCAAATTCACTTTCACCTATGGTACATGCTGTACCAACACAACCGCCGATGTATGCCGCCCTTGCTCCATATATCGCACCATCATACCCCTGTGCCCTTCGTGAACCAAACTCCATAACTTCCCTGCCCGCGGCAGCTCTCACAATTCTGTTCGACTTTGTAGCAATAAGGCTTTGATGATTTATTGTAAGAAGAACCATTGTCTCAATAAACTGTGCTTCTATTACAGGACCTCTTATTGTCAAAATAGGTTCATTCGGAAATATAGGAGTCCCTTCAGGAATAGCCCATACATCACAGCTGAATTTAAAGTTTTTAAGATACTCCAGAAATTGTTCATTGAAGATGTTTTTACCTCTTAAATACTCAATATCCTTTTCTTCAAACCTGATGCTTTTTATATACTCAATTAACTGCTGTACCCCGGCCATTATGGCAAAACCGCCGTTATCAGGAATTTTTCTGAAAAACATATCGAAATAAGCACATTTATCCTTCAACCCGTTTTCAAAATAGCCGTTGGCCATGGTAAGCTCATAAAAATCCGTAAGCATTGTCAAATTCATTTTATTCATTATTCTATACCTCCCACAATTTCTACCCCGTTTATTGTCATGTTATAAAGTGCCATAACCTGCATCAAATCACCATTGTGCATACCTAAGTCATAGGTTTGTACCGCATTTATTGGAACAATAACCCTAGACTTCCTGTTTTGCTTGTTAAACCATGTCTTTAATGTTGTTGCAAACTGCTGAACGCATATATCTGTACAATCGCCTGTAACAACAAATGTATCTATGTCTCTGTTTTCCTCCAGCCATCTTTGGAACTCATCTTCAATAAATCCATTAGTTGAATTCTTTGGTATAAGCTTATACCCACCAATTTTTTTAAGCTCATCAACTATTTCCCATTCGCTGGTTCCTGCCATGCAGTGGACCGGATACGAGCCAAACTCAGGCGACTCATCGGTATGGCAGTCTGCAAATGCAAGCTTTTTAATCCCCATTTCATCACAAGCCTTTGACACTTTTTCTATCTCAGGTATAACTCCCTCAACTCTTGGGCTCTTTAACGCACCTTCCCTGGCAAATCCATTTATCATATCCACTATAACAAGTGCAGTTTTCTCTTCCTCAAAGTCTTTGAAGCTTATAACCGGAAGCTTTGCCAGCATATCAAACATATCTCCTATAGTGTCTGTGCTTCTTTTTATAAAGTCGTTTTTATCAATATTTTTCATAAAATACATCTCCCTTCTATTTAATAAACACCATGTCTCAGCTGTCATTTACATTGATCTAACCTATTCCCACCCATTCAGGGTTAAACTTAAAAAGCTTCGAAGGCCTGTGGCCTGCATCCTTTGTATATTCGTCCGTTTCTACTACCATATCTGAAATTTTCCTTCTGAAGTTGGCTTTAAGAAGCTCAGTATCCAAAATCACCTCATAAACTTGCTGGAGCTCAGTCAGTGTAAATTTTTCAGGCATAAGGTTAAATGCAATACCGGTATATTCAATTTTGTTCCTTAACCTTTCAATCGCGTATTGTATGATTTTTGGATGATCAAATGCTATTCCGTAGGATTCTATCACTTCACTCTCTGTTTTTGTAATCTTCCCCTCCACCGTTATGATGTTTTTTACAATAGCTGTTAAGTTTTCTTCATCACTTTTGAGGCTTAGCTCGTTTAACCTGTGAAGTATATATCCATTTTCAGTCATAGTTTTCTGTTCTTCAATAAGTTTGCTTTTTACTGTAAACCACTTAGCATCATCTGCGTCATCGCTTGCTTTGATATCAAGAGTTTTACTGTCTACCAACGACATATATGAAATGCTTATAACTCTTGTCCTAGGGTCCCTTCCTACATCCCCCCAGGTATACAGTTGCTCCATATATATATTGTCGATGTTAGTCTCCTCTTTTAGCTCCCTCAAGGCCCCTTCATCTATATTTTCATCCATATTGATAAAACCTCCTGGAAGTGCCCATTGTCCAATGAAAGGATGATCTCCCCTCTTAATCATCAAAAGCCTTAAAACCTTCTCAGGTAATTTTCTATAGTTCTTCTTTTCTTCGTCAGTAACTGTAAAAATAAGCATATCAACGGTAACTGACGGTCTCTCATATTTAGCAGCGTCATAACTATTTAAAAACTGTTCTTCCGTAAGTCCATGTTTATTCAACACTTTATCTTCACTCATAAGTATCACCTTTATCAATCATTTTGTTATTATCATTTTGTTAATATCATTATATTACTTTATTCATTAAATTGTCAATGCTTTTTTATAAAATTATTTTTGCACTTAATGTGTATTCCCTGTACACGGTGCAATAACCAAAACGTCCAGATAGCCTTTCGGGCCTATGGGTTCAACTTCTTTAATTGTTGTCATTGGCTCCTTTCCTGTTATAGCCTTTAATTTTTCTTTCAGATCCTTGGCTGTACCGAATCTGGTATCAATCTCATCAACAATATTTGATAATATCGGAAAAACTTCTGCTCCTTCCGAAACCAACTTTTCTATCTCTGAAACTATTTTTCCAATTGTACAAAAAGACCCTGTCATGGCAAGGCCTACCTTTATTCCTTGAAGCAACATATCCTATACCCCCAACTCGCCTATAATATTAAAAACAGTTTCTTTTATAAACTTAGCAGCAGTTATGGGAGCAACCTTACCTGGAAGTGATAAAGCCCAAATTGCTTTTACACCTATTTCCTTGGCCTTATCGAAGTCCACACCCCCAGGCTTAGAGGCTAAATCTATTATTAAACAGTCTTTATTTACAAGCTTTAATTTATTCTCATCTAAAACAATACTTGGTATTGTATTAAAAATAGCATCTGCCTGAGGAATAATGCTGTCAATATTGTTCAACAAAACAGGTTTATAGCCATAACTTTTAATCCACGCTATATCTGAGAACTTTCTTGCCTCAACGTATACATCTGCCCCAAGTGCACAAAGCATTTTTGCAAGTATCTTTCCAATTCTTCCAAACCCAAGTATAACGCATGTGCTGTCATGAAGAGTTATGGGCATTTCCTCCATTGCAATCTGTATTGCTCCTTCTGCCGTAGGAATTGCATTTAGAATAGCCATATCCTCTCTTTCAAGTATATCAATGGTATTAACGTTATAGATTTGTGCTAAATGCTGTACTTTTCCGCTTACTCTTCCAGCAATGAAAATCTGGTTTTTTTTCATTATCTGGAATACCTCGTTTATGTATATTTTTCCTTGATGAAAGGGTGCATTGATAGTTTCATTATCGTTAGAACAAGGAAGAGGACCTATAACAATGTCTGCTTCCCCAACAGCTGTATTCATGTCCGGACTTTCTGACAGGCCTGTATTAAAGCTTGCATTGCTAAAACCATATATGTTAACCTTGTAACCTTCTTGTGCAATTAAATTAGCAAGTTTAATGCTTCTTATATCCCCTCCGATAACGGTGAATTTTGTGCTGCCCATTTTTTATCCCCCTGTGGTATTATGGTGACTAGTATATGTTATGTGACTTAAGGGGTTTAAGTGCTTGTACTTACATATAACAAAACAAATGCACCGAGTACCAAATGTGCATTTGTTTTGTTTGTTATGATTTTATATTAAAAGTGATAAATCTATTACATTTGTCTGTTGCAAATCCCGTTGAACCGTTCGTTATTTGCTCCGCCAAATGTAAGATTATTACAACTTTTAATATAGTTATTTGAGTTATTTGATTATTTTAAATTATTCAAATATTAATAATCATTAATGGTTTTACCGAAATAATTTGCAATAATTACTATGTCTGCGATATTTATTACTCCATCCATATTTATATCGCCTTCAGCACTGTACAATACTTCCCCATTTTTGCTATTAAATGCTTTAGCTATACCAATTACATCCACCATGTTGATTGCATTATCCTTAATAATATCACCCAGCCACATTTCAATAGGCTTATCCTGTGTTGAAATAACAGCTGTATCAGTGATATCAATATTGATCAACTTTCTATCAAGATATCCATTTTTGCTTATCAACAATGAAACAGACGAAACATCATATGAATTCAATTCAAAATATCCATTAGAATCAGTAAGTGCATATAATCCCATCAATGTCTCAACTTTGAATCGAGCATTAATTAAAGAGTTTGTTGAATCAAAACCTGCTTTAATGTAACCGCATACCTTTTTACCCAATGGATTTACATCAAGGAATTCACTTTGAGCAGGTTCAGGTTTTGAATACCTGGAAAATTTCACCCAATCAAGATTGCAGGTTCCATCTCCCCTGTAAATTATATATACATCCTTTATGAGAAATACGTCCCTAGAATCAGTAATTATTCGATCTAGCAAATAAGATTGCTCACTAAACTTTGTTAATCCAGCTCCTGTATTTTTCAATTCGACTGTCTCTAAAAGTGTGCCATCCAAACCGTCCAATCTTATTTCAAGCTTGCCTGCATTACCCTCTATAACCATAATTTTCTACACTCCACTCCCCATTTTGCGAAAAGTCTGCTGGAACTGAATTATCAATAACTGTTACATTATATGGTTTGGGCGTTGGGGTTGGTGCTGGAATAACGGCTTCATCATTTGTTGCTAAAGGTTCTGCATAGCTTTTTCCAATGAAGTTAATAGGTGAATAAGAGAATGCTAAAGATACTGCGTACACTATTGTTAACACAAAAGCAACTAATTTTGTATACTTCATAGTAAATCCCTCCTTAAAAATTTAGGAACTGTAAAAAACAATTATTCCGCTCATACTTACTAGGCGAACACAAAACTTTACACATAAAAATGTACAAATAATTGATTTTTTCTGCATCCGATGCGTAAATCTAGATATACAACATGCTTGATATCATTATAATACCAAGCATATTTTTTGTGAACTTTGTTTTACATAGGAATTTTATAATTACTTTGCTAAAATTGATTAATCACATTTAAAAATTCTCCAATAAATATCTCTAATGTTTTCTTTTGTGTACAATCTTTTATTAGTCTTTTTATCTCTGGTAAAGAAGCTGTTAATTAAGAAAAACAAAAAAATATTAATCCAAAAAGCGGAAGCCACATATCACCTGAGTCATAAAATTATATCACTGCCAGCATAGATATGAATAGTCCCTTACACTTTTATTTTCCAGTAATACCTATAACATATTTTATATAATATAATAGTTACGAATATATTATAGGTAGGTGTCTAATGAAAACTAATCAGAAAATTATTGAGAAGATAGATGTGTTAAAATCAAACCTTGGTGCAAAAAAGGTTAAGGCATTACAAATATACAGATTGGAGAATATAGTAAATAAACTTACCGAATATTCTGATAATTGCAGTGAGTGCAGATATTTACTAAGTATATTTGAAAGTGAATTATTGGATAATTTAAATTGTATTGATAAATCTCATTTGCGAAACTACATGATTAATTTGAAGAAAACAGTTTCCCATTTGTGTAAAAAGCATAAGCTGATAACAGGAGGTCACTATATGGGATTATATATGTCTATGGGAACATCACTGGGTATGTTATGTGGAATGGTTGTTGGATTAACATCAAATAAATGAGAATTTCTACCTGTTGGTATGAGTTTGGGAATGTGTTTTGGAATGAGCATTGGTATCTTTATAGGTTCATTAATGGATTCCAAAGCAAAGAAAAAAGGCGATTTAATATAGCCATTTGGATTAAGCTTTATTGGTAGCAAATCCTTATTCTTTCTATTTCCTGTCTATTTAATTTGGCATTACACCTCTTGCTAATATTTTGTTGCTATATAATAGAATTTTTTTAATATATCGGAATTTATATGTTTATTAATAAGCATATAAATTGTCCCATAAATAAAGTCCCATAACCTTTGCAAGAAGATTACGGGACTATTATTTAAAATTTCATTGTGATATTCATTGTGAGATTTATATAAAGTTTTTGACTTCAATCTTGTTCTTAAAGCTTCCTACAACTGAAAAACCCATCAAGTCAAAATCAAATATCTGATCGATAATCCTTGAAGCATTATCCATGCTAATATCATCAATCTTTTTCAAAATCTCATCTGGTGAATATATTCTTCCCAACATCAATTCTGATTTACCTATGCTATTCATCCTGCTGCTGGTACTCTCCAAGCCTAGAATATAATTTCCCTTTAATTGTTCTTTTGATTTCTCCAAATCCTCTTTACTTATACCGTTCTTCTTAATTTCCTTTATTTCAGCAACAACAAGCTCAATTACCTTTTCCATGTGCTCAGGATTCATTCCTGCGTAAATGGTATAAAGTCCATTGTTCTTATATGAAGCAGGGTAAGAATAAATTGAATATACCAATCCTTTCTCTTCCCTTATCTTCTGAAACAGCCTCGAACTCATTCCGCCTCCGAAAATATTGTTAACAGCCAGCAAGGTATATATATCGTCCTTGCCGTGGCTGATGCCGTTAAATCCAACGCACATATGAACTTGTTCAGTATCTTTCTCCATAAATATGGAATTTGGTTTAAATGTTGCGATATTATATTCATTATTACTTGTGTCAATTTTTGGCCATTTGGAAAACCTTTCATTAATCATGCCTATAAGTGCATCATCATCATAATTCCCAGCTACAGAAATAACCGAATTTCCTGTCACATAGTTTTTACCTATATAATCCACAATACTTTCACGAGTTATTCCCTTTAGGCTTTCCTGCGTTCCCAAAATAGGATATCCCAGTGTATCATCCTGCCAGATGGTCTCAGACAAAACATCATGGACAAGTTCTTCTGGAGAATCCTGATACATACCTATCTCTTCAATTATTACTTTTCTTTCAACATCAATGTCCTTTTGATCGAACTTGGAATTAAAGAACATATCGGATAATACATCCAGAGCTATATCTATGTGTGTATCAAGGGTTTTGGTATAATAACAGGTACACTCTTTTCCTGTAAAAGCATTTAACTGCCCTCCAATGTTATCAATACTTTCTGCAATATCCTTGGCACTTCTGGTATTTGTTCCTTTAAAAAGCATATGCTCAATAAAGTGTGAAATACCGTTATTATCCCTGTTTTCGTTTCTCGATCCTGTTCCAACCCATATACCTATTGAAACAGACCTTACGTAAGGAATTTTTTCACATACTATTCTAACCCCATTTTCAAGTATTGTTCTCTTGAACATAATTCCTCCGGTTGCATGGTTTAGTCATGATTAAAATTAATTTTTCATTCATGCCTTATATAACACTATACTATTTCTATAAATAATTAGTGACTACTCTTTGACAAATCTTATTCCTTTGGTGCAGTCTCAGCCATAGCATCTTTCCTTGAGAGATTAATCCTTCCCTGCTTATCAACTTCCATAACCTTAACCATAATCTCGTCTCCGATTTTTACTATATCCTCAACTTTTTCAACTCTCTTGGTATCCAGCTTGGATATGTGTACAAGTCCTTCCTTGCCCGGCAGGAACTCTACAAATGCACCAAAAGGCATAATTCTCATAACCTTGCCCATAAATATCTGACCAGGCTCAACATCCCTTCCGATACCTTCTATAATACCTATTGCCTTTCTTCCGGCATTGACATCGGAGCATGAAACGTATACCTTACCGTCATCCTCAATATCAATCTTAACGCCTGTTTCTGCTATTATTTTGTTTATCATCTTTCCACCTGGTCCGATAACTTCTCTTATCTTATCAGGATCTATGCTTGTTGTAAGTATCTTGGGAGCATATTCGGAAAGCTCTTTTCTAGGCTCTGGAATAGCCTTTAATATTACATCATCTATTATCTGTATACGTCCTTTTCTTGTAAGTTCAAAGGCCTGCTTTATAATTTCCTCAGTCAAACCATCAACCTTTATATCCATCTGTATTGCAGTTATACCTTCCTTAGTACCTGCAACCTTAAAGTCCATATCTCCGAAGAAATCCTCAATACCCTGAATGTCCATAAATGTTACAAACTTGTCAGGATCATTCTCATCAATTACAAGACCTGCTGATATACCTGCTACAGGACTCTTAATAGGAACTCCGGCATCCATAAGTGCTATAGTACTTCCGCAAACACTTCCCTGTGATGTGGAACCGTTTGACATAAGAACTTCTGAAACCAGTCTTATAGCATATGGGAAATCAACATCATTTGGAATAACCGGCTCTAAAGCCCTTTCTGCAAGAGCACCATGGCCGATTTCTCTTCTTCCCGGTCCCCTTGTAGGTTTTGTTTCCCCTACCGAGTATCCTGGGAAGTTATAGTGGTGCATATATCTTTTTGTTTCATCAAGCTCTATTCCATCAAGCATTTGAACTTCGCCCATAGCACCAAGTGTTACTATTGTGAGAACCTGGGTTTGTCCTCTTTGGAAGAGCCCCGATCCATGTGTTCTTGGAAGGATATCAACCTGTGCCGACAGTTCTCTTATCTGATCCAGCCTTCTTCCATCCACCCTTTTGCCTTCTTTTAGTATATATTCTCTAACAACCTTTTTCTGAAGCTTATAGACTGATTCCTTTATTGAAGACTCAGACTCAGGAAACTTTTCAGCTAGCTCAGCTAGTATTTCTTCTGTAAGTGCAGAAACATTTGCGTCCCTGACTGACTTGTCATCTGTCAATACTGCTTGTCTCATCTTTTCATAGCCAATTTCATAAACTGCTTCAAATACTTCCTTCGGAACGTCAGCTGATATATATTCAAATTTAGGTTTTCCAATCTTTTCAACTATACTTTCAATAAATGTAACGATCTTTCTTATCTCATCATGACCGATTCTAATGGCCTTTAGCATAACCTCTTCGGAAACTTCATTGGCACCTGCCTCAATCATAGTAACCTTGTCCTTGGTTCCTGCAAGGGTAACATACATCTGGCTCTTTTCCCGCTGTTCGGTATTAGGATTCACTATAATCTCACCATCAACCAATCCTAACACAACACCACCGATAGGTCCTTTAAAAGGAATGTCGGATATGCTCAAAGCAATAGATGATCCTATCATAGCAGCAATTTCAGGTGAGTTGTCCTGCTCGACAGACATAACAGTATTTACAACTGTTACATCATTTCTTAAGTCCTTGGGAAAAAGCGGTCTTATAGGTCTATCAATAACCCTTGATGTAAGTACTGCCTTTTCGGAAGGCTTACCTTCCCTTTTTATGAACCCGCCAGGAATCTTTCCTACAGCATACAATCTTTCTTCATAGTCAACACTTAAAGGGAAAAAGTCTATACCTTCCCTCGGCTTTGAAGATGCTGTTGCCGATGAAAGAACAACAGTATCACCATACCTTACAAGTGCGGAACCATTTGCAAACTGTGCCATAACTCCTGTTTCAATTACAAGTTTCCTACCTGCCAAATCCATAGTAAAAATATTTAGCATTAATATTCCTCCTTATTATAAACCACAGACTGTAGCATGTAGATTCTGTGTCAAACCTAGGGCTGTCTGTGTTTTGGCACACAATCTACCTTCTACCGCCTGAAGCTTTATTCTAAATTTTATTTTTTAATTAATTATTTTTATCTTTATTATTTTTGACTTTAACATTTTAATTATTAAAGTTATTATTTAGCATAACAAATTTGCACAACAAATTTTCATAATCCAGCATTTTCTGATAATGAAATAATGAGCGGTTTCTCCGCTCATTATAATTATTTTCTTATTGACAATTTTTCGATAATTGCACGATACCTCTCGATGCTATTATCTTGAAGATAGTCTAACAGGCCTCTTCTAGCACCTATCATTTTGAACAACCCTCTTCTTGAGTGATGGTCCTTCTTGTGAGTTCTAAGATGGTCTGTAAGATGGTTGATTCTTTCTGTAAGAATCGCGATCTGTACTTCAGGCGATCCGGTATCGTTCTCACTGAGTTTAAATTTGTTGATAATTTCTGTTTTCTTTTCTTTTAACATTTTATTTCCTCCTGTTTAATAATCGCCATCAGCCAGGTAATTGGTCGGAGTCTTCCAACAACCGAGCAAATGGTTAATAACTGCAACTGATATTTTAACATAATATTTCTAAATTGTAAAGTTTGAATTAAGTAATCGCTAAAATATCTCTAATATGTAAAGCCAAACCTCTTAGCAATCATTATAACATCTGTCATATTAATTGCCCCATCACTATTCAAGTCACAGCTAATACTATACCTGGCATCGCCGGCAACCGAACCAAAACGCTTGGCAATTTCCATTATATCAGTCATATTAACAGTCTTATCTCCATTAATATCCTCTGCCACTAGCACTGTCGAATTCCCAGGTTTTGTTGGAGTTGCTATTGTTGGAGTTGCTTTTGTTGGGGTTGCTTTTGTTGGAGTTGGTGTAGCTGCAGGTGTGTTTGACTCAGAAGGAGTACTTGAAGGTGGATTGGATGTATCTTCAGGCACTTTAAACGGAGGCATTTGAGGAGCCAAATACGCCTTTATGGCATCAAATTTAGCTTGTTCAACTGTTGCCCAGTCATCCTTTAATATACCACCTGTATCTCCAGAGTTAGGATTCATACTCCAGTATGTCCATGAGCATTTTTTACCTGCATACTCCATAAATGTCTTTAACCAAATTGCAGGTGTCTTTCCTGGTGTAGGATCTTTTATACCGAATTCGCCTATAAATAGCGGGGCAATATTTTCCTTTTGGATAAACCAGAAGTTTTCGTCCCAAATTTTCGGAAGATTGTTAGGAAAATCAGGTGAAGTAAACCATGATTGTTCATAAACCTCAGGTCCATATTCGTGAGGTGAATACATGAGGTTAGCTTTTGGAATTTTTGTTATAGGATAGTCACGAACTCCTTGTAAGTTTCCACCCCACCAGTAATTCGCACCCTTGTAATTTTCAACGCCTTCAATAATAATCAATGCATCAGGATTTACTTTTAGAAGTTCAACACCGCATTTTTCGGCAGCTGTCTTCCAGTCAGTAACTCCATAGCCCGCTTCGTCATATCCCCATGTTGCCGGAGGCTTCATCCCCTGGGTAAGGTTACCATGAGGCTCGTTATTTAAGTCATAACCTACAACATTTTCATAATTCTTATATCTTTTAGCCATCATTACCCAGTCACTGATCCATTTTTCCTCCGATGTCTTTGCAGTATACCACAAAGTTTCATTCATATAACCACCGGCCTGACGTGAATGATTGTCCAACACGATCATTAGTCCCAATCTTCCCGCTTCTCCGATAATTTTATCCAGTATGCCCAAACTATCAAGTCCTTCCAAATCAAGATTCAAGCCAGTCTTTT
The DNA here is from genome assembly GCA_023430975.1 of Bacillota bacterium. GTDB lineage: Bacteria > Bacillota > Clostridia > Acetivibrionales > DSM-2933 > Pseudobacteroides. The sequence goes on along the minus strand of JAEYYB010000098.1, from coordinate 506 downwards.
TTGTGTACGAATCTACTCCGACTGCATTGATTTGGACACTATTGGGTTTTTTACCTATCATGTCATTGCACCATGGTATTCTTACGCAATTAAATCCCAAATCCTTAATCTGCTGCAGTACCGACTTGTAATCCCTCGCCCAGATGCCGTGAACAACGTAATTGCTTGTCTCGAACCCAAACCAGTTAACTCCCGTCAGTCTTCCTGAATAAGGCCCGCTTGCTGCTGCAGTATTAATGCCTCCCACAAGGCATGTGGAAACCATAATGATTACCAGCATTGCAACACTTACGATTTTGTACACTTTTCTTCTCATTTTAATACACCCCCTACATATTTTTTTACCTTCCCTCTGTTATTTATCTTGAACTTATTTATTATTTAACGTGAGTTCGATATAACAAGTGCCATAATTAACCATATCTGTAGATTATAATTAAGTAAGACTTTAGTATTTTGAATTCTAAAGCCTTTTTTTATTATGAAAAGCAGCCTTAAAGTGTGGC
>JAEYYB010000029.1 GCA_023430975.1 Bacillota bacterium | reverse complement strand
TTTTTGATTATTAGGCTACTTTGGAAAAGTCAAGAGTTTTCGCGACTTTTAGCCACTTTTTTAATATATTTTTTCGTATTTTCCAGTAATCCCAGTTATTGTTTTATTAGCTTGATGACATTGATATATTAACTACATTTATTATAATAAGTAATTAATCAAATATAACTTCCATTTTAACTTTTCTCTGATATGCCAACTTAGATAGCCAACACTCGAGTAGAAATAGAAAATAATATTTAAATCATTACTTATCAATAACTTTACTATTTTATTACACTTAATTTTTTATAGTCATATGTTAATTTATTATTATATACATATACTTAATATAACTGTAAAATTATGTTATATAATTATTTTATTGATTCCATAGAATTAAAGTATTTTCTTAATGCCTCAGGAATTATAACAGATCCATCTGCTTGCTGATAATTTTCCAATATACATGCAGTTGTTCTTCCTATTGCTACTCCTGAGCCATTTAAAGTATGAATAAACTCAGGCTTATCTTTTACAGATTTTCTAAACCTAATGCCTGCTCTTCTAGCCTGGAAAGATTCAAAGTTACTACATGATGATATTTCTACATATCTATTATAACTTGGCATCCAAACCTCTATATCATACTTCATTGCTGCTGTAAACCCTAAATCTCCGATGCATATTTTAACTACCCTATATGGTATGCCCAGTATTTGCAGCACTTCTTCAGCATCTTTTGTGAGCTTTTCTAGCTCATCATATGATGTCTCAGGCGTAGTAAATTTAACTAATTCAACCTTGTTAAACTGATGCTGCCTGATAAGACCTCTTGTATCTCTACCAGCTGCTCCTGCTTCAGCTCTGAAACATGCTGAGTAAGCAACGTGTTTTATTGGAAGATCCTTTTCATCAAGTATCTGCTCTCTATACATATTGGTAACAGGTACTTCTGCTGTTGGAACAAGAAAATAATCCGTTCCATTTACTTTAAATGAATCTTCTTCAAACTTAGGTAATTGACCTGTGCCTACCATACTGTTTCTATGAACCATGAATGGCGGAAAAACCTCTGTATACCCATGTTTATCAACATGAAGATCCAACATAAAATTCATTAAAGCTCTTTCAAGCCTTGCTCCTAATCCTTTATAAAAAGTGAACCTTGCACCTGTAACCTTACCAGCTGTGCCAAAATCCAATATATTTAAATTTTCACCTATTTCCCAATGTGGCTTGGGCTCAAAATCAAATTTTCTAGGCTCTCCCCATTTTCTTATTTCAACATTATCCTCATCCGTATCTCCCATAGGAACACTGTCATTCGGAATATTAGGAATAGTAAGCATTATTTTTTCTATTTCTTCATCTAGCGACCTTACTTTAATATCTAATTCCTTTATCTCATCAGATAAGGATTTCATTTCATCCATTAGTGAAGCTACATCTTTACCTTCTTTTTTGTATTGAGGAATAAGTTTTGATGTAACATTCTGTTTATTTTTTAATTGTTCAACCTTTTGAATTATATCTCTTCTACTTTCATCTAGTTTTAAAAATCCATCGATATCAAAGTTTTCTTTTCTTTTTTGTAATGCCTTTTTCAATACCTCCGGATTACTTCTTATTGTTTTTAAGTCAATCATAAGCCCTTATCCCCTTTTGTCTTTTATTAATTTTTATAATTATACTATAATAAACAATATTAATCTACACATTAATAGTTATATTATTAAGATAACACTTTAAGAAGCCTTTTAACTTCATTTATATAACTTGAGTCTTTATAGTTGTTTAAAATTTCTTCAAAATCCTTTCTTGCACTAGCTTTATCTCCAATATTCAAATATGAGTATGCTTTTAAATAATAACAATCATCTGATAAATAGTTATGTTTTGAAAAATTCAACGAATCACCGAATTTTTGTATAGCATCATAGTACGATTTTTGTTTATAACTATTATACCCCTGCACATATAGATCCCTTGCAGCTTTATCAAATACATCGATTGATAACTTATTATACATTTCCTTTCCAATTGAATTCAAATTACTATTATCACAATAATTCATTAATACATCTGCACTTTTAACATAATTTCCATTCTCGTATTCCTTTTTAGCAAGTAATAGCTGATCGTATGAATTCATAGTCTCTAAATAATTTTTTCTAACAGTTTCTGTTTCACTTTTAGATTCTTTCAGCTTATTTTTTTCATTGTCCAATTGTTTTTTTAAATTTTCAATTTCCTTATTTAATTTATTCTTTTCTTCAAGGGCACTATTTAAATTATTTTGATACAGAAGACTTTTCTTTTCTTCATTTGTTAATTTACTTAGATAGTCACTTATGCTTTTATCCGTTTTCAATTGGCTATAATATGTTAATAAGAGTACAACAAATGCACTTGTAAAAAGTATAACCGCATATAGCCATACTGTCTTCTTTATATTTTTGTTATCGCCCAACTATCTCACACCTTTACATTTAGTTTAATAATTTAGTAATGGTTAATAATATTAATTTCTTTTATAATGGTATTTTTATATATTAATTCAACAATTGAATATAATTTAATTTAAATCATTACTAAACAAAAATAATAATATTAAAATAAATTAATCTTTTACATTTATCTATTACAAAATAACATTAAGCGTTCGTTATTTTGCAATAGATAAATGTAATATTAATAGTAATTTTAATTGGATTAATTTTTTTTCGCCTCATTTAAAGCTTGTACCTCTTCTTCAGATAACATATATTTTGATTTTCCATTGATAATAGGCTTTGCATATGTTGATGAACTATCTCTCGAATATATTCCACTTATAATTATGCCATTATCATTACTATCTAATAAGGCAATTGAATAACTTAAATCACTTCCCATATTTTCAAATGCATTGTATCTAATTACACTTACTTTATTAATACAATTTAATAATTTTTTATCAATATTAGTTATTCTATTATCTATTTCTTTATTTTCTGAAATTATTGAGTCTGTCCTATCCATTATAATATCAAGTATTTCTTCTAGATTTCTTTCTCCTTCCAAACTCATAAACCTGTTATACTTCCTTTTTAATTTTTTAACTTTTGACTTATTTGATATAAGTAATAAAAGCAATAGCAAACTAAAAACAAAGTTTATGGAAAAAAGAATTATTGTTTCAATATTTAGATTTTTTAAAGAGAAATCCATAGTATATCTCCTTCATATTTCTTTTGTATAATTATATTAATTTCAAAAAGTATATTCAAATTTCATAAAGACCTTAATATATAAATAAAAATAAATAATTTAATGTTTCACGTGAAACATTTTGAATAATAAATGAATTTTGACATACTAATACCTTTATTATATTTTATTATTATATTTTTATTATTTTTTATAGCATTTTTAAAGCATCTATCTTGTAAGCCTCTATTTTGACTTATAATCTATTTTTTACTTCAATAATGATATTATATTACCTACTCAACTTTTTTGCCTTATTTTTAATTTTAAGAGGTCGTTTTTTTCATAGACAAAACCTCAACCATTTCAATTAATCTATCCAATTCTTCCAAAGAATAGTATTCTATCATAATTTTTCCTTTTTTATTTTTTTCTACTATTTGAACTTTCGTTCCTAGTATATCTTTTAATCTCTCTTCAATTGCATTGAAGTTTTCACTTCTACTTTTCTCCTTTTTACCTTTTTTATTTGTAAGATACTTTTTAACTAGTTTTTCAGTATCTCTTACATTTAACCCATTGTTTTTTATTTCCTCAGCTACTTTTTCCTGTATTTTTTCATCATCAATAGAAAGTAAAGCTCTAGCATGTCCTGAACTTAATAAACCATTTATCAGATACTCTTTTATAGTATTATTTAAATGAAGCAATCTTATTGTATTTGCAATTGCAGATCTACTCTTTCCAACTACACTAGCTACCTCATCCTGAGTCATATTATATTCTTTTATGAGTTTTTCAAATGCTTCAGCCTCTTCTATTGGATTTAAATCTTCTCTTTGTATGTTTTCAATTAAAGCAATTTCCATTACCTGCTTATTTGAAAGTTCTTTTAATAGTACAGGTACTTTGGTGAGGCCTGCTATTCTTGCAGCTCTCCATCTTCTTTCACCTGCTACTATTCTATAAACACCATCTTCATTCTTTACAATTATAGGCTGTACTATTCCATGCTGCTTAATTGATTCAGCCAGCTGAGTAAGTTTATCATCATCAAAGTATTTTCTAGGCTGTCCTTTATTGGGCTCTATTTCGTTAATCTTTAATTCCATAATTCCTTTATCATCATTTGTTGTTCCTTCATCTATGAGAGCACCTAAACCTTTTCCTAAGCCTTTTTTAATCATAATTTACTCATCTCCTCAGTATATTCTATGACTTCTTCGGCTAATTCCAAATAACACTCTGCACCTTTTGATTTTGGATCATAAAGAATTATCGGAAGACCAAAGCTTGGTGCTTCACTTAACCTTACGTTTCTTGGAATTATTGTTCTATAAACTTTATTCTTAAAATATTTTTTTACCTCTTCCACTACTTGAATTGAAAGATTAGTTCTAGCATCAAACATAGTAAGTACAACACCTTCAACATCTAATTTATTATTCAAATGTTTTTGTACTAGCTTAACAGTATTCATTAATTGGCTTAAACCTTCTAAAGCATAATATTCACATTGAATTGGAACCAAAATTGTATTGGATGCTGTTAGCGAATTTAATGTTAATAAACCAAGAGAAGGCGGACAGTCAATTATTAAATAATCGAACTGTGGTACTATAGATGAAATTGACATTTTTAGCCTTGTTTCTCTAGACATTAAAGAAACTAATTCGACTTCTGCACCTGCAAGTTGAATATTTGAAGGACATAACTTTAAACCTTCTATAGCTGTATCTACCATTGTGTTATTAATATCTACATCGTTAATAAGTACATCGTATATTGATAAATCTATGTTTTTTTTATCAACACCAAGACCACTTGTTGTATTTCCCTGTGGGTCAATATCTATAACTAAAACTTTTTTACCTTTATATGCAAGACAGGAACTTAGGTTAACTGCAGTGGTAGTTTTACCAACTCCCCCTTTTTGGTTCGCTATTGAAATAATTTTTGCCAACAACACCACTCCTCTTAATATTATGTCTAATAATTGCACTTTTTAATTTTCTCTTTTCATACTATATTAAAAGTAATAAATCTATTACATTTGTCTGTCGCAAATCCCGTTGAACAGTGCGTTATTTGCTCTGCCAAATATAAGATTATTAACACTTTTAATATATTAAATTAATAATAAAGCAAATCTTTTAAATAACATTTTTCAAATTTATATTAACTTACTTATAGTTAATATAATATAGCTCCCTCAATAATCTTTAATTTTCTTCGTATTACTAACTGAATCTCAGTTTTTCAATTTATTCTTCACAAGTCTCATGGTTAAATCATTCATTAAAGTGTTTTTTTGAATGTATGTAATGAATCTTCTTAAGCCTTTAACGTTTTTTTATTGTGGCCTATTGGGATTCTACATAGTCTCCGGTGGCTACCATCCCATGTCTCACAGGGTCAATTTGCCCTTAATTCCTTCGTTCAGCCTTCCATGAGGTAGAATGTCAGTCATTCTCACAAACCGGGTCTAAGCCCTTAAGGTGAAATTCAATCCGACTATCCCGGCTCGTGTTGGTTTCTGCTTTATAATCTTTTCTCCGTCAGCTTTTAGGCTCTACTGGCATCATTGAAATTGCATTCCTTTATTTAATACTTAACCTGCTTTTTGTTGTGGTCTTTGGATGTCCTTAATCATCTTTTCTCCATCATA
>JAEYYB010000085.1 GCA_023430975.1 Bacillota bacterium | reverse complement strand
CATCAAGATATACCAAAACGGTATCCTTTTTGATTATTAGGCTACTTTGGAAAAGTCAAGAGTTTTCGCGACTTTTAGCCACTTTTTTAATATATTTTTTCGTATTTTCCAGTAATCCCAGTTATTGCTTTATTAGCTTGATGACATTGCTTAGCTAAATATAAATAAATTGAAATCAAATTAATAGTGTAACTTAACACAGCTACAGCGTAGGACAAGTCTGTCTTTGCTACTCAAAAAACAAATACGACTAAGTAAGAAATTAAAAACAAGTATTTGATTGAAAAGTTTGGGGTAGTGCCGATAAGACACTACCTTTCTTGTAAATTAATATTTACATTTTATTTTTTATCGTCATTTTACTTTTTTTCAATTTTTCCAATAAATTAAATTGCTCAGTATTCATATGTAAATCAGTATCATATATATTTGCATATCTTTTTGACATTTCAAGCGTTGAGTGACCAAGTTGCTTTTGAAGCCTAAAGACATCTCCTCCCATCAAAACCCAGTTCTTAGCGAAAGTATGTCTGAATAGGTGACTAGAGGTTTTATCCAATCCTTTTGACCTGTTATAACTTCTTACACTATGAGAAATACAATCTGAAGACATTCTATTTCCAAGCTCTGATGGGAATAATGGGTCTGTATGTATTCCTCTTCTAAGGTTTAAATATTCCCTTAAAATTGGAATTAAGCTATTTGGAATATACAAAACTTGTGGACGTTTATTTTTTGTATGCTGTAAAGTTATATAACTATTCTCAAGGTCAATATCACCACAATTTAATGAAGCGAGAGAACCTAACCTCATGCCAGTGGCAATAAGAGTATTGATAATAACCCAGTTCCTATATTCTGCGAATGAGCATTGCTTAATATTAGGCTTTTTAAGAAGCATTTTTAATTCCTCTTCAGAATAACATTCCTTCATTTTCTGTTGTACTCTTAGCATTGTGACCTTAACATATTGACAATATTTCTGTTCAGTCCAATAGTTAACCACTGCTCTAAAATGTCTTAATGTTGTATTGATTGTTTCAATATTATTAAGCAGTACTTACGCATAATGTTTGAACCTTGATAAATAAATATATCACGCACATAATTTACCCCAAATGGTTGTTGCTATAGGCGACGAAAAGTCGGCGGTAGTTTTTACCTGTTTACCTTTATGGTCTTTCGGTGCTACATTAATAATGTGTACAACATTATCAACTTTAACTTGAACATAACCCTGCAAAAAGCTAACAGTTTCACCAACGGTGTTAATATTATTTTGTATCTGAATTATCTGTACAAATACTGATGATATTAATACCATTGATAAATAGCTATTTAGTTTTTGAATGCTACGTACTTGGGCTTTTTCAAAGTTCAAAAATTGTTTGATATCCCTGAAAAACACCTCTATATCCCAACGACAAAGATATTTTTTCAGGATATCTTGGGCTGCTATATTAGGCAGATCAGTAATTATGAACCTGGTTTTTTCAACAGGTGCATTATAGCCGTTTTTGACTATTGACATTTTTATATTGCCTACACCAGGTAACACAACAGGCAAAGCCTTAATATAGAAGCCAGTTCCAGCATAATATCTATACTGCTTTTTATTGAACAGCTTACTCAGGGTTTTTACATTCAGTTTAAATCTGTTCTTGTACACTACTTTACGGTTATTCTTTATCATGCATACAAAGTGATAACCACACTCTGAGAGCTTGGTTAGAAGCTCTTTTGATGAATACCAAGTGTCGAATGTGACGTATTCGGCTAATAAACCATTTTTATGTGCGAAGGATATCATTTTCTTAGCAAGGGTGACCTTGGAATGGTATTCGTCGCATTTTTCTTTTGGTATCCATATCCTAAAGGCTACAGGTATCTTAATCCAACCATTTGACCACAAAAGCACTACAATATGCATTCCCCACACGAACCTATTATTTGTATGATCATAAACATACGATGTAGGCACAATGCTCTTACCATATGGCTTTCTAATAATAACATCATCAATAATCAAATAACCAAGAGCAGCCGTTTTTGACTGTATAGCTTGGATAAATAGAATCAATATATTGGTGCTGTTAATAGAAATCATAGGCATTAGTCTTGTTATAGCGTCATGTGATACCCAAGATAATTTTTCTGCTATATAAGTTGCAGTGGGATTGTTAAACAATATTATACCTATGCACAGTGCAATAAAAGCAATCGTGTGCTTTTGTGGGAATAAAAATTTATCAAAATTGAACTTGGATACAAGTTCGGAGATTATGTCATGAATGCCATGTTTGGCAACAGTAATACTCTTTGTACAGTTATTGGCAGTATTCATTTTGCCCTTGCCTAAAGGATAACATAATCTAAATTATATAATATACCAGTAAATGCTGGAAGGCTTCGCAACAACCTTTGTGCATATATTTATTTTTCAATGTGCTGATATATCTTGTTTATAAAGTTTCTGCGTAAGTTCTATTATTAAGATTGTCTTGAAGATAGAGGATAAATTCATTAACAGTACTTTGTGAAAGAAATGAAATGTCAGTATCTTCACCATAGAATTGATGGAACTTCACAAAATGGTGCTTGTAACCCTTAATTGTTGCTTGTGATAGGTTCTTAATTTTACAGTTTTGTAGAAAATTATTGAACCCTTGAAATGTTGAAATAGATTCCTGTTCCTGCTGCAATTTAATTCTTTTTTTTGACATGAAAAACACATCTCCCTTATATCGATGGATTAGTGTTATCATATTAAAAATCCAGAGTAATGAAAAGAGCAATAAAAAAGGCTGTAACCCTATAGATTACAACCCTTGGTGCCGAAGGTCGGACTCGAACCGACATGATATCACTATCGCTGGATTTTGAGTCCAGTGCGTCACTTTTATACCTTTAAACGTTGATTTTTCAACATTCTTCCGTTCGTAAATCTGTTTAGCAACACTGGATTTCTTTTTGTTGAGCTTTCATTTTTTAAATGAATCCAGTGCGTATTTATATTTAAATTTTATCATATGTAAAGAAACTTGTTAATGATTTCTTTTACATAAATCAACATGAATTCCTTCATGCACTTAAAATTGTATCAAATCAATTCCTAAAGCACTTTTTACTTTCTTCTAAATTCATCTATTATGAGGTACATGAATTTAAAATCCAAGCAAGTATACCTACAATAACTACAAATATTACAACATCTGATAATGTGAGAGTGGTATCTTTTTGTATAGTTGAACCAAAATAAGCAAAATAAAGTTTATCATCATTCACTTTCAAAATAATCTGACGAATATCGGAGTTATTTAAATTACAATTATATTTATATTTTGTGCCATATCTATAAACATCATGTGTTAACCCTTTAAGATATGCGACTTTTTTATCTGTAGTATCTTTGGAATTTCTTAAATAATCAATTGCATTCTGTTTAATTATTGATTTGTAATGCTCATTTGATTTCTTTGCCCTATGACTATTATCTACCATATGATTTATAGTATGTTTTAAATAATATCTTCCCCTCATATTATATATCTCCACTTTCAGAAACCTTCCCAAAGAGTATAAGTAACCTATTTTTTTATAATAAGTTTAATCATCTTCTTAATAATTCTTGCAGAATACTCTTCATATAAGGTATTTGCATAGACATTATTAACCCTTTCTTCTGGTTCTAATTCAATTTCAATCCAATCTTCTCTATTTACATATTTTTTTACCCACATTACCTCTCTACCATATCCCATATCATCGTCACTTTTTGGAAATGTAAAGCTTTTTATACCCTGACCAACAACGAATCCAATAGCTTTTATGAATAATTTTCCTGATTCACCCTTCTTACCATGGTTAAACGATTTTAAATAAACAATATCACCAATTTTAATTCTCCTAAGCATTTCATATAAAGCACTTGCATCTTCTTTCTCATGACCAATACAAAAGCACTTTCTTTCAATAAAATCCATAGTAACATCTTCGTCATAGTATGCTCCTGCTCCGAATACAGCCATTGATCTTCCCCCTATTATTATCCAGTTTAACAATATTGGTAACAAAGTTACAAATTATAATAATTTCCTACATTATATCATATTTTCTGCAAGAAGATTATAATTATTGGGTAATTTTACAGCTTAATCAGAATTTGTACTCAATTAGTCCTGCTGGCGAAAGGTTGTGTTTAGAAAATGAAAGATAATGAGGGGATAAAGTATCTAATAAAAGTAATGGTGATATAATTTGGGATAAACACGAAATTTGATTGAATTTAGGCTTGTTATGTCATACAATGTTATTGAGGTGGTTTTAACGGAGTTACCCGGAAACATACTGAAGAGTTAATGATAATGATGGTGAATTTGAAGGGATTGATAAAACGTGTCCAAGATAAATCTTAAGAACCTTAGTTTAGAAGAAAAACTAAAACTTATTGCTGAAAAAGATAAGATATGCGATAAAGTAGCAGCAGGAGAGAAAGTTCCGTGTCCTGAATGCGGAGCTATTCTTGTTGAAATTACTCCTTGGGGAAAATCTACCTGGGCAGATGATAGGGAATATTGGTCTGGACATGGAGTATTCTGTCCAAAGGATGAAGATCACTTCTCAAGAATTATTACTTATAGCGATAGTAAGAAGCAAAGATAAAAATGTTGATAGAATGAAGGAGTAAACAAAATGCCAAGAGCTAAGACAGCAGAGGAATTAAGAAATAGATATACTATAGTATCTATAGAAGAGAGTAATAATAATGAACCTAAATTTGATATTGGAATGTTAATTGGTCTAGGCATATTAGAATATTTATATGGCAAGGGATATATTAGCGGTAATGATTTAGAGAAATTTAATAAAGACTTTATAAAACGTGTTGAAGGTCAACACAAATAAGAGGGAATAAAATAGTTATTTTATTCCCTCTTTAACTAGTCCATTAGTCCTATTTTAGTAGGACTATAGACCTATATTTAATATTATAACTTGCATCGTATTTTTAAACATGATAAAATATAATTAGGTGTAATTATAAAAAGTTATAAATCACCCATCATAGTAAATGTTCCTTATAAATAAATTATACGGAACATCCGCAAAAATGTCAACAGTTTTAATTCAACTTCTTCGCATTTCTCAAAAAATTTAAACGTTTTTAAAAGTACTTAATAAAAGTACAAAGGCAAGAAAGGATAGTAAGCCATGAAAAAAGAAATTAAAAAAACTATGGACGAACAAATAGAAAAAATGTTTGAGTCTATCACAACAAATATGGAAATTGAGCAAACAGATGAAGATGCAGCTTGGGAATATGAATATTTGCAGTCTAAAAAACAACCTTTAAAGATGTCCTCTACAGATACTATTATATCAACTAAAAAAATGTACATGATGTATAGTATCAACGCAAACGAACTTTTAAAGGATGAAGAAAAAAGTCTTTTAAACAACAAAAGAACAAACAAAGAATTGAAAATAATGTACAACATGAGAAAGAAAGCACCAATTAATACAAAGTCAAACAAAGAACGTATGAAAAAAGCAATCGAACAAGTTAATAAAAATATAATGAATCTTACAGATGCAGTTTTCACAAGTATTGACAATAACAAAGAAATAAGAGTATTGAATAGTGAAGCATTGAGCACTAAAAACTTAATAACATGTGCGGAATCTAATCTTTCGAGGCTTCTCGGAATTAAAACCAATACAATTACTAGAGATTTAATAGTGCTTCAAGTAAGGTTTAATAGTGTATTAAAACAAATAATAGAAGATGGTTTTTTTCTAAATGGTGAAAAATATATATTTTTTAGTGCTTCAGCTGGACAAACCAGAAACAAAGAAGTCGTATTCATCAGAGAAAAAGTATATCAGCAATATGAGTTAACTATTACATGTGGTTTAACAAAAGAAAAAATTAATAAACTTGGAGGCGTTAATATTAACAAATACCTTGCTTACAAGATACTGTATGGTACAAGTACACAACCTTTTCCTAAATTTAACATTGATAAATGTATAGTGCTAGATGATTTTGAATCTATTGTTTGTGGTTTAGTTGACCATATAGATACAACTATATGGAACATAACAAGGGAAATAAAGGATGATGTGAATATTTGTCATTCTGACGGTGCGGGTTTAATTTTGCCCCGACTTTCTAAAAAAGCTTTTCAGTTTAGAAGTGTGTGGCTGAAAGGTTTGTTGATTCCATGTGATTTCAAGCAGTTTTGTAAAGAAAACGGAAAATCTATAGTGACAGATATTGATGGAAAAGAGTGGGACTTATTAAAAGATGATATTGAAATCATATTCACCAAATCACAGTTTAAGATGTGGCAGTATTATAAATGGGAAGAATATCAAGATTCTTTCAAAAAGTATGGTTGCACCGCTGGCATATGTAATATTGAAAGGGATTTGAAGGATTTCGAAGACAAAAGAACAGCTTATCAGCTGTTGCAAACATTAGATTTAACAGACTTGGAGATTGAAACATTATGCAAAAGAACTATAGATAGTATTAAAAATGCATATGCTGACGTTGAATTACAAAAAAAAATAATGGGTAATAAAGATAATTTAGGCAAAGCAGTAGAACTATACCCGGAATTGTTAAACGATGCTTGGAGCAGGAAGAAACTAACAGAAAATATAGCAGATTTAAAAAAGGATGCTAAAAGTGCAAAACTATACATTAATTCAAAGTATACTTTCATCATGCCCGATGTGGTTGCTATGATGCAATATTTTTTAAAACTTGAAGTTAAAGGAGCTTTAAAAAACGGACAAGTTACTTGCAAACTTTTTGAAGATGAACAAGAATTAGATATATTGAGAAACCCTCATTTAAGCAGGGAACATTGTGTCAGAAAAAATATATTGAAGCATGAATGGCAAAAATATTTTTGTACAAATGGCATATATACTTCTTGTTTTGACCTAATAAGCAAAGTATTACAGTTTGATGTTGATGGGGATACAGCACTTGTAACATCTGATACAACAATGATACAAGCTGTTAAAAGATACGATATAGTACCTCTATATTATGAAATGGCAAAAGCGGGAAAAATACAAATTAATGCTGGGAATATTTTCAAAGGATTGAAGGATGCTTATGACCATTCAAACATTGGAAAATATAGTAATGCGATTACAAGAATATGGAATAAAGACGAAGTGACAGAAGAAGATGAAAAAAACATAAAGATTCTGACAGCACTTAATAATTTTCAGATTGATTATGCAAAAACTGGATTCATGCCAGATATACCTGAAGAAATTGACGCATATCTCTACAATCATGATGTTCCGTATTTCTTCCGTTTTGCAAAAGATAAGAAAAATACACTGCCAAAAAACAAAAGCTGTGTAAACCGAATCTCTGCATATATAGAGGATATGAGTAAAAATATGAGGTTTAAGACTAATACTTACAAGTTCAGCTACAAGATGATGCTCACTAATGCTAATATAAGGCTTGACAAAGCACTTATACAAAAGCACAAAGAATTGAACAGACAAAAAAATATAATAATGATGCAAAGTGTTGAAAATAAAGGTCTAGAGATGCAATTAGTATATCAAAATGCAAGGAAACAGTTGTTAGAATATGGTAAAGAATCTTATGTAACTGATGTATTAATCAAACATCTATATGATTCAGAAGAACAAACATCTAAAAAGTTGTTATGGGAATGTTTTGGCGAACAGATAGTCAAAAATTTATTAATTAACACAAAGAAATACATAATCTGTGAAAAATGCTCAAACAGAACTGATAAAATAAAAAATAATCAAAAATTTTGTAAAAAGTGTAAAAAATAATAATTCTAAAATACTGTTAAACCCTAGAGACAAGCAGATTATAGAGTAATCAATACAAAAAAATAATATTTAAAACAGCTTAAAGCAATGATATTAGTGGGTTGTAGAGTTTTCAATATATACCTACTATAATGGAGAAGAACAGCGAGAGAAACTTAAACAAGTAGTGCAAAAGAACTTGTACAAAAATCAGATAAAAATCTGATTTTTGGTGTTTCATACTATCCTTTGCTTTACTCATGGCGTAGTACCAATAGCGTACTACGTCTTTATTATTTTTCGGACTTATCTGGGGAGTTCCCCAGATGATATATACAAAATCAATAATCAATAAACAAGGAGGAAAAACCAATGGTAAACCAAAAACAAAAGCACTCTGACATCTGGTACACAGTATTTTCAGCAGAATTGGCAACATATCTAATTAAGAATGATATTATGTTGGCTACAGCAGAGCCAGATAAATCAAACCCTCGAAGAAATGTATTTATATTCGCTAAAACTCCACGACTGCTGGAATTAGTCCAAGAGTATACGGAACAGCGAAGGAAAGACAGAGGGTAAACAATATGGAAAACATGGAAAAGCAAAATGAAATTGATGAACTATTTGAACAGTTTGAGTTCCCGGAATATTCTTCAGAAACAAAGGAAGTCAAGAGAAGAAAGTATTTAATTGTTACTACAGGTCAGCAGGGTATTTTATTTGATAAAACTGTAAGTAATACAGCATTTTACATTTATATTATCCTTAGAGCATCTTGGAAAAAGGATAATATCCACGAGATATCTACAGATACATTAATGCAAAGTGCAAACCTTAAGGATGCAAGAACATTAAAAGATATTCTTAAATACTTTAAGAAGTACAATTATCTTATTTCTGATGATGACTTTAGTAGGATACCCAAAATAATTACAATACAGATGCAAACAGAAAAACAATTATACAGTGAGAATCAGACATGGGAACAATTAGATTGGGAAACTCTTCAAAAGCTGTTGCGTTTAAATATTGACCATAAGTTAAAACATCATGCTTTAAGGTTATTTTGCCTTTACTGGGCAACATATGACCCAAAGTTGGGTTATAGCTTTGTAGCTCAAACATCCAGAGCTAATGATAAACAAACTATGTTTGATATGATACCAATTAAACCAGCATTAGTTAAGCAAATCAATGATTTATTACAAGCTAATGGATTATTAATTGTAAAGCAGTTTAATAAACAATTCTATAATTACAACAAAGGTAACAATATCTATATTCCAAGTAATATTATCTACTGGAAGCACAAATCAAAAAATAAAGAGTGACCTTCTCCGCGGAGCGGAGAGTAAGTTTATTATATTGTAATAGATTCTATAACAATACAATAACACTTATATATTATATATAGTTTATATATATTTACTTTTTTGCAAGTTTTATTAAAATTGCAAAAAAGTAAATCAGTATATAAAACTTGCATGAAAGTAAATCACTTAAACATAAACATGAAAGGAAACGAAAAGCTATGAATAATGATGTTAAATCAAACAATATCTGTCCTTTATGTGGACAAGAAATAAATACAACTAAAGGAGTAACAACAGTACTCAAGCAATTGGTGCATGAAAAGTGTCTATATGCTTCGACAGAAGAGAAATGGGAAAGAGCAGCAGTAAAAGAGAGAATTAAAGTAATCTGGACTAAAGCTGGTATCGAAAAAATAAACTATCCGTATTTCTCCAAGCAGATTGAAAGAATTAAGCAAGAATATGACATTAGTTACAGACAGATGCTAAGAGCTTTGAGATGGTTCTTTGAAATTGAAGAGAATCCAGTAACCGAAGAAAGCAGCATGGAAATAATACCTTGGATAGTCCACAAATCGGATGAATACTTTAAGATTAAAGAAAATGCTGTTTTACACAATAAAACTTGGTGGGTATTAGACCAACAAATATTAATTGATTACAAGGATACTAGGAAATTTATGCCATATATAAACGACAAGGAATTTATTAAAAGAATCAGGAAATCACTAATGAAACCATTACCTGAAGATTTTGATTTAAGCTGTTTTGATTCGAATTTTGATTCGAGTAAACTTCCTGAATATGTGCCATATGTACCAACAGAGGAAGAGTTAAAAGAAACAATTCAAGCTGATACTTTTGATGAACTTCTAGATGAATTAGAGAGATTAAATCTTTTATAAAACAGTTTTCAGTGCTTATTTTCAATTACCCGGTAAAACACCGGGTAGTTGAAAATAAAGAGAGCTTTTATCAACTATTGATAAAAGGTGCTCATTTTAGTGCAGAAAGGGTTTGGTGATTATATTATGGAAAAGACTTTTGAAAGATTTATGGAAAAGTACGGACACTTGAGTGTTGAAATTGATGGAAAGGCATGTTTTGATCTAGATGGTCTTAGACAAGTTCTACATGCTGAAATTATAGACGGAAATATGAAAGCAATAGAAATGTTAAAGTGGGTTAAAGGTAATCGGTAAAAGCAAATTAAAGACCAGAGCAGAACAATTGAAGCACCTGATAATGGTGTTTTTTTAATGCAGTTTTTTATGTTCTGTTTCTGGTTTTGGTAAAGGATGGTAAAAGTATGAGCGTTATATATCAATTCAAAAATAAAGTCAGTAAAAAAGTATTCATCGGAATATGTGCTGATGATTCTTCAAAAAAAAGGGTATTAACCCAACTGGAAAAGAACAAGTTCACAAATCGCTGTTTACAAGCGGATTTCAATATTTATGGAAAAGAGGCATTTGAGTATAGCGTGCTAGAAGAATTTGAATACAGCTACGACAGAACTAAAGCGAATGAGTTGAAACAAAAATGGATGGACAGACTACAAGCTTATAATCCAGAGTTTGGATATAATCTTTGTCCTACAGCTGGTAATAGTTTGGGATATAAGCATACTGCGGAATGTATAGAAAAAATGTCAGAAATGATACTTGGGGAAAAACATCATGGATACGGCAAACATAGGGATAAAGAGACTAAAGTGAAAATGAGTGAAGCAAGAAAACTTTGGTGGCTGAAAAGGAAAGCCATGAAAGGTGGTGCTTCTATATGCTAGATATCAAGATAACAGAAGAAGAGAAAGAATATAGGACAAGTGTTGAATTTTGATGAGATTACATACGATGAGTTGAAAAAGCTTTGGTGGGATGAAACTATATCTGATGGTCGAATTGCAGAATTATATGGAGTTAATCATAGACAGGTTACTAATAAGCGGAGAGACTGGGATATTACTACATCTGGTATAAGAGTATCAAGCTTCCTCAAATGTATTTGTGTAGATAATGATACAGAAAAAATTGTAATATCCGAAGAAGTTCAAAATGTCATAAATCTACTAAAAAATCTATCTGATGAGGATTCACATAATTTTATCACTTTTCTTATTAAAAACAATCCAAAACTGAAAGAACTGAATAGCAAGGCTAAGAATTTAGACGCATTTGTGAAATCTATGAATATGTAGGAAGAGCTTGATGTAAAAAAGCATTTAAAGATATTTCAATGGTATAAAGAAATTATTACCTTTTGTCGATAATATTAACATATTATTCTATGAAAGGTGATGATTTAATTATGAAAAATGTTTTGCAAAAAGAAAATGGAGTAGTTCAAGGAAGTAACGAATGTAGAATTTGTCATGATAATATTGAATGGTATTCTAGAGTTGAGAAAAATTTTACAATTCCAGATAAGGTAGTTAAGACCGAATTGATAGTAGAAGAAGTGTTGGTAGATGGTGAGGATAGGATTGCGGTTTCAAGTATAACTATTCAATGTCCTAGATGTTGGGCATTTAGCAAATATACAAATATTAAGTGGAAAGTTTAATGGTAATGAGCATAAGAAGGATTTTTTTGAATTATCTGGAGGTGTTCTATGCAACTAGTAGAAAGATATGAATTAAAAAAAAATAATGATGAAGTTTATTACTTTGAAAGGTATTTATATGAGGATGAAGAAGATAGAGATATAAATGAAATTTCTGTTATCATCCGTGGGTTCTCAATAGAAAATGGAAAAAAGTATGGAAGCAATATTGTTGTGTTATATAAAAAATAACAAGAGGTAAAAGAGAGTCTGGAAAAATGACTCTCTTTTATTATGTATGCAATTATTGACATTACTGTAAAAGAAGTAGTATTATTTTATTAAGAAAGGTTTTAATTAATCTTCAAGGAGAGATGAACAAATGACAGAATATTATTTGACTGATAATCAAGCTTTAGAAGTATCTATAATAGAGGTATTACATGAAATCGAAAGTGCAACTGATTTTTATATATATAAAAAAGTTCAAGAAAAGATGAATGTTAGCGAAAATGATGTTTATAGTGCAATCGAAAATCTTCACCGAAAGCTATTTATCTTGTCTAATGAAGATATTACAAATAAAATTACTACTCATTGTTGTTGCATAAAAAATTTTAATAAAAATCAACTGTAATATTTACCTGTAAAAATGTGAAAGCCCCTCTGTTAATATGAAGTGGGTTGACCGACAAGCAACCACAATAATTAACTAAGGAGC
>JAEYYB010000031.1 GCA_023430975.1 Bacillota bacterium | reverse complement strand
TCTTTTTCATCATAATAATTAAATTGCAACTCATTGTTTGGCAAGCATTTTCTTGTCTCAATAACATATGTGTAAAAGTAGTTCCCTAGTAAGCTAATGTAAACCTCTAAATCAAGTCTTCTACCATTCAGTGCTAATAAAAGTTCATCATCATCATCAAGTATTGGTTGATTTTTATGTAGCAATACTGAGAAATGTACACTTGGATATTCAGTATTTGTCCATTTAGTAATATGATAATCGCTAAATACTGATTTTAAGATTGAATAGCATTTTTGATTTAATTGTATTCTACATTTTGAATTTTTTAAAACATCAGTATATTTACGATGTTCAATTGAGCTTTTGTATTGATTACTCAAATAGCTACATTTTTTGGGGTAGTATGTATAAATTAACTTGATTAAATCGTTAATTAATTCCATTTTGCCTCCTAGAAATTTAATTTCCCTTCTCCTTTAATTATTTGCTCAGTTCTTCCATCATAAGGGATCGGCTATCCTGTACCTATAATCTCTATACCTCTTTAGTTTTGTAAAAAACTTCTATAAGCGGTTTGCACCTCTGATATCTCTGCTGGTTTTCAGATGTAGTATACCCTTTAAAAATACTTATCAACTTGGTATAGTCATGTTTCTATTTCTTTAGAGTGGTACAAAAAACACAACCTCTAAATCGAAATTAAGTAATTGTACTTATCTTGAAAGCTTCTGCCTTATTTACATCAATAAACTATCTGGTTTAAAAATCAAAAATTAATATCAGCAAGCTTGATACATAATACGAAAGTATAGATGAACAATATAAAAACAAAAGTATTCCTATTGAAAAAGATACTGAAAATGCAAACTCAATCAAAATATGCTTTGCAGATACTTGCTTTCTAGCAATTAAGATAATCAAAGCAGGAATAACTGACACTACAGATATTACTGCTATTACAGATATTATTTCTAAAATTGAATAATTAAAAATCCCATTTTTAAATCCAAAAACAAAATATAAAAAAAGAAAAAATATCCAAGTTAAAGCTAAAGGTATAACGCTTTTTTTCCTCGATTTAAAACAAGCATAAAAGGAAACAATTACACTTAAAAGTATAATAAAAAATAAAGATATAATAAATAAAAATACCAAAACCAATTCCCCCAAAATATGTAGTTATTGTAATGATTGGTTAAGTCTAAACGAAATGCAAGGTATATTTATTATCAAAAATATTGATTCAATATGGAATTTACCTTTTTCTATATACTCCAGAGTGAACTACAAATATACTTTCTGCACCCCTGATATTCTCTGCTGGTTTGTAAATTAATTCTACAGTAGTTTAATTTTCTATTAATATTTCATTACTATTTGACCATCTGACATCAATATCAAATTCTTTTGTATTTATAGTTATTCTTATCGGTTTGTCTTGAAAAATATCACTATACTTTAATCCTCCAGAAGATTGTCCTATATATGGGCCATATTTCTTGCCACTAATACTTATTCCTTCTTGTAATACTTTTACAAGCTCATTAACAGTAGTTGTCGTTTTCTTATTTAATTTTAACTCATAGTCATCTGTTTCGTTAGTATAATTTAAAATTGCTAATTTAATTTTGCTTAATGCCTCTTCTTGATACTCAAAATATGTCTTTTCATTAACAGTGCTATTAATATAAGACTGATATTTAGCAATACGAAAAATTATAACTACAAAAAATATTAGGATGAGAAAAAATGCCAGCTTTCGCCATGTGCTAAATCTCATAAAGATTCCCTCCTTGATACATAATGTCTCTTACTTTATTGAAATATTATCGTGGGATTACCTCCATCTGACATTTAGTTCTTCTAGAATTTCCGCCATAGAAAAGATATCTGTCTGCACCAGGCCCTCTGATATTCCAGGACCTTTAGTTGATATCCTAAAATTCGCCATTCATTAGGCAAGTAACTTCTTCTAGAGATGGAGGATTAAAAGCTAAAGGAAATCTTGCACATACAGAAGCTGATGTTGCAGCAGCAAATTTAACTGTTTTTTCATCATCCCAACCTTTTAAAATACCGTAAACAACTCCTGCCCTGAAAGTATCTCCTGCACCTAATGTACTTTTCACTTCAACCTTATAAGGGATAAATCTATTGGGCTTACTCCCTCTTCTGCCATAAAGAATTTCCCGTGCACCAAAAGTAAAGATTACAAGGCTGTTGGTCATATTTGTGTATCTTTCAAACAAACTACCAATATCTTCTTGTGAAAAATTATTCTTTATAAACTCATTGGATATTACAACTGCAGTTGCATTTTTAAAAATTTCGCTGTCCGGCATACAGTCTATTGTTACATAGCTTTTTCCTTCCTCAACACAAAACTTTGAAGCTAATGTCGACTCCTCATTGAAAAACGGATCTATCGAAACAATCTTTGATTTTCGTATTGCATCTCTATCAGGAATACTCCATCTCTTCGGCCCGCTAAAATAATTTGCAAATTTACCAAAAACAGTCCTGGAGTTTTTATCGATTAATACCATATCTTCTACCCCATCATAGGTTGAATCATAAGTTAATCCGGTGCAATCTATTCCCCATTCATCATAGAACTGAAGGATATTGTTTCGTGTTTTTATTCCAAGAAATGGTCCGTCAAGCTTAACACTAAGGCCAAACTTAGCAAGGACTAGTGCTGAGTTACCGGATTCACCTCCTGGAACATTGTAGGACTCCTTTAATTCGCAGTAACTGTCAGGTTCTGGATATAGTCCATTTAGAAGGTGTAGTGTAGACCATACAGTCAATCCATAAAGATAAACATCCAGCTCCTTCTTTAAAATTTCTGTTATCATCTTTAAACCCTCCTTTTATAGGCTTTTGGTTTTACACGATCTTTTTTATAAAAACTTTATTTCCAAGGCTTATTCTTTTATAAGAAAAGCCAGATATGCTCCAGCTAATATTATTTCAGCTATTATTTATATTGTAAATGCTCAATTAGTAGGACAATGTTTGAAATCAGCATTAGCACCACTATCAAGATGTAACTCGACTGCACGAGTATGACCAATATGAGCAACTTCCATAAGCATTATGCTTTTTTGTATTTTTGCATCGATTCAACCCTTTTGTATTCATTCTTCAGCTTTATCATTTGAAGAAGTCAACTATAACCCTGTTGAATTTTTTAGGATATTTAAAAGGTATATCGTGTCTATATTTTTCCCAGATTTCAACTTTGCAGTTCGGATTTATTTCGCCTAGATAATTGACAGAACTTATCATTTCACAATTTTCCTTCTCTCCTGCCAGAACAAGCATTGGGATTTTTACGTTTGTAAATTCTGGATAAGTGCTAATATCAATTCCTTCTTTTATAAATGCTACAAGGTTTTCCTTTTTCATTTTCTGGTAATATTCAACACATTCATCAAGTTGTGCTTTATTTAAACCTACTAACTTGGACTGAAGTTTTATAAGAAATTTTATTTTTGTAAACGGGTAAGTACAAGCAGTTAATCTGGAATAGAATTTGACTGTTTTCTCAGTTTTGCAGACCCATGGACTTGCAAGAATAGCCTTGTCAATCAGTTGTTCGTACCTACAAACAATAGGTATTATAAGCTGTGCCCCGATTGAAAATCCTACAAGACTAACTTTGTCTTTACTGAGACTTCTTATAATTTCAACTATACCATTAACGGTTTCGTCGGAGCGGAATAAAGTATCAGACTCTCGTCCTCCACCGTATAGATGGGGGACTACTATATGGAATCTGTCAGATAAAGTATATTGATTAACAAAACTATGTACCAATCCGGCACCATGCAGCATAATAAGAGTCGGTAAATTCCTGCTTCCATATTCTTCATAATACATCCTTCATCACTCCAATATCCTTTATTACTTCCATACATCACCCTGCAAGACTAGATGAAATTATATGGAAGTAATATAAATTATATCATATATAATAAAAAGAGGTCTCAAAAAAGTGGATATCAGAGAATTCTTTAGAACGGTTAGCAAAGCCATACTTTAAAGCCTAATTAATTAATATTTTAATAATTTAAAACATCAATATACGGATAATCATTGCTTGCTTGATTAAAATGTCTTGCCACTATCATTACGTCTAAAAGATTAACAGAAGAATCTCCATTACAGTCAGTACTTTCATCAAAGTTTTGATCTCCCTTTATTGAATTAAAGGATTTTGCAAATTTAATTATATCAGACAAATTTATCTTATTATCCTGTGGATTGTCTAAATCACCAGCCCATAGTACAATTGGTTTGTCTACCTTGGATAATACAGTATTTTTGTCTATAGTAATTCCAGTTATATTTCTTCTCAGATATCCCAATTTTGATATGGATATATCATATGCAGAGCTGGATTTTGGAATATTATTGATTTCAAAGTACCCATTTTCATCAGTAAATGCGGCCATTTGGGTTCCCGCTAATGATACAAGAAATCCAGATCTGTTAATCTTTGTACTAGTATTCGTATATTCCGGATTGACATAACCATTTAATTTGTAAGTCCCAGGCAACAAGTCATCCAAATTGTCACTTGCTGTTATGGTATAATCTCCAGTTATTGTTTCATCAATGGAGCCAACAGCTATATAACCAGATGAAAAGTATTTGGTATTAAAAGTTAATATGTTATTATTTACTATTTTTGCATTAAAATCACCAATATATGTATTAAACACATTAAAAGACATCTGTTGATTGGAATCAATTTTTATATAGATATCTTTTGCATTTTCAGTTTCATATGGTAAGTAAAATCTAAATATATCAACATCACCAGAATAGTTTATTCTTCCTTTTACGGGAGTATTTATTTTCAGTGGATTGCATTTTTCGTATGTATTGTAAAAGTCGTCAGGTGTAGGTCCTTTCATAATAAAACTATAATTGGAATCTGAAGAGATAATGTTATATATTGAGATATAATAGGTTTCATGTGCTCTAAGATAGTAATTTTTTGTGTTTTCTGCAAGTTTCGCTTGATATAAAGTAATTGGATTGTTTGCACTGTCCATAATTTGAATTTGTAGGTTATCTTGTGACGATATACTGTAGATTCCTTTATTATCTGGTGTGAAATAAAAACAATCAACATCCTCGGTGGAGTGGAATTTACCCGATACTTCCTTTTCAGTTTCTATTAATGAGGCATAAGATGGTGTATTGCCAAAGTCATCATGGCTTAGGTTTGAAATAAAATCCATATCACTACTTACAATAAGTGAATATTCTCCAGATTTCTGAACATCAAGGCTTTCAATTTCAAAATTTAGTCTACTTAAGGCTTTAAGCTCAAGTCCCATGATATTGTCCTTTATATTTAAATATTTTATATTACTTTGGGTTGAGTCAGATAATTTTAAAGATATGTTGGAAGGAGCATCAAACCTAAAATAAACAAAACCTGAGTCCTGTGGTATAAACTGTAGTTTGTCAATATCGCCCAAATAATTAACAGAACCATTTATAGGAGTATTTGACTGTATTATTGTGGCCCCTGAAAGTATGTTGGGATAATCATCATATATGGGACCTTTGAAATTAAAGCTGTACTCTGATGCACTAGAATAATAACTTTTAACTGATATATAATATGTTTCATCTTCTTCAAAGTAAAAATAATGTTCAGAGTCAGAACTATCAATATTTATCGGATATTCATCAACGTAATTATTGTTAAGTACTTTTATATCAATATTGTCAGGTGTTGAAATACAATACAATCCTTTTGAGGTGGTATTGAAATCAAAGAAATCTATATCGCCACCTGACTCAAATTTACCATTAACTGTTTCTCCAACGTTCAAAGTTTTAGAATAGAAGTATGAATTGCCATAATCATCAACCACAGGGCCTTCCAGTTGGTAGCTGTATTTGTATAAAGGGTTTGTTCCCATATCACCAATTCTTAAATAATAGGTATAATCTTTTTTCAGATCTAAAAAGGCAGTATTTGAGTCATTTAAAGAAAATTTTAAAGGCTTATCTGAAGAATCTTCCACGTGTAATACATTTATTAAACTATAAATACTGTCTGGATCTGCACTTTCAATTTCTAGGAAATGCAGAAAATACCTCCCCGTAGATGATGGAGTAAACTTAAAATAGTCACAGTCATCCAAATGACCTATTTCACCGTTAATTACAGTATCTGTTTTGATTTCGTATGATTTATCTTTCGTATTTGAATAGTCATCAATAATTGGTTTGTTCAAATTGAAGGAATAGCCGAGATGCTCAGGAAAACCAGGATTGACTATAGTAAAATAATAATCTGTGTCTTTCTTCAAATCGAAGTCTGCACAAAAATTAAAAATTTTCACATATATCTTATTCCCATCTTTGTCATAAATATTAAAGATATCACAAAAATTCGAAAAACCGTAATTGGAGAATAAATTGAAATCCATTCTATAATGAGCATCTGTTTGAGATGTAAATTTGAAAACATCTGTATCACCTGAATAATTTGAAAATCCTACTATATTGGTTGAAACATCTATAGTTTTAGCTGTTTCATTGTTATTACCTTCATCTATAACTGGACCTTTCAATGTAAAGGAATAATTCCCCAATGAACTATTGAAACCTTGAGAAGTAGAAATATAGTATATATCATCTTTTGATGCATAAAAATAAATTTTGCCTGAATTTGAGCCAATGCCAGTCACATTACCATTACCATCATATATCTTGAATATAAAATTTGGGTTCCAGTTTGTTGAATTATCACCAAAATAGTAAATGCCAGAAATTGAGGGACTAAATTTAAAATAATCTGTGTCCCCGAAAAAGTCCAATTTACCATCCACCTTTTTTTCGATTTGAATTTGAGAAGAAGTTTCAGTGGTGTTTCCATAATCATCTGCTAAAGGACCTTCCATAGATAAGGTATACTTGAAAAAAGGGTTATAATGGATGCCCCAAACTGTTATAAAATAAACAGTGTCCTTTTTCATGTAAAAGTTTGCTTTGGAATTATTATCATAGCCTGATTTGTCCATTATACCGGTTTGCTCACTAAATACACTCAATGTATCCATTAAATTCGTAGGACAATAAATTGGGTTATTAAGGTCATCAACTTTGCGATTAAAATTTATACAGTATTCGCCATCTGATGATGGTATAAAAATATATGTATCAAAGTCACTAAAACTATCTATTTCTCCAGAAATGCTTGTTCCTTCAGATATTAGTCTAGCTGATTCAAATGAATTCCCATCCTCGTCAATTAAAAATTCCTTAACCTTGAAGGAGTATTTATTAAGGGTAATCATATTAGGATTAGTTGAAAATGAAATATAGTACTTCTCGTTTTTATTCATATTGTAATAATCATTGTTAATGGGACTAATTGTATTGCCATTCGAATCGTAAATTTTACAAACTCTGTGAATAAAATTATTGTCCAGGTCATTTGTATTATCTTTTGTAGAGAATCCATATATAAAATACATTCCGTTTTTATTTGGAATAAAGCTGAAAAAATCTGTATCAGTTATATAGTCTATGCTTCCATTAACAGTTTCATCAGCATTAATCTCTACAGCACTTTCTTTAGTATTTCCATAATCATCTAAAATGGGAGATGAGAGCTTAAAACTATATTTAAATAGATTATTATATGCTAGGTTGCGTTTGACTTTTATGTAATATGTTGCATCACTTTTGAATACGATATAGCTTTGCATAATAGGTTGTTCAACATTATTTTCATCATAAACCGAAAAATTACATCTATATTTATCAAAATCAATGGAATAGGCACTGCCTTTTGTGGCATTAAACTTGAAAATGTCAACATCTTCATCATCAATCAGGTTCCCAGTTATTGTAGTATTATCAGAAATAAATTCTGCATTTTCAAAGGTATTGCTATAATCATCAAATAGATACTCATAATTAAAGGAGTATTCTGGAGTTGTGCTTAGCACGCCTTTGATTTTTATATAGTATTTTGTGTTTTTAGTTGCATGAAATTTGATAATTGGACCGGAAAAATTGGAAATCCGGAAGTCATAAATATTCTCGGAAGTATATTCTCTACCTTTGTAGTCAAGAACGCTTGCGGTAATACTGTTTGAATGAAAATTAATCAGGACATCAGAATCAAATAATGATATAAATGAAAATACATCAGCATCATAGGGCAATTCAATCTTACCGGAATATGTTTTTTTATCTGAGATAGTGTAGGCATTTACAATGTTATTGCTGTAGTCATCAACAACAGAATTTATAGAAGTTGAAGCAAATGGTGTATCGGAAGAATATTGAAAAGCAAGTGGTGTCGTTAGCTGAATTGAATTAGGCTCTATGTTTACCTTACTCTGTTGTGATATGTAAGTGCTTTCACTTATACTCGCAGCATATATAAAATTTAAGTTCGTAAGAAACATACAAAGTATAATTAAATAAGATAACTTTTTATTAAATCTGTTTTTTAACATGTTTTTCTCCCCTAATCTGCAAAACACATAATAATATGAATTTTATCATTTGTTGCCATAAATATCAATTAGGGAGTTTTTCGAAATTTCTTTGATTGTTATTTGTATATGTGCAAGTCGACGCTGTAGTTCAAAATTCCTACCATCCTACCTTGCTATCCTTAAATTTGGTGGGTACATCTGTAGTTGCAACTTTATCCTTCAAGTTTTTATTATGACCGTTTTGTTTATTTTGATTGACTTACTCATTTTTAATTCTTTGAGTTATTTTATTAATCAGTTCATTATCTGACATTAAAACTCTCCTTTCTGGAAAATAATTTCAATCTACTTCTCCAAAACTATGAAGCAGTTTTGCTACCATAATTACTTATCCCAAACCTCTGACAGGTTCAAACCGAGCTTTTTGTCCCCATCATTTAGAATGTCTTGTGGAGCTGTACTATTGAATCCTCGTAGCAACTTCTATGTACCTATAATAGCTTCTTATAGGTACACTTTTCCCAGCCCTCATTGATTGATTTTAGAGTCTTACAAGAAACTAACCCACTCAGAACCTATTCATTGTGTCTAGTTTTTCAAGGTTAATTATTTCATTCAAAAGTTCATCTACACGCTTTTTAATGTGTTTTCTACTGACATTTACTAATTTGCTCAAATTTATTTTGGCTTCTTCAAATCTGCCAATTTCCTTTAAAGCTTTGGAAGTTTTAAATAAAAGGTTTTCCATATGCCATTGATTCTCTGCTAGCTCTAATGCCTTATGTGAAAACTCTAACATTTTATCCCATCTTTGTTGTTCTTCATAAACATTACATAAAATTAAAAAAGCATCAAAGTCTTTGATCTTAATTGATAGTATTTTCTGTGCTACTTTTTCAGCTTCATCGAATTTTTTCTGATGTACACAAGTATCACCCTTTAAGACTAATGCTTCCATGTTATTAGGCTCTTTTTCTAAAACAGTCTCAATAATACTTAAGGATAAGTCGTATAAATCAGCATAGTGAAGTTGCCAAGCAAGTTCTATCCGGCATTTTAGAATATTGTTTCCCTCGTATATGCTATTTACAAAATCATTAAAAGCGGTACTCGTTGAATTTTTAAATAAAATAAAGCCACCTTTCATGGTTGTTCTTGGATCGCCTGCTAATGATAATAAAGGGAATTCAATTCCTATATACCTTATAATCCATTTTTTCAATTCCAAAACTTCGTTGCAATATTTTTCCTCAAGATATGGAATAATAATCTCATGAAGCCACTTATACTCCATGTTCTCGGCATAAATTTCTACTTTATCTTGTTCATTACCTAACCATTTACCTTGGCCGATTCTATTATAGAAATCATAATGGTGAAATACTTCATGAATAAAAGTCATTAGCATATGGAGCTTTAATACGATATTCCAAATATTAAAATCCGGTAATTCCTTGTAAACATATGCGAATATTTCTATTTTTTTATGTCTATCGTTATAAGTCCCCAATACAGGAGGAGTATATACATCAAGAAGAAACTTGCCTCCAGGTCTGTTAGTATATGGATCAGTTTCGTCATTTTCTGCTTCCCAGTTCTGTTTTGCAACTCCAGCATTTAATTGAATAGATATTAAGCCATCAATCGTGCCAATAGGAAGCAATTTCAAAATTGATTTTATATCCTCTCCTGTTATCGCATAGTGAAAGTATTCGGTTTCATTTTCAAAATATATAGGAAAGTCATCTGGATTTGTATAAACGTATAGATCTTTATGAACTCGATCAACGAGAACCTGATTTTTAATTTTTCTTTTTCTTTGCAAATCTTTATACATTTTTTTTATCTTTTCACGGTTCTCAGGCTTTCTTTTTTCATCTTGCTTTTTCTTCTCATTTATCAACCTTCTCCACGTTGTGTGTATACTTCTAGACAAAACTTAAATCTCCTTTCAAAACAATAATTTCTTGTAGAAAAGAAGAATTCTACTCCTCTATTTCAGTACTTACAGTTACAATCATGTCAGGTTCTATATGAAAAGTGTTAATGATCTTACATTTGTCACAGCAAATAACGAACAGTTTTTACGTAATTTGCGATAGACAAATGTAAAAGATTATTCACTTTTCATATAGATCAGCTAAATTAACCAGTCTTTTTTTGCTAAGTATTCAATATATCTATCTGCTTGACTTGGATATAACATTTTAGTTATTGTTTTCAAAAGATTTCTCCCATCTTCATACATTCTATTTTCAAGGGGTAGGTCATCTCCTTCATCACATTCAAAACATCGTATTTCTTTTAAAAGCTCAAGAATCAAGTCATTTTTGCTGAAAGGCTGATTCATGCACAGTCTTCTTGATAAAGATAAGCTTCCCCTAAGAGATCTCTCAAGCAAACTATACTGTTTATAATTCAGAATAATTTCTTTACTTTCCATCAGATTCTCCTTACAAGTATTAATACCAACTCAATTTACTTTAAACCTAAAAGGCTACTTTCTTCTTAATCCAATTATTATAGCACCAATTCCTGTGACAAATAATACAACAGGATAGTAAAAAATAATATTGTCCATTAGACCAACTACAAACCATATTACTGCAATTACCATCATTACAATTCCAGCCGTTGGACCAAAGTCTATCAGCCTAGACGCCTTTTTATCCCATTCGGGATCTTCCATATCTCTTGATCTAATTGATCTATGCACTTCTAAATCAGTCTTGCAAAATTGACACTCTCTTATTATGGAGGGTGTTTCTTTTTGACATTTCGGACAAATCATTTGATATTCCCCCTTTCATAATTTGTATTTTAAATTTTCTTCATTAATTCATTAAGTTTCTTTCCATCTCTGGTCAAATATACGACATATCCAACTCAATCTAATATTCCTTAATGGATTTTCAGAACAATGGGTAGGAATAGGTTTCTTACTGACTTTTTACATATGTCACATTTTCAAGAGGCATTGATATGACTGATCATGGAGCCATTTTTAATAATATATTTTAAGTCCCAATACTATAATAAAAATTCCAAGTATAATATAAAAAACTCTGGCACCAGTTCTTCCAAAAATAGTTACAAATATTTTTGCCTTTCGATTTTCAAAAAAGAAATTTAAATTTAATACTGATGCTAATATCGAGAATATACCACCACCAAAAACAAGTATCTTTGCTATTAAATCATTATTCATTTACATTCCGCCTTTCTAAATTGTGCAATAATATAATTCTGAGTGGGTTTACCATGTGAATTATAATTAGTTGGTAGTACCTGAACTAAACGCAATCCTTCTTGAGCATATTGTTCAATTATTTCTCGATGGTTTGATTCTCTAAAAACCCTCCTAAATCTCCTTCAACAAATTTATATTCATACATTATTAATGCCTCCTGCCTAATAGGCCGACTCCTGGCCATATTCCAATTTTTGTTTACTCAGGATTTAAATGTACTATTGGTTCCCTGTAACCAGCCTTTTTTCACCCAGTACTTCTTATCAGCAGAAGAATCGTCATCATACTTTTTCATCATTATTTTCCGAACAAAAAACATAAACCGGATGAAGAAATACGGATGATGTCTTTTTCCCGATGCCACTTCCCTATAAAATCGAACGGCTTTCTTTTTAATCTGGGAATTGATTTTGGATTTTTTATCAGTTTTCATATTTGCCCACTCATCTCCAAACGTAGCAAAGCTGAGTGAATACACACAATTGATGCCCTAAAATCTTAAACTGGTATTCATTGTTTTAATTGCATTCTTTGTTCCAGCACCAACAGTTGATGAAATGATGAATGCCTTTTTCCTGAACATTTCCGGTCTTGCCCTATGAACAATGAATAAATAACCATAATGATCAAGAAACGATTTCATACACCCGCTGGCTTGAAGCACGAATACTGGCGTTGAAAATATAAATGCATCTGCTCTCAGCATATCATCCAGCACTGGCAATGTATACTTTGCATGTGGGCAAAGCTCCTCACTCTTTAAAAAACATGTCATACAGCCACAGCAGAACTCTGGCATGTCTTTCGGTAAAAAGTATTCGGTAAGTTCGACGGGCCCCTGTTTTCTCATTTCTTCCATAAAGACCTGAGTTGCAGCATACGTGTTGCCTTTTCGCGGACTTCCGTGAACAACGACGATTTTCATAACATTACCTCCCTCAATAATCTTTAATTTTCTTCGTATTACTAACTGAATCTCAGCTTTCAATTTATTTTTCACAAGTCTCATGGTTAAATCACTCATTAAAGTGTTTTTTTGGATGTATGTAATGAATCTTCTTAAACCTTTAATGTTTTTTTATTGTGGCCTATTGGGATTCTACATAGTCTCCGGCTACCCTCCCATGTCTCACAGGGTCAATTTGCCCTTAATTCCTTCGTTCATCCTTTCCATGAGGTAGAATGTCAGTCATGCTCACAAACTGGGTCTAAGCCCTTAAGGTGAAATTCAATCCGACTATCCCGGCTCGTGTTGGTTTCTGCGTTATAATCTTTTCTCCGTCAGCTTTTAGGCTCTACTGGCATCATTGAAATTGCATTCCTTTATTTAATACTTAACCTGCTTTTTGTTGTGGTCTTTGGATGTCCTTAATCATCTTTTCTCCATCATA
>JAEYYB010000047.1 GCA_023430975.1 Bacillota bacterium | reverse complement strand
TTTCCTGTAGTATATATGGTTTAGCAACCATGATGTACCTATAAATAACTGGAATAAACAACATAAATGTATTGCTTATCATAATTTAAGAAAAAATTACAGTTATAAGGTATACTGAACCTTGATAAACTAATAATATAACAGTTAATGCCAATTATGGTATTACAGACAAAGGTGTATAATTATTCTTGGATTGCATACATTCTACAAATTTACGAGCTAAAGCACTAATTTGAGGTAGCACAACTACAATGCTATCATGAGTCTTTCTTACTTCTGCAATAATTGATCCGAGTTTTTCAACTAACGTCTTTGTACCGATACCTTCAAGCTTTGTTTCTGACAGCATAGTAGTTTTAAACCATGTTATCAGATTGTGAGCTATAAATACAATCCAGAGGAACGCATGGATACCATTAAATTTCCTCGTTCTAAGGTTTTTGATATGGTACACATTTTTACAACTCTTGAAAAAAGCTTCAATAGTCTGCCTTTTACTATAAAAATGGAAAACATCTGCAGCAGACATTTTATTATTATCTATGTTGCATATAAGCATTGTATATTTAAAACTTCCATTTTTCGTAAGAGTTCTTACTAATATATGCCTAATGTTATCAACCGCAGGAAGTTCAAATACATCTACAGCACCATCGATTTCTTCCCAGTCTGACTTTTTAACCTTTTCGGCTAAATTAGCAGCCCTTACAGTAGAATAAGCTTTAGCAACAAATAATACCTTGTTCTTAACCTTTTGAATGTTTTCATCACTACCGTATCCGCTGTCAATCCTTAGTATAAGGTGTTTATCCTTTGCAATATCAGGAAGCTTTGATATCGTGTCTTTAACGAGATCTTCAAACCTTGCACTACAATGAGTATTACCTGGATCAAGATATAAAGAAATGGTTTCGCTTGCTTCACCACAAAAAGCAGCTGACAATTGATATCCTTTTTGATCCTTTTTCTTAGAAAAATACCCTTTTTGGGCAACCTCATAAGTTTTGCCATTTGCTATAAGACCAGATTGATCAATATCTACTGTAACAAACCCTGTAGCAGATAGACATTGTGCATTCTCAATAAACATTTGATCGTGAACACTTTTTAATTGATCAATTCCCGTGTTATCAATCCTGCGAATTAACTCATTGATTTGAGATTGATCAGGAAAACGGTCTAAATCAAAGATATTAGCAGCTACAGTGTCAGTTACAAGTTTTTCATTAATGTCTTTTGTATAGCTACAGCCAATTACAACGGACAGTAGCAAGGTAATAAACTTCTGATGAACGGAATAGGTTTTTTCTTTCATTTTTACTTTGACTTGATCCAGTAATTCAAACGCACCAACCGCTTGACCAAATTTAATAAATGCAATAAGCCATGCAGAAGTTTTTTCCTCTTTAAATTCACCTGTTGTAAAGGTTATACTTTTCATAGGTGAGACCCCCCTTTATATTTATTTTGTGGTGAAATAATAATACTACAGGGGAATGGTTCTCACCTACTGTTATATTATGGAGTCCAACTTATTACATTTTCGATGTTTATGTTTGTACAAAACTTAGGTAATTAAATGTTCGTTAGATGTACAGAAGGATATGAAATGCGGCAGAATTTATTTTGTCCACATAAAAAAATACGAGGAGTTATTTTAATGGAGATTAAGAAAGAATTATTCGAAGCTTCAGCAAGAATTATAGGGATTTCTATTGAAGATGCAATAGCACACCATAAAGTGTTAGATAACATAAATTCAATTTATGTTTGGAATCCAATTAGAGGAGGTGCTTCGGTTATTATGAAACCGAGAACTCGTTCCTCTATGCAATTTCTTCTGTAAGTTTTGATGAACACTTGCGAGCGTTTTTATGAGGGAAACGAACAGAGACAAGAGTTGTCCCATGCAAAAAGCCTAATGTAAATATATAATATATACAGATCAGGTAATTGTCTCCAACACCTTGAAATATGCTTGGAGATGTAGTAAAGTCTAATTATTGAACTAAAACATTGTTCTCATTTCCTGAATCCGGTTTATTGTACATGTGGAAAGAAATGGCTATTACGCTTAAAGTACATACTATTTAATTATATATACAATTTTTTTTGAAGCATGGATTGGGGGAATTCCAAATGGTCTTTTCAAGTCTTTTGTTTTTGTGTGTCTTTCTACCTGTAAATCTTATTCTCTATTATTCAATCAATAATGATACTTATAGAAATGGAGTACTTATCATTACATCCCTTATTTTTTATGCATGGGGAGAACCTGTATGGATTTCAGTTTTAATTTTTATCGCAATTTTTGATTACACTAATGGTCTTCTTATTGAAAAATACCGGAACTGTTGGAAGAGTAAAGGAATAGTTGCCCTATCCGTTACAGGTAACCTTCTTATTCTGGGGTTTTTTAAATACTTTGGCTTTTTAGCAGAAAATTTAAACACCCTATTGGGGTCACATATACCGATTGTAAGCTTTAGTCTACCCATTGGAATATCTTTTTACACATTCCAGTCAATTTCCTATGTAGTAGATGTTTACAGAGGAGAGGTAACAGCACAGAAATCACCATTCAAGTTTTTATTATTTGTATCATTGTTCCATCATCTTGTAGCCGGCCCTATTGTACGATATAAAGACATAGCACAAAATATTGAAAACAGAATGCTGACCATTGAATCATTTAATAATGGTGTAAGCCGCTTTATCATAGGCCTGGGAAAAAAAGTTATAATTGCAAATCAAGCAGGTGAATTTTCAAAAGCTTTCCTGAATACTGAGTATTCAAGTCTTCCTGTATTAGGTGCATGGTCAGGAATTTTACTATTTGCAATACAAATATATTTTGATTTTTCAGGTTATTCAGATATGGCCATTGGTCTAGGCAAAATGTATGGTTTCAATTATAAAGAAAACTTTGATTACCCTTATATAGCCAAATCAGTCACCGAATTTTGGCGTAGATGGCACATATCATTAACATCGTTTTTCAGGGATTACGTATATATTCCCCTCGGAGGAAATAGAAGATTTCATATAAGGAATATGTTTGTTGTGTGGTTTTTGACAGGGTTTTGGCATGGTGCTAGTTGGAATTTCATAATATGGGGATTGTACTTCTTTGTGCTCGTAGTACTTGAAAAGTATTTACTTTTTAAAGTTATGAAAAAATTACCCCAAATTCTATGGAGAATCTATTTTATTGCTGCAGTGCTTGTAGGCTGGGTGTTCTTTTATCATACAGACATGAGCCAAGCTTTTCGTTTTTTAGGGATTATGTTTGGAATAAATGCATCATCCTGGTCCAGCCCAGAAGTTATTATTTTACTGAGTAATTATATGATTTTTATAGCAATCGCACTCATTGGGTGCACACCAGTTGTAAAGACACTTTTCAGGCACACTAGAGATATCATATGTGAAAAACAAATCGGGATTTATACTGCTGACCAATTAATAAAATCAGCTGCTAATATTGCAATATTCATGCTGTCAATTGTTCTGCTTATCGGTCAGTCATATAATCCGTTCCTTTACTTTAAGTTTTAAAAAAGAAGATTTGACAGCTTTACAGTGTTTACGGAGGTGTTTTGATTATGAAAAGGATACAATTGGACACAATGGTTTTTTTGCTCATAATTTTTGTTTTAGGAGTTACCAATATCGCCATTGTAAACAAACCCAAGATCTCAGAATTAGAAAACAGGGCATTGAAGCAAAAACCGCAGTTTTCGGTAGCAGCATTAAAAAGCGGCAGTTATTTTAAGGATTACTCTGAATATTTTACCGATACTTTCATTTTAAGGGATAGACTTTTAAAATTAAGCGGTGATATTCGCCAGATACTTCTATCAAACAGTTCAGGTGCAAGGATGGTAGTTTCCGGGAAATCTGAAGAGATTGTTAGCACTGTACGGGAGAATAAAACTGTTAATGAGAATGGAGGCAATCAAAAACCAGCATCCCAAAGTTCACCTTCAAAGAAACAATATAATGAAAGTGACGGCGTTGGCTACTGGCTTGTTATGGATGGAAAGGCAGTGGAACTCTTTAAGTTTAGCAAAGAGAATTTTGAGTATTATGCAAGGGTGCTGAATATGTATAATGCAAAGCTTGGCGATAAAATACCCATATATTCCTTGATTGCACCTACAAACAGCGAATTTGTGCAACTTAAAAACTATAGTGGGATAACCGATTCTCAGAACAATGCAATAGA
This sequence comes from Bacillota bacterium, assembly GCA_023430975.1. Classification (GTDB taxonomy): domain Bacteria; phylum Bacillota; class Clostridia; order Acetivibrionales; family DSM-2933; genus Pseudobacteroides. The sequence goes on along the minus strand of JAEYYB010000047.1, from coordinate 17,143 downwards.
TTATCTTAATTCTAAATTTAGTAGTAATATCACTGCTGTAAATGCATATGACATATTAAACCAACATAAAAATGAATATATTTACTTCAGAAGTGACCATCACTGGACAGCACTGGGAGCATATTACGCATATTCAGCCTTTATGCAAAGCAAAAATGAAAAGCCTGTTCCTCTTGAAAAATATAAAACAGTGAAAATTGATAATTTTTTAGGCAGTTCTTACTCCAAAACTATGGATAAAAGCATTGAAAAGAACCCTGATACCATAAATGCATACATTCCGTTCACTAAATATAAATACGAAATGCATCATTATTATCAACATAATGAAGCTGAGATTATAGACATGAAGTATGCACAAACAAAGAAGGATAAGTATCTGGTATTTTTAAGTAGCGGGGATGCAACGTGGGCGGTAATTAAGACAGATGTCAAAAATGGCAAAAAGCTTTTAGTAGTCAAGGACTCCTATGGGAATTCCTTTGTACCTTTCCTTTTACCACACTATGAAGAAATATATGTAATTGATCCAAGGTTTTATGACTATGATACAATAGGAAAAGATGTTGTTGGTTTTATCGATTCTAACGGCATAAATGAGGTCTTGTTTGTTAATTATATGGAAAATGTAAATTCAAAAGAATTTATGAGTGGTGTAGAAAGCTTGATAAAAGATTAGGAGTGTCCACTACCCCAAGGTTGCAAAATTGCTTGCGATTTTGCAACCTTGATTGTTGTCGTGAGACATAAAAAAGCAAAAAGCTTGACAAGTCTCTTTGTTCTAATTATAATGATAATATCAACACGGTAATATCATTATCATTATAATTAGAAGGAGAAGGATGCTAATATGACATGCTTAATGCCAGAAAAACAAAACATTTTTCTACGGGCCTCTGTTTGCAGTACGTGCAACTTTTCGTGTCAATACTGTGCAACAGATTTGGGAATGGAAAATCATACACCCACATGTTTGAAGGCACCTCTATTGAAAACTTATGAATACGTGAATAATATGAAGTTGCTTGCACAGCATGGATTTAAAGCGATTTCTTTTACTGGAGGCGAGCCGCTGCTTAATCCTGAATTGCCTGAAATACTTGAGGAATGCCGCAAAATATTCGATACGATCGAAATAACAACTAACGGCTCAAGACTCATAGAAAATATTGAAGCTGTGAAAAAATATGTCGACGTTTTAAAAATATCTATTGATGCTTATGATCCGGATCTCTGTGCTAAAATTGCTCAAAATCACCAGGCAGCAAAAACAACATATATTATAGAAAAATGCTGTGAGGCAGGAATAAAAAACATTGGCTTAAACTTTGTTTACATGAAGCAAAACAAAGATGAATTGCCGAAGCTGGTTGATTTTGCAGGACAGCTAAAACGTAAATATGCAACAGAAATATATATCAGCATACTAGACTTGTATTTTTCAAATGGAACCAGAGCGTTCTGGAAAGACCAGTTTGTTAACCTTTCTGATTTAAGATCAAAAATCATGTTCCAAGGAAGAAAAATTAACCACAGACTGCGAATAGGCTGTGATTCCTATAATTTTCTGTGGGATGACGTGCATGTCAACATGAAGGATAGTATATCTTGCACACATCGTGCAAAAATCTGCGAAACTTGCTCTGAATATTGCCAGGAGGGCATTTACAGTCTTAAGCATTCCGCAAGCGGCTGGATAAGTGCTTGTCCGTCAAATAATCCTGGACTAGGGGCTCTTATGGGTGGTAATATTGAGGCAGATGAGGCTCACAGTATAATTGACAGGTTTGTTGGAATAATCAATGAAATAAAAAGAATTGACAACACGGGAGAGAGATTTATTACGGCATGATTAAAGAATTACAGTTGCGGGTGTGAGTTCATGAAAACAAGTGGACTTGAAAATGAGCATACACGGTAAGTTATTTCTTTTACATGACTAACGTTTAACAGGGAAGAAGGTATCAAATGAATAACATTATGCAACATCTGCAGAGCCCCGTTGTAAAGAGAAACCAGTTATTGAACCAGAATATCAAGACTGTTGCCCGAAGCTTTCTATTACATAATGGCTTCGGTGAATACGATACACCTGTTCTCATTCCCAAGCAGGGCGAAAAGTATAATCCCACTTTTGACATTATAATTTCCGGACAATCAGCTAGTCTTGCGGATTCACCTCAAATATATAAGCTTATGCTCAGTATGGCTGGTTTTGAAAAGTATTATCAGTTTGCACACTGCTTTCGTCCAGTTGAATCTGAAAGTGATACGCATAAAAGATTATGTGAATTCATGCAGCTTGATATAGAAATGCAGGTTCCCACCCTATCTGAATTGACAAACTTTGCAGAGTCACTTATTACTGAAATATGCTCTGCCGTAAGTATAAATCCTAGAATTGAATACATGGACGGCAAATATTGCAGAAAAAAATATGGTAATGAAATGAAGCCTGATCTGAGAAAATCAAGTGTTGAAACGTCAGTTGTGTTCATTGAACGAATACCACTTACAAATGGTGAAAGAACAAAAGCGGACACATTGATTCCTTGCCACCACATATTTGCTTTGCCATCCGGTGATATTGCAAGTACACATAAGGATGTTCTTGAAAATACTATAACCGAATCCTTTGACATAGTTATAAACGGAATTGAAGTCGGAGGAGGTGATCTGCGTATAATAAGCCGGGAATTGCAGGAAAAAGTTATGGATATATTTGACGTTGATAAGGAAAGGTATGCCAATTACCTTGAGATGCTTGGCAATTACAATGGTAAGCAAAACGGAGGATTTGCTTTTGGGCTGGAACGTCTTGTTATGGCATTGTCCAGCTGCGAAAATATAAGTCAGACAGTAGGCTTCCCAGATTTTTATAAAATGAGTGGCTGTTAAGTATTGTAGTTGTAAATAACCCCAGTATTGCGTAGCTTTTTGCATATGATTAAGAACTTAAACAATTTGTTTTAGCACAATGCAATTAAGACAAGTGACATAATTTTCAAAATAGTTTATACTTATATTAAAAGTGATAAATCTATTACATTTGTCTTAAGCAAATCCCGTTGAACCGTTCGTTATTTGCTCCGCCAAATGTAAGATTATTAACACTTTTAATATAGTATATAATATAGATATACAAATTTTTTTATGGAGTAGCTTAAAAAATAATTTATTATGGAAATAAATATATTTTTAAACCTCAGATCTGAACTTTTGTTGCTTTCAATTGCAACTACGTTGATTGCTATTTTGTGCTTAGCCATTAATGCAAGACGGAATCGTGTTACATATCTTTTTGCAGTTTTTCAATTTGTGGCTTTATTGTGGTCCGTATTTGAATTACTGGAAGTGTATTCTTATGATACCCAAAGTAAATGTGTAAGCAACTTGAATAATTCTTGAAACATTGCTGGTCACCTCACTTATTTCATTTATTTTTAATAGACTATTAATATAAATATCAACGAAATTCGGATTGAAAAATTAAAAACTTCCAGCCAACCTTTCCAAATCATTTCCACGAAGCCTGTACATGGTCCATTCATCTCTTGGCACAGATCCTAAGCCTTTATAAAACTTTATAGACGGCTCATTCCAATTAAGGCATGCCCATTCAAGACCCCAACAAGCTCTTTCCTTTGCAAGAGTCGCCAAGTATGAAAGTAATATCTTACCCATTCCTTTTCCCCTCATCTCCGGCTTGACAAACAAGTCTTCGATGAAAATACCTGGAGACCCTATAAATGTTGATAGACTGTAATAATAAAGTGCAAAGCACACTGGCTTTTCTTCATACTCACCTATAACAACTTCAGCAATTTTACGTTTAAAGATGGCATCCATCAAGGATTCTTCTGTTGCACCCACTTCATTTAAAAGGTTTTCATAAGCTGCCAGTTCCTTGACAAAACCCAAAATTAATCCAATATCTATTTCCTGTGCAAACCTCAATTTAAATCCTGGGAGTTTTGTATCTATATACATATCAATCACTCCTTTACAATAATCTGATATAGACCATATGGATTTTATTCCTATAACAAAATCCATTGAATCATTTTCAATTGGAAGATAACAAGACTCACCTGATAAAATAGTCATTCTGTCTCTTGACTCGGTTATTCCTACCCTTATACCGGCTATACCAAGAGATAATTCAGATGAATTATACAAGTAAACTTCAAGTTCAGAAACTTCGGCAAAAGCATTTCCCATTTGACCGCCATCACTGCTTATTTCTACACACTTTCCTTTAGTCATTCCAAGTTTTTGCTTTATCTGTGCTGCAAGAATATGGTTAGGTGATTTTGTTATACTTTTATTGCATGTGCTAAATTCTAAAACATTATTAACCATAATTAACCCTCCTTAGCCTTAACAAACAATAAGTATTTAAAGTTGAGTTTTTATTACTGGTTAGAACATATATTAGTAACTGAAAAGTGAATGGGTTATTTTTCGTGGTATATACTGGGTATTTGTTGCGATTTTCTGTTCCAGCTTTTTAACAAAGAGGATCTTTATCATTTAAATTGCCAGAAAAGACATGAGCAGCCTCACGACAACCGCAGTCACAATTATATAATTCAATACAATTTTGGCACATATCAGGGCAATAATCTTTAAATACAAAGCTATTCCAGTATTTGCTTGACTTTAAGTTCTCATAATCTTTATAATAACAAAGCTCAATAGGAGAATGGTTGCAAGTTCTTATATAGCCGCTAGGGCCGATTACAAAAAAATCCTTGCCTGCTGAGCAGGTCGTACTGACTTTAAGATGATTATATTTACCTAAATTTTTAATAATACATTTAGGAAGTTCAGTGCCTACGTGACCATATCTATTAGCCGTTTTTAGAACTTCTTCTGTTATATCGAGCATTTCATTCACTTCATCTGTATTAAGCATTAATTTTTCTGCATTATCAAGCCCTCGTCCACCAGGTAAAAACCTATTAAGCAGAACAGTCTCTGCACCTGCAATAAGTGAATTTGATATGATTTTATATAATTCGTATAAATTAAGCTTTGTAACTGTTATATTTACAGTGGTATTCACTCCAAAACTGCTTGCTTTATTAAATAGTTCAAGAATTTTATCCGGCGAGCCATATGCAGTATGTAAGAAATATGTATCCAGTCCAGGCAAACTCATACTTAAATGTATGTTATGATTCCAGCAGACATTTAATATTTCATCTGATAGCAGGGATCCATTTGATATCAGGTAAATTTTTAAAGGTTGATTTTTGGTCACTAAAATATTGTTCTCTGTTTCTATCATTGAGCATTTTAGTGATGCAGCAAACATCATTATATCTACTATATCTTTGTTTAATAAAGGTTCGCCTCCGGTAAATGAAATACTGGATACTCCTAATTCTGTAATTGTTTTTATGACAGTTTTCCATTCATCTTTAGTAAGTGGTGCTCTTTTCTCAAATCCAGATTTAGACTCCCAGGGACATGAACAAAATAAGCATTTATGATTACACTCATAAGTCATTTCAAGCACTGCACTTGTAGGAAGAAATGATGGTGCTAAAATTGAATTTGTCATTTTAATTTGACTCCTGTCATTTTTTCAATTGTTTTAATATGGTCTATCAATGGAGTTTCTCCCATGCTAGAACCATCATGAATAACTTTTTCCTCAAGAAATTCTTTTAAAATTAGATAATCAGAGTAGTTATTTGTGTATACCTTATAGACCTCATTGTTTTTGTAGTTAATAACAAAGCATAATTCAGGAACCTTTTCGCCATTAAAACACTTTTTACATAATTCTGATTCATCAAGATTACAGTTTAGTATCATTTTAATTGATCTAACAATACCTCTTATGCTAGGCAAAGTAAAGCTAATAAAGCCTGACATTTGATTTGAGTAAATCGTTTTTGAGTGGCATACAGGGCACACATACTCTGCTCTAGCAGGTGGAGAAGCAACACTATAACACATGGCACCACAAGATAGATTATTTGGTACAGGTTTGCTTGATAGTTCTTGCAGTTTATTCATAATTATTTTTTTATTATCTATTCTTTTTATGTGGGTTTTCTCCTTAAACTTTATGTATTATAGTCAACTAATATTAATAAATGGACTTACTTTTTCCCCACGAAGTATTGATGGATTTATAGCATAATAAGGATCGCCAAATCTATATGTATCCGGAAAAACTTTTGGATATTCTTCAGCTAATTCTCGACATCTTTCCCAGTACTCTTCATCAATGGATTCTTTTTTTCTCTTGATTATTTCCAAATCATCAGATAAAAAGTCTCCAATTAATGGACGGTATGCATTCCATGGGCCGGATGCTCTTTCACCACGAACAATATCACTCTGCTGGATTTTCCAGTCTCCATAAGTATTTACACTCAACAATCGCATTCCTGCTTCTAACTTATATTTTCGAGCATAATACGGGGAATATAGAAGGAATACTACACAATCGATATCATATGAATACGCAGCAACAACTACAGGGTTAGTTGAAACAACAATAGCAGGATTACAATCGCCAAAATACAACCATTCTTCGATCTTATCATACAAACGTAACTTACTATTCTTTAAAGTTATTCTTTGGATTGCATTAACGCTGACTCGAAATTTTCTTGTTTTTCTTTTGGAAAGGAGTAATTCTCCAGGGGTGGTGGCACCATATATACCATTTTGAGCATTTCTAGCAATTATTTTCCGTATCTTTCTTTTTCTAATAAAGTTTAGCATTTATCCTCCCTAAATAAACTTAAACTAATAAACTTATCAAAAATTATTTTATCATAATAGAGATTTTAAAAATATATTTTTTTAAAAGTATCTTCAACTTCATATTTGTTGGCTCTATCCATGGAAAATATTATGATATTGAGAAATGTGAAGAAGATGATGCTGATATTGATCAGTATACTTTTGACATATATAATCTTCCGAGTGATTTAGAAGGTGATGAAGTATCTATCATTAGTGATAATATATTTTCAATAGATTCTTTATATATTGAACCTGAATATAGGAATAATAGGTATGGAACATGTGCCATGTTACTTTTATCAGATGCACTCAAAACACAATTCAATCGCAATGTAGGTTATATTATAACAGAGCCTAGACCAATGTATAACCCTATAAAAGAGGATAAGGTCAGTAATGGAGAATGTGTGTTTCTTGAGAAGAGGTTGATAAGTTTTTGGGAGGCTTTGGGTTTTAAAAATAAAGATTTGTTTGTTTATTTTAATGCTGATTATGATATGCAAAAAGTATTTTTAAATAATAAAAAGAGCAAGTAGCGATGCAAATACGAAACAGGATCAGGACCTGGATGTATGTCATTTAATTATGAAGGCTATATCAAATAGTTTGAAATCCAATAATTCATATTAGCATTATAATATACAATTTGAATCATTGGAATCTATATGCAATTTTTAGTAATTAAATTTTGATAACAAAAAGACCTTCACTCTGCTTATCTATAGGTATGAAGGTCTTTTCCTGAGAGATACTCATTTGATTTGTGTAATTTTCATTTTGGGTATGTTGGTGATTCCAAAAGAAACTTTACAATTGTCATGCTCACACTATCCCTATTTATAGGATATACTTTGCGATACATGACAGTTACAAAGTCTTCCAAACAATAACGATAATTAAATAATCATTTTAAAATCCCCACAACCTTAGCCATTTCAAGCCTTGATAGTCCATGTGGAGAGTTCTTCATCTCGTTTGTTAGGTCATTTCCTGCTTCAAAACCTTGATGCTTTCCGGCATTCCACTCGGGAATATTTGTTACATCGTAAACTTTTCCTTCAATAGCAATATAAGCAGGATTTCCATTTTTTCCATCAAAACTTTTTAACTCTTCTTTTGTAAATGCCTTTAGCTCACTCTCTAAACTTGATGAAGCACTTGATTGCGGACTAGATGGAGCATTAGTATCAGTTTGATTTCCACAGGCTGACAGACTGAGTAATATTATTATCGCATTTGCAACAGTTAACAACTTTAAGTTAAATTTCATAAGATTCTCTCCTTTGCTTTTATTTTTTGCTTTATGTGTTTTCATTTCTTGCTTATAAACTTAAACTTATATAGCTATAGTGAAAACTTCTCGTAATGTATATATTTACGCTTTATTCCCATATCTTTTAATGCTTTTAATACTGTGTTCAACATTATTGAAGGCCCACAAATATAATAACCTTGTTTATATATATTAATATCATGCTTCTCCAAAGCACGTTGGATTATGTCTATATTTATAATACCCTTTTCACCTGTCCATGAATCATCTTCTTTATATACAACAGGTACAAATTTAAAATTTTTTAACTCCTTTTGCATTCTACCCAATTCTTCTCTATTAATAATTTCATTTTGATTGTTTATGCCCCAAATCAATACTGCTTTTTTGCTTCTATCATTCTTATAGATATATCTTAACATGCTCAAAGCTGGTGTGATTCCTACTCCTCCTGATATTAAGACAATTCCTTCCTCATCCTTATAATTAAGATAGCTGAAAGTACCATATGGTGCATCTAAATATACTTTGTATCCTGATTCTGAATTTTTTATAGATGATGTAAAATCACCAATCTCCTTTATGGTAACAGAAATATACTCTTTATTTGTAGGTGCCGATGAAAAAGAAAATGGATGCTCCTCAGGATTGACATTCTTTCCTAGTATTCTTATAAAGCCAAATTGTCCGGGCTTATAAGAAAAAATCCTTCCATTTTCGGGTGTAAGATTTAAAGTATACATGTTTTCCGACTCTTTAATTAATTCTTTTATTATAAATATATTTTTTTTGAGTATAAATATCCTTACTACCTTATGATACAAGTAAAATGTTATTCCAATTAAAAAGTATAGAATAAAAATAGCTCTTATAAGTAAATTAGTCTTTGCCCCATATGTCATCATAACATGAATAAACATCAATATAAGTCCAATAATTGATATATTGTGAATTGCCACCTGATACTCATATTTTGCAATTTTAATTTTCTCCAGTAGTTTTCTAAATTTAAAGAGAGGCTTGAAATATTTTACTACTAAATCAGTCATAAAAACTAAAGCGAGAATGACAACAATCAAAAAACTAATCCAAGCTTTATCACCCATTTCACTAGTAGAAAACTCGCCCATTAACCCTGTAAATAATGTTTTGTGTATGAATACTAAGATAACAGAAATTATAGCTATTAATCCATGAAATCTATAAAATTTATCAAGACCAAAATATCTTTCTATAAATTTAGGTCTGGCACTTAATACAAACTCAAATATAAGCCATGTATATGATATTGTTCCAAGAAGCATAGGCACAAAAAGCTTAAAATTGCTATATCTTGTTACATTTGAGCTAAAAATTGCAATAGTTAGAACTAAAGGACTAAGAAAATAAAGAATTAAGAAAAATAATCTTTTAAACATAAAATTCTCCATATATCACAAAAAAAGTTAGACAAAGAATACTTATAGATATATTTTAAATTGTTTTATCCTCATTTAGTATTCTTTAATAGTATACCCATTAACAGGTATTTGTAAATAGCTGAGATAATGACTTTCATAATTTCATAAATTGATTTCCTTTACTAAGCTGTACTAAGCGAATTACTCATTGACAATAAATATGCCAGGCAATATAATATACCCATACCCCTAGGGGTATATTGTTGTTGTGGAGGTTATATTATGCGTCAATGTATGGATATCTCAAATATACGATCAAGAATAAAAAAAATAGAAGGTCAACTTAGAGCTATATCGGAAATGGCAGAAAAGGATGTCCCTTGTGAAGATATCCTGATTCAAATCAATGCTGCAAAAAGTGCACTACACAAGGTTGGGCAACTGGTGCTAGAAGGTCATTTGCAGCACTGTGTTCGAGATGGTATAAAACATGGTGATGCTGATAAGACAATTGCTGAGTTTGCCAAAGCTGTGGAACATTTTTCAAGGATGGGCTAGGTGGGCAATATGAAGAGAACATCAGATACTAAATGTGAAAAGCATATTATTAACTGGAGATAACCCTCAATCAGCTGCTCATATAGCTGAAAGTGTTGGAATTACCAGTGTTCACTCAGAATGTTTACACGAAGACAAGATGTTAGCAATAGATCAGTATAAGAAGAAATCAGATTAAATTTAACACTCTCGATGGTTCTTAACTTTGCAGCTATATTACTTGCAATGACAGGTATTCTAAATCCTATTATTGGTGCATTAGTACATAATGTTGGCTCAGATGTTGTTATTATAAACTCGGCTTTATTATTGAATTTCAAAAGTTGAATTTCGGTTTCCTTTATGCAAATGGCAAAGCTATTTATACAGGGTTTCAAAAAGCAATCGTACTAAACACTCAAGAAGACTTTATTCTTTTCCTTACAGGCATATATGGGTTAATTATGTTCATTGTAAATAGAAAGTATTTATTAATTATTCTTATAAGCATTAAATCATGACCTGGATAAATGATCAAAAAACACTAGATGGAGGTATACTATGCAAATTATAGAATGTATATTTGTGATTACATTATTTCTTCTTTACTTTGGTTTGTGGAAAGTAAAACAGGCTAGCCAAATAAAGAATACTGGTATAGACCCAAAAGTAATGGCAGACTCAACATCAAGTATTCAGAAATATATGAATCAATTAATGAACATTTTAACGGCATATGCAATATTAATTATTGTTTTGCATTCAATTCAAGTCCAAGTTGGTACATTGTTTAGCAGAATTGAAATAATAAACTCGTCAACTTTTGACATAATTGGCTTTTTAACAGGATTAACAGGGTTATCACTTTGTTTGTATGCTCAAGTTAAAATGGGTAGTTCATGGAGGGTAGGAATTGATGAAAAAGTAAAAACTGACTTGATTACAACCGGTTTATATAAATATATCAGGAATCCAACATATTTAGGATTATTCGTTCTAAATATTGGTGTGTGGTTAATTTGGCCAACATGGACCATATTTATTTTAAATTTTGTTTTTATCCTTTTTCTTGATATTCAAGTACGTTGTGAGGAGGATTATTTATATGCAATACATGGTGAAAAGTATGGAGACTACAAGAAAAGAACAAAGAGATATATTCCTTTTGTTTATTAATAAAATTTTTCAATGATCATGTTAACATAGTGAAATGGAAGTAACACAAAGCCATGCTTCAAGAGCTATTTAACCATTCGGCACCAAGTGTTACTCTACGTTATATTGGAATAAACCAAGACATGATGGATGAGGCAATAGATAGCTTTAGTTTATAACGGCGGAATGTTTGTTTAAATTATATATAATAGGAAGAAACTTAGCTAAAATGGATAAAATATATAGAGACAATATTCTGGTATGGCTCAATAGGGGAGGTCTGATAATATGAAATATGTACCTGGGCAGCGTGTTAATTACAAGAATCATTCTGCACAAATTGTTTTCTACTATCCTTCCTACAAAAAGGGAAAAGATGCATATACTATAAAGTTTTTTAAAGATGGTACAGAACTTCATAGGCTATGTATGAAGGAAGAACTTTCAGAAGAAATGCAAATACTATTTGATGATATTTTAAAATAGGATGGTTCATTAGGGTTAAGTCAATAGATATTAATAAAGTGTAATTATAGATGTTATACAGCTTTTAGACATAGGAAGAAAGTGTTAATCAAAAAATGTTAACGTAACGCTGTGAACATTTGAAAATTATGTTATATGTTAATAGCAAATACACTAGACAGTGAAGTTCTAAATAGAATCATAATTTTGAGAAGTAGCATTAAAGTGTTTTGCAACAATTATAACATCCAGCATATTTATAACAAAATCTTTATTTACATCTATATTTTCCAAATATCTTGATTCTCCTTTAATAGAGTTAAATGCTTTTGCAACTTGAAGTATATCCAAAATATTAATCACTCCATCCTGATACTCATCCAAATCCCCTACCCATAATTCAATCGGTGTATCAGATGTAGATAGCATGACATTATCATTTAAAGTAATGTTTTTAATCTCCCGCTTCAGATAGTAGTCTTTAGTTATAACAACATCGTATCCTGAAGCAGACTTTGGAACATCTGAAATTTCGAAATATCCATTTTCATCAGATATGGTAGAGAAATGTGTTCCTTTCAGCGATATTAAAAAACCAGCCATTAGTGAATTTGGAATTTTTCCTGTTGTATTCGGCTTTACATATCCTGTAATTTTATATGTTTTGGGGGTATTAATTTGAGTATTGCTTATAGTGAGAATATAATCTCCTATGGTAGATAAATCCCCATTACTTGAGACAACCACTTTATATGTATTATTTGCGTCTAGGTAACTGGATATTGTATTCTTGTCAATTGTTGAATAACTCTTGTTTTTAAGAGCGATAGATATATTCGTTTCAGCTCTTAACTTAAAATAGTATGTGCCTGAGGTAGTTGGAATAAACTTGAACTCATCAATATCACTTGCATAGTTAATTTTAGCATTATTATCTCCCAGGTCTGCAATCAAATCAGGTTTTTCATCAATAAAAGGGCCGCTTACACATATATTATAATCAGTAATATCAAAATAGAATGATTTTCTAAGATCAACATAATAAGATCGATTTGATAATAGGTAATAATAAGATTTTGTACTATCGAGGCCATAAGAACTTTTACTGATTTGAGTGCCATTTTCATCATAAAGACACATATCCTCACTGTATAAGCCGTAAACCGATAAATCATAATAACCTTCTGCACCAGTAGTAAAACAGAACGAATCTATGTCGCATGGATAATCGATTTTACCATCTATAATTTTACCAAGCTCTAATTTTTTTGCATTGCTGGCCTTATTAGCATAATCATCAGAAATTGCTCCGTTTAATATAAATGAATAGTTAAATGTTGATGAGTTATCTGCATTTTTCAAGCGGATAATATACACATTGTCTTTGATTAAAGGAAAGTAAATGCAGCGAATAATGCCATCATGGGTCACACTTATTGTTCCGGAATCTTTCTTAATAATGGAGTCATCATAACTAACGTCAACAGTATTTCCTTTGGAATCTATAATTTCAACTGTGCTATCAAGGTTTGTATAATCTTCAGAAAGCATTGGACCGATAAGGTTGGTTTTATTATAGTTATTAATGTAATATATCCCAGTAGCTGAAGGTTTGAAGCTAAAGCAGTCATTGTCACAAAAATAATCGATGTTGCCTTTAACTTCTTCATTTAATCTAATTTCACTAGCATATTCTTTAATATTTCCAAAATCATCTTTAGCGGATTTTTCAAGAGTAAATGAATAATCAAAAACTGAATCGTTATAATAATTTGTTATATATAAATAATAAGCAGTGTCTTTTTCTAAAATGAAGTAAGCCCTGTTATTATCAGTACCAAAATTAACCTTTACCTGATCGCCATTTGAATCAACAACCTTTAATAGATTTTTGATGTAATTGTGATAAACAATACTGTCTACAGAAAAATTATCAATGTAGTAAATATCTGAAACTAAAGGTTTAAAGCTAAAGCAGTCCATATCTCTTATATCTGCAAAACCTTTAACAAAATCACCCAATTGTATCTCCTTTGCAGATTCCATGGTATTACCATAATCATCGAAAAGTGGTCCTTTTAGTAAAAAGGAGTAATTGTATGCTGCTGGAGATGAATTATTGTTTGTTATTGAGATATAATAGAGTTTATCCTTACATAAAGAAAAATAGTGCCTAGAATTCAGATAGTAAACACTTTGACTGTTTCCGTTTGAATCTAGTATAACAATATCATCACTTACTGACATATTGTTGTTGTCAGATTTAAAATCTTCTATATAATAAGAACCCGAAAATTTGGGCTTGATGATAAAGAAGTCAACATCACCATAATAATCAGCACAATATTGAATTTGAGTATCCAATTGAATTTCTTTAGCCATATCTTTTGTATTTCCAACATCATCTATTATGGGACCATGAACCGTAAAAGTGTAGTCAAATAATGATGGAAAGTTATAGTTAAAAAATGAAGTGCAGTTATTGTTAGATATGCAGATATAATATGCTTTGTTCTTTAAAAGGGTAAAAGAAGCTTTTGAATTTTCGTCGTAATTTACCTTGACATAATTATTATTTGAATCAATAACAGTTAATACAAATGCCAGCGGTGGATTGAAATTGGTGCCATTATAAGTTGCAGTAAAATCTTCAATAGAATATATACCGTCAACTGGAGGAGTAAAACCTAAATAGTCTGTATCAACCATATAGTTCAGATTACCACATATTTGTTTATTCAATTGTATTCCCTTTGAAGACTCAATTGTATTCCCAATATCATCTATGGCTGGGCCTTGCACAGTAAAAGAGTAATTGAATAAACGATGATAAAAGTTATCATCAGATACGCAAATATAATATGTTATATCTTTTGATAGATAAAAATAAGCGAAAGAATTATTATCGGAACTAATTCTCACATCACTATATGAATAATTATTTTTGTAAGAGATTTTTATTAAATTGATTGGAGATGGTAAAGGTATACCATTTTCTTGAGCTGTAACAATGTCTTTAATATAATAAGTGCCAGAAGCTAAGGGTTTAAAGCTGAAAAAATCTCTGTCACCATAATAGTTACAATTGCCTGAAACTTTCATATCCAATTGTATATTAAAAGAGAATTCAGATGTATTTCCATAGTCATCTACCATTGGTCCATTTATTTCAAAGCGATAGAAAGAAATGACATTATAATAATAATCATTATTTATACTTATCCTAAAGTAATAAGTTTTATTTTCTTCCAGACATATATATTTGCTGCAATCACCTAGCCAGAAACCGTTTTCATCAAACAAATTGCTTATAAAATTGTTACTGTTTGAGTAAATAAAGTAAATTCCAGTTTTATCAGGTCTAAATTTAAAACAATCTTGGTCTCCCGCATTAACCATGTTACCAACAATTGTTTGTCCTGTAAAAACTTCAGTAGCATTTTCAAAATCTTCACTATAATCATCAATGGAGGATATAACTTCAATAGTATAATTCAAATAGGTATCTATATTACCACTTTCGACCCTTATGTAATATTTATTGCCTTCTGTTGCATGAAACTTTAGTGTGGAACCAATATCACCAGTGGTTCTTTCAAATATAATTTTATTCCCATTACTATCTAAAATAGATGCAAATGCAGCATTATCATGGAAAACTTGTACAGTAATATCTGCATCTCTGAGTGATGCGTAGCGAAAGATATCAACCAAGTCAGATTTGCTCAAACTGCCTGAAATAGAAGTGCTGTCAGAAATGCTAAATGCATCATTAATATCATTTCCATGGTCAATAGCATTATAAACAGAAAATGTTGCTGCAGTTGGTAATGGCGTTATTATTGGAATTATCGTCGGAATAGGTGTATTCGATATTTGTGAAAAAGACGAGACTGTTTCAGATGAATTTTGCAACATGGGTTTCAAATACGCTTTATTCTGTGTACTACTTGCAAAGCCCACATTGAGGTTCATAATCAAAACACAAAGTATTGAAAAAATACCCAAACTTTTTTTGAATCTCACAATTATCATATTATTCCCCCATTTATATAATATAAAGTAATTGAATACAGATTAAGTTTTCTAGCTAGTCTTGTATTATTCCACAATTCATAAGGGAAATCTGGAAATATATAGATTATGAAGTCTGCACGATTTTCCTTATATATGTGTACTATGAAAAATTATCGAATTCTATTATAGTTATAAGAAAATTATATCATGACAATAAATTGGTATCAATAAACATAAGAACCTACAAATATATTTTATTAAAATAGTCTGTAAAACTAAACAAGTTAGTATTTGAAAATGCTTATAATAAATAATATAATAGAGTTGGTATATATAAGTAATAGATACCGTTTATACATATAATTTTGGTTTATTTATATTGGTTTATATGACATTTTGCTTGAAAAGGGGAATTGAATATATATTGATAATAGTGATTTTTGTATAGTTGCAGTATAATTAGTGTTATTTTGTATTATATTCAAGTGTTATTAATCTATTTATCCATTCAGTTTTCATTTCAATGCCTAATGTTAAAGAATTTGTTTCTTATGTAAATATAAATTCAATTATTTTATTTATCATTATATAGAATGTTTTATATATACAAAATAAATTGGGGGAGCTCATAATATGAGAAAAAATATTAAAAGGTTTACGGCTTTATTTCTATCTATTATTCTTGTTTTTGGACAAGTATCGGATTTATATTCAACTCCATTAGCTGTATCATATGATCAGAAGGAAGTTTCGGTAGATTCATCTCCTGAGCCATGGGCAAATATTTCTCCTGGAGTAACTGAAACGAATAAAGCTATTCAGGAAACACCAAAGCCCGATTTACCCGCAAGTTCCGGGGTGAAGGCTTCAGTATCAGGCACTCCGGCTAGTGCAGCAATTCAACAAATACTGATAACTCCGAGTATTAATCCGGAAAAAGAAGCTGTAAATGAAGTGGTTTATAGCAGTGCAATACCTTCTATTGCGGCAACACCAACCTATATAAATAATACACCAACAGCCGTATCAAACAACACACCCACAACTGTACCAACAAATACGCCAGCAACCACACCAACAACCACACCAACAACTGTACCTACCATTGCACCAACAATTTCATCCATAACCACGCCAACAGAAATAGCAGCTACTTACCCAACAAAATCTTTATCGGCTACACCTACACATTTACCTCAAACGAATATAAACTCCGATGTTAAATTAGAAGAGGACAAGGTATATGGAAACCTGAATATCAGTGGAGGTACCTTGGATTTAAACGGTCACAAGTTGACAGTATTAGGTAATGTTTCACAAACTGGCGGAACCATAAATATAAATGGTGGAAGCCTTGATGTAGCAGGGGACTATAAACTGCAGAACGGAAACAGCAACTGCTGGGCAGTGCTGAGAATGAACAATGAAGCGGACTATGTAAAGGTTGGTGGGAGTTTTGCCACCTACAGCTCATATAACGATACAGGTTATTTTACAGCAGGCACTCTTGAAATAAAGGGTGACT
>JAEYYB010000022.1 GCA_023430975.1 Bacillota bacterium | reverse complement strand
ACATTTGGCAGAGCAAAATAACGAACGTTTTAACGTTATTTTGTGATAGACAAATAGCAAGATTAACTGATTTTAATAGATTTGCGACAGACAAATGTAATAGATTTATCACTTTTAATATAAAAATAAAGAATACATAAAAGAATATATAAAAGAATATATAATTGAAAAAATACATCCTCCTTAATAAAGGGGGATGTATTTGATTTTTATTGCCGGGAAATTTTGGTTGATGCTACATCACAATTTCTCGGCATTAAAAAAGCTCGATATTAATCGAGCTTTATGCTAGAATCTTTTTTATTATCTGGTTAATGATTTTTCCATCAGCTCTACCCTTAACTTTTGGCATTACAGCTTGCATAACTTTGCCAATATCCTTCATTGATGAAGCACCTGTTTCTTGGATTGTCTCTTTAACAATTTTCTCAAGTTCTTCTTCTGAAAGCTGTTCAGGTAGATATTTCAGTAAAACATCTATTTCAGTCTTAAGATTATCGATAAGATCCTGTCTGCCGCTTTTTTCGAATTCAGAAAGGGAATCTCTTCTCTTTTTGACTTCTCTGCCAATAACATCAATTATACTATCATCATCAAGGGTTACTCTACTGTCTTTCTCCACTTGAAGAATTGCTGATCTGACCATTTGGATAGCATTTTTCTTAAGAGTGTCCTTTTCCCTCATGGCAGTTTTCATATCTTCAAGCAGTGTTTCCTTAAGGGACATAAGATAGCCTCCTATTTAATGGCTTATTTAAATTTTCTTTTTCTTGCAGCCTCGGATTTTTTCTTCCTCTTAACACTAGGCTTTTCGTAGTGCTCCCTTTTCCTGATTTCAGATAATACGCCAGCTTTCGCGCATTGTCTTTTAAACCGCTTAAGAGCACTTTCTAGGGATTCGTTTTCCTTAACCCTTACTTCAGACATGCATTTCCCTCCCTCCGATGGTAGCAATTGTGCCAAGAATAAGCTTTTATCACTATTCTGTCTATTTATGGGAATAAGACAAAGTGAAGCACATATTATATTATATCTCAACTACCAAAATAAAGTCAATAGAAATTTAGTACTAAACTAGCCTTATTTCAAGGAATTGTGGCTTTTATTACCTATTAGCAAAATTTCTATAAAAATTAAGTAATATATAATTATTTCATAGATACCAAACAACATAGTTTGGTATCTATGAACAAGTACATAATATTATATATAATATTTAAGTAAATTACAATAAGTTTGGCCCTAAATTTTTTCCACCAATCAAATGATAGTGCAAATGGAAAACTGTTTGACCTCCATCAGAACCGCAATTATTGATTAACCTGAAACCGCTGTCTTTTATTCCCAGGGCTTCCGCGATTTTTTTAGCTGCCATATGAATGTCTATCAAATAAGATGAGTTACTTTCGTCAACTTCATTTATATTTGATATATGCTTCTTAGGTACGATCAAAACATGTACAGGAGCTACAGGGTTAATATCTTTAAAAGCATAGACTTTGTCATCTTCATAAACTGCTGTTGAAGGAATTTCCTTATTTATAATTTTACAAAATATACAATCGCTCATGTTAGGCCCTCCCGTAGTTTTATATATGGTATAAGTAAATTATCGTTTATTTAATCTGAGCCTCGACTACTTTTATACTATACTCCAAGGCGTCTTTTATCTTAGTGACATCCTTACCGCCAGCCTGGGCCATATCTGGACGTCCGCCGCCGCCGCCGCCTGCTATTTTAGCTGTTTCCTTTATAATATTACCGCAGTGTATTCCTTTTGCCAGACAATCCTTTGTCGCTGTAACAACAAAGTTTACCTTGTCCTCATAATTGGAAGCGATTACTACAACACCTGAGCCAATCTTATTTTTTAGCATATCAGATGTGTTTCTCAGCCCGTCCATATCAAGGCCGTCATACTTAGCTGTAATAACCTTTACTCCTTTAACATCAACCGCACTTGAAAGGATGTCATCAATTGAACCGGCTACAAGCTTACTTCTGAGCTGTTCAATTTCCTTTTGTCCGGTTTTTATATCATTTGTTAATATTTCAACTTTTTTAATGCAGTCGGTAGGACTGGATTTTAAAGCTGCTGCAACTTCGTTTAAGAGCTTCTCTTTTTGGTTATAGTATTGTATTGCACCTAGACCTGTAAGTGCCTCAATTCTCCTTACACCTGCTGCAACACCGCTTTCACTGACTATTTTTATAAGTGATGCCTGTGAGGTCATGGAAAGGTGAGTTCCTCCGCATAATTCCATGCTGTAATCACCGATCTTAACCACCCTTACAGTGCTGCCGTACTTCTCGCCAAAGAGTGCTGTTGCACCTAATTTCTTCGCTTCATCAAGACTCATTTCAGTTGCAGATACGGGTAGGTTTTCTAATATCTTTTCATTTACTTCATTTTCTATTCTTTCCAGTTCATCGTCAGTAACAGGAGAAAAATGTGAGAAGTCAAATCTTAACCTATTGGGTTCTACCAGAGAACCGGCCTGATTTATATGGCTTCCAAGGACATTTCTGAGAGCCTTTTGCAATAAGTGGGTAACGGTATGGTTTCTGGCAGTAGACATTCTGCTTGCTACATCAACCTTTGCGGTTATTGATGATCCTTTTTCAAGGAGTCCCTTTTCTACAATTCCGATATGCAGGAATTTACCATCTGCAGTTTTTCTACAATCGTTAACCTTGAAAAGTGCATTTTTTGCTTGCAGATAACCATTATCACCTGCCTGACCACCGCTTTCACCGTAGAATGCAGTTTTGTCAAGTATTATAACTGCTTCATCGCCTTCTTGGGCATTATCAACCAGCTGACCATCTTTTACTATAAATAAAACATTGGAATTACACTCAAAATTGTTATATCCTACGAACTCAGTTTTAATTGCCTTATCAAGTGTTGAATAGATAGTTTCATCCCACCCGGCACCATCTTTGTTGCCATGTGCATTTCTACTTATATCCTTTTGCCTTTGCATTTCAGCTCTGAATTCTTCTTCGTTTACAGAAAAACCGTTTTCTTCCACGATCTCTTGAGTAATTTCAAATGGGAAGCCATAGGTATCATGAAGCTTGAATGCTTTATCACCGGAGAGTACTTTTTCACCGTTGGATTTTAACTCATCTATAAACCCATTTAATATCACAAGCCCCTGATCAATAGTACGCTGGAATTTTTCTTCTTCTATCTTTATTACCTTCTGTATATATTCAGCTTTGTCAAACAACTCAGGATATGCTTCTTTTGACTCATTTATCACTACCATTGCAAGGTTATAGAGGAATTGTCCTTCAATGCCAAGAAGTTTACCATGCCTTGCAGCCCTTCTTAATAGTCTTCTTAAGACGTAGCCTCTTCCTTCATTATCAGGGATAACATCGTCCGAAACCATCATGGTTGTGCTTCTGATATGATCTGTAATTACCCTGATTGATACGTCGGTCTTATTGTTTTCACCATATTTAACCCCTGCAATGCTGCACACATTGTTAAGGACATTCCTTACAGTATCCACCTCAAAAAGATTATTTACATCCTGCATGATGCAAGCAAGCCTTTCAAGTCCCATTCCTGTGTCGATGTTAGGATTTGCAAGCCTGGTATAGTTACCTTCATCATCTCTGTTAAACTGTGTGAAAACCAAGTTCCAGAACTCGATGTATCTGTCGCAGTCACAGCCTACTTTACAATCTGGGCTGCCGCAGCCTTTATCTTCACCTCTGTCAAAATATATTTCAGAACAAGGACCGCAAGGACCTGTGCCAATCTCCCAGAAGTTGTCCTTCTTACCCATGCGGACTATCTTTTCGGCAGGTATACCGACTGATTTAGTCCATATTTCAAAGGCCTCATCGTCATCCTCATAAATTGACACCCAAAGCCTCTCAACAGGTATCTTCAAATCATTGGTAACAAACTCCCAAGCCCAGGGAATAGCTTCATTTTTAAAATAGTCTCCAAAGGAAAAGTTTCCCAACATTTCAAAGAAAGTACCATGCCTTGCTGTTTTTCCTACGTTTTCAATGTCAGGTGTCCTGATACATTTTTGGCAGGTAGTGACTCTTTTTCTAGGAGGCTCTTCTTTTCCTGTAAAGTACGGCTTTAAAGGAGCCATACCCGAATTTATAAGTAAGAGACTTGCATCATTCTGAGGGACAAGCGGAAAGCTGGGAAGGCGTAAGTGACCCTTGCTTTCAAAAAAACTCAAATATCTTTCTCGCAGCTCATTTAAACCTAGTTTTTGCATTGTTATTCTTCCTCTCAAGTATTCTTATATTAATTTGCTTATGTAGCTCGTCATGATTAAAAGTAACTTTAGCTTAGAATTCATCTTGGGTTTACATAAAGCAAATAACGTATCAAAGCCTGGGAATTAAAAAATGTATATTATTAAATATATAA
Organism: Bacillota bacterium; assembly: GCA_023430975.1. Taxonomy (GTDB): domain Bacteria; phylum Bacillota; class Clostridia; order Acetivibrionales; family DSM-2933; genus Pseudobacteroides. The sequence goes on along the minus strand of JAEYYB010000022.1, from coordinate 10,057 downwards.
AAGATGGCCTTTAGTGTCAAGACTGACGAGAAATTATACTATTGCTTCAACTGACCTTTTTAAAATGACTTTTATAATAGCGAATATGGGAACAGAAACAAGCATTCCGATAATTCCGAAAAATTCACCGCCTATAAGAACAGCAACAATTGTAGTTAGTGGGTGCAGGCCAAGTTTTCCTTCAATTATCTTGGGAGATATGAATGCATTATCAATCTGTTGAATCAATGAGAAAATAATAATGGTCCACAGTGCTTTTATGGGGGATTCAATTAAAGCCAGTGCAACAGCCGGTAGGCAGCCTAAAAATGGCCCAAAGTAAGGTATTATATTTGCGATTCCACCGATCAACCCTAGTATTAAGGGGTACTTGGAATTAATAAGCAAGAGTCCTATTGCCTCTAATACTCCTACAATAAGTGCAGTAAGAAGCTGGCCTTGAATAAAGTTGGATAAAATCTGGTTAATCTCTCTTCCTGTATTAATGAGCCCGTTACGCCATTTTCTTGGAACAAGTGAAAGGAATCCATCCCTAAACGATTTGGAGTCCTTAATGAAATAGTATGCAATAATCAGAGACATTGTGAGGTCAAAAAATATGGTAACAGCTTTCATGGTTGTATTTAAGCCTTTTGACAGGGTACGCATAATGAAGTCCTGCAATTTACCTGAACCATTCTGGATTTCATTGAGAATGGCACTTTTTATTTCGGGTGACCATTTGCTTGATTGAATATTGGATATGTAGCTATTAAACAGCTTTTGGTATTTACCTGTGAATTCGGGCAGCTTATCCATGATTTCCTTTGTATTTGTAATAAGCTCAGGAATAATAAAAATTGTGGTAACAATTATTGCCGAGGTTAATACGATATAAATTAGAATTATACTTAAAGAACGTGGGATATTTTTTGTTTCCATTTTTAGTACAAGTGGTTTTAATGTGTAGGCAATTATTATGGCAATAAAAAAAGGAATGACGATATCTATAATCTTATCTTTATTCCTTATTATAAACAAGACTGATAAAGTCAAAGCTGAAATTAGAACTATGTATATTAAGAATTTTCTTTTAAAATGCATCATACGCCACCTTTTGGAATTAGAATTAACAAATAAACAGTTCTTTTATTATATTAAAAGTGATAAATCTATTACATTTGTATTAAGCAAATCTATTAAAATCAGTTAATCTTGCTATTTGTCTATCACAAAATAACGTTAAACCGTTCGTTATTTTGCTCTGCCAAATGCAAGATTAATACTGATTTTAATTATGTTGAATCGTTCGTTATTTGCTTCACCAAATGTAAGATTATTAACACTTTTAATATAGGATAAATACCGAACTGTAATATCCAACACACCTTATATAATACTTTGCAGTTCGGTATCTATCTGAAGAGTGCAAATAATCTATATGAATCAAGAGAAATGTTTTGCAATAATTAAAAATGTAAAATGATTATTGCAAAACATATTGAAGATTCAATAATGTTATTATCTTAACAAATCTATCATATCACCTATTGCATGGCTTGTTCGTCGAACCATGCTCCTGCCGGCTCTCATCATACGCCTTCTGCTTCTGGGCCTCATCATATCTGAGTTTTTAATCATTCCTATAGATGCACCTATTAAACCGCCTAACACTAATCCTCTTGTAAAACCGCCTCTCATATATTCACCTCTTTTCTCCATTTTCACTGGGAAGTAGCTTTTTTATAAGACCACCACCCGTGTTTTGCATTTCATCTATGGCTTCCTTATCAACCAATATATTTTCTTCACTAAACTCAACCTTACCGAATAACGGGATTATGTTTCTGCCTTGCATTATATCGTAAACAAGGCAATCAGAGAGCTCAAAACCTTCAATGGTCCCTGTCTTATAATCAAATAATATATCTTTAACGGTTCCGAAATCTTCACCTGACTTTGAGTATATACGCAACCCCATAAGATTGCCTCTTTTGCCCAGATTTTCGTTTTTCTCCAGCTCACTGATCTTTTTAGTGCATGAGCAATCATTGACAATTACAGCATCTTTACCCATACTCAACACTTCTTCCAGCGGAATTGCTTTCTTGCTAATGTGGCAGCCGGTTCGTTCGAGTAAGACAGCTCTAACTTTTTTGTATTTTGGAAAAAAAACCAGATCGCATACAGTGCCTATTTTCTTTCCGTCATCAACACATATCACAGGTAATCCCATTACCTCGCTATATTTTTCCAAAATGCCCTCCTATCTATTATTATTTTTATTATTTCAATGTTCACATAAAAAAATTCATTATAAAGCATTTGACTAGAATTGCATTTTTATATAATATTATATAAATAAATTGTCTTTAATTTATGTAAGGCATGAATGAAAAATTATTTCCGCTTATCGTAGCGGCTGGTCGTTTAGCTTCGCTAAGCTGCTCTTAGCCATTACTAAGCGAAATTTATAGCGGAAGTTATTTTTTGATCATGACTTTGATCATGACTAAATAAGAATATGGCAGTGCATTAGATAACTTTTATAATGCAACGTGCAAAATAGATATTGAGGGGCGGATAAAATGTATAGCTTATATGAAAAGTTGGGTATCAGGATTCCCGCGGTACTGATGCCTGGAAAAGAAAATGATATGGAAAAGTGGGCGGTAGTTGCTTGTGATCAGTATTCATCCCAGCCTGAATACTGGAAAAAGGCAGACCAAATTGTAGGGGAGAGTCCATCCACTTTAAAGTTGATTCTTCCTGAGGTTTATTTGGGAAAGGCAGAAGAATCAAATAGAATAAACGAAATAAATAAAAATATGGTTGAATACGTAAAAAATGGCGTTTTAGAAGAACAGAAACCAGGTTTTATTCTTATTGACAGAAAAACGTCCCATGCCGATTCGAGAAAAGGCTTAATTGTTCTTATGGATCTGGAAAAATACAATTACAACGAAGGGTCTCAATCTTTAATAAGAGCCACAGAACGTACAGATGTCAACAGACTTCCACCCAGAATTAAAATAAGGCAAAATGCAAGTCTGGAATTGCCTCATATTATGGTGCTGATAGACGATCCTGATAAAACAGTTATCGAGCCTTTGTTTGAAACGAAGGATAAACTGACAAGTCTTTATGATTTTGAATTAATGCTTGGCGGAGGACATATTAAGGGGTATAAGATAGAAGATAAAGAAATTACCGACAATATATTAAGTGCTATAGAAAAGCTTGCTGATCCTGAGTGCTTTAAAAAGAGATACGGGGTAGGAGATGAAAAGGGTGTATTGCTTTTTGCAGTCGGAGATGGAAACCACTCACTTGCTTCTGCAAAAGCACACTGGGAGAATGTCAAGAAATCTTGTACTGAAGAGGAAAAAGAATCCCATCCCGCAAGGTTTGCACTAGTTGAACTGGTTAACGTTCATGATGAGGGCATAAAGTTTGAACCTATTCACAGGGTGGTTTTTAATATCGGACTGGATGATTTTGTCGGTAAAATGCAAAGTTTTTACGGAGAATCAGCAAATATAGAGCTTATAAAGTGCAGTTCAAAAGATGATATGATGATAAAGCTTGATAGCATTCCAAAAGATAAAGGGGTTCATTATCTCCCGCTTATAGCAGGCACATGCTTTGCCATAATAAAGGTTGATTGCCCTAAATGCAACCTTGAAGTCGGTACTTTGCAGTTATTCCTTGATGAGCTTATTTTAGAGGATAAAAATGTGGAAATAGACTATATACATGGAGAAGAAGTTGTTGATTCTCTTGGTGGCAAAAGTGGAAATATAGGATTTTACCTGCCGGTAATGGACAAAAATGATCTTTACAAGACTGTTGTATTAGATGGTGTTCTGCCAAAGAAGACATTTTCCATGGGTGAAGCTGAAGAAAAGAGATTTTATCTTGAATGCAGGAAGATAGTCTAAGTAGATTAAATTAAGAATTAATTTTACGTCACTAAGGGCATGAATGAAAAATTACTTCTGCTTATCGTAGCGAAATTTATAGCGGAAGTTATTTTTTGATCATGCCTAAGCTTGTTCTTGGTGACGTTTTAAATTGTCTTTTTATTGGTATTATAATATAATTACATAATAAATACTCATTTGAAATAAAATATATTATTTGTTGGAGGCAATGCAATGTATGATACCATGAGTAGAATAAAAGAGACAGCAGAATTTATAAGTGCAAAGCTAACTATTAAACCTGAGATGGCTGTAATATTAGGTTCGGGCTTAGGACCTCTGGCAGAACGGATAGAAGACAGACAAGAGATTCAATACAGTGACATTCCTAATTTTCCTATTACGACGGTGGAAGGCCACGCAGGCAAATTGATAGCTGGTTTACTTGGAGGTAAGAAGGTACTGGCTTTAAAGGGAAGGTTCCACTATTATGAGGGATACGATATTTCGCAGGTGGTTTTTCCGGTAAGAGTATTAAAGCAAATGGGGATTAACAATATAATAGTTACCAACGCCGCAGGAGGAATAAATAAAAGCTTTAAACCCGGAGACATAATGGCAATAACAGATCATGTAGGATTGTTTGCTCCTTCAGCACTCAGGGGGAAAAATATTAATGAATTCGGTCCGAGATTTCCGGATATGACAGATGCGTATGACAAGGAAGCTGTTGCACTGATTGAAAAGGTTGGAGCAGAACTTGGAATAGAAATAAAAAGAGGAGTCTATGCCTATGCAAAGGGACCAATGTTTGAAACTCCGGCAGAGATAATTGCACTTCGTGCTATGGGTGCTGATGCTGTAGGCATGTCTACAGTTCCGGAGGTTGTCACCGCGGTCCACTCAGGCATGAAGGTTTTAGGAATATCATGCATAACAAATATGGCTGCCGGTATATTAAACCAGAAACTAAATCATGAAGAAGTCATACAAACAACAAAAGATGTTGAAAACAAATTTGTTTCAGTAGTTATGAAGTTTGTTGAAAGCTGGGGCTTATAAGAATAAAACATTGGGTGTTGTGTTTTAAATGAAATTAGCTATAAATGAATACAAAATTAGTGTATTTAAAAGAAGTAGTATTTGATAATGTTGCCTTAGTGAGATATAATATTTGTATAATTCCGTATACATTAAAAAAACTGAGGTGTTATTGTGGAGAAAGAAATTCTTACAATGGAAGAAGCAGCCGAGCTTTTTAGTGTAAGTGTCAAGACATTTATAAAACTTCTCAAAGAGGAAAAGGTGCCGGCAAGAAAAATCGGCAGAGAGTGGAGATTTAGCAGGCAGGCACTTATTAACTGGCTATCTGTTGGTGATTCGCAGCAATATTCTGCAAGTGAAGGTGAGGCAAAAGATTTTTTTAATGATGTTGCTTCAAAATGGGAAGAATTAAGACAGGATTATTATGATGAGTCTATCAAGAATAAACTGATTGATTTGGATATAATAAATAGTAATATGCTGGTGTTGGACCTTGGTGCAGGAGATGGCTATATTTCAAGAGAGGTATCAAAGATTGCTAAAAAAGTAATCGCTGTAGATATTTCAGGTGAAATGCTGAAGGAACTAAAAAAGAAAGCCAATGATGAAGGAATAAAAAATATTGAAACAGTGGAAAGCGATGGCCTTGAAGTTCCCGTGCCTGAGGCATGCGGGGATGTGGTGTGTGCAAGTATGTATCTGCATCATATAGCAGATCCTGAAATGGCAATAAAAGAGATGAAGAGAATCTTAAAGCCTGGTGGAAAAGTTTTTTTGGCAGATTATAACGAGCACTCTGATAAAGAATTGTTGGAGAAAATGCATGATATATGGCAGGGATTTAGTGAAGATGACTTAAAGAGGTGGTTTAAGGCTTCAGGGTTTAAGAAGGTAAGAATTGAGAAGCTTGCAGGCCGCACTAGGAAATCAGACAAATCCATACCAGGTGCAGGTATTTTTATTTTAACTGCTGAGAAATAATATTTGATGGGGGTTTTAAGATGGGTAAGGTACTGGTTTGTGGTTCAATAGCTTATGATAATATAATGGATTTTCCCGGATTATTTAATGAACAGATATTACCGGACAAGATTCATGCTTTAAATGTAAGCTTTCTTGTAAAGAGCATGAAAAGGGTAAAGGGCGGTACAGCACCTAATATTGCGTACAGCCTTGCACTATTGGGTGAGAAGCCTATGATATTAGGTACTGCAGGGAAGGATTTCTACGAGTACAGGGATTGGCTTGATAAAAACGGTGTTGATACAAGCCGCATAAAAATAGTTGAAGATGATTATACTGCAACGTGTTATATAACAACCGATAATGTGAATAATCAAATAACTGGCTTTTATCCCGGTGCTATGGCTCTTGATCCTCAATTATCGTTAAATGATATGGATTTGACAGGCATATCACTTGTTATTATAGCACCTACAGAGCCTGAAGCCATGACTAAATGGACAATGGAATGTCAGCAGCTCGGAATTTCCTATATATATGATCCAGGTATGCAAATACCAAGGCTGTCTTCAAAGGATCTTAAAGATGGCATTATGGGAGCAAAAGTTGCAATATTCAATGAGTATGAATACGATCTTATGAAAGAAAAGACAGGTCTTTCTAAGGACGAAATTTTGAGTAATGTTGATGTTTTGATAGTGACCATGGGAGAAAAAGGATCTCTGCTTTCCGGAAGGAATCAGATGGTTCAGGTAGGTGTAGCAAAACCTATGAGAGTTGTTGATCCAACTGGAGCCGGAGATGCTTTCAGAGCAGGGCTCGTAAAAGGGTACCTTGAAGGTGCTTCATTGGAGAAAATGGGTAGATATGCAAGTGTATCAGCTGTTTATGCCGTTGAAAATAAAGGTGCTACAGAGCACTATTACACAATTGATGAGTATAAAGCAAGATATAAGGACAACTATGGAAGAAGTCTAGACTGTTGTATTAATATAACAAATAAAAGTACTTTAGGAATGCCTTAGAAATAACTTCATATTCTCAAGGACAAAATTCCGACGATTTAACGGGGTTTTGGACGATGTGAATTGGATATTATTTCTTAGTCGTTACTTATTATGAGGGAAATAATTATGAACATTTTGTTGAAAAATATTGGTATTATAACTGGTGATATTAATGATCCTCATATAGAAGAAGGTTTTGTAGGCATAAAAGATGACATTATTGATTTTGTCTGTTCTAAAGATGAGTTACACCCTGAGTTTAAGGCTCAGAAGATCATTGATGGAAAAAACAAACTAGTCATGCCGGGACTTATAAATACCCATACCCACTCCAGCATGACAGTAATGAGAAACTATGCCAATGACCTATCTCTGCATGAATGGCTCTTTGACAATATCTTTCCTGTTGAGGCTAGTCTTACGGGAGAGGACATATATTGGGGAGCAATGCTTGGGATTGCAGAAATGATAAAAACAGGGACAACCACATTTACAGATATGTATCTGGATATGAATGAGGTTGCAAAAGCAGTTAATGAATCGGGCATCAGGGCAAATCTGTCCATAAGTCCTATAAAGTTCAATGCAGGAGACAATAAAATTATTGATGAGACAAGTAAAGTTTATGATTTTTACAACAATTGGCATAACAAAAATTGTGGGATGTTAATTGTAAGTCTTGAGGTTCACTCAACCTACCTTTTCAACAGGGAATGGCTCAATAAATCATCAGAGATTGCAAAGGATCTTGGAATAGGTATTCAGATACATATACAGGAGACCAAAAGAGAGCTTTCAGAGTCGATTGAGAAACATGGCATTACTCCTTCAAGGATGTGCCTTGAAACCGGCATATTTGATGTTCCTGTAATTGCAGCACATTGTGTACATCTAACTGATGATGACATTAATATATTAAAAGCTAAAAATGTTAGTGTAGCCCATAATCCTACGAGTAATTTAAAGCTTGGCAGCGGGATTGCTCCTATTCCAAGCCTTTTAGAGCGTGGAGTAAATGTTACTATTGGAACTGATGGGGCTGCAAGCAACAACAACCTTAACATGTTTGAAGAGATGCATATAGCTGCACTGTTGCATAAGGGCTATAAAAACGAACCTGGTCTTATTAGTGCAAGAGAAGCTATAACCATGGCAACTTCAAATGGGGCTATTGCAAATGGACTTGGAGGGGTTACCGGTGTCATAAAAAAGGGAATGAAGGCAGACCTTATAATTATTGATATGAACAAGCCTCATCTATGCCCTGTTAATGATCCGGTGGCGGCTGTTGTTTACTCAGTTCAGGGTTCTGATGTTGAAACAAGTATAATAAATGGTGAGATAGTTATGGAGAACAGGGTACTTACTACCATTGATGAAGAGCTTGTAATGGCTAAGGTCAGAGAAGTAGCAAAAAGGGTTATTAAGAGGTGATAATTTGAGTAAAGCAGATCTGATATTTATTAAAATGTGCAAGGATATACTGGAGAATGGAATTTCTTCCGAGGGCGAGGTTGTTAGGGCAAAGTGGTCTGATGGTACTCCTGCCCATACCATAAAGAAGTTTGGAGTTGTTAACAGGTATGACTTGGGAGAAGAATTTCCTCTAATGACATTGAGGCCTACAAATCTTAAAGCTGCTATAGATGAAGTGTTATGGATCTGGCAGAAAAAGTCAAACAATATAAAGGAACTTAATAGCAAAATATGGGACAGCTGGGCTGATGAAAACGGTTCAATTGGAAAAGCTTACGGTTATCAGCTTTCTATAAAACATAAATACCCCGAAGGGTATTTTGATCAGGTGGACAGGGTGTTGTATGATCTTAAGCACAATCCGTACAGCAGAAGGATAATTGTCAATATGTACAACCATGAGGATTTAAATGAGATGAATCTTTATCCATGTGCATACAGTATGACGTTTAATGTTACGGGAAGAAAGCTTAATGCAGTTTTAAACCAAAGGTCACAGGATATACTGGTTGCTAACAACTGGAATATATGCCAGTACGCTGCGTTGGTACATATGTTTGCAAGGGCAAGTAATCTTGAGGTTGGGGAACTTGTTCATGTTATTGCAGATGCTCACATATACGACAGGCACATACCACTCATTAATGAGCTGCTGGAAAGGCAGATATATGATGCACCAAAGCTATTAATAAATACTGATAAGAACGATTTTTATAAGTTTACTGTTGACGATTTTGTACTTGAAGGCTATCAAAAAGGTGTGCAGATAAAAATACCTGTTGCAGTATAAAATTTACTACATATGTTACGAAAAAGATTTTACATGATGAAATGCAGTTGAATCGTCTGCATTTGCATTATAAGAATGAATTTTTCGTAACATATGAATCAAGGAAAATGTTTTGAAATAATTAAAAATGTAAAATGATTATTGCAAAACATATACATGAAATGTGATTAGAAATATTGAAGAAAAAACAAATTTAAAGTAAAATCTACATTGGAATTGAGAAATATCATACAATAAAAAAGGTGATTTTATGAAAGCGATTGTAAACGTAGATTTAAATTGGGGTATAGGATGTAATGGAAAACTTCTCGTAAGAATTCCTGAAGACATGAGGTTTTTTAAACAAACAACCCTTGGTAAAATAGTAGTTATGGGGAGAGAAACTTTTGAGTCTCTGCCTGGCGGACTGCCTCTAATAGAAAGGACTAATATTGTTCTTAGCAGAGATAATGAATATAATCCAAGCGGTGTAATTAAATGCAGTTCTATTTTTGATTTAAACTTAAATCTTTCCCAATACAGTTTTGACGATGTTTTTGTTATTGGTGGGGAATCGGTATACAAGCAGCTGCTGCCATTTTGCAGTGAGGCTTATGTAACAAAAGTTCAAACTAAATGTGAGGCAGACAAGTTTTTTGTAAATCTGGATTTGGCCCATGAGTGGGAATTGATTGAGGAAAGTGATACTAAGACGCATAATGATATAAACTTCAGGTTTTGTAAATATGCTAATAAAAAAATAAAAAAATGGTTAAATGAAAAAGAAAAATCCACTTTGTAAGATTAAAATCCATCCCCTTTAGAAAATTTAGTGATTTTTCTAAAAGGAGTGGATTTTTTATGCGGGTAAATTGTTGTTTTTCATTATTTTTGGT
>JAEYYB010000175.1 GCA_023430975.1 Bacillota bacterium | reverse complement strand
AAAGTGATAAATCTATTACATTTGTCTGTCGCAAATCTATTAAAATCAGTTAATCTTGCTATTTGTCTATCACAAAATAACGTTAAAACGTTCGTTATTTTGCTCTGCCAAATATAAGATTAATACTGATTTTAATTATGTTGAACCGTTCGTTATTTGCTCCGCCAAATGTAAGATTATTAACACTTTTAATACAAAACAAACAATATTAATAAGCCAAGTATCAAATAACTCTTTTCAGCTACATCTCTATGTCTGGCAAATATTGATTCATTTCTGCCTCATTTTAACGAGGATTTATCTTTTATGATTGAGGTACAATAATATCATGATACGGGATTCAAATTTAAATCCTGTTAATTTCTAAATGTTATTATAAATTAAAGCAAAGGAGGTATTAGAATTAATTTCACCCCATATGAAAAAATTAATCAAGGAATAAATTTCTATAACACTAATTAATTAGAAAAATGCGATATTAAATGAAAGGGGTGGTAATTTTTCCATGAAGATTTCAAGAATTATAGCGACTTCAACTGTTACAGTATGCCTTATAGCAACAAGCGTATTTGCGGTTAATACTACAAGTACTCCAACTCCAACAAAAGCCACAGTAACTCCAAGCAGTCAAAAAGGAAACCTGCCAAATGGAGAGGGTATGAACAGAAAAGGTCATAGAGGATCTCAAGATTTTTATAAGATGAAGGGAGAATTCCTTACAAAACTAGTAACAGACAAAACAATAACAAGTGAACAGAAAACAGCAATAGAGAATGCAATAAAGACAGCAAGAGAAGCTAAAAAGGACGTTAAAGAAGCATTGGATGGACTGGTAAAGGCAGGAACTATTACACAAGCACAGGAAGATGCAATAATAAAAGCAATACCACAAGGTAAAGGAGGAGCAAGGGGATTTCATTGTAATAAATTAGATGAACTAGTAAAAGACAAAACAATAACAAGTGAACAGAAAACAGCAATAGAAAATGCAATAAAGACAGCAAGAGAAGCTAAAAAGGATGTTAAAGAAGCATTAGATGCACTGGTAAAAGCAGGAACAATTACACAGGCACAGGAAGATGCGATAATAAAAGCAATGCCACAAGGTAAAGGAAAGCACATGGGAAAGCATAAAAACTAGGCAAATTAACAATAGCTCCCTCTGAAGTATTTATATATTTTAAAAACACCTGCAATTTTTGCCAATAAAATATGCAGGTGTTTTTATGTCTAGTTTTCTCATGACAACGGTTGAGGTTGACAAAATCACAAGCGATTTTGTTTTGTATCATCTGGAAAATGGCTGCTCATGTTGATACAAAAGCTATTGGATATTATGGATATGGTTGGGCTATACACCAATGCAACGCATTGACTGCTTGCCTTTGGATGATTCACAAGTGACTCAGTACTACTATAAATATAAGGGGCGTAATCAAAATGCTTTGATTTTTATGAAGGTTGGATTATAATGTTAGAAAGCAAATATCCTTTGGGAAAAGAGGATTGGGTAGATGTTTAAATTTATTGATGTGAAATATGGAGATATACTGGATATACCTGAGTTATCAATAGAATTCGGTAAAATTACAACCATCATTGGTGAAAGTGGCAGCGGAAAATCTACTGCATTAAGGATGTTGAATAAAATGATATCTCCAACCCATGGCAATATCTTGTACCGCGGCACAAGTCTTAACGACATTGATTCAGTTTCACATAGAAGAAAGGTTATAATGCTTTCACAAAGGCCTGTCATTTTTGATGGGAACATTAGAGATAATCTTTCGATAGGCTTCAAATTCCAAGGGCTGGAGTTGCCAACAGAGGAAAATTGTTATAAGATATTGGAAAAGGTAAAGCTTTCTAAGGATCTGGATAGTCCGGCTGATGTACTGTCAGGAGGGGAAAAACAGAGGCTTGCCATTGGAAGGGTGCTTCTTTTAAATCCCGAGGTGTACCTTTTGGATGAACCTTCGTCTGCACTCGATGATACCACCGAGGAAGCAATTATTCAACTGGTAGCCCAAAATGTATCAGGCCAAAATAAGGCCATTATTATGGTAACCCATTCTAAAACAATTGCTGGAAAACATTCCCATGTTATCATTGAGATATCTAGAGGGAGAGTTAGCCGGAGGTTTGATAATGGACGGAATAATTAATCTTACAGTTATTCAGGTTGGGTTAGCATATATATTTATATTGATTGTGCTTGTAATTGTCAGGATAAGAGGTATTAAGAAGGAAAAGGAGATATTGATATCTTCAATAAGAATGAGCCTTCAGCTGATATTAACAGGGTACATACTGGTATATATCTTTGATAATCCCAATCCCGTTGCTACCGGAGCAATAATTGTGCTTATGGAAGCATTTGCAGTTTTTACGGTTTTAAAAAGGTATAAGGGTAAACTATCAACCCCTTTAAAAAAAGTTATTATCCTTTCATTGTCAATGGGAACTCTGTCATGCCTCATATACTTTTTGCTGGTTGTAGTTCGTATTTCGCCCTGGTATAACCCGAGATATTTTATACCTATAGCCGGAATGATTATTGGAAATTCAATGACGGGTGTGTCTCTGGCAGTAAAATCCCTAATTGAAGGGATGACAATCCAGAGGGAATTGGTTGAGGAGGCATTGGTCCTTGGTGCAACCCCTAAAGTAGCCACAAAAGCTATTATTGACAATACTTTTGATTCGGCAATTATGCCTACAATTAACCAGATGGTAGGAATGGGGATAATATTTCTGCCCGGTATGATGACAGGTCAGATATTATCAGGCACTTCACCTACTACAGCGATTACGTACCAGATTGCTATCATGCTTGGAATTTTAGGAAGTGTGGCTCTTTCTGTTATAATAATGTTGCAGCTGGGCTATCGTACTTTTTTTAATAAACAGGATCAACTATGTTGAATGTGAATAAAAGTCATCAAATTGTATTAAAAGTGATAAATCTATTACATTTGTCTATCGCAAATTCCGTAAAAACCGTTCGTTATTTGCTCTGACAAATGTAAGATCATTAACACTTTTCATATAATTTACAGGGGGATGGACCAAAATGAATGGTATCTTTGAATTTGTAGGAAATTGTTTAAAAAGCACTTATGTAGAGCTGTTCTTGTATATGGTTGTACCGATTTTCTTAATACTTTGGTTATGGAAATCCAAAAACAGAAGTAAATTTGGATTATTAGTAAAGGCAATTGGGATAGGAACTTTTATTCTGGCCTTATTTTGGGTGCCTTTCAGGGAAACGTCAGTCGGCTATTACACAAACTATATTCTGCTGATGCTTTTTTTAGCCGCTGCAGTTATGGCGTTTATAAAGGCCAGAGGATTAAGATTTTTTAATGGAGTAACTATAAAAGGTGTAACTCTCCTGATCCCTGGAATTATTTCGATATTGCTAATGGGATATGTCAACATAAATGGAATAAGCGGTTTCTTCTATGATGAAGAACCAATAGAGCTGATGTTTCCGTTAAAAAAAGGAGCGTATGCTGTATTACAGGGGGGTAATGGAGCTTCAAGCTATCTTGCGAATTACCACTATAATACCTGGGGCTTTGGCTCAGAGGCGGATACACTTAATAAGTTTTCAACAGATATTGTTAAGCTCAACAAATTGGGCTTTTGTTTCAATACTCTGGATTTTTTGTTTAATAATGATTTGCCAAAAGAACTAAGCAAATACGAGATGTTTTCCGAGCCTTTATATAGTCCATGCGAAGGAGAGGTATATAGTGTAGATGATGGATATGAGGATCTTAAAGCGTCTAAGAATGAAATCTATGCTCAAAGCAATAATGTTATTATTAAATTTAATGAAAATCATTATGTAGCATTGCATCATTTGAAAAAGGATAGTATAAAGGTTTCAGCAGGAGATAAGGTAAAGCAGGGGCAGCTTTTAGGTGAGATTGGTAACAGTGGTAACACCACTATACCTCATCTGCATATCCAGGTATGGAAAAATGAAGGAACAAATTACATAGGGTTGCCTATTCACTTTAATGGCAGCTTCCCAGTAAAAAATAAGGTTTATTTCAAGTAGAAAACATATGTACATATATGTCTATGCATAATTGAAAAACTAAATAAACTGTGATATAGTAAAACGTAATAATGGAATTATGAAGGTTCCCAAGGTTACTATGTAAAATTAATTAATTTTATATAATCGAGAAAAGGTTTACTTAGTTAGGTGTTAACAAATACCTTATTCCGATTATCGAATTGACTGCAGAGCAGACCCATGAAGGGACTAGATTTAAATTCGCCCTTTTTGGGTTTATTATTTTATAAAGGAGTCAATAACATGCATATGGCGGATGCATTGATTTCACCGCTGGTTGGTGGAACTATGCTGGCTGCAACTACTGCAGCTGCAGCTTATTCAATTAAAAAAGTACAGAATGAGATGGATGAAAAGAAAATTCCTTTGATGGGAGTAATGGGTGCATTTATATTTGCTGCACAAATGATTAATTTCTCAATACCCGGGACAGGATCAAGCGGGCACCTTGGGGGAGGTCTACTTCTGGCAATAATACTTGGGCCTTATGGGGGATTTCTCACAATGGCATCCATATTGTTGATACAGGCCCTTCTTTTTGGTGATGGGGGACTTTTGGCATACGGATGCAATGTATTTAATCTGGGTTTTTATACATGCTTTATTGCATATCCACTTATTTATAAGGGTTTTGTTAAAAACACTGTAAATTCCGGGCGAATACTTATAGCATCACTGATATCGTCGGTACTAGGGTTGCAGATGGGTTCCATAAGCGTTGTTCTGGAGACTGTTTTGTCTGGTAAAACAGAGCTGCCGTTTAAAACTTTTGTGATGTTTATGCAGCCGATACACCTTGCAATTGGAGTAATTGAAGGTTTTGTCACTGCAGCTGTCGTGACCTTTATATGGAATTCCAGGCCAGAGATTTTGGAAAAAGCAGCTTCAGGTGAAAAGCTGGGTTCAGTATCATTAAAGAAAACCTTGATAGGGCTTTGTGTTTCGGTTTTGATTATCGGGGGATGTCTTTCATGGTTTGCTTCATCAAACCCGGACGGTCTTGAATGGTCTATTTTTAAGACTTCAGGCAAGCCGGAAATTGAAACATCGGATGGTATTCACAAGACCATGTCTGAGGTTCAAAGTAAAACTGCACTGTTGCCTGATTATGGTTTTAAAACCAAAGATGAAAAGGCTGATGATGAAAATGCAACTGAAGAAAATGTTGCAAAAAATGAAAGCCAATCTCAAGACAGCAGTGATTGGGGCTCTGTAAACACAGGCACCAGTTTTTCAGGTATTGTCGGCGGTGCTGTAACCCTTGGATTTGTAGTGCTGGTGGGTTTTGTTGCTAGCGTTTTAAAGAAAAGAAAAATAAATTTAAAATCAAGGATTTGATTGAATATATGTCAGGCATTGTGAATTCGTTATATAATATGAGACATATGGATGATCTGGCACGGAGAGAATCTCCCATACACAATATACATCCTCTTGTAAAGCTTATAACTACAGTTGTTTTTATAGCTGTTGTAATGTCTTTTGGAAGGTATGATATAGGGAGGCTTGTGCCATTTTTTTTATATCCTGTGATAATTTTTATTGTAGCGGATCTTCCCAAAGCACCGATATTTAAAAGGATCCTTATTGTGGAACCTTTTATTATAGGTATAGGTATTTTAAATCCTCTTTTTGACAGCCAAACCTTTGTTGTTGGCGGGATTGTATTATCAAAAGGATGGATCACATTCGGTTCTATTTTTATAAAGTCGCTATTGACTGTTACTGCTGCATTGCTGCTTATAGCTACAACAGGAATGGACAGACTGGCAGGTGCCTTAAGAATGTTAAAGGTTCCAAGGATATTTGTACTTCAGTTGTTATTGACATACAGATATATATCGGTTTTGGCTGAAGAGGTTGGAAGGATGCTAAGGGCTTACTCACTGCGTGCACCAGAGCAAAAGGGCATACATAGAAATGCTTGGGCTTCATTTTCGGGACAGCTTCTCATAAGGACTTTTGACAGGGCCCAGAGGGTTTATCATGCAATGTGTACCAGGGGATTTACAGGTGAATATAGCACGGGAAGTGTTTCAAAAATAAAATTAATTGATTATATATATTGGGCTTGTTGGATAATATTTTTTGCGGCGGTAAGAATGTTTGATTTGCCTGTGCTTATAGGTTCAATGATTACAGGGGTGGTTTATTAAATGAGTCATCATAAACTTGAAATAAGAGATTTGCATTTTTCCTATCCTGACGGGCATAAGGCCGTAGATGGTATATCCATCAGTATTGGACATGGAGAATCAGTTGGGATTATTGGGGCAAATGGGGCAGGCAAATCCACCTTGCTTATGCTGCTGATGGGAATAATCTTTCCTGATAAGGGAGAGGTTGTTGTGGGAGATGTGCCGGTAAATAAAAAGACGCTGCCATTTATCAGGCAAAGAGTAGGTATGGTTTTCCAGGATCCCGAGGATCAGCTTTTTATGCCTACAGTATATGATGATGTGGCATTTGGACCCCGAAATTATAAGCTTGATGAGAAGGATGTGGAAAAAAGGGTGCTTTATGCATTGGACCTGGTTGGTATAACACATCTCAAAGACCGTGCACCCTTCAAATTGTCAGGTGGGGAGAAACGTGCTGCAGCCATAGCAACTGTGCTTTCCATGACACCTGATATACTGGTTATGGATGAACCTACTTCTGCACTTGATCATAGGTCAAGAAAAAAAATCATGAGTATATTAAAGGGATTCGAGCACACAAAAATTATAACCAGCCATGACCTGGATATGTTGATGGAGATATGCAAGCGGATTGTTATTATTAAGGATGGCAAAGTATTGGCTGATGGTGCAGCCATGGACATTTTAACCGACAGCAGGCTTTTGGATGGCTGCGGGCTGGAAGTTCCTCTTTCTCTACAGAATTGCCCTAAATGTGGTATGGCTAAAAATTCCGACAAATAAAGAGTGTAGGACTGGAAGGTACTATTTATGAAACTAAAAATTGCATTTGTATGTACAGGTAATTCATGCAGGAGCCAGATGGCTGAAGGATGGGCAAGGCATTTGGGAAGTGATGTGCTGGAAGTGTATAGTGCAGGTACACACCCGACGGATAGGGTAAATGAACATGCTGTTGAAGTAATGAAAGAGGCAGGAGTTGATTTAAGCAGTCATTATCCAAAGACCCTTGAGAATATTCCATTTGAAATAGATATATTGATTAAGATGGGATGCGGGGTTGTATGTCCATTTGTTCCTAACAAGTATGAAGAGGACTGGGGCCTTGAAGATCCGGTAGGTAAGCCTATTGATGAGTTCAGAAAGGCAAGGGACATAATAAAGTCTAAGACTATTGAACTAATCCAAAAGGTACGTAATGGAAATTATGTATAAAAGCTGGTGTTTGACCTGTAATATTTAGCTTCGATTTAGCTGCATAACATATTGAATTATGTCGCATATAGGTATATAATTAAGATTGCGAATAAAATATTCGTTAGGTGAGGTTCCTATACAAATATACGCTACTGCCCGGAAACATCGAGAGATGCCAATGGGTCAACAGGTACTACCGAAATAAGGTTTTACTTAATGTAGCTGGAGTAGTTTTCCAAAGTTGTATAGTGCTAAAGCTCAACGAGTGAAGGATTAATGAAGGCGTTTTTCCGTCACTTTTTGTTGGCGGATTTTTTAATGCTAAGAAAGTTGTAAATTCACTTTATTAACGCTTTTATATTAAAAGTGTTAATAATCTTACATTTGGCGGAGCAAATAACGACCGGGTTCAACGGGATTTGCGACAGACAAATGTAATAGATTTATCACTTTTAATTTAGTTATACTTTAACAAAATTATAGACTGAATTTATGGAGGTGAACGGTATGGACTATGACCCTGATAGTAGTAATTACATAAGTTATTTTCCAGTGCATAAAGGCTTATTTGCCATGCCGTTAACCATTACTACGGCTTAAACAGGCAGATAAACCCTCAGATTCTTGTTACATTACTAAAAAAGAGGGTGATTGTATGGTTGAAATCTTCAAATCTGTTAATAACGAGATAGTTCATACAACTACATTTGATGAAGGTGTATGGGTAAATCTGGTCAATCCTAGTGAAGAAGAAATTGAAAAAGTTAGAAGTGCATTAAATGTTGAAATAGACTTTTTAAAAGCAGCACTTGACGAAGAGGAACGTGCCAGAATAGAAAGCGATAATGGACAAACTCTTATAATTGTTGATATACCTGTTGTTGAAAAAGAGGGCAAAATGAATGTCTATACTACCATCCCTCTTGCTATAATCCTTATCAAGCATATCATTATTACTGTTTGCTTGAAGGAGGATACACTGCTTAAGGATTTCATGAGCAACAAGGTTAAGGCTTTTTTCACACAGTACAAGACGAGATTTGTTTTGCAGATACTCTATAAAAATTCTACCAGGTATTTGCAGTTTCTAAAGCATATTGACAAGACAACTACAAGAATAGAACAGGATTTGCACAAATCCATGAAAAATAAGGAACTCATTCAGATGCTGAAGCTGGAAAAGAGTCTTGTTTACTTCTCTACAGCACTTAAATCCAACGAAGTTGTTCTTGAAAAGCTTATGAAATATGAGCATATTAAGAACTATCCGGAAGATACCGAACTTCTTGAGGATGTTATAATTGAAAACAAACAGGCTATAGAAATGGCTAATATATACAGTAACATATTAACAGGGACCATGGATGCTTTTGCTTCCATTATTTCAAACAACTTAAATATTGTAATGAAATTCTTGACATCTGTTACCATTGTTATGGCTATTCCTACAATGATATCAAGCTTTTTTGGAATGAATGTAGTTCTGCCGCTTTCAGGAAAATTTTCTTTTTGGATAATTGCAGCAGTAGCATTTGCAATGTGTTCAATAACCGGACTTTTTTTGTATAGGAAAAAAATGTTTTAGATTTATATATTATATTTGTGTATTGCTAAGAAAACCTGCATGAATAAAGATCTATGTGGGTTTTTTATTATGTTTAATAACTTTATATAAAAAATTTAAAAATTAAAAAATGTTATTAAAACTAAAAAATAGGTGTATAATATAAATGCAAATGCAAATCATTATTATTTTTATTAGGAGAAGTGATTTATGAATAAGTATTATATAAAGTTATTAATGATAATTCTTATGGGAACTTTCATGTTTTCTTCATGCGGTAAGTCCCCGGAAACTGCCAGTACCAATAATCCAAAGCAGTTTACAATAGTTACATCATTCTATCCCATGTATGTATCTGCAATAAATATTGCAAAAGATATTCCAGGTGTAAGGGTCATTAATATGACTGAACCTCAGACAGGGTGCCTTCATGATTACCAATTGTCTCCCTCAGATTTAAAGACTCTTGAAAGTGCTGATGTCTTCATAGTAAATGGTGCTGGGATGGAAGCATTCATGGACAAGGTACTGGGGCAGATGCCAGAATTGAAGGTTATAGAGGCCTCAAAGGGAATAGAGCTTATCAAGAATTCATCTGACGGCGAGGAAAACCCTCATGTATGGGTGAGCATATCCGAAGCTATCAAACAGGTAAAAAATATGAGCGAGCAATTGGCCTTGGTAAATCCTGATAATTCAGATAAGTACAATAAAAATGGCGAGGATTATATAAAAAAGCTGGAATCTTTGAAGGATAAAATGCATAAGGAGCTTGACAATATAAAAAACAGAGATATTGTAACCTTTCATGAATCCTTTCCATACTTTGCAAAAGAGTTTAATCTTAATATAGTTTCTATCATAGAGCGTGAGCCTGGTTCTGAACCAAGTGCCGGGGAAATAGCAGACACTATTGAGAAGATTAAAAAGACTAAAGTAAAGGCTTTGTTTGCCGAGCCGCAGTATTCCAAGAAGGCCGCAGAGTCAATAGCAAATCAGACAGGAGCAAAGGTATATAACCTAGACCCAATTGTCACAGGTTCTCAGGATGGGGATGTTGACGGGTATATTAAAAAGATGGATCAAAATCTAAAATCATTGATAGAGGCATTGAAAATATGAATAATGAAAACATGTTTCATAAGGATATAGAAAAAAGTTCACATCAAAAAGATAAAGGCTGTAAAGATGCCTGTTGCGGATTTTGTTGCACCAGATTGAAGGACTTTGGTGTAACCATAGGGAAAACTGAGATATTAAAAGACGTAAACCTTCACATACATTGCGGAGAATTAACTGCTATAATTGGACCTAATGGTGCAGGGAAAAGTACACTGCTAAAGGCTATGCTTGGTGATATAAAACCCACGGGAGAGCTGAAGTACATTGATGCAAAAAGCAGACGTAACGGGAAACCTCTTATTGGATATGTGCCGCAGTACTTAAATTTTGATGCAGGTTCACCCACCAGCGTACTGGACTTGTTCATGGCATGCCGGTTTAAATTTCCGGTGTGGCTGCATACTCCCAAGAGAATTGTAAGGCATGTTGAGGAAAGCCTATCCATGGTTAAGGCTGACCATCTCATAAAAAGAAGGCTTGGGGCACTTTCAGGGGGAGAGCTCCAAAGGGTATTGCTGGCTCTTGCACTTGACCCTATCCCTGATTTGCTGTTATTGGATGAACCGGTTTCCGGGATTGACCATAATGGACTGGCAATATTTTATGAAACGGTTTCACAGCTTAGAAAGAATTATGACCTATCCATCATACTGATTTCACATGACCTTGATCTGGTGTATCAATATGCGGACAGGGTTGTTCTCCTAAAAAAAACAGTCCTGAAAAGCGGTAAGCCGCAAGACGTTTTCCAAAGTGAGAGTTTCAACGAGGTATTTTCATTAAAATGGAAAAATGTTGATACACAGGGAAGGGGGGAGTAACTGGTGGATATTTGGTATAAAATTATTGAACTACTTCCATTTGAATGGACGGGACATGCATTTATGAAAAATGCCCTGCTGGCAGTTATTCTCATTTCACCTGTATTTGGTATTTTGGGAACAATGATTGTAAATAACAGGATGGCATTCTTCTCTGATGCATTAGGACATGGAGCATTTACCGGTGTGGCTATTGGCGGGATAATGGGATTGGTTCAACCCCTTTGGTCAGCAGTTATTTTTTCTATTTTATTTTCAATAGGAATTGCAGTTATAAAACACAAGAGCAGAATGGCGAGTGACACAGTAATAGGGGTTTTTTCTTCAACAGCAATTGCTTTGGGGATATTTATACAGACCTCGGGTGGTAAAAGCTTCGGAAAGGCAATGACATATCTTGTCGGGGACATATTAAGCATTCTTCCAAGTGAGATATTTTTGCTCTGGATAGTTCTGGCTTTTATTGCCGTATTATGGATTGTAATATTCAATAAGCTCATGGTTGTGAGCGTAAATCCATCTCTTGCAGGAAGCAGGGGAATACATACTTTTTGGAATGAGCTTATATTCAGTATTGTTATTGCTGTGGTGGTTACGGTATCAATGTCCTGGATCGGGCTTTTGGTAATAAATTCGTTTTTGGTTTTACCTGCAGCAGCTGCGAGAAATATAGCAAAGAATCAGAGGCAGTATCATGTATGGGCAATCGTAATTTCCGTACTATCCGGAATTTCTGGACTAATTGCGTCATACTATATTGAGACGGCTTCTGGTGCCACTATTGTATTGATTTCTGCAATTATATTCTTTGCGACATTTATTTATAGGAAAAGGTTTGATTAAAGAACTGATACATATCTTTACAATGGGGTATCTTGAGGAAGGGTGTATGGGCTTTGGAAATTAAGGATTATAGGGATTTATTAAAAAAAGAAAATTTAAGAAACACCAAACATAGAAATTCAATTCTTGAGGTCATTGAAGAAAGCGGACAGCCTGTGACTGCAGAGACAATTTATCTCAAGCTTAAGGAACTAGGCGTATCCATAAGTCTCTCTACTGTTTATCGTGTTCTGGACACTTTAATTGGAAAAAGTCTAGTGGTCAAAACCAGCGTAACTGATGAGAATAAAGGGCTTTATGAAATTAACAGCATGGAACACAAGCATCACCTTTTATGTATCAAATGCAGAAAGATGCTTTCTGTTGATGGATGTCCTCTTGAGGAATATGAAAGGGAGCTGGAGGAAAAGCTGGGCTTTTCAATAAAAGGCCACAAGCTTGAGATGTTTGGGTTATGTGATAAATGCAAAAATAGCGATATTTAAAATCAGGCAGTTGGAGGGCTAAATATGCGGGTTGCAGTAATAGACGGACAAGGCGGAGGTATGGGAAAGGCCATCGTAGAAAAGCTCAGGATTGCATTTGAGAATCATATAGAAATTCTTGCATTGGGTACAAACGCGTTAGCAGCGGCTCTCATGCTTAAGGCAGGTGCAGATGAATGTGCATCTGGAGAGAATGCTATTATTTTTTGCTCTCCAAAAGTTGACGTAATAATAGGTCCAATAGGTATAATCGCAGCAAATTCAATGCTGGGCGAGCTTACGCCCAATATGGCAAAGGCCATAGCGGAAAGCAGTGCAAGAAAGATACTTATTCCCATGAACAAATGCAATATACAGATTGCTTGCGTTCGGAACGAACCTTTACCTCAGCAGATTGATGATGCAATTGAACTGTTAAAAGGGTTTTGTAGGTAGTTCTTTAGAATTAAAATATGCCACAGATATACATTAAACCCAGTACTTCTATTGTCTTATTACTGGAGTTTTCGGTATAAAATAGTTCTCCAACAAACCCATCTGCTACTTTTTCAGTTTTAACATCACGGTTTTTAAATAGCCGTTCAACTTTTTTGTGTGCATAGTATATCGTTTGGAATTAAACAGGATGGATAATTTACAATTGCAATATATAGAAAGTAGCCCAAAATAGGCAATAATAAAAAACTCATCGTTTCCGACGAGTCTTTGTTTGGTGGAGATAGAGGGACTTGAACCCTCGACTTCAACACTGCCAGTGTTGCACTCTCCCACTGAGTTATACCCCCATAATTATCAATACTATTATAAACTGTTTCTGGAAGTTTTGCAATTGGTAAAAGTATTTAATAGCACCTAAGAGATATGCTAAGTTCGGTATGTTTGGTGACAAAATCACAATAAAATGGTAAAATAACATAATTGTTTTACTAAAAGGGTATATTTATTGTTCGGGAGATTATTGAGGGAGGAACATATATGTTTGAACTGTTGAAATCAAGAAGAAGTATAAGAAAATTTCAAGATAAAGAGATTGAGAAGGAAAAGGTAGATACCATATTAAAAAGTGCACTTCTTTCTCCTTCATCCAGATCAAGAAGGCCCTGGGAGTTTATTGCTGTTACAGACAAGGCACTTTTAAAAAAACTTTCCCAGTGCAGAGATCACAGCTCGGCCTTTTTAGAAGGAGCACCCATTGGGATAGTTGTTATTGCAGACACAGAAGCTTGTGATGTATGGATAGAGGATGCGTCAATAGCATCAATAATTATTCAGTTGTCTGCTCAATCCCTTAAGTTGGGGTCATGCTGGATTCAAGTCAGAGATAGAAATCATTCGGATAATGTTACAGCTGAAAGTTATATTAAAGAAATTTTGAAAATACCGGCTAAGTATTCTGTTGAGTGCATGATAGCAATAGGCTATCCCGCGGAAGAAAAGAAGGCGTATGATGTAAATGATTTACCATATGAAAAAATTCATATTAATTCTTTTTAAATTAAAAGTGTTAATAATCTTACATTTGGCGGAGCAAATAACGAACGGTCCAACATAATTAAAATCAGTATTAATCTTACATTTGGCAGAGCAAAATAACGAACGTTTTAACGTTATTTTGTGATAGACAAATAGCAAGATTAACTGATTTTAATAGATTTGCGACAGACAAATGTA
>JAEYYB010000134.1 GCA_023430975.1 Bacillota bacterium | reverse complement strand
AGGATTTAAGGTGTCTCTGGAGCCCAAAGCATCTTAAGTCGGAATTAAAAACAAAAGACTAAAAGGCGTAAAGACATACGCTTTGGTTACTTGTGTGCCAAATTGGCCGTATGTTTCAGAATAGAATAGTTGAATATATGGAAAAAGAGGCTATAGAATCAGGTGCTAATAAAATAAGTGTTACTGGTTTATGTATAATAAATCCAAGATTTTTTAAACCAGGAGTAGCGAAAGCATTAGGGTATAGCTTTGAAAAAGTAAATGCTCAAGAGGCAATTTTCCAGAAAGTATTAAGGGGAGAATAAAATAATATGTGGAAATTAACTAATAGTAAGGTTAACAGAATAAAAAAACATTTTTTAAATAATGGAGAAGAAGGTAGCTTTACTAAGTTTTTTGAAAATTTCGATTCACAAATTCAAGATGAGATTATAGGGTATAATTTGATAGATACTAATGAGATACCCATAATTGCTTCCTATGCAAAAGATAGATACTTAGCATTATTGTCTGATAATAAACTTTATTGGGTTAATGGTAATAATAAGAACTCATTACTATTAAGTGAAATTGATGATGCAAATATTGATATTTATAAACACAAAATGCTGCCGAGTAAAATAAATCATTTGCATATAAGTACTATTTCTGGAGAAATATTTAGCATAGAGCTTGAAGAAGGAAGACCTTTATGTGGATTCATGAATGTTATATTATTAATTGCTAGACTTAATAAATCGCAGGATTAAAAACGATTGTAGAATTGGATTTTGCGTAAAGGTTTAAATTTTACTTTCAAAGGGTCTGTTGCAAAACTAAGATTAGTTTTGCAACAGATAATAATGATTGTAGCTATCACCACAATCAATGAAACTGAATATCTACTTATAGAACCTTTATTCGTGGTACAATAAAAGTGCCGGTAAAGTTCGTAAGGGGATTGGTACTATTAATTACGTGCAACAGACTGATTATCAACTCCTTTGGTGTACCACTTTTTGTTGCCATTGAATATTAATGAGCACGTAGTACAGCCAACATTATGCTGTTTCACTACAATCCTCCTGTTTCTGACTTGTGTTCTGTATTTTACACTCCAGTTGAACCTTTTCAGACCAAGTCAAATATTCATCCAGTACAGGATCATCTGGTGTAAATCTAAGGCCTAGCAGTTGTCAGAAGATATATTCGAGATACTTGTAAGTATCCAGATTGTTGGCAGATGCCGTTTTTCTAACTTATGACCTATAAGCATTAAAACCTACAACCTTTTTTAGTATAAAGGAAACCTCATTAAAAACTCAGTTTCATCCTCATTACTGGTAACAGTAATTTCACCATTATAATCCTTTACATATTGTCCGACAATATAAAGACCATAGCCATTATATCCACTTATAGTGTCCTTTGTAGAAAAACCAAGATCAAATATTTTACCCAGGTTTTGCTTTGAAATTACTGGACCATTATTGCATATTGAAAGATTGTACATATTGTTTTCTACATATCCAGATATAGAAATGAATTTATGCTCAGAATGGGCTAAATTTTCCATTGCATCAAAAGCATTATCAATTATATTGCTAATAATGCTTATCAGTACTTGATCACTTATATGAAGTAGATCAAACTTTGCATCAAAGTCAACTTCAAGATGTATTCCTTTCTCTATTGCCTCATTATACTTTACTGCCAGTAGACCATTAATATAGCTATTACCTGAATTGTACGATTTAAAAGAGGATTTTATGCTGTCTGTAAGTGTGCCGACATATTCTTCCAGATTATCTAAAGTATCATCTTTTCTATTCTTGCTAATTGCCAAGATTGTATTCAGATGGTTTCCAATATCATGATGATTCTTTCTTAAAATACTAATAAGTTTCTCCATGTTTTGGAAGTTAGCTTCTTGAAGCTTTAACTTATAACTTACTTTCATTTCCTTTTGTCTCTCTTTATAATCGATTATGCCGAATATCATCGTTAGGAGGCATAATGTTAGTGCTAAAGCTTGATTAATTATTGACTGTTGTCCATTGTACTCTCCTTTCCAAAAAAATGCCACACAGAATAAGGAGAATGCTAAAATTTGCACTAACCCAGTTGATAATATGTTTTTTTTCTTTTTAAATAATTTGAAATTCAATAATTTTATATTATATTTATTTAAGAAAAATAGTAATAATAATTGAATAAATTTAACAATTAATCCACCAATAAGATAAAATTTAGGTGTATTCAATAAATCTTGATAGCTCTTTTGAGTTATTACCATAGATGAAGAAAGCATTATTAATTCAGACAAGATGAGTAGTATAAATATAATTGCTGCTGTTGTAAAGGATTGTAAAAAAGGTGTTTTTGTGATATTTCCAATAAAAATAACCCAGAAAATTAGATATAAAAATATCTTAATACTTGATGGTACAAGTGCGTCAGCAAATAAGCAAAATACATTATATGTAAGTACACATAATAATGATTTTAACTTATTACTTTGGACAAACTTCTTTTGATCAGTAAGGAAAGTATAGTAAAGTATAATGAAAATGCTCTCTAATGTATTATTATAAACAGAAATTATTGTAGAAATATCTATAATCAATTTTTATTGCTCCCAGTTAAAAAATATTATTAATATACTACTCATTAAAATTAGCACTTGGTTAATCTATTCCATTTCTAATGGCATATATAGCTAGTTCTGTCCTATCATTCAACCCCGTTTTTTCAAAAATGTCGGTTATTATATTGGCGACTCTTCCCTTACTAAGGCAGACGTCTTTCGCGATTTCATTATTTGTTTTTCCTTTTGCAACTAAACTTATTATTTCTAATTCTCTTGGCGTAAAGCGGATGTTTGTATGATTACTTACCAAGTCAACTGCTAAATGTGTTCTATCTTGTCTTGTGAAATTCTTTGTTAATACGGCTAAGGCGTTTTTATGTATGACAGGTATACCCATATGAACATTTTTGATTGCAAGTTTAAGCATATCAGAACTGACATCTTTAAGAAGGTAACCATCTGCACCATAACTAAGTGCTTGAGAAATAAATTCCTCATCTTGAAAAGAGGTTAGCATCAATATCTTGATATGATTAAACTTATCCTTTATCAGTCTTGTTCCTTCTATGCCATCGTATTCAGGCATTTGAATATCCATAAGTACAACATCGGTAACAAACTTATGACATAGCTCAAAAGCCTCCTTACCATTTTTGGCACTAGCAACCACATTTAAATTGGTATCCAGTTCGATTGATTGTTTGAGACTTTCTCTAAGAATTACTTGATCATCTGCTATTATTATATTTATCATTATTAACATGTCTCCAAAGTAAATTTTCATTTAAAACAGTTGTATATATTATACCATGCTAGCAGAAAATGTTGGATTATATAATTAAAAATTCAACAGTCTCCTACGGATTTAATTATTTTCTTTACATTTTTCTCGAATTTTGGTCGTGGAAGCATTACCTGATGCGAGCAACCAAGACACTTAATTCGGAAATCTGCACCGGTTCGCATTACCTCCCACTCCTTGCTTCCGCATGGGTGCTGTTTTTTCATTTCTACTATATCACCGACATTAAATTTGATTGGCATTAGGTTTCCTCCGTAAAGTAACATGTTATGTTTATGATAGTTGCTTTATAATGGCCTCTGTCTGTAATAAAACTCTATATTTGCCTTACTGAATTCATCCTTAACAAGTTCTCGAAATCTTCTTTCAACCGCGAAATGTTCATTTGGTAAAGTTTTGGTTGTTACTCTCAAAACTAAATTATCCTTATGAAACTCTGTAACTCCCAATATTTTTGGTGCTTCTACTATTACTTCAAATTCTTTTACTACATCTTCGCATATCTTGTTTATAATATCTACGACCTTGCTTAAATCTGCCTCGTAGGATATGGGGATATCGATGTTTGATGTTTTGTTGCCTTTTGAATGATTTATAATTTTTTTAATTTCTCCATTAGGTATAATATAAAGGTCTCCGTTGGCATTTCTTATTCGGGTAACCCTTAATTCAATATGTTCTACTGTTCCATTGAGGTTATCAATGGTAATAATGTCACCAACCTCAAATTGATTTTCGAATACAATAAAAAATCCCGATATCACATCTTTGATGAGGCTTTGTGCACCAAAACCTATGGCTAAACCCCCTATACCTGCTGCAGTCAGTACTGATTTAATATCAAAAACATCTGTTAATATTGATATAACCGCAATAGTGTATATCATATACTTAAATATGCTTCTTGTCAGGGTTGACATGGTGTTAAGGCGTTTTATGTTTAGACTGTATTTAAAGTTCTTTTGCTTTTCAAAAGTTTTCTTGATAATAAAATTACCTACTTTTACAACAACTATAGCAATAAGTATTATCCCTAAAGATTTAATAGTATACATTACCGGTGAATTCATATTCCCAAAGGTTGACTGAATAAATTTTATCACATTATCCATTATACATTTACCTCGTTAAAAAGATTAAAAGGAGTTATCAAAGATTTTAACATATTATATGCTATTATTCCATAATATTTTCTGTATACAAGCATAGTATAAGCTTTTAAAAACGAAAAAACACTTCACAGATATAAAGTGTTTTTTCGTTCCGTAAAGGGGTAGATATAGAGGAAATAACTATAAGTTACTTTTTAAGTAGTGCCTTTGGTGCTTTTGGTTGATAGAATATCATCCAACATGCGGTACTGCTTGCTAATGATGCAATGATAAAAATCAAAACAGATAAAAATTTGAAAAAGCTATTTTTCATAGTAACATCCCCTTATCCCTTTATTTAATAGAGTTATCTCTATTAGAGCCTGTGTTTTTTAACATTCCTGAGTTAATATCTGTCTTTATATATTCAAGCATTTTTGATGCCTCAGTATAGTCTTTTACTTCCATTAATTTGCACAAATAGTCTATATTTTGTAAAAATTCTCTACTATCAAAAGACCTTTTTTGTGCTTCTTCCAGTTGTATACCTCTTCCAAGTTTAAACACACTGATAACGATTAGGATTGTAAAAAGAACAATTAGAGCTAAATTCATTACTACTAATATTATGTCATTAAATGAACTTAATAATGTTTTATTGTTCCAGTATAACCGTAGGTTAAAAACAATTATAATAAATGTAAAAGTTAATTGTAAAACAATGAAACGAATTCTACTAAGATAATATGCATTTGATTTTTTACTTTTAAAGTTTAAAATTTTTATATTGAACTTATATATTATTAATGTTAATAAACAATAGGTTATAAAAAAAGGAACAAAGAGAAAAATTCTTGTTTTATAGGGTATTGCTTCCATATTGCTCAATTTATAGTTTATAACAAGCATTCCTATATTTATAGTAATGAATTGTATAAGACCACTTATAACTATGGACAATAAGGCACTTATTATAGATTCGAATATGCTTAGATTATATGTAAAGAAAATAATAATGGTAAATATTACTAAATTTAGTATTGCAGTTAGTGTTAGCTCCCAATTACTAAAGAACTGAACGCCTACAAAGGCGATAGCTGTTATTAGTGCAGTAAAAATAACGTTTCTAAATTTAACTGTATCCTTTTTACCAAGAATCGTCCATGCAAAAAATGATAACAAAAATTCTTCAGGAATTGACATGGTTAAAAAGTTTATTAGCGAAAACTGCTCCATATACTATAATTCCTTCCTCCAAATTATGATAACAATAATACAGTATCACATTTTTTTGTTAAACACAATAATCCAGAGGGATTCGACAGCATATTATATATTACAACAAAAGTTGATATTAAATTTTCAATATTCAATAAAAAATAATAAATAAATGTAGTATAACATAATATATCAAATGCTTTAATAGCAAGATTTCCCGTGCCCTTTATATCTATAAATTATCATATGGGTTTAGAGAGTTCAACATAAAGTTTTAAAACGACAATATATGCTATAAATCGACAAAATGTGTCGAATTGTACCGTAATATGAATTATGTTGTAAAAAAATTTATTTGCAACTTTGCACCAAACCTTCAAATAAAGACAGAAAAATTTTATCCGATTCCCACATTAGCTCAGGATGCCATTGGACTCCTAATGCAAACTTATGGTTTTTATACTCAATGGACTCAATAATGCCGTCTTCCGATAGCGAGCTTATTTCAAATCCTGGTGCTATATTTTTTACTGACTGATGGTGGAATGAATTAACTCCTATTGTTTCTGATTTTAAAAGCTTTTTTAATAGAGAGCCTTCTTTAATGCTTATACTATGGGTGGGATACCAGCTGGGAGCGGCTTGTGAATGCTTAATAAGGCATGTGTTCTGTATTTGGGAGTGTATATCCTGATAAAGGCTCCCGCCCATAGCTACATTCATTATCTGTATGCCTCTGCATATGCCAAACACAGGTTTGTTTAATTCAATTGCTCTTTTGATTATATATACCTCCATTATATCTCTGTATGGAGATATATCCCCGTTGAAGGGGAGATTGATTTCATTAAAGTATTTAGGGTCAACGTCAGGGCCGCCTGATATGAGAAATCCGTCACAATGCTCTACCATGTTTTCCATAAGATCCTGATGCGTGCACATGGGCAGCAATACCCCAAGACCTCCTGCCTCATTAACACCTTCACAATAGCCTTTTTTAATGAAGGTCTGCTGATTGGTGTAATCGTACCATGGAGTTATGCCTATTAGAGGACGTTTATTATTCATATATACAATACCTCCCCCGTGATCTATGAGCCATCTTTAATACATTTTGGATTTAAAATGTATATCGTAAAACATTTATAAAAAATTAGTTCTAAATATCATATGCAAGTATAATTGCTTTTGCAATTTCTTTCATTGAAATACCCTTATCCATGCTTTGCTTTTGTATTCTCTTAAATGCTTCTGCTTCAGAAAGATTAAGGTGCTTCATCAAAAGCCCCTTAGCTTTTTCAACTTCTTTTCTGGTGAGTAAAACTTCTTTTAGATCGGTTATTTCCTTTTCAAGCGTATTAATTTTCTTTCTTGCCTTAAACATTAGATCGACTGTATTTAAAAGGTTTGTTTTCCCGATAGGTTTTGAAATACAAGAGAATCCTATATCGTTACTCAGTTCCTCCGCAAGGGCTTTTTGAGATTCGGTAGCAATAAGAATAACATCACAAAGATTATCTTCCAACAATATCTTTGCGACCTCAAAACCGCTGGATGTCGGCAAATCATAGTCAAGTACCACAAGATCAGGTCCGAGGGCACGAACCCTTCTTAAGCATTCTTGGTCATCCGAGACCTGTCCTGCAACAATATAGCCGTTTTCACTAAAAAGTGTTTTAAGTTTTCCAGATGATACTTCATTATTCATGGCAATCAAAATTCTTGGAGTTCCCACATAACACACCCCTGTTACTATAAAATTAAAACCTTGGTTAAAATTACAACATAAATTAAGGCAGCCGAACCTAAAGGCCCGGCTGCTCCATTGCTGCTGGTATAATTTTAATCTATGATATTATATAATTTGATAAAAAACATTAATATTTTGTTAAGTACTGATCAATTTCCCATTGAGTAATTTTCGTACTGTAGTCTTGCCATTCGTCATTCTTGGCTTCTATGAATTTATTAAAAACATGTTCACCCAATACTTCCCTTGCAAGTTCGCTTTTGCTAAGCTCGTCTATAGATTCTTTCAAACTGCCTGGAAGTGATTCAATACCTTCATCTATACGCTGCTGCTCAGTCATTTCAAAAATGTTTTTATCTATAGATGCAGGAGGTTGAATCTTGTTTTTAATACCATCTAATCCGGCTGAAAGAATAGCGGATAATGCCAAATAAGGATTACATGATGGATCGGGACATCTAAGTTCAACCCTTGTTGATGAACCTCTGGCAGCAGGAATTCTAATGAGAGGACTTCTGTTCCTTGCTGACCATGCAATGTATACAGGTGCTTCATAACCCGGAACTAGTCTTTTATATGAATTAACAAGTGGATTGGTTATAGCAACTATAGACCTCATATGCTTCATAATTCCACCTATAAAATAATATGCATCCTTGCTAAGCTGCAGCGGATCATTCTCATCGTAGAAAGCATTTTTCCCATTTTTGAAAAGTGACATATTGGTGTGCATTCCTGATCCGTTGATACCGAATATTGGTTTCGGTATAAATGTTGCATGCAAGCCGTTTCTCTGCGCTACCATTTTTACAACAAGCTTAAATGTCATTATGTTATCAGCTGTTGTAAGTGCCTCGCCATATTTAAAGTCTATTTCATGTTGGCCAGGAGCCACTTCGTGGTGGGAGGCTTCAATTTCAAAACCCATTTCCTCAAGTACCAGACACATATCTCTTCGTGCATTTTCTCCGAGATCAACTGGCCCTAAATCAAAATAACCTGCGTTATCGTGGGTTGCAGTTGTAGGATTCCCTTCGCTGTCTGTGAGGAACAGGAAAAATTCGCATTCAGGTCCCACATTGAATTCATCGTATCCCATGTCAGTTGCCTTTTTAATGGCTCTTTTTAGTATATACCTGGGATCACCTTCAAATGGTGTTCCATCAGGATTGTAAACATCACATATCAAACGTGCAACCTTGCCGGCCTGAGGCCTCCAAGGGAAAATAGCAAGGGTGTTGATGTCTGGTCTAAGATACATGTCTGATTCTTCAATACGGACAAATCCTTCAATGGATGATCCGTCAAACATGCATTTGTTGTCCAGAGCCTTTTCCAGTTGTTCGACAGTTATGGCCACATTCTTTAATATGCCAAATATATCGGTGAACTGAAGCCTTACAAACTTAACATCCTGCTCTTTTGCAATCCTTAAAATATCTTCCTTTGAAAAATTGGACATATACAACACCTCTCCAATATTATTGTTTAGTAATGACTAAAGTAATATTTTAATCATTTCTCAATTATGATTCAACATACTTAAAAGCATTAAAAAAGCGTACTCAAAAAAGGTCATAACCTAATTTGAGAACGCCATTGTTCTAAAAATTTTGTCTACAATATATTATAATGATTACTAATAAGTATTTTAATATAGATCATATAAATTATATCACAATAAAAATACTATGCAACAATTATTTTTTGATGTCTGGAAATTACGATGCATATCCCATCACAATTTCTCACGATAAAGTTAAAAGTGTAATCGATTTATAATATTCTATGCAGTTACTTTCTTAAGTGCTTCACTTTCATTTCCGTAAATCTCAATAAATCTATTAAGTCTTGTAACCTCAAACAAATTCATAATTTCCGGTAAAAGATTGCAAAGTACCATACGGCCATTCATTTCCTTAAACTTCTTATAAGTATCTATTATTATACCAAGTCCGATACTATTCATATAAATAATACCTTCCATGTTTACTATAACAATTTGACCGGCACTTTCCTTTACGAGATTATCAAGAAGATCTTTAAATTCGTTCTGGGTAGATATTCTCACCTGACCTATCAGTTTAACAACTTTGACGTTGTTTAATTCCTTGACTTCAACTTTCATTGCTTAAGCCCCCTCTGAAATTTTTAGCCTGATAAAGCTTCTAGTCCTGGTATATTATTTCAATAATAATTCGAAAAACAATTTTAAGGCTGTAACATAAGTAAAAGACAATTCTTTTAATTAATGTAAGATCAATATTGATTTAATACAGTTAGCTTGTATTAATTCAATTATATATCAAATGAAAATTAAATTCAATAAGTTTGGATATTATGGATTTGATTAATTTCTTACAGAAGCGTTTCACGCTAGATTTATCAGTGCTTTTACAGGAAACGAACTGTAGAAGAGTAATACACATACCTTTACAGTTCGCTATCCGTCACACATTGTAAAGACCTTATTAATGCTTAAGAAGTTCTTCGGTCATCGCTTATTCAGTATACTTTTCGAAAGAATCCTTGCCTACACCACACAATGGGCAAACCCAGTCATCGGGGATATCCTCAAATGATGTTCCAGGTGCAATTCCGCTATCAGGATCACCTGCTTCGGGATCATAAATGTAACTACATACTGTGCAGATATACTTATCCATTAATATCACTCCTAAAAAATATTTTTTATTTTATACCCGTGGTATAGTTTATTATAACAAATTTTTCTCAATTAATTAATTAAATTTTGTAAAAAATCATTTCCTGTGATATTTCTTTAAAAGAGGATTTTTTCATAGATTTGGCGAATTATAATTGCGAGGTGTTTCATATGCTGATAAATACTTGTTTAACCATAGGGTATAAATGTAATTTTTGCGGATCTTTTGAGTTTTTCAATATTTCGCTTTTTAAGGTGCTGAGTAGAAGGGCATATACTCTTACTTGCCGCTGCAATAATTCGAAAATTACAATTTTCAATGATAATATAAATGAATTTAGGATTAGGATTCCATGCATAGGCTGTAATAGCAATCATGTATTTAAGTTATCGAGAAACGACCTTTTAATGAAGCCTGTCAGTGTTTTGCACTGTCCGGATACCGGTATCGAATTGTGCTTTATCGGCACAGATGAAGAGGTTAGGAAGAGAATAGACAGTCTTGAGAAGAAGTTTGATGAGTTGATTGATCTTTTTGGTTATGATAAATATTTTTTAAATACTCAGGTTATGTTTGACGCCTTAAACAAGATTCATGATATTGCTGAGGGTGGAAATCTTTATTGTGAATGTGGCAGCAGCGAGATTGAAATGCTTCTGTATGAAGACAAAATACATCTTAAATGCTTAAGATGTTTTGCAAGTATAGTGATCGATGCATCTTCCAATAAAGATCTGAAGGATATATTGAAAAGGAATCAGATTATGCTGACTAAACAGTCCAATGAGTTTATGAAAAGTCATTCAAAGCATTTGGCACAAAAGACTGATGATAAACAATACTGAATATGAGTATGCATCAATAAAATTGTCTAGCATGGAAATAAACAAATATAAATGAACGTAGAAGAGGAGTC
The DNA here is from genome assembly GCA_023430975.1 of Bacillota bacterium. Classification (GTDB taxonomy): domain Bacteria; phylum Bacillota; class Clostridia; order Acetivibrionales; family DSM-2933; genus Pseudobacteroides. Next base: position 7,387 of record JAEYYB010000134.1, on the reverse strand, counting down.
CAAAGTCCAATAAACATGGGTCAAAAAGGAAGCGATAGTGATTTAATATCAAAATAGTGTATCAAAACCAAGGAAAATATTTACAATATTTCCTAACTGCGTTGACAAAGTATTTTTTGGATGCTATAATGTTGTCAAAGTAGCAATCGTTTATCTCACCTACACAAAAATCTTCTGTTTTTGAAGGTTGTAGTTGTACATCTACTTGAATGAATTCCCAAAAACATGGAAATAAATAAATAAAGCTTATATAAGGTGGTGGACTATGGAGGGAATAAATCTCGAAAGTAAAACCCTTGAGGATTTACGTTATATTGCGAAAATGTTAGGGATTAAAAATGTAATGAAATATAAAAAGAATGAATTGGTAGAGAAAATTTTAGAGTCCGACGACAGCAATATTGCTCAAGGTAACGATAAAAGAGGAAACATACAAGTTGCTCTTTCTGCAAAACAATCCGATAAGAAAGAAGATAAAGAAGAAAGTCAGGCACCAGAGAATGAAGAGAAAAAACATTCAAATGAGCCTGTGCTTAGAAAATCAAAACGGGGAAGACCTGCGAGAGCAGCATCGGAAAAGGAAGCAGAGGCTAAGGGAACAGAGAAAGCTGATGAGTATAAGGAACCAGTTGATATAAATAATAATGATGCAAATCAGGAAAGTAAAAAATCAGCAAGCAAGACAAAAGAAAAACGCGGTTCAAGACTTAAAGCTAGCAAGTTATCTGACGAAAAAACACCAGAAAATATAAAAGTTAATAATGATGAAAAGGCTGAAGGTAAGGAAGATATAAAAGAAGCTACAGGAAAAGATCAACCTGAGAATATACCTGAATCACCTGTTCTTGAAAAAGATACTAAAGCTGAAGAAGTATCAGAGGTTGAAAAAGCCCAGCATAAAAATGTGGAAGAAAAAGTCGAGGTAAAAAACGAGGTTACAAAAACGGGTTCTATTGATAAAAGTGTCAATTCTGCTGTAGATGCTAAACCATCAGTCAGTAAGGGTAATGCTGTATATGAAGGTAGAAGGGAAGAACCTGCTAAAGTAAGAAAGTTTGATCAACCAAAAGAGTTTAAGCCTGGTCATAGAAATAATAATAGGATAGAAGTAAGGACAGAAAATATTTCTGATCAGAAATCCGATCAAAAAAATGAATTAGGTACCGATCAAAAGCCTGATATCAAGGTAGAACAAAAAACTGAGCAAAGGCCTGAAATAAAGGTAGAGCAAAGGCCTGAAATAAAAACCGAAAATACTCAGCAGACTCCTAACGAGAGACAGACTCCTATGGAGAAAATAGAAAGTGACGATCCTGTTGAGGGAGTTTTAGAAGTGCTTCCTGATGGATACGGTTTTTTAAGAAGTGATAATTATTTATCAGGAGCTAAGGATGTTTATGTTTCTCCTTCCCAAATCAGGAGATTTAGCCTGAAAACCGGAGATAAAATAAAGGGTAAAGGGAGAATACCGAAGGAAGGCGAAAAATTCCAGGCACTTTTATATGTCCAATCTGTGAATGGAGATTCCCCGGAAGTCGCTTCTAAGAGAATACCATTTGAATATTTGACACCAATATATCCAGATCAAAGAATTACGCTTGAAACCTCACCAAGGGAACTGTCCACAAGATTGATCGACATGATTGCTCCTATAGGTAAAGGACAGCGTGGTATGATTGTTTCTCCTCCAAAAGCAGGTAAAACAATGCTTCTTAAAAAAGTTGCCAACAGTATTACCACAAATTATCCTGAAATAGATTTGATAGTGCTTCTAATTGACGAAAGACCTGAAGAAGTAACCGATATGCAGCGTTCAATAAAGGGAGAGGTAATATACTCTACTTTTGACGAAGTACCTGAACATCACATTAAAGTTGCAGAAATGGTACTTGAAAGAGCACAAAGGCTTGTTGAGCAAAAGAAAGATGTTGTAATATTATTAGATAGTATTACAAGGCTCGCAAGGGCATATAACCTGACCATACCTCCAACAGGAAGGACATTATCAGGAGGTCTTGATCCCGGAGCACTTCATAAGCCAAAAAGGTTTTTTGGTGCAGCAAGAAATATAGAATTTGGCGGCAGCCTCACAATAATGGCAACAGCATTGATTGAAACAGGAAGCAGAATGGATGATGTTATATTCGAAGAATTCAAGGGGACCGGTAATATGGAACTCCATCTTGATAGAAGACTCTCTGAGAAGAGGATTTTCCCTGCAATAGATATAAACAAATCCAGTACGAGAAGAGAAGAATTACTCCTTAGCCAAAAGGAACTTGAAAGTATTTGGGCTATAAGGAAGGCAATGAGCAATATGGGAACGGCTGAAGTTACTGAAATGATTGTCAATAAGCTCATGCAGACCAGGAGTAACGAAGAATTTCTTAAGACTATAAATATAAATTTTGGAGATAAATAAAAAAAATCATGAAGGTGTAAGTTTATTATTAAACTTACACCTTTTACTGGTTACTAAAGCATGAATGAAAAATCATGACTAAAGACATCAAAGAAATGGTGATATTATGTCAAATGTTACTAAATCAAGTAATAAAGGAAAATTTAATAAAAACATTGATAAAAAACCTCAAAAGGTTTCTAATAGCATTATTCATCAAATAATTAAAAATTTTTATGTGCCGATACTGGCAGTATTTTTATTGTTGGTTTTTGCTATATTCTTTCTAAATGATAAAAGTATAAGCACCACCAACATTCAAATATCATTCTTGATTGGTATTATACCTGTTATAGGTTATGCTGTATATTTAAAGGTCAACAGAAATCTTAATACAGGCACTCTGGCAGTTATGATCATTATTGCTGGGATATTATTAAGAGTTGTTTATACCCTTTACACTCCTTTTACAATCAGGCAGCATGATGTAATTGGAAGCTCCTTCAGCCATCTTGATTATATAAGGTACGTGGCTGAAAAATTATCTCTGCCGGATGTAGGTTATTGTCAGGCTTATCACCCACCTTTACATTATATTATTTCTGCAGTATTTTATAAGTTGGGTAAGATAATTGGGCTTAGCAACTTTTACTCCTTCAGGCTTGTGCAAGTAGAAATGGTTTTCTTAAACAGTATGACACTGATTTATTTTTATAAGATATTAAAGGAATTTAAGCCAAGGAAGCTGGTGACCTTGTCAGCATTAGCAATATTTGCGTTTTTCCCATATAATATTTTCTTTTCGTCGTTTTTAAACAATGATAATACAATGTATTTCTTCTATATACTTACTGTGTATTATATGATTAGATGGACGAAGGATAAAAGCATAAAGAATGTGGTTCTAATGGCATTGTTTCTGTCGCTTACAATGCTTGTCAAAAAAAATGGGATAATACTCATTCCAACAGCGTTTGCTGTATTTGTCACAGCACTTGTAAGGAATAAGGCAAATGCTAAAAACATTTTTAAGCAGGCTGGGGTATTTTTATTGATTTCAGTACCACTTTGTATAGCTTATCCAATAAGAAATTTTGTATTGTTCAAACAAGGACTCATGTATGCACCGGGAGTTGATTTCGAAAAATACGCAAATACCATTAAGAATCTTTTCTACATTCCTATAAAAGGCTTTATTGATCAGCCATTTACACAAGATCCTTTTACGGGGAGAAGTGAACTGTTTGCCGATTATGTATTAAAGTCATCTCTTTTTGGTGAATGGCGTTTTGAGGGACTTGAGAAGATTGCAACGTTACTTTTATTTGCAACTGCAGCATTGATAATTATAGTGGTTTCATATATGATCATTCAAAATGTAAAGCTGATAAAGGGTTTTGGGTTTATATTCCTGATGTGTCTGCTTTTGCCCTTTGGACTTTTATTCCAGTCCCGATTATCAATTCCTGTAGTATGTGCACAAAATTTCAGGTATGCAGGTGTGGGTTTAATATCAGCAGCATTCTTTTATGGGCATGCAGTTAACAAATTTTCAAATTCTAGGTTCAAATTTATGAAATATGTATTTACATTAATAACTATTGCATTTTGTATAATTTCGGCTGTTTTTGTCCTTAAGATTGGTGTTGCACCACAAGGTGTGTATGATTATTCATTTTCTGTAGAACTCAATTAAGGGATTGCTAAAATATTACTTGCCAATTCTACGCGGCTGTTGATTATATGTTTTGAAATAATCAGTAATTATATGAAAAGTTAATAATCTTTTACATTTGTCTATTGCAAATCCCGTAAAAGTGTTCGTTATTTGCTCTGACAAATGTAAGATTATTAACACTTTTCATATAGCTTCTTAATTTTAAAAAATAAAGAATTAAACTTAAGTTGTACCCCTTGATATTACTGGCTTTCAGATATCAAGGGGTATCTTGATTTTTGAATATAGAAAAAATTTTACCAAATCGAATTTGTTCTATTGACATGAGGTTCATACTGAGATATAATCTCAATGTCAAAATTATTTCAGAGTCAAATTATACAAATCTTATAAGTAAAAGTTACCTGTGGATAAGTGCAGAAGTTATACACATTATTTTCGCACATATTTTTATTTACATAATTCTAAAATGGTTAACGTCCCATAAATTAAGGGTTTCAGGGATTTTTATACTTAAATAAGTTATCCACAGATATGTGGATAATATCCACATTATTTAGTTGGTTTACTTTCTGGAAGAGGTAGTTTTCCGTTTAGCATTTCTTCTATTTTTTCAAAAACTTTATTATTAAAAAGTATATTTTTATGATTAGCGGCGTTTAGAATGCTTCCGTCCAGCAATTTATCTATTGTGAGATTATTTTCGCCTACATTAAAAACTTCTGTACTGATATTCCATTCGTCAAGGCTTGCACTTTCTGCCGTTACAACCTCATCGTACTGTCCCAATATGCTTCCTGTATGAATAAATTTATTTAATCCGTTATTTAGCATGGAAGGCATTATATTCGACAATAGCGGATTATCAGGCATAAGATCTTTTATGCCCTGGTCGTTATAAAGATTTGCTCCTAAGGAGGCCCAATAGGACCCTTTATGAGGAACAGATACAAATATTATTTTATTAATGTTGTCTTTGGCCATATAACCGGGACTGCAGCTGTAATACCTGGCTACAAGGCCACCCATACTGTGAGTTATAATGTCAAATTTGTTGACTTGTATCCCTTTATTTAAGTACGCATACTGTTGTGTACTCAAATAATTATCCAATTCCTTAGCTCCATTTTCCACACCCAATTCGGATTTATATCCAGGCACCATGCAGTCAAAATTCTTTTTCTGCAAGAAATCCTTCATTCCTTCAAATATGTCAGGCTGTTCCTGATAGCCATGCAGCATTACAACTGGCGGGCGTATAAGATTGACTGATGTTGTCGAATTAACGTTGGTATCATGAATTCGGGCTACTATATTTATTTTTGTCTCAACACTTTTTGATATATCTAATTGTTCTGGAGGAAGATACTTTATAATAGCATCACCCATAGAATCTGTTCTTGATTCTGATGGATATACACTACCAATATCAGGATTTACGGAAAAGCTTAATGGAATATCAGCACATGGACTTCCATTTACATCACGGACTTTAGCCACAAGAACCAGCTGATTTTCCGTATCGCATGAAAGTGAATTTACATTCATACTCACTTTGTATATATTAATTATAAGATTATTGCCAAAAAATATTTTATACTTTAAATAATCAGAAATATTTTGAAGGCTTGTTAGTAAAACAAATAGCAGCAAAATGCCTAATGCATATAAAATTGGCTTGTGTTTCCTCATGAGCATCAACCTTTACTAAGTAATGATTAAAATAATTAATAAATTACCTCTTTAACATTACTTTATATATAAATATTATATAAATTTAATGATAGTATATAAATGGCAATATAAGGCAGGCCCAAAAGTTACGAAACCATAATTTTCATAAATTATTTTTATCAAATGAAGGAAAAATAAATCGTAGTCTTTATTTATAAAAAACAGAGGAGATGATTTGGTTTGAAGGTTAAAGAAATTATGACAAAAAATATTGCATATTTAAATCCTATGAGCACAGTTGTTGAAGCAGCACAGCTTATGCAGAAACATAATGTAGGTGCAATCCCGGTTTGTGACAATAGCGGTGTTATAGGGTTAGTGACAGACAGGGATATAGTTGTAAGGAATATTGCTCATGGTAAGAGCCCTAACGATACGCCTGTAAAGGAAGTAATGACATCACAGGTTACTACAATTTCACCGGAAACTGATGTTGATGATGCAACAAAAATAATGTCACAAAATCAAGTAAGAAGGCTTCCAGTCGTTGAAAACAATATGTTAGTAGGAATACTTTCATTAGGTGATATGGCTGCAGATACTCGATTTGATACAGAAGCATCAAAGGCACTTTCAGAAATATCAATACCTGCAAAGCCTGAAAAAATGCCTAAAAAATAAGCAACATAATTAGTATGTTATAAAAAATTTAATTGGAAAGAAATTCATGTAATAAAAAGTAGTATTGGGTTAATAATAATATCAGAAGTGCTTGATAAAACTTTTAATAAAGTTATTAAGGACTTCGATGTTAAGCATTAATATCATTAAAATGGTTTATGTTTGACGAAATTACACTTATATTTAATATATAAGGCATGCATGCTAACAACTATTGTTAAACAAGTTATTATATTAGTCTTACATTTGGCAGTGCAAAATGATTTTCTGATATTTTGTGATAGACAAATGTATAAGATTAATCATAACTTAAGAATTAAAATTGAATAACCTCTTACATTTGTCTTTCACGTAATGATGTTGAATATACATTATAAGCACTGTCAAATGTAAGACTTAAAATGATTTTGATTGTATTAAGTGTTTTAACTAAAGTTGTTTGAATTAGGTGTAATATTTTAAAATTCGAGGAGGTATTAGCTGTGAGTAGACAAAGGAACAGTATCATGTCTGATAAGCTTAAGACAGAGATTGCAAAGGAACTTGGAGTCTACAACACGGTGGAAACTGAAGGTTGGGGATCGGTATCATCAAGGAACTGCGGTAATATTGTCAGAAAAGCCATTGAGATAGCGGAACGTAACTTTGAAGGAAAATAACCTCATCAAATTATAGAATGTTTTTTAAATAAAGTATGAATTAAATAGTCCTAGGTTTTAAATCATACAATTTAATGAATTATTCAAAAAATAGAATAGCCGGCTATATGTCGGCTATTCTATTTTTGGTTTGCCCGACATGGGCAATAACTCGGCGGTGAAAGTCTGCTATGGACTTGGTAGTAGGAACCATTAGCTGAACAGCAAGGGTGTCCATTGTGAGGTGGAATCTGAAGGAAGCTGTAGGCAAAGTCTTGCACCGACGGACAGAAATTACATATAAGGCAGGGCGAA
>JAEYYB010000043.1 GCA_023430975.1 Bacillota bacterium | reverse complement strand
TTTTTGATTATTAGGCTACTTTGGAAAAGTCAAGAGTTTTCGCGACTTTTAGCCACTTTTTTAATATATTTTTTCGTATTTTCCAGTAATCCCAGTTATTGTTTTATTAGCTTGATGACATTGATATTTTCGTCCAGAAACTGCACTTAATGAAGATGTTATAAGACAATATAATAATAATAATTTGACTTGTACAAGGCAGTTTAGATACTCTACACAAAATACGAATACAATTGATATGGTATTATCTTTAAATGGTATACCAATTATTGCTATTGAGTTAAAAAACCAGATTAAAGGCCAATCTGTTGATAATGCTAAAAATCAATTTATGTATGACCGTAGTGAAAAAGAATTTATTTTTCACTTTAACAATAGAATCCTTGTTTATTTTGCTGTTGACCTGTATGAAGTGGCAATGACAACACAGTTGAAAGGTAAACACACGTACTTCTTGCCATTTAATCAAGGCTCTAATGGTGCAGGTGAGGTTGGTGGGGCTGGTAATCCCGTAAAATATGGAGATGGGTATGTAACTTCTTATTTATGGGAGAAGGTTTTACAGAAAGATGCTTTGCTTGATATATTGCAAAGATTTATCCATTTATCCATAGAAGAAAAAACAGAGAAAGTTAACGGTAAAAGGCTTAAAAAAGTCAGAAAAAAAATTATTTTTCCTCGATACCACCAGCTTGATGTTGTTTCAAAGCTTGTTGCTGATGTTAAAGAAAACGGCAGCGGGAAAAATTATTTGATACAGCATAGTGCAGGTAGTGGAAAGAGTAATTCTATTGCGTGGCTTAGTTACCGACTTGCAACTCTACATGATAAAAACGATAAAAATATTTTTACTTCTGTTATTGTTGTAACGGATCGTAGAGTTCTTGACAGCCAATTACAAGATACTATTTCTGGTTTTGACCATATTGAAGGTATGGTAGAAACAATTGATGAAAAGAAATCATCAAAAGATCTTAGAGATTCAATAAATGATGGAAAGAAGATTATTATAACAACACTACAAAAGTTTCCAGTTATCTACCAAGAAATTGATGATAATAAAGGTAGAAGGTTTGCTATTATTGTTGATGAAGCTCATTCTTCTCAAACTGGTAATAGTGCTAAAAAGTTAAAGGCTGCATTGGCAGATGTTGAAGAAGCATTAAAAGAATATGCTGAAATTGAATGTGCTGAAGAAGCAGAAAATGATGCAGAAGACAATTTGGTTAAGGAAATGGTAACCCACGGAAGGCATAAAAACCTATCGTTCTTCGCTTTTACTGCTACACCAAAAGAAAAGACCCTTGAGATGTTTGGAGAAAAACAAGCTGATGGTTCGTTTAAAGCATTTCACATATATAGTATGAAGCAAGCAATAGAGGAAGAATTTATTCTTGATGTACTAAAAAATTACATGACTTACAAGACTTGCTATAGAATAGCAAAAAATACACCCGACAACCCAGAAGTGCCAACAACAAAAGCTGTTAAGGCTGTAAGGCGATACCAAGAATTGCATCCTCACAACTTGCAACAGAAGACAGCAGTAATGGTAGAACAATTTAGAGAAATTACTAAGAATAAAATTGATGGTAATGCAAAAGCAATGGTTGTAACTGCATCAAGACTCCATGCAGTAAGATATTACCATGAGTTTAAAAGATATATTGAAAAAAACCATTATAATGACCTTGATATACTAATAGCTTTTTCTGGTGTAGTTAATGATATTGGCGAAAAAGGTGAGAAGGTTGCTTACACCGAAGAAGGAATGAATAAAAGAGCGGACGGAACAACAATTAAAGAAAAACAACTTCCAGAAGAATTTCAACATGATTTCAACTGTCTAATTGTAGCAGAAAAGTATCAAACAGGTTTTGATGAACCATTATTACATACCATGTTTGTTGATAAGAAACTGGAAGGTGTAAAGGCCGTTCAGACCGTCTCAAGACTAAATCGCACTTGTAGGGGCAAGGAAGATACTTTTATTCTTGATTTTGTAAATACTGCAGATGATATGAAAACATCATTTTCACGGTTTTATGAATCAACCACTTTAGATGAAGAAGTAAACTTTAACTTAATTTATCAGTCACAAACAACACTAAGAAAATACAAGCTTTATAACAATGTTGATGTTGAGAGTTTCATCTCGATTTATTATAAAAACGGTAAGCAAACAGAAAAAGACCTTGGCAAAATGACTGCACTATTAAAGCCTGTGGTAGATAGGTATAATCAGCTTGAGACAGAAGATAGATATGAATTTAGAATGACTATCCGAAGTTTTAACAAATGGTATTCTTATATAGCACAAGTAGTAAGAATGTTTGACAAAGAACTTCAAAAGGAATTTGCTTTTACTTCTTACCTTGCCAAGATGTTACCAAAAGAGCTAGATAAAAAAATTGATTTAGACGGCAAGTTAAAATTAGAGTTTTATAAACTCCAAGAAACCTTTAAAGGTGATATTATTCTTAATCCAACAAAAGAAGATGAGATATTAAAAAATGTAAAAAGCTTTGTGCCTCAAGAGGTTACTGTAAGTGATGATGATTTACTTGAAAATATTATCAAGAAAATTAATGACCGTTTTAATGGAGTCTTTACAGAGGGTGATAGAGTTATTGTAGAGGCTTTATATAGTAAAGTTGTTAAGGACAATAATAAGCTACAAACATATGCAAGAAATAATGATGCGGAGGTTTTTGAAAGAAGTATTTTTCCGGATATATTTAAAAAGATTGCACAGGAGTGCTATATGGAATCTATGTCTTCATTTGCAAAACTATTTGAGGATAAAAAGTTTTATAATTCTGTAATGGAAGAAATAGCACGGGCATCTTATAAGGATTTGAGAAGCATGGAAGTAAAATACTGCGAAAATACATTAAGACGTAATGTTAAAGCTGCTGAAAAATAAAAATACAAATAAATTGGTAGACAATAATAGCACATTGACACTTATATTTGTCCAAAATGTAAAGGGAATTTAGGCTTATTAAATGTTAAGTATAGGCCAGTTCAAGGAGTGCATAATTACCTAAAGTACAGGGGTTTTGAAGTCGGTTCCTGCTGGTTTCCTGCAAGATAAATCCGGTGAATTTTTTTAACTGCCTGACTAAACAAAACTGTAATTTGGGATAAGGAAATATGGAAATTCTGCGTAGGTGCATGATACCGCTTACAGGACCAGAGAAAGTATACGATAAAACTTATATCGTATACTTTCTCTGGCCTGACTCTGCAAGGTTACTGCGAAGCAGCTTTTCAGTTGCTTAAAAGCTGCTATACAGATTCTAAAGCACTGCTTCGCTAGCCCTTCTAAAGGGTGGGGGGATTGGTTTTCCCAAGACTCACTTTGTTAGCAGCCCACAAAGTCAGCTTTGAAGCTGTTCTTAAAGCTCAACAACTTAACTCATTATGTTTGAATAGTTGGTACCTATCTGCACCGCTGATATTCTCTGCTAGTTTCCGGAACCTCTCATAGGGATAATTCCTATGCTCCATTAAATTGTACGTGCTATAATAGAATTATTAAAATGTCGAATGGAGATAATTCATGAAGAAGAACAAAGAAGCAAGCGGAAAAGCAGCTATAATTATGGCACTGCTACCATATTTCTTCTTTTTAATTTTTATTGGTTCATTATGGTTTGGGATTAGAGTTAATGGTTTTATCATTGCAGCTGTATTTTTAACATCAGTTGTTGACATTGCTTACTGTTTTACTGAATGTGTTAGGGGAATTATGAAAAAGAAAGATAAAAAGTTGTTTATAATTGCACTAACAGTAAATTCTTTAACAATATTAATTTTATGGTTAGCAGTTAGAATTACAAACAAGAATTAATACGTTATAAAATCTCATATAAAACCGATATAGCCTTGTAGTCTGTATTAAACATTCTTCAAGGCACTTAAAATAAAAAGCACCCCGGAAGAATATTCTGGAAATGTGGTATTCTCCTGGCCCTCTGATATTCTCTGTTGGTTTCCATGTTACTAAGAAATGTAGAGCAGGGTAAAAAAGCAATCAGTTCCTCTATACCTATAACCTGAATAGTGGGTCGGCAGATTTCTATCCTTATAAATATTAAAAATTCCTTTCAACATCTGAAAATAAAGCATTAAAAATCTTTACTTCTCCTTCATACAAAAGTTCTGTTTCGATATCAGAGACATTTATACAAACAATACTTTTGTTTAATTTTATAAATCCAATACTAACCATATTATCTTTTATATTACTTATTTGCGAATTTTCTAAAAAATCTTTTTCATCATAATAATTAAATTGCAACTCATTGTTTGGCAAGCATTTTCTTGTCTCAATAACATATGTGTAAAAGTAGTTCCCTAGTAAGCTAATGTAAACCTCTAAATCAAGTCTTCTACCAT
>JAEYYB010000014.1 GCA_023430975.1 Bacillota bacterium | reverse complement strand
CTCCTTAGTTAATTATTGTGGTTGCTTCTCGGTCAACCCACTTCATATTAACAGAGGGGCTTTCACATTTTTACAGGTAAATATTACAGTTGATTTTTATTAAAATTTTTTATGCAACAACAATGAGAATCTGTAATTAATTTTATATTAGAAAGACTCAATTATATTGAGTTTAAGCCTGTAAAAATAACACTTACATGCAGTCCTGAAGAATTAGAAAGAAGATTAATAAGGGATGATAAAAATCCTGATACCATTAAAAATAGTATTGACAGGCTGTCCCTATATGAAATAATGGATACTATAAAAATTGATACCTCAAGTTTAAGCGTTGAAAAGATTAGTGACAGAATAATTGACATTATTCAGGATGCAGAATTATTTTGAGGAAAATGTCAAAAATATATTTCCTTGAATTCATACATTATCAATTCATAGTAATTATTATAATCACATCTCTGCATCATGAATATATGTCAGAAAACTCAACGCTGGCCATATATAAGTACTTTCTGGACTTATTATCTTCATTAGTCGTCTGCACACTTGATATTTCTGCATTGGCTGGAAGTTTTATAATGAACTCAGTAAATTCCCCCAACTCACTTTCCACACTAATTTCTCCTTCATGCATGTCTATAAGTGACTTCACTATGGATAATCCGATACCGCTTCCTTCACTTTCCTTAGTCAGTGATGTATTTAACTGTCTGAACCTTTCAAATATTTCGCTTTTTTTATCCTTTGGTATTCCAATTCCAGTATCTTTAATTGAAATCAATACATTATCGCCCATATCAGTGAAATTTACAAATATGCTTCCTCCAGGCTTGTTAAATTTAGTAGCGTTCGAAAGTAAGTTAAGCATTACCCTTTCGATCTTATTTATATCACATACCATATATTTTTCTTCCGTATCTGTATCAAAAATAAGGCTCAATGACTTGCTTTCAATAAACTCGGCAACTGATAGTGTTACCCGCTCTATAACATCTACTATATTGCAGCACTGTTGATTTAGTTCAAGAAACCCCGAATCAATTTTTGTTATATCAATTATGTTATTTATTATTTTTAAGAGCCTGTAGCAATTTTGCCTGATTGATGCTACATTCTTATAGAGTTTATTTTTTATTTCATCAGGATTTTTACTATCCTTGTAAGACTCTATTAATTGTACAGATCCGAGTATAACGTTTAAAGGGGTTCGAAACTCATGAGATATATTTGTAAAAAACTCAGTCTTGAGTTTATCGTACTCTATTATTTCATTTAGCAATCTAAGATTTTCATCACTTGCCAGCTTAAGCTTTTCTTCAACCAATTTTTTTTCTGTTATATCAGTATGCGTTCCTATAATACTAAGTACTTTACCTTGACTGCTCCAAATCCCCTGACCTTTCAGTTGAATCCAAAAATAATCACCCTCTTTGTTTTTCACTCGGCATTCACATGAAAATTTGCTTATTTTTCTACTTGTATAGTCTTCCATGCTATTTAGCAATATATTTATGTCATCTGGGTGAACAATTTTATTCCAAATATCCAAAGGGTTAGAAACATCATTAAATTCAGCATTAATCTTATCTTTGAGATTTGGTGAAATATAAAAGCTGTTATTCTCCATATTACACTCCCAAAGACCGTCAGTAGTCCCGTTAATAACCAATCTATATATTTCATCTTTTTTTCTTAACTCTTCCTCAGATAATTTCAATTTCTTTATGCTGCGATCAATTAGTACATACAGCATAACTCCTGTTACTCCAACAAAGAACCATCCCTTTGCAATAGATAAGTATACCATCGAAGAACTGCTCAATTTTAAAGATTTTAAAAAAGTGTCGGAAAATAAAATCCATATTGAACTTAGAGTAATATAAAGTAATACAATTTTACTTGATGATTTAAATAAGTTAGAAATAACCTTTTTATAAAGCCCATTTTTTGCCTTACTTTTGAAGCTGGTCGTTATCCCCTCTTTTAACGGCACTTTTCTCCCCCTTTGTATCAATCATAATAATATTTAATCCCTATATAAATTAAATCATTTGGCTACATTTTGTTAAGCCAATTCACATTATACCATATTATAGTCCTAAATGTTACAATTATTGTTATATTAATTCCATATATACCGGCAATATATGCTTTAATGATTGAACTTATATATTATATATAATAGTTATTAACAACCCAGCTTCTCTTACAAACCATGCAGGCATATATGTTGTGCTATTTCCCAAGTACAAATAATATTCTTATATTAATCTGCCTTTCTTTATGAGCTATTATTTATAAAGAATCATTACTTAATTTTCTCACTTTCTCCTTTTCCTAAAATAACTGCAAACAGAGCCTTATGCTATTCGCATAAGGCTCTGTTATAAATCTGGCGACTACCTATTTTACCAAGACGCAACCGTCTAAGTATCGTCGGCACTAAGAAGCTTAACTGCCGTGTTCGGGATGGAAACGGGTGTGACCTTCTCGTAATCATCACCAGAAAATTTAATTGATTAGGCTTTTGCCTCATCAACTTTTGACTATTTAATTATCAAGGGTGATTTCTCTGAAATCTCTTATCCTTAACTTCCGCTAATCTCGCTTATGTGTTGACTTAGTTTCGTCAACACTCGCTCGAACCGGAAGTAATGTCTAAATGATTTCTTGAATCTTTATCCTTAACTTCCGCTAACTCGCTTCCGTGTTGGCTAAATCGCCAACACCCGCTCGAACCGGAAGTAACAGCTAAAGATTTTGTACCCTCAAAACTATATAATGAAGTAATATTGACAAGAATTAGATGATTTAACTATGATAAAGACTCTCTTTATAAATACCTGTT
>JAEYYB010000110.1 GCA_023430975.1 Bacillota bacterium | reverse complement strand
GTACAGAGTTAAGCAAGTTCTTTAGGTTTTGCCTTAACTATATTCTTTTTTCAAAGACCATTTTTTATGGTTTATTTGTCATGCTCTTTTATTGGCACTGCCAACTTGTGGGGTGTTTTCAACCTTAAATCACTCCCTGAAAGTAAAAATGTTTTCTTATTTATTATGCCCATTAAAAAAACAAATAATTTCACTGGATAGAAATCACTATATATATCCTGGGAAAACCTGAATCATTTTTAAGGTAATTGTACATATTTAATATATATTAAAAGATATATATTAAAAGAGTTTCTTATATTAAAAGTGGTGATATTACTCACATTTAATATACTAGTGCTTTTAATTAAGGAAAGCTATTACTAAGGAAAGGGATGAAACTATGAAAAATCATCAAAAAGGTGACAAAGTTTCTATTAATGTCATAAAACAACCAAACCATGTTGATACAGTGTCTGATAAACCAGTTGGAAGAGCATCAGAAGTTCCATCATGCATTTATAACCATATGAGACATGCTGAAGGTTCAAAAATGACAAATGGTGACGGTTCTGAAATGATATGCAATAAAGAAGGTTCATGGGAACACACAAAAAAGAAGTAATCTCCCAGCCATAAATAAAGCAGGCTGCCATTTAAGGTAGCCTGCTTTGTACTTTATTTGTTTTTATTTATTGTCATCTACAATGATTTCAAACGCTCCAGACTGCTCCATCACTGACTTAACTTCCTGTGCTTTTTTCTTCGCTACTTTAACGGATACAACTATTCCATTTTCATCATCTAGCTTTTGTACATTTTCTGCAAAAGCTTTAAGCTCGCCTACATCATCCTGGTCAGACATTATTGCAGGTGTGGGCTGAGTGGAATTTTCCATCATGTCTTCAAACTTTTCTTCATCATAAGCACTTATAATCATATCTCTTCTTTGAATTCCGCTGTTTTTAAGTGTATCAACCAAACCTCCAACCTGACTGGGTTCAAGAAATTTACCTATTATATGAATAAGAATCCCTCCTCGTAACTTAAAGCATTGAGTTTTTTAGGAGTCAATACCTTCATTTTATTTTGCCCACAAATATATTTTGTAGACTGTAAAATAATTAGTTTTTCTTATTCAGGCTTCTTATTTGTATTAATCACTTCGTCCGAATTCATTGTATCATCGTTTGAAAATTCATCATTCTGTTGGATTTTTTCGCCCGCACCAGTAACATTATTTGAGTCATTGTTTAAACCTGATGTTGGTGTTACTGTAGGTTTTGCTCCAGGTTTAGAAGTAACCTTTTTGTTTGCATTAATTACTTCATTTGAGTTCATCACATCATCATTGGAAATTATTTTATCTTTATTATATTTTGAATTAGGTTTCATGGAAGGTTTAATCACCTCGGTAGGATTGGCATTGTCTTTTGGAGTTTCATCAATGGCTTTAGGAGTTACTGTAGGTGTTGGAACAGTTGTTGGAGCTGGTGTATCAACAGGCAAAGATGTTTCCTTTTTGTTTGCTTCTATAACATCATTTGAATTCATTACATCATCATTGGAAAATTCGTTTTCCGATTTGCCGCATGCTGTTAATGCAAAAACAATGGTTACAATTAAAAATAGAATCTTAAATTTCTCCATAATTACACCTCCTGAAATTTATTTCTATCTTATTTGTATTATATAACTTATAAATAATATTGTAAATAATGCCATTAAGTATATACCGGCATTAATGTATAATTCTAACATATATATTTATATATAAATGTATATGTTAATTGACATTCCAAAACTCGTTTAATATCATATATTTAGAGATCTGTCTATAAGATAGTACTATAGAATTGGCTGGAAAATATCTTTCAGCAACAATAACAAATAACTTATTTTAGGGGGAGTAAAAAATGAAATCAAGGTTTTTTAAAGTCTTTGTATCAAGCATTTTAGCGCTAATAATGCTGATAATGCCTTTGGGAAATTGTCTTGCGGCAAGCGGGGGCAGCGTATCTGGCGGTATTATCAATCTTAATGTTATCGTAATGGATGACACTAATTCCACAATTAAATATGGTCAGACACATGAAGATGTGGTAAAAGCAGTAAAAGACAGTTTTATGGAAGCATCCAGTTATCTTTATAATGCAACAAAACAGCAAAACAGGTTTGGAAAGATCACAATTTATGTTCCTGCTGCGAGACCAGGTGGATGGCCGGAAATAGCAGGTGCCCTTCCTATGAACAATTTCGATCCCGAAAAGTCTGATGTTTACATACGACCTGGAAATGGAGCTTCGGCAAATGTTGCCGGCTTTATGGGTGCTGAAGATGCACATATGTATATAGGTATAGGCCAGGCTTTTTCACAAGGAGCAAAAAGTATGGGTAAAACTTTAATTCATGAATTCGGTCATTACGGATATGGCCTTGGCGACGAGTATTGCGACTATAAAAGCAATATTATCGACAAGTTACTCGGAAGAAACTACCAGGTTTTTGGTGAGAAAATAAACAATACGATTGTGTGGAACAAATGTGAGGAAAGTGTAACTTTTGCTGTTTATGATACTGCAGGAAATACAATTTTAGAAGTTCAGAACGGTTCGTCATATTCCCCTGTATACAACGCAAACGGGCGTCCTGCAAGTATCATGTGGGTACAACATGATAACAGCATTGTTGATTTTTGTGACAGCAGTAATCACAATTCTTCATGCCCGAATAATCAAAACAGAATACATAATGGGAAATCCAGCTGGGAAGTGATGGCTGCTAAAAGCCAGTTTGGTCTTACTGCTCCAGGAGGAGCAATAACCTCAATCGGTTACCAGGATCCTGTATTTGAAGTAAGGCAGGCTAACAGATGGAATGATATTGAGCTCGTCATTGATAGATCAGGTTCTATGTCCGGCAATAGCATAACTTTAGCTAAAGGTGCTGCAAAGATGTACATAGACTTAACAGAGCTTCCGCAATCCGGTGAAAGCGGTGATGGTATAGGAGTTGTATCATTTGATGATCGAATAGCAGTTGAACAAACGTTAAAAAAAATAACTTCATCTGCAGACAAATCATCAATGAAAAGTATTATAGATAAAATCACTGATAGAGGCAGCACTAATATAGGAGGTGCTTTAAGTTCAGCACTGAATGATCTAGTTTCATCAGTATATAAACAAGGAGTTGGTGCAATAATACTTTTATCGGACGGAGAGCATAACACAGGCACTAATCCCACAAAAGTTATACCGGAAATAAAGGCTCAAGATATTCCTGTCTATACAATAGGTATAGGAAATGTTGATAAAAATATGATGAGCCAAATAGCTGAACAAACCGGCGGAGAATTCTATTATGCATCAAGCGTAAGCGATATTAACCTCATTTATAAAACTATTAAAAATAAGCTTAGTATTTTTGACAGATTGGCAAAGTTCTTTAAAAAGGTGTTTAACTCATTGGAAAAAGGCTCAGAAATTATATATGTTGACTCAACAATGGAAAAAGCAAGGTTCACAATAAGTTCAATAAATGCAAAGGAAATTGCATTTTCACTTAAATCACCTGACGGCAAAATATACAGCCCGGAAAATACAAATGGTGCGGAATACATATCAGAAGATACATACACAATGTATACAATAGACAATCCGGTCCCGGGTGCATGGGAAGCAATAATAGAAAACAAATTAAATTCCAAGTCAGAAGTGGTATTTGACCTATCAGGAAAGACATCAATAGCTTTACAGGGAAGTACAGATTATAGTTCATATACTTATCCTTCTCCTGTAAAAGTAACTTCCTTGCTGCATAAAGAAGGAAAGCCCATATGCAATGCCAATGTCTCAGCGAAAGTAACAAGACCTGACAATTCCGAGTCAACCCTTAGCTTGAATGATGATGGATTGATGGGAGATGAAATGCCTGGAGATGGAGTGTATACAGGGTATTTTTCCGATTTTAAAGGGGATGGACAATACCAAATTTCCATAACAGCGAATAATGAAAACAAAACAGCAGTTGTAGGAGAATCTTTTATTGATATTTTACCTGATAGCACCGGCAAAATAGTTCTACCTGAGAACGAACCCATAGATCAGGACTTTTCTAGAACTATGATGCTCCCTTCTATAAGCGTAAGTGGAACAGCAAGCGAAAAAGGTCTTGTCCAGCTTGCATCCGATTGCTTAATTTTAGATGAAAAAACTAAAACTGTAACAGCTAGCGTGTATAGATTAGGCAGCAATGCTGGAACTGTAAGCGTTGACTATTCAACTTCCGATGACACGGCTGTTGCCGGGGTTGACTATGAAGCTGCAAAGGGTACCCTTACATTTGCCAGCGGCGAAACTGTTAAAAATATTGAAATAAAAAGCCTTAAAGATCAGCTGGATAATGCCAGAATAAAAACTTTTAATCTTAATCTTAGCAACCCTGTAAATTCAATTATAGGTGTGCCATCCAGTGCACAGATTAACATTTTAAGAACAATTCTCTCAAATAATGCTGATCTGTTGGGTCTTAGTGTAAGCTGCGGTGTCTTGGATAAAGAGTTTTCCAAGGATGTATATGAATATAATGTATCGGTACCATATAACATTGCTTCTACAACTGTGACATCATCAGTATATAACGATTATTCCACAGTAACCGTTAATGGAATGAATGTTTTGAGCGGCGAACCGTCAGCAAGTATCGATCTTAAATCAGGATTAAATAAAATCTCTGTTGCTGTTAAAGCTGAAGATGGTATTACAGAGAAAGTATATACAATAAATATAAATAAAAGTAATACACCAACAAACACGCCAACAAACACACCAACAAATACACCATCATCAGGAACAAGTTACAATTACAATTCCAGCACTTCAACACCAACACCAACTTCAACTGCTACTTCAACGCCAACTTCTACAGCTACAGGTACGTCTACGGCCACGGCTACTCCAACACCGATAGTTACCCAGGAGCCTACCAGCAAAGTGCCCCAAATATCCATACCTGATGCAAAAGGTCACTGGTCAGAACCCTATATTTTGGAGCTTAAAGAAAAAGGAATCCTGGACTTGTATGGCGATGGAACCGTTAAGCCGGATATTCAAATAACACGTGCAGAAGCTGTTAAAATTTTAATTAAATCTTTAAATATTAAAACCAATAAGAATGTGAATCTAAAATTCTCCGATTCCAAGAAAATACCTGACTGGGTCAAAGAATACCTTGCAGCTGCACAGGAAAACAATATAATCGTGGGTTTTGAGGATGGAAGCTTCAGACCTGACAATAAAATGACCCGAAGTGAAGCTGCAACAATGATTCTAAAAGCATTTAAGCTTGGAGAGTCAGCAGGAAAAACCAATTTTGCAGATGATAATGTCCTGCCATATTGGGCTAAAGGTTTTATAAAGAAAGGATCAGAGCTCGGTATCATTAACGGCTATGAAAACAATCTTTTCATGCCTCAGGGAGCAATTACCAGAGCGGAGTTGTTTAAAATAGTATCAAAAACCATGAAGGATATTCAAAATAAAAATACCACTAAATAAACATTGAATACAATACAATAAAAGCAGAATACACCATAATGCTTCGAATCATAAAAAAGGGCTGTTGCAACAGCCCTTTTTATATAATGTCTGAGTTATTAACCCCTGTATAAATTCTCCAGCTCCGCTTTTAATAAATCCCTTCCTTCATCCTGTTCTAAATCCTTATCATATGTCAATTCAAAAATTACATTTTTATTATTAGTTGTACCTCTTTTTCTGATTTCATATATAGAATCGCTCTTCCTGGAAATAACATACGTATCATTACCAAATAGCTTTTGTTCCCTCTTAAACTTGCTTGGTACACTCAAAGTAGCTATTGTTCTCTTGCCGTCTTGACTGGTAGTAAAGCTGTTCCCCATACTTCTTAAGTGTGTTTCAAGTGCAGATTGAGCCACAGCAAGATCACATTGCGGCAACGTACTTGATCCACTCCTTTTGGGCCTCAAACATGCTTTTATAACAAAATTTGCTGCAAGATCTGCTAAAGTTAAAGGAATAATCGCTTTGTATCCTTCTATTTGTTTTGAAGTAATAATAAATTTACAATTCTTTTTCTGATAGTGATTAGTAACCCATTCCCTAAGATCATTTGGGTCACAATTAATATAATAATTATTTGACTCAGAATTTTTAATCGTTTCATAACGTGACTTTACATTTATGAAATCCAATATATTTTTAGCATTTCTATCCATAGAGGTTTTATTACCTTGGGAGAATACAAATTCTTCACCTGTATCTATGACAGAAAACTGTCCGCTCTGGGCTGGTGAAAACTTGGTTTCAATAGAAAATTCTTCTTTTCCACCTTTAGTTATTACAATATCAGGTTTTGTTGAATTATGTCCGCCAAAGCGTTTTGCAATAATAGGTACTTTTTTCCTAGCACTCACCTCTTCACATAATCCTACAACATAATTAAATGCCGATTCCTCAAATTTCTCCCAATTTTCTTTTTCTACAGCCATATTAATCCCCCCAATGTTTAGTATACATAAACTTATATAAATAATAAATCCAAATTTTGTATAGCAAAATCTTATCATAAAACATATGAAAATTAAAGCTAAATAATATAGTAAATTGTAAAAATCCGCTTTCAATGTAAAAGCAATTCTACTCTCCCACACACCATAATTTCTAACCATAAAAATCCTTAAGAGTATTATCGAATCTTTCGAATAGCAAATCTGTGGTAAATATTCACATCTAGAACTTATAAATAGTCTATACAAATTCAGACTATTGCGATAGTATAAAATCATAAAATAGGAGGGATATACATGAAATATAGAAACTTTTATTTATTGTCACTTGTCATAGTTGCACTGGCATCCATATATCCCATATACATGGGTGCTGTAACACTAGTCAATTATTTACAGAATGGTTCCGTCAGTGCAGCCGACTATAAGAAATACATAATACCATATACACCCATATGTATTGGCATAATTGTTTCAACGACACTCATGCCGATATTATTTAGGCTGTGCAAACGGTATGCACTAATTGCAGCCTCACTTTTAGGATCTATATTATTCTTTGCAGCAGAAATGGGATTTGAGCAGATTAAAGTGGTGGAAGGCTACACCCAGATGCCCATACAATCCTGGCAAGCTGCCCAATGCATGGCAACACCTGAGGTCCTCCGCTCCATCGGTAATCCAATTTTTGCAGAAAACAATCCTGCTTTTAAGGTTCACTTTTACATAATTGCTATTGTAATCATTATTACGGTCCTTAATGTGATATATGGTTTTTCCAAAATGCTTATAGATAAAGACTTTGGTGAAAAACGTCCCCTAATTGCCCAAACTGTTTCAGTTGTAGTATTTGTCGGTCTCTGTATACTGGCTTGCTTTACTGCTTTCTATAGAAACGGCACAATTAACATTTCACCTCTGTCAGCATCGTTGATGGCAGTATTTTTTATGGTATACGGTGTTACAGTGGGTATATACTGCGTCAGCATATTTTATGGAAAAAGCACGCTGTTGGCGAAAATCATACCTTCCATGGCTGCATCACTTACAACACTTGTCATGTATATCGGGGAACTTATGCTTATGGGCGGTGCACTTTTCAAATATGGTACCGGCTTATTCTTTGAACCTATTGGGTCTATTCCCTTTTCTATAGCCGACATAGTTATTACTCTAAGTTCCGGCATTATTACATATATTATTATGCATTTTCTTAACAGTACAAAAAGCATATAATGTATATGCAATGATTTTTGCTCTGAGATAGTCCAAAATGTAATTAGAACCAGAGAAAATATCATTCTGGATTTATCTTTTTAACCCTTGACCAGATAATAAATATTTGTGATTTTGCCATGTACAGGGCAAAAGGAACAGGTAGAAACCGTGCAGTACATATCGGGCCTCAAGAATCAAGCAGCTATACTGCAAAGGAAATAAAGAGTTATATACTGAGTTTGACTTAAGGATCGGAAGTTGATGAAAAATATATAAAAATTGAAGAACACAAAGGTCTGATTCCAATATTATCTGGGATCAGACCTTTTCTTTCATTGGAATTATTTTTTTTACACCCTTTTAACTTCCCTGGTGGTTATGATATCCGCACCCGTACCGAGTATATCCCTTATTACTGCCTGATGAAACCCAACCGGTGCCTCTAGCTCCACATCTTTAAGAAGCTCCATAATCTTAAACATTTTCCCTTTAGGTATGGGTTTATTGCTGCGGACACTTACTAGGGATAGCACCCCTTTATTTACCTTGACTGTGGAAGTAAGGTTTCTTACAGGATTTATCAGTTCACTGCGGGCATATTCTTCACCCTTTGGACACAGAGCATTTTTTACAATAAAAGTATCGCCATAAGTCACTTCCAACTTGCATCCATTGGGGCATATAATGCAGGTCATTTCCTTCTCACTCTTCATCTATTGACACCTCCAGCCCTTTAACACCCTGAAGCTCTGAAGCCTTCAAATTTACTACCACCATCTCGGAAGGGTTCAACCTTCTATACTTGATAGACTTTATAATATTCCCACTGCTCTTAAAAGATAGTTTTTTGTCTGCCCATTGCCTGTCAACCCTCATTGAAAAGGTAACGTCATTATTTCCAGATATGGTATGTGGAATTACATATCTAACACCGTTTCCAGCTTTTACAGATATATCACCATGCTCCATACATTCATTTCCAAGACTTTCGATATAATACTTAACTGACCTTGCCGCTTTTTCCGCTTCATTGGAAACATGATCGACCAAATCATGTACCTGCAGCACATTCCCGCATGCAAAAACCCCCTTGATACTGGTCTGGAGATTTTCATCAACAATTGCTCCCTGGGTAACCTCATCCAATTCAATACCCGCACCTAGAGTCAACTCATTTTCTGGAATGAGTCCTACCGAAAGAATCAACGTGTCACACGAGAACTTTTGGAATGTGCCTTTTACAGGCTCCCCTTTTTCATCGACTCTTGCAATTGTAACACTTTTCAACCGCTCTCTACCCTCTATATTGATAACTGTATGACTTAATAAAAGTGGTATATCATAATCCTCAAGGCATTGGGTTATATTTCTTGCAAGACCATTTGAATACGGCATTTTTTCAACTACTGCAATAACTTTTACTCCTTCTAGTGTAAGCCTTCTTGCCATAATAAGTCCTATATCACCTGAACCTAAAATAACCACATTATTACCAATCATCATATTTTTAAGGTTTACAAGGTTTTGAGCTACCCCAGCAGTGAAAATTCCAGCGGGCCTTGTACCGGGTATACCTATAGCCCCTCTTGTCCTTTCCCTGCATCCCATGGCAAGGATCACTGCTTTTGCCCTATATGTTATAAGCCCTTTTGAGCTTAGGACGGTTATCTCCTTATCTCCGTTCATTGCAATTACAGTGTGGCTTGTCAAAATTTGAATTCCAAGCTTTTCTGCTTCATCCATATATCTATGTGCATACTCAGGGCCTGTTAATACTTCATTAAACTTTATAACACCAAATCCATCATGTATGCATTGATTCAGAATCCCTCCGGCAAAAGGCTCCCTTTCCAGAACAACAATATCTTTAATGTCATTCTTAAAAAGTTCCACTGCAGCCGCAAGTCCTGCCGGCCCGGCTCCAATGATAACAACATCCTTCTTTATAACCATATATTTTAACCCCTCTATTTGACTTTTCCTGTAAATAATCCGGATTCTTTTCCTCTGAGAGTTATTTCCTCCAATGGAACTCCATATTCCTTTGTAAGTATCTCAACAATCCTTGTAAGGCAATAACCTCCCTGGCATCTTCCCATCATCGCCCTTGCCCTGTACTTTATCCCTGCAAGAGTCCTGACACTCAAAGGATTCTCTATGGCATCCATAATTTCTCTTTTTGTGATTTGCTCACATCTGCAGACTATTTCTCCATATTCAGGGCATTCCCTGACCAATCTGTCTTTTTCCTCTGCACTCAATAGTCTGAACTCTTTAATACCTTTTCTCTCATTTATAAATTCCGGCTTTAAGGTTAGGTCTTCCTTACTTCCAATTATGTCCCTCACCATTTTGGCGATAGGAACGGATGAGGTTAACCCCGGGGATTCAATACCTATCAGCTGGATCAACCCTGCTACACTTTGGGATTCTTTAATAACAAAATCGCCAAACCCTCCTACTTTAGGTCCTACTAATTTTGATCTTATTCCCGAATAATTCCTTATTATATCTTTAATGCTTATTGGCGGCAGCAATTCCTTTGCCTCGCTGAAAAGCTGTTTCATCACATCCTGTGTGACTGCATAGTCAGATTTTGTCTTTATATATTCAGCACTTGGGCCTATCAATATATTTCCTTCAATTGTAGGCGTAAGGTGAACCCCAAGCCCTCCTATGCCAGGCCTTGGTACAGGATATACAGGCATACTAAGATACTTGCTAGTCCGCTTATCCAAAATATAATACTGTCCCCTGCATGGATGAATCTTATAACTTTTATCCCCTGCCATGGAAGAAATTTTATCGGAGTACAAGCCTGCTGCATTTATAATGTACCTGCAATAATAATGCCTTCCTCCTGCATTGATACGGAACTTATTTTCACGCCTGGTTATACCTCTGACCTCAGTATCAAAATAGAACTTTACACCGTTAGCACAAGCATTTTCAGCCAAAGCCACCGTATATATGAATGGATTGGTAATTGCAGTGTTTGAGGACAGCATTGCCCCAATGCCGCCAACATGCGGCTCCAATCTTCTGACTTCATCTGCATCAATAAATGAAAGCCCGGGCACACCGTTCTTTTTACCGGCATCCATGAGTCTTTCAATACCCTTGATGTCACT
Organism: Bacillota bacterium; assembly: GCA_023430975.1. Classification (GTDB taxonomy): domain Bacteria; phylum Bacillota; class Clostridia; order Acetivibrionales; family DSM-2933; genus Pseudobacteroides. The sequence goes on along the minus strand of JAEYYB010000110.1, from coordinate 20,166 downwards.
CTCATCAAATGCCACCACGAGCTTTCCGGTTTTCTTATAGGGCACATCCAATTCACTGCAGACCTTTTCAAACCCCAGATTCCCTTCCACACAAAGTTTGGCCATAAGGCTCCCTGTTTTGTTGTTAAAGCCCGCATGAACAACAGCACTGTTCCTGCCGCTTGTACCCGCTGCCACATCACTTTCCTTTTCCAGTACTGCTATATCAAGCTTATATTTTGAGAGCTCTCTAGCTACAGCACATCCTACTGCACCTGCTCCCACGATAATTATATCAAAATGATTTCCCATATTTTCTCATTCCTATGCAAAAAGCAAATTTAAATTATTCAAAGAGATTATACCATGAACAATATTAAAAGTGTTAATAATCTTACATTTGGCGGAGCAAATAACGAACGGTTTAGCATAATTAAAATCAGTATTAATCTTACATTTGGCAGAACAAAATAACGAACGTTTTAACGTTATTTTGTGATAGACAAATAGCAAGATTAACTGATTTTAATAGATTTGCGACAGACAAATGTAATAGATTATTCACTTTTAATATAAATTTAAGTGTTAATAATCTTACATTTGGCGGAGCGATTTAAAAAGTTTTATATAATTAATGCAATTTATACTTCATCTATTATATAATATTTCAGGACACTCTTATATTAAGAAAGAAGGAGCATAAAAATGCCAAAAAGAAATGATATCAACAAAATTCTGATTATAGGCTCAGGACCTATAATTATAGGACAGGCATGTGAATTTGATTACTCCGGTACCCAAGCATGTAAGGCTCTTCGGAAATTGGGTTATAAAATCGTACTGGTAAACTCAAATCCTGCAACAATTATGACAGACCCAGCTATGGCTGATGCAACTTATATTGAACCGCTTAATGTAGAAAGGCTAACACAAATTATCGATACAGAACGCCCTGATGCATTACTGCCTAATTTAGGTGGACAATCCGCCCTTAACCTGTGTCTGGAGTTATCTAAAGCCGGAGTACTTGAAAAGTATGGTGTTAAGGTTATTGGAGTACAGGTTGATGCAATAGAGAGAGGCGAAGATAGAATTGCATTTAAAGAAACAATGAATAGACTTGGTATAGAGATGCCACGCAGCAAACCGGCATTCAGTGTGGAAGAGGCTGAAAAAATTGCACTTGAGCTTGGATTCCCGGTTGTTATTCGTCCTGCTTATACCATGGGCGGAACAGGCGGCGGGCTTGTATACAATATTGAAGAGTTGAGGATTGTAGCTCAACGTGGAATAACTGCAAGCATTATCGGCCAAATACTCATTGAAGAATCAGTGTTAGGCTGGGAAGAGCTTGAGCTTGAAGTTGTTCGTGATTCCAAAAACCAGATGATCACAGTATGCTTTATAGAAAATATAGATGCTATCGGTGTTCACACAGGTGATTCCTTCTGCTCGGCACCAATGCTTACAATCAGTCCCGAGCTCCAGCAGCGTTTACAGAAATATTCCTACGATATTGTTGAGGCAATACAGGTTATAGGCGGTACTAATGTGCAGTTTGCTCATGACCCTAAAACAGGCCGTGTGGTAGTTATTGAGATAAACCCCCGTACTTCCCGTTCTTCAGCACTTGCATCCAAAGCTACAGGCTTTCCTATCGCTTTGATTTCATCAATGCTGGCTGCAGGTCTTACTCTAGACGAAATTCCCTACTGGCGTGACGGGTCACTGGACAAATATACTCCATCCGGTGATTATGTGGTTATAAAATTTGCACGTTGGGCATTTGAGAAATTCAAAGGTTCACAGGACAAGCTCGGAACACAGATGAGAGCTGTTGGCGAAGTAATGAGTATAGGAAAAAACTATAAAGAAGCCTTCCAGAAAGCTATCCGCTCCCTTGAGACAGGCCGATACGGCCTTGGTTTTGCAAAGAATTTTAACAACTGTACATTGTCTGAGCTTATGGCAATGCTGGCGGAACCATCAAGTGAACGCCAATTCATAATGTATGAAGCATTGCGTAAGGGAGCCGATATCAATGAACTGAATCGTCTGACACATATCAAGCACTGGTTCATTGAGCAAATGAAGGAACTTGTATTATTAGAGGAAGAGATCCTGAAATACGCCGGAAGCAAGCTGCCTGATGACTTGCTTGTAAAAGCTAAAAAAGATGGTTTTGCCGATCGCTATCTAGCAAAGCTTGTAGACATCCCTGAGGCAGAAATCAGAAAGCAGCGTGTTGCTTTAGGTATGGTAGAAGGATGGGAACCTGTTCCCGTCAGCGGTGTAGAAAACGCAGCATATTACTTCTCAACTTACAATGCAAATGATAAGACAGATTCAAGCGATAAAAAGAAAGTAATGATACTCGGTGGAGGTCCTAACCGTATAGGTCAAGGGATAGAGTTTGATTACTGTTGTGTACATGCAGCTTTTGCTTTGCGTGACATGGGCTTTGAGACAATAATTGTAAACTGCAATCCCGAAACGGTTTCAACCGACTATGATACATCAGATAAGCTATATTTCGAGCCGCTTACTGTTGAAGATGTTCTGAGTATCTACAATAAAGAAAATCCTATAGGAATAATCATTCAATTTGGTGGACAGACTCCACTGAATATTGCAGGAGAACTTGAGAAAGCGGGAGTAAAAATCCTGGGTACCACTCCTCAAACAATAGATCTTGCAGAAGATCGTGATATGTTCCGTAAAATAATGGATGAGTTAGAAATTCCAATGCCTGAATCAGGTATGGCAAGCAACCTGGATGAAGCAATCTCAGTTGCAAACAGAATTGGATATCCGTTGATGGTCAGACCTTCATATGTCCTTGGCGGTCGCGGTATGGAAGTTATTTATGATGAAAATATGCTGCTCCAATATGTTAAAGCAGCTGTAGATGTGACTCCTGAACGCCCGATTCTTATAGACAGATTCCTGGAAAATGCTATTGAAGCTGAAGCAGATGCCATAGCCGACGGAACAGATGCTTTTGTACCTTCTGTAATGGAGCATATTGAATTGGCAGGTATCCATTCAGGAGACTCAGCATGCGTTATACCTCCGATTAATATACCACAAAAGCATTTGCAAACCATTTATGAATATACTGCAAAAATTGCAAAGAAACTCAAAGTAGTAGGGCTTATGAACATGCAGTATGCTATTGCAGATGATCGTGTTTATGTATTGGAAGCAAATCCACGTGCATCAAGAACAGTTCCCCTGGTTTCAAAGGTCTGCAATATATCAATGGCACATATTGCAACAGAAGTTGTAATGTCAAGTGTAACCGGGAAAAAATCAAACATAAATGAGTTAAAATCCAAAGAAATTAATCATTTTGGCGTCAAAGAGGCTGTTTTCCCATTTAGTATGTTCCATGAAGTAGACCCTCTCTTAGGACCTGAAATGCGTTCTACCGGAGAGGTTTTAGGTATGGCTAATTCATTCGGTCTTGCCTTCTTCAAAGCTCAGGAAGCTACTCAGGTTTCACTTCCAACTTCAGGTACGGTTTTAATCAGCGTAGCAGGTAAGGACAAATCTGCAGTGCTTGAGGTTGCTGGAATGTTCACAGAACTTGACTTTAAGATTAAGGCTACTGAAGGAACTCATGACTATTTAGCTCAAAACGGTATTAAATCAGAATTGATTAAGAAATTACATGAAGGTCGCCCGAATATTACTGACGCTATAACAAATAAGGAAATTCAGCTTATTGTTAATACTCCAGTAGGCAAACAAGGCCAGCATGATGATTCCTACATCCGTAAGGCTGCTATAAAGTATAAAATACCATACATTACAACCCTTACTGCAGCATTAGCTACTGCTAAAGGTATTAAGGCATATAAAGAAACCCACTTAAAAGAAGATAAGGTAAAATCCTTACAGGATTACCACGCTGATATTAAATAACATAGGAGAGTGTATTTATAATGGGAGGACTATTTGGTGTAGTTTCAAAAAACAGTTGTGTTATGGATTTGTATTTCGGTACAGACTACCATTCACATTTAGGCACAAGCCGTGGAGGAATGGCAGTTTGGAATGGAAAAAGCTTTGCAAGATCCATACACAATATACAAAATATACAGTTCAGAGCAAAGTTTGAGGATGATTTATCCGGTATGGAAGGAAATATGGGAATAGGTTGCATCAGTGATACAGAGCCACAGCCCCTGACTGTATTTTCACATCTTGGCCACTATGCAATAACCACTGTTGGACGTATAAACAACATTCAGGAGCTTGTAAATAAATCTTTAGCAAAACAAAACACTCATTTTCTGGAAATGAGCAGAGGTGTTATAAACCCCACTGAAGTTGTATCAAATCTGATAGATGAGGCAGATTCCTTTAAAGAAGGTATCCTTAATGCACAAAAATCTATCGATGGCTCATGCACAATGTTGATACTGACATCTGAAGGGATTTATGCTGCCAGAGACCGTTTTGGTAAAACCCCGCTGGTAGTGGGTGAAAAAGAAGGGGCTTACTGTGTATCTTTTGAGTCCTGTGCTTTTCCCAATCTGGGATACCAAAGGAAATATGAGCTTGGACCTGGAGAGATCATTCTTTTAACACCTGATGGAATACAACAAATTTCGCCTCCAGGTGACAAAATGAAAATATGTGCTTTCCTTTGGGTTTATTTCGGTTACCCATCCTCATCCTATGAAGGAATGAATGTTGAGGTAATGCGATACCGCAATGGTGCTGCTTTAGCTCGCAATGACGATGTGAAAGTGGATTTGGTCGCAGGAGTACCTGATTCCGGTACAGCACACGCCATAGGTTATTCCAATGAGGCACGTGTTCCTTTTGGCAGACCTTTCATTAAATATACACCTACATGGTCAAGAAGCTTTATGCCCCAAGACCAGAGCATAAGAAATCTCGTTGCAAGAATGAAGCTCACACCTATAACAGATTTGGTAGGAGGAAAAAGGCTCCTGTTTTGCGATGACTCAATTGTCCGTGGTACCCAGATGAGGGAGACCGCTGAATTACTTTACAATTGCAATGCTAAAGAGGTTCATGTACGTCCTGCATGCCCTCCGCTTGTACATGGTTGCAGATACCTGAACTTCTCAAGATCCAACTCTGATATGGATCTTGTTGCCAGAAGGGCTATACTTGATTTGGAAGGCAAAGAACCTGATTCATTGGATGAATACTGTGATCCAAATACAGAAAAGTACGGGTGTATGGTTGAATGGATCAGAAAGCGTCTTAACTTTACTTCATTAAAGTACCAATCCCTCACTGACATGCTTGATGCTATAGGCTTACCTCATGATAAAGTATGTACCTATTGCTGGAACGGAAAAGAATAAAAGAAAAATAAGTATTGAATATTTCTCCAATTAGTCATAAAATATTTGTAGTAGCACGGTATTATTGTAGGAATATTCCTTTTAAAGTAGAGATAAATCAGTATCGTTACGGTTGTTTAAACCTGTAAAGGCAGATATTGAGAACTTTTCTATATAAAAAATACCCTGTAAAGGGTATTTTTTTGTATTTTAGAAATCGATTTCTACATTCAATAATTTCTATAATACCAGCCTATAAATTTATATCTATATTAGAAGTGATAAATGTAAGATTTTAACGCTTTTAATATAAATTACAGGGGTGATTAATGAATGTCTGAAGTTAAATTCTATTACGGTGATAGTGTACCTTTGGAAATGCATAAGGTACGAATAGTACAAAAATTGAACCTTGTCCCAATTGAACGTCGCTTGGAAGCTATTAATGAAGCTGGAAACAACACATTCCTACTAAAAAACTGTGATGTTTTTATGGATATGCTCACTGATAGCGGGGTAAATGCCATGAGCGACAAGCAACTGGCTGCGATGATGGAAGCAGACGACAGCTATGCCGGTTCTGCTACCTTTACAAAGCTAGAAGATAAAATTAGCGACATATTCGGCATGAAGTATTTTCTTCCTGCCCACCAGGGTAGGGCCTGCGAAAATATTCTATCTCAAGCCTTTGTTAAGCCAGGGGATATAATCCCTATGAATTACCACTTCACAACAACTAAAGCACATATCACATTAAATGGTGGTATGGTAGAAGAAATAATAATTGATGAGGGTTTAAAAACAAGCAGTAATCACCCTTTCAAGGGTAATTTGGATATTGCAAAACTAAGAGGGCTCATTGATAAGCATGGTACTGAAAAAATATCCTTTGTGCGTTTGGAAGCCGGTACCAACCTTGTTGGTGGTCAACCCTTATCCCTTGAGAATATGCAGGAAGTCCGGGAAGTCTGCAATGAGTTTGGCATAATATTAGTTCTAGATGCAAGTCTTTTGGCAGATAACCTTTATTTCATTAAGAACCGGGAAGAAAAATATAAAGATATGAGCATTCGTGAAATAACCCGTGCAATAGCAGACCTTTCCGATATCATATATTTTTCTGCAAGAAAGCTTGGGTGTGCCCGTGGAGGTGGAATATGTACCAATAGCCATGAAGTGTATATGAAGCTCCGTGAGTTTGTAACACTTTACGAGGGTTTTCTTACATATGGCGGGATGTCTGTGCGTGAGATAGAAGCACTTGCTGTTGGGCTTGAGGAAACCATGGATGAAAACATGATTAATCAGGGCCCGCAATTTATTTCTTATATGGTAGAAAAGCTGGGTAAAAGCGGAGTACCAGTTATAACACCTCCAGGCGGTCTGGGAGCTCATCTCAATGCAATGGAATTTGTTGACCACATTCCACAAAAGCAATATCCAGCAGGTGCACTTGCTGCAGCATTATATCTTATAAGCGGGGTACGTGGTATGGAAAGAGGAACTATATCTGAACAAAGGGATGCAGATGGGAATGAGCATTTTGCAAATATGGAGTTATTGCGTCTTGCAATGCCTAGGCGTGTATTTACCCTATCCCAGGTTAACTACGCAATTGACCGTATAAAATGGTTATATGAAAACCGCAAGTTAATAGGTGGATTGACATTTGTAGATGAACCAAAGATGTTGCGTTTCTTCTTCGGCAGATTGGCTCCGGTTTCAAATTGGCAAAATGAACTTGTTTCAAAATTCAAGAGAGATTTTGGGGACAGCTTGTAGTATTTTGGGGACATTTTTTAAAAGAAATGTCCCCTTTAATTTTCTGAAACGATCTTATCTCACATAATATGATTATTTCTATCCAATAATAAATTCATATATTTCATAACCCCGTTAAATTGCAACTTAACAACACTTTCATATAACTTTTTGAACAATTGACTTCCTTAATAACATATGTTATTATTATCATATGTTATTAAATGCAAACCTTAACTTTTGAGCTACATAATGACAATTGTAAAGGAAGGAAGTATTAGCTATGAAGAATGAACCTATTTTTAAAAGTATACAGGCAAAAGATAAAATATTGGGAATATATGAGCAATTCTTAGCCGCAATACCTTATAAGAATGAGCAATTAATGATTCCAACCCGGCATGGCAAAACCTTTTGCATTTGTTCCGGAGATCAGAATAATCCTCCGTTGATACTTATTCATGGATCAGGTTCCAACTCCTCCATATGGGCAGAGGATATGAAAAAGTATAATGAACACTTTCGTGTTTATGCAATTGATATAATAGGTGAACCGGGAAAAAGTGAGCCAAATCGTCCGTCTATGGATGGGGATAATTATGCCCAATGGCTCATGGATATAATTAAATATTTAAATATAGAGAAGGGCAGCGTCAATATTTTGGGAATGTCCCTTGGCGGATGGATGGCACTGAGATTTGCTACACATTATCCCGAGTATGTGAAACGGCTGGCACTCCTCTGTACAGCGGGCATCACAAATTTAAGGCTGTCATTTGCACTAAAAAGTATTTTATGTTCATTGCAAGGAGATGACGGTATCAAAAAAATATGCCGCATGCTCAGCCACCCAGAGCCCCTTCATCCAGAAGCTGAGGAAATCATCATGCTTATCTCCAAAAACTTCAATTATCGCCGATATATACCGCTCTTTTCTGATGATGAATTAAAGAAACTTTCCATGCCAGTGATGTTTATTGGTGGAGCCGTTGATGTGATGTTGCCGTCGGAGAAAACCGGGAAACGCTTAAGTAAATTGCTTTCTCGATTAATAGTGGATATAATCCCTGATACAAGTCACATATTGATAAATATGTATCCAAGGATTATTCCGTTTCTTAAACCTTAAAAAACTGCTATCTTTTTATTTTTCTGGAAGTTGTTTTATCAAACTCCTCATTTCTAACAACCACTTGTGTAATCTGCTTATAGGTCGGTAGATCCCTTGTTACCCTTTTGATGTCCTTTAGAACCTCATGGGGAGTTCTTTCTTCACTTAGGAAAACCTCTGCCATAAGTGATTTTTGATCCCCTTTTTCATCGGCAAGGCCTCTTACAACAACCTCCACAATATAGTCAATACCTTGAATATATCCCTCTATCTCTTCCGGGTAAACATTTTTTCCATTGTTCAAAACTATAATATTCTTTTTTCTGCCGGTTATCACAAGCTGCTGTTTGTCATTAATATAGCCGTAATCACCGGTATAAAACCAACCTTCCTTAAGTACTTCTGCCGTTTTTTCAGGCTGCTTGTAATACCCCAGCATTACAATATCACCTTTGATACATATTTCTCCGATACCCTCGTCGTTAGGGCTGTCGACCTTCCAGTCGATACAAGGAAGCTTTATACCTGCGGTATTATAATCGTTAAACATGTCATGGTTAGCAGAAACCAGAGGAGAACACTCTGTAATTCCATAACCGTTAATCAGGCTAATACCTATGTCATCAAAGAACTTTCCTATTTCGGGGCGAATTGGTGCACCGCCGCATACTATTTTTTTAAGTCTTCCCCCGAAAGCCTTGTGTATGGATTTAAAGAATAATTTTCTCAAATCAATACCAACTCTTCTTAATGTATTGCTTACAACAATTAATTTGTTAAAAGCACTTTCCTTTCCGGATTCCTTTATATTTTTAATTATCTTGGAATGAAACATCTCTGCAAAAGCAGGAACAAGGTATATATAAGACGGATTATACAGTTGCAGGTTCTTTAACACAGCATTTAAGCTGTCGTTTATACAAATGGTGGAGTGTTTATGAAGAGAAACTAAAATTCCGCTTACAGCTTCATATGTGTGATGATATGGCAAAACTGAAAGACCGGTGTCATAAACCGTTGATACCTGCAGACCATAATAAACACTGGACACCAGGTTATGCTCCGACAGCATTACCCCCTTGGCAATTCCGGTTGTACCTGATGTATAAACAAGCAATTTAAGTGAATTTGGCTCACTTTTAAGTGCCTGGTATTTTTTACTATCACATTTCTTCCCATATTCAATAAGCTTGTTGAAAGATAGGAAGCTGCCGGCATCATCAGTGCGATCGAATCCTATGTAAAGCTTTACATTCGGAAGCTTATGAGTATTGTTCATAAACATCTCTTCATGGGCTTGTGAATAGAATACAACGCTGCATTCACTATCATTTAACACATGAAAAATGTCATTTGGAGGAAGGTCTTTATCGACAGGAACATACACACCTTCACTCTTTAGTACGGTAAGATAAGTTAAAACCCAGCTATAACTGTTTTTGCCTATACAACCGATATGCTTGTCTGAAAATCCCATTTCAGTTAATGCAGCACCAAGCCATATGGTTTGCTGTTGAAATTGTGAATAGCTAACTTCAACAATATCATTGCTATTTTCCTTGAACTTGAAAGCAATTTTATCTCCTGCTTCCTTTACTGCTATCTCCAGCAGCTCCTTGATACTACTAAATCTTGTAACTTCATAATATGAAAAACTTGGTTTTGTCATAAACTTATACCTTCACTTTTCTCAAATTTAAAAAACACAAAGTGATTTTTCCCTATACATTAAAAAATCAAATTCAAGAGACCTATAATAAACCCAAGTCCCGCACCTAAATTTATCACAGAATCCAATTCGTTTTTCATAACCGATAATACAAGCTTCTCAAGTTCTATTACATCCATATCCTGAATTTTATTTCTAACTATTCCTACTATATCAATCTGCTTAATAATAGCATCTGATGAGCTCTCTATGCATTCGGTATAAATACGTCCGACAAATTCCTTTATTTGATTTTCGTTAAATGATATTTTATCTAATATAGAATCCACTGTTTGATTTTCCAGATTTTCTATCTCTTGATTAATAACAGGCTGAATAATTTCTACACCATGATTTTGAATATATTCCTTTACCTTTTCACCGATTGGTTGAGTTAAGGAAGCTATCAAACTATCGTTTATCATCATAGCCAGCATAGTCCCCTGTACTTTTCCTTTCACTGCCACACTGGCTTCACTTGCAATAATAGCAGCTAAATCAATACCCGAAAGTCCTGTTGCCATCCTTTCACTTAATAGCTCCTGCAACTGCAGTTTTATATTCTCGTAATCCTTCTCATTAATATAACAATTTAAATTGTCTTTTATTGTCATAGCAGTATCTATATTATTCTTAACAAACTCTATTATACCATTTGTTATCGATTCCTTCATCCCATGAGAAAGCAAGGCATTTTCCAAATCCGCCTGTGTAATCAACATATTGCTTATGGTTGTCCCAAGTGCCTCTGCCAACTCTTTTTTCCTTTTTGGAATAACCCCTGGCGTAAATGGCAGGGTAATTTTTCCAACCTTTATTGGATTTAATGGCCTAAAAAGCATCTTCACTGCAATATAATTTGTAAAATAACCGATAACAGCACCTATAACAGGGCCCGACAATATTTGAATCACATTCATGTTGTACTCTATCCTTCCTATGCTATAAGTTTTATTATATATAAAATCAATAAATCTATTACATCTTTATATATAAACAATATAAATCCCACGGCTAATTACAATTTACGCAATCAACCGTGGGATTAATTTTTTACCCGTAAACCACTTTTACTTCTTTATAAGTTTAACCTCGGTGACATGCATAGTTAAACGTATTTCATCTCTGTATTCCGGCTTAACCAAATAATAAACATAGCTTTCAATTACAGCGGCACGGTGCTGTGAACGCCCTTCAATTTTAAAGTTTTCATAACCCATAGGCACATATCTCTCATAAATATCCTTTGGTGTTATATGTGTTCTATGTTTTGTGGTTTCATAGAAATGAGGCGTTATACAGTCGCATTTAAATTCTTCAAACTGGAATGGCCTGTTGGTTGATCTTTTTACATGTTCCGCAATTGCTATCTGATATCTTCCAATATAATCATAATGCTCTTTTCTACGCTTGCAGTTAGGAGCACAGCATGGATTAATAAGAAGTTCACAGCGTTCCTTATGAGGAATTTTCTCAAGTTCCTCAAAGCGATTGTTCCAGTTATAGTCAAGCACAACCAGGCTATAATCCTTTTCCAGTTCCTCTTTCAAACCATCAACATCTTCAAGCTGCTTGCAGGTTGAACTGATTATTTTATATTTAGGGTAATTTTTTCTTATATAAGCCTCCAGAACCGGAGAAACAACAATAACCTCATTCATGCCATTATGCCCTAATCTTAAACACATATTGCAAAAGCTATCATTTAGATGTTCTTCTTTAATATGTGGATTGCTGAAAGTATAACGACAAGGAATATCACGAGTATTAAATTGTCTTAGAATTTCCGCTATATAGTTTCTTTCACAGGATATTCCGCCATAGGTACGCCCGCCATTCCACATTGAGGTTGGAAATGTACCATAAACAGAAGCAATTTTAACATCCGGCCAAAAACATTCGGGTCTGGTTTTCATCAATTCATACAGCATAATGTTCAGATCAAAATTCTCGACAAAATCAGGCAAATGAAATTTAATACTCAACTAAGCCACCTCTTTACAATAAAAGCATAATTTTTATACCACTTCCATCTTTACTTATGATATCATTATTATATAAAAAGTTCAATAGAACACGCTTTACTTAAACTTTTACAAGCAAAAGAGAGGGTCGAAAAATTATTTCACTCCCGATTTATTGATTGAGCTTTTTCCTTACAATTAATACAGTAAAAAACGAACCTTAAATTATGTCTATATTTTTTATATTGTTTATATTTTTTATATTGTTATATTGTTTATAAAATAACGTAAAATTTTAGCACCTAAAATATTCTTTTCTGCGAATTTTTAATTGAAGGGTGTTTCGTTGAAAACTGTCATAAGAAATTATAGTGTCTGCATCATTTGATATCAGTTAATTTTAGTTCTTATAAGGCACCTTAATTTCTTAAATTAAAATCAATTAATCTTTTACATTTATCTATCGCAAAATACCGTTTAGGCATTCGTTATTCTGCTCTGCTAAATGTAAGATTAATAATGATTTTAATATAGACATAAAAAATATATATAATTCTAAGGGGGATTTTATTATGAAAAAAAGGATTCGTCTCACGAGTGTGGTAACGTTATTGACTTTTTTATTGGTCCTGGCGTTACCTCAAAACATGTATGCGGCATCTACAGTCACTCTTGACTGGGATACCGATTATCAGGTTATTGATGGATTTGGCGTATCGGAAGCCTTTCATCAATCAAACAATATTGCACTTTTAGGAGACACCAAGAAAAATGAAATCTATGATTTGCTATTCTCAACAACCAAAGGAGCTGGTTTTTCCATCTTCCGTTCAATACTAGGCGATGGTGGAACTTGGGGAAATGCAGAAGATGGTCCAAATAAGACAATGCAGCCTTCTGAAACAACATGGGACTGGAAAGAATCAAACGATGATCAGATACCTATGTATAGAGAAATCCGCGATAAATACGGAATTGATAAGCTTCTTTATACTGTATGGAGCCCACCGGCCTGGATGAAATCAAACGGTTCTACTTCCAGAGGAACTATTAAATCAGATAAATATCAGGCTTATGCTACATATCTGGCTGAACATATAAAAAACTACAAATCAAAATTCGGTATTGATATCACGCATATTGGAATTTCCAATGAGCCTAACCTGGAAACCGACTATTCTTCATGTACATGGTCATCATCTCAATTTAAAACATTTATGAAAGATTATCTGGTGCCAACTTTCGATAAAGAAAATATAACTGCAAAAGTTATTATGGGGGAACCCATGGCATTTACCGAATCCTTTGCAATAGACAGCCTCAATGATGCTACTGCATCTAAAAGAACAGATATAGTTGGCTGTCATAATTATGGATCTACATATGTAACATTCCCTACTACAAAGTCAAAGGGAAAAGGTATTTGGATGACAGAAGTATCGGATATGAATGGTAATGATATTACAATTAACGACGGCTTGAAATGGTCAAAAGAGGTTCATGATTTTATGACTATAACCCAGGGAAATTCATGGAGTTACTGGTGGGGTGCATGCTACAAAACACATAACGGTGAAGGCCTGATCCAAATGAACATGAGTGCAAAAACTTATACAGTTGCTAAAAGGCTTTATACAATCGGACAATATGCAAGGTTTATTAGGCCTGGATGGCAGAGATTCTCCGCGACAGCAAGCCCTGTATCAGGTGTATATGTAACTGCATACAAAGATCCGGCTACCGGTGAGTTTGCAGTAGTTGCTATCAATAATGGTTCATCAAATCAATCGGTATCATTTAACTTAAAAGGTTTTTCTGCTTCAGCGGTTAAACCATATACAACTTCAGCATCCCAGAATTTAGCTGAAGGTTCAAGCATAGCAGTAAGCGGATCAAGTTTCACAGGTGATTTGCCTGCAAAATCTGTAACTACATTTGTTGGAGCAAAACCAACCAAAAAGGTCAGCGGATATGCTTCAAGTTCTGCATCAGACCTTAAAGCTGGTTTTAAAGTAGAAGCTGAAGGAACATCTACCTTAACTGATGACAAGGGGTACTTTGAACTCACAAATCTGCCTGAAAGCACCACTGAAACTACTGTGAAAATAAGTAAAGATGGTTATCTTTCCAGAGAAATAAAAAATGTAAAGGTATCCGTAACATTAGGAAGTACTGATAATCCAGTGGAGATTTGGGCTGGAGATGCTACCGAGGATGGTGTTATCAACATGGCCGATGTCCTGCAAATAGCCAAATCCTTCAACAGTGCATCTGGCGATGCCAAATATAACGCAGGAGCCGATCTAAATAATGATGGTGTTGTGAACATGGCGGATGTCTTGATAGTTGCAAAGCATTTTAATGCCACTTCCGATAGTTACCCGGCACTGTAAGCCAACTTAAAAATTATTAAAGGGAGTGTCGAATATTGTTTCGGCACTCCCTTTTTTATATACTTAATTCTATTATGTGTACTAAGTTCCCTTAATTATTTATTAATCACCAAAATATTACTTGCCAAATAAATCAGCATTGCAAGATAATAATTCATTGTATTTCTTAAACGACATATCAAGTAATGCCTTATCCTGGCTATATGTTACAATCTGTAAAGCATGCTCAATATAAAAGAACCCGCCGTCTGAAAATTTTTCCTTTTCAGAAACATCAAATTTATCACTATCTGTATTCATAATAAACCAGATAATTTTATTACAAACCGGCTTTCGGCGAGTAATTGAATAAAACTCATAGCTTGTCCTACCAGCTATTGTAACAATCTCTGCAGTCACTCCCCCTTCCTCCATAACCCTTTTTACAGCTATTTCTGCAGGTACCTCATTATTTCTGATTAAACCTTTTGGAAATACCCATTCCTCTTTCTCATTTTTAAGAATAAATACCTTTTCTCCAAAAAACACAACCCCGCCAGCACAATTTCTTTCCAGCATAAAGTGCCCTCCATATACATCATTTTTTTAACACTTTTCATATAGTATATAAAATAGTTGACTTATCCTTCATAACGTATTGATTTGATATGGTATGAGCAGCAAACATCTTTGTTAATCTCAGCCTCCATAACATCTCCCGGTCTCTTGAGCATTAATGCTCTTCCTAATGTTGAAATATATGACAGATCCTTATTTGATTTTGAATCATCATAAGGGGAAACAATTCTAAAGTAGTATATACCAGTTTCATTAGTACTCTCAAGTTCCACGGTACTACCAACAATAACATAGGGTAAATAATTAAGTGTCTTTAATCTTTCACGAGTTGGCCTGTCAATAATTTGGGATGACTTAATTAACTCTTCCAGTTTTCTTAAGTAATTATCTAAAAAACTGTTAAAATCATCACGTAATACCGAGGGCTCACTATAAAAATCATTTACTATTTCATTCTTCCGCTCCTCAAAGTCAACAAGGTGCTGTAAAATAGCTCTATAGGCATATGTAGTCAGTTCAACAATCGAGTACATGGAACAATATCCCCTTTCAAGTTGTTAAATATTAAGATATATGCCATATTAAGCTTTTATACTTGGAGGAATGGAAGCAATTTGACATAATACATGCAATCTCTTTGCGTTTGTCAATTAAAAAAAACTTATTAGTAAATGATTGAATTGAAAAATCGAAACAACTCACTTGTTGTATGAGAAAACATTGAAATTTAAGAAAAGATATTTTGGCTGAGAATTTTCTGTTTTCCTGCCCCATAGCCAACACATATGTATTAACCACGTCAGCAATTATTGATGATGATTTAGAATTAACTGCACCATCTGAAAACCAACGTGTGTCACTTGCTAAAAATGAGCACATTTGTACAATAAACATAAATATCAAAAAATATGAAATTAGCTTTATTCTTCTTTTCTTTGACAAGGCCAACATACCTCAAATCTATCTCTTTTTTACCAATGTTATTAAATGGAAAACAGTAAAAAAATAGAACAAGGCATCACGCAAATTATTTGCGAAACGCCTATATTATATATGGTAACATAAATGTAAATGGATGTCAATGATGTTCCAATTTTCCACTTAATTACTTACTAAATATTAAATGGATTTCATTCAATTAACTAACAGTTTAACCCCCTTGGATGATTGATTATTGGGGATGATTTATCCCTGTCTATAAACAATTGAAACTTTGTCACTTCTCATAAAATCATATGGGAAAACTGCTTATCCGCCATTTCCATCCAGATTTACTCCGCCGTTCATGTAACAGTTCCATACATATTGTGAGCAATAAAATTTATCTGTTGCAAAAAGGATTTTATATAAGCACATGCAGTTGAATGGTCTGCATTTGCATATGATTTTGCTCTTTTTATTTGATGTTAGGACTCGTGTTATTGTATGTCATATACAAGACCTTTTGTTTCCAATGTTCACCAAGCTAACCCCAATAAATAATATTGCAATCCCAAATAAAACCCATTTTTCATCAGCAAGATAGCCTCTTTGCAAGCTAAACAGATAAAATTCCTTTGTGTACTTCCCTTTAGATAAAAATTCAAAGCCGTAGTAGGCAAAGGGCATAAGATAAGCAAGTGCAATATTTCCTGTAAAACATCCAACAATATAACCAGACGCTCCTAATATCAATGCAGATATAAATACTCCTGCAATTATTGGCAATCCGTCAAACACACTTCCCTGTATAACAGCAATCACTACAAAAATTACAGCACCCAAAAGCAGCAATAAAACTGAATATAATAGCCTTATCAATGATGGAATAACAGGGGATACAGCCTTTGAATAAATGGTTTCCCTTATACCTGAACTCTCTTCAATAAACGCAAGTCCGGGAATAAGCATTATCCCGAGAAGTGAAACGAAGAGTTCTCCTATGTTTGCCATAACCCTGAAATCCACCATTTTCAAACTAAAGAAAATTTGTATGGCACATATAGCCAATATACACATTATAATATTTATTTTTGGCAGCAATCTAATATTATACCAAAGCATACCCTTATTTAATCCTTTCACCGATACGCCTCCTCTTTATCTCCCAAAGCCATGCAGTAATCAAAGTAAATATAATGGACATTAAAAAAATAAAAATCCTGTTTATATAAAATGCTTGAGGGTTTGCAAGAGGCTCCATGGTATTATGGCGAATAAACACCTTGTAAAGGCTGTAGTCACCTTGCAAAGGATAGACAGACATTACAAAAAACAAGAACTGTACAGCAAATGCCGGAATAGGATTATTAATCAGGATTGAAACCAGCATGGCAGCTGCTACAATGAACATTACAGTTGGAAAAAGCCATATGGCAAACGTGGTAAAGTATGTAAAAATGTTCACATCAAATCCATCCATCTTCATTTTAACTGCAAAAACAGTTGGAATTGCTGCTATTACTAATATGCTGGCAAATATAGGTATGCAGGTGCCTGTAAACTTTGAAAACACATATGCAAAACCACTCATAGGTCGGCTGCATACCAGCTCCAATATCCGGCTGCGTTTATCACGATAAAATATAAAGGCGGCAAGAAAAACAGTCAGCATGGCAAGAGCTATCCCATAGTAATCTGCAAACAATTGTGCAACAAGTGGCGTAAACTTAAGTTCAACTACGCGTTTTTCTTCTGCCGCAAGCTCCTCATAAGATTTTGGAATGGGTATCCATCCATCACGGCGTTCCTTGGTAAATCCAGTATGTCCCCCGAGTGCATCATCAAGATCATTTATGATTTTTTCAAATTCCTCCATTGTAAGAACCATATCGGATCTTTGGCTGATTCCTTTTCCATTTGGTGATATCCTTCTCATTGACTCCTTTATCAATTCTATTTCCTTTTCAGAAAGAGCTTCCTCCTTATTGATAAAGCCTCTTACAGCCATAATTTTTCTTTCACTCACTGCCCTGGAAAGCAGTTCATATACTCCCTTTTGAGTTTCCACATCCCTATCAATAGGGCCTTCTGTGATACCTGGCATTTGAACTTTTATCTGCTCCAAGCTTTTTACAGCATCAGGATGCTTTGACCATCTATCAAAGCTTCCAATCTGACTGAATACAAATAACGCTGTCAGCAAAACAAAAACGTAGAAAGTAACACTTTTAAGCTGATATCTGATTTCAAAACCGCAAAGCTTCACAAACATCCTTACACCACCCCCTTAATGATTTTCATATAGCCATCTTCAATGGAGGGTAACACGTTTTCAGCTGTTTCAAAAGGTTTGCTACCTGACAAAATACGAACCCTTACCCTGTCGCTTTCTCTTACTGAAGAAAGCAGCGTAAAACTCTCCTTAAGAGATTCAATCTTATCGAACTCTACCAATCCGCCCCACACGAAACCGCCAGCCGTCTCCAATAATTTACCCACACTTCCTGAGTATGCAATTTTTCCGTTATCAAGTATTGCTATATGCTCACATGTTGATTCTATATCTTCCACAATATGAGTTGACAGTATTACAATACGTTCTGCAGCGAGGCTTCCAAGCATGTTCCGAAAGCGTATGCGTTCCTCAGGATCCAGCCCTGCAGTAGGCTCATCAACAATTAGAACCTTAGGATCTGCAAGTAAAGCCTGGGCTATCCCCAGACGTCTTTTCATTCCCCCAGATAATGCTTTTACCTTTACTTTTCTAAATCTATTCAGGTTTACCCTTTCCAAGAGCTCATTGATAACTGTTTTACGAAGTTTACCATCATTTATGCCCGATAAAACTGCAAGGTAATCCAATGCCTCATAAACCGAAAAATTTGGATACACTGAAAACTCCTGCGGCAGATATCCGGTTATTTCTCTTATACCCTTACAGTTCCCGATTGGAATGCCATTGATCTCAACAAGGCCTGAAGAAGGCGGTATAAGCGTTGTCAGAATTCTCATAAGAGTGGTTTTACCTGCACCGTTAGGTCCTAAAAGTCCGAACATACCATTGTTTATTTGCAGATTTACACCGTCTAGTGCTACCTTTTTACCATAACTTTTGCATAGATTATTTATAACTATACCCATTCTCACTCACTCCTATCTCAATATCGTTAACTTCAAAGTCGCTATTCTCCAAGCATACTGAAATAATTAGCAGTACTATAGAGGTAAATACTAAAAATCCCAAGTCAATAGAAAATATCACTGCATATATGATTAAGGCCAAAATAGCAGAAAACATCGTACAGCAAGTCTTAATCTTCTTATACAAATGCCTTTTTTGCTTCTCTTGAATAATTTTCATCATATCACGTTCATACTGTAATACATTAATTTTCATATGTACTCCATTTAAAAATTCCTGCTCATTCATACTCAAATCCACCTTTCACCAATTGGGCCTGAAGCTTTTTCCTTGCTCTGAAATTCAATACCCTAGCATGAACTTCACTTATTCCAAGAACCTTTGCAGCCTCCCGAATTGTCATACCCTCATATTCAATCATCTGGATTATTGCCCTGTAGTTTGGTTTAAGCCTTCCAATCTCCTGTTCCAAAACTATCTTGGTATCAAGACTTTCAAACAAACCTTCCGCCGCGGCTTCATCCCCAATACTAAAGCTCTGGAGTTCTCTATTCTTACGTATATAGTCTACACACTTGTTATGTATGATGGAAAACAGCCAAGTCTTAAAGGACATATCAGGATTATATTTATCCCTGTATACAAACACAGTGGCAAATGCTTCCTGTGCAATATCCTCGCAGATCTCCCGGTCCTTTACATATCTTCTGGCAAAATTTATTGAGTTTTGACGGTATTTAAGCACAATTTCTTCGAATGATCCGGTATCGTTAAGAAAATAATTCTTGATATGCTCTTCCCCTGACTTCATCATACACCCCCTTTTTCTTGGTTAGTCAGCTATTATTTAGTATTATTAGTATTAGTTGGCAACATGTGCTTTTCATCATTTATTCGTTTTAAGTGAATGAAAAGTTACACTTTCTAAAAATTTTTTTAGATAAGCCATCTATATGTTTTGCAATAATCATTTAACATTTTTAATTATTGCAAAACATTTTCCTTGATTTTCCTCGATTCATATGTTTTGGAAAATTCATTTTTGTAATGCAAATGCAGACGATTCAGTTGCATTTCATTATGTAAAATCTTTTTCGTAACATATCAATATTAAAAGTGATAAATCTATTACATTTGTCTGTCGCAAATCTATTAAAATCAGTTAATCTTGCTATTTCTCTATCACGAAATAACGTTAAAACGTTCGTTATTTTGCTCTGCCAAATGTAAGATTAATACTGATTTTAATTATGTTGAACCGTTCGTTATTTGCTCCGCCAAATGTAAGATTATTAACACTTT
>JAEYYB010000183.1 GCA_023430975.1 Bacillota bacterium | reverse complement strand
CCATGAAGCTCCATCCCCCTCTGTTAAATTTGTTGCTAACATTGATTATACAGATTTGGACAGGAGCTTCATTTTTCATTTCTGTTTCATTCTTATTACAATCATATTATCGAACTCACGTTAAATACAGCTGGTTCTAAGAAGTGATAAATATTTTATTAATTCCTAAAATGAAGGACTAACTTCTTTTTGGTAGAAAAGAAATTAGCCCTTCATTTGCTTTTTTATGTATAAGATTATTAACTTTCGAAACTTACAACACCAGTATCCAAATGATATTTTGCACCAACTACTTTAACTTTATTTTCTTTTTCCAGTTTTTTGATTATTGGATCATTTTCTATCTGGGCTACTGAATTCTTTATGTTTTCATTTTCGCATGCTTCACATAGTTTATCCTTATCAGTGCAAGAATGTTTGGCTTTTTCCAAAGACGGTTTGATTTTTTCAACGATATCTTTTATATTTCCTTCAGGTTCACCGCCTTCAACAGCAGCCTTTACAGCACCGCAATTATCATGCCCCAATACTACAACAAGCGGAGAGCCTAAATGTTCCACACCATATTCAATGCTTCCAAGCTCAACCGGATCTATGACATTACCTGCATCCCTTATTACAAAAATATCTCCAAGACCTTGATCAAATAAAGTCTCAGGGGGAACACGTGAATCTGAGCAGGTAAGGACTACAGCAAATGGATGCTGTCCGTTACTGACCAGATCTTTGCGTTTATTGATTGTTATGTCATCCGGTAGTATATTGTTTGATTGGAATCGTTCATTGCCTTCTTTTAGGAGCTGCTCGGCCATGTTATAGTCGATTTTTTCAGGCCTTTTATAAAGTTCGTTAACAACTTTAGGGGAAGGTGGCTCTTTTGTAGCCTTACCGGATTCAGAACTTGTACAACCTGAGAGCATTGTTATGGATAATGCTGTAGTTAAAGATAAGGTTGTTAGTTTAATTGCTGTTTTATTCATTGTATGACCTCCTAGTTCTTGATTAATGCATGATTGGAATATTGCTTCGCATTTTGAACACTCTTTTGTAATATATACATGATGTGATAAATAATACACTATGAGGAAAATTTTTTCAATAGCTCATATCAGGAGATTATTAATACAGAAATTATTTACATATTGCTTATTTAAATATTATTTTAAGCCGATAGATTATGTATGGTGGTGGGTGGTATATATTATTTGGGAGTATATTTTTATTATATTAAAAGTGATAAATCTATTACATTTGTCTTTAGCAAATCCCGTTGAACCTTTCGTTATTTGCTCCACCAAATGTAAGATTATTAACACTTTTAATATAGGAATGGCTAAGAAATAACATCCAATTCTCATCGTCCAAAACCCCGTTAAATCGTCGGGATTTTGTCCTTGAAAATATGAATTGATTTGGGTATTAACAAATAATTAACTGGTTAATTAAAATTATTAATAAAACAAGGAGAGCCACTATGTCACTATTATTCGCCAGGCAGCCAATATTTGATAAAAAGAACAGCATATATGGATATGAACTTTTGTACAGGGATGATGCAGACAATAACTCTTACAATTGTGTGGATGGAGATATGGCTACATCAAATGTTATGGCAGCCGGTTTCCTGTCTATGGGGGTAAGTTCTATAGCCGGAAAGAAGAAGGCTTTTATTAACTTTACCCATAACATGTTGTTGCATAAGGTGGCCACTTTATTCCCAAGTGATCAGATAGTTGTGGAACTCCTTGAAACAATAGAACCTACAAAGGAAATCATCGATGCGTGTAAAAGCCTTAAATCTCTGGGGTACACCCTGGCGTTAGATGATTTTATTTTGAAACCGGGTTATGAGACTCTAATTGAACAGGCTGATGTGATTAAAGTTGACTTTATTCTCACTAAATCAGAAAGTGAACGAAAATATATTGTAAACCACTTTGGCAAGGATGGAATAAAGTTTCTTGCGGAGAAAATTGAGACAATAGAAGAGTATCATGAGGCAGTAAGGTTGGGATATGATTATTATCAAGGCTATTATTTTTCAAAGCCAATGATTTCACAATCAAAAGAAATTCCGCCGGCTAAAATAAATCATATAAAGCTTATGCACATTCTGCAGGAAAGCGAGCCTAAGTTTGAAGATATAGTTAATGTAATTGAAAAGGATGTTGCTTTTTCATACGAGATATTAAAGATAGCAAATACTGCATATTACTTTCGAGGTAATTCCATTAAGTCAATAAGACAGGCTTCATTGCGTATGGGTCTGGACGAGCTTCGTAAATGGGCGTACATTACGGTATTGAGGAAAATCGGTGATAATAATAAGGACGAAATTGTTGTTATATGTGCTCAAAGGGCAAAGGCTATGGAGTTCTTAAGCCGGAAGATAGGCCTGGAACATCGAAAGACAGAACTTTTTACATTGGGGATATTGTCCATGATTGATACCCTGACAGGCTGCATGATGGATTTAATACTGTCCCAATTAGACATTCCAACTGATATTAAAGAAGTCCTTTCTGGAAAATTAGGGGATGACATAGTTTCGTTATGCTATAAGCTCATTACTTCATATGAAAAAGGTGAATGGCATACAGCTAACAGTTTATGTGAAAAGCTGGGGATAAAAGTTGAAGATATTGCAGATGCCTACTTTAAAGCTATTGTATGGGTTAACTGCAGTGATTGTACTTAAGGGGTGACTAAAATATTACCTTTTATACAAAATTTTCTACCTGAAGTCTTCTACCCAAAGCCTTCTATACAAAACCTAAACTGTTGTCTATTATTTTAAATACCTCAGCTCTTGTTATATATTTATCCGGCTTGAAGGTTGAGTCGGTATAGCCGTTAAATATTCCAAGTTCCGCTCCTTTCCCAACATAATTTATTGCCCATGGGGGGATTGATTTTGCATCTTTAAAGTTTATCGGGCCTGATGGTGCAGCATCTTTGTATCCCAGGGCTCTCATGATTATAACAGCCATTTCCTTTCTTGTTACATTATTAGATGCCCTGAAGGTGTTGTCATTATAACCTTGAATAATACCTTTCCTTGTTAGCACATCAATGTACCCTAAAGCCCAGGAGGGTATTTTTGCTTTATCCGTAAATTTCATATCAGGGGTTCCGGCAGGGGCAAGGTTTAGCATTGTGACTATCAGTTTGGCTATTTCTGCCCTGGTTATTTCTTTATCGGGACGTATTGTTTTATCTGGGTACCCATCAATTATTCCCTTTGTCAAAAGTGATAATATGCTTTCCTTGGCCCAATGGTTGGAGATATCGGTAAAGACAGCTGGCTTGGGTTCAGTAGTAACAGGCTTTGGTGTTACAATGGGAGAGACAGCAGAAGATGGCACTGGAGATGATAAGCCTGGTTTTATACTAGGGACAGGCACGGTAAGGCCTCCAGAGTTTGGCGAAAATCCAGGAGATGCAGAGGGGTTAGGCGAATTTGTACCTTCAATAAGGGACAGGATTGCTTTGTTTTGGCTGTTCGGTCCCACGGACAACTGAACTTTAAAGTCAAAATCCTTCATGCTGCCTGCTGAATTGTAAAAACCGTATTCACAATATTTGTTCTGGGAATATTTGGGGTTGTAATATGATAAATAATAATTGCCTTCAGGTAAATACAATTGAAAGTCTATCTTTGACGAATTTCTGCTTATAGTAATCTGCTTTGAAAATGCTACTTCAAAAGATTGTGCCTGATAATTGGCAGTAAAAAATTCAATCAATAGTGGAATTTCATTAGCAGCTATGTGACCAGAAGGCAAAGATACCGAGCATGAAATCTTGAATCCTTTGAGAAGTTCCAGGCTACAATTCGTAGAATCCTGTATGGAAGGATTTTGAGTGCTTTTCCTTTCATAGTAAACGGTACTCATTTTTGACCCTGTATAATAGCCATGGGCCACAAAATCTTCCTGCTCAGTAAAGTAATCAATATAAAAATAACCATCTTGAGGAATCGTCATAATATACTCAGCACTGTTAGAATTTTCAGGTATTGTAACTTTTAAAGATATTTTTAAATCAGCTTCATTAAAGTTCTGAATGTTCAATAATGCATTATTGCCGAAAAATACATTTGCAAGCAACTCTACATCAATTCCGTCTTTTGGTGCTTTACTGGATTCAGGCAAATACACCTTGCCTGATATGGTTCTTCCCTTAATGATTGTAAGATTGACATTACCGGCATTCTGCGGTCCCAAATGAACTTTGGATGCATTGCCTTCGTAGGGCGTAGTTTTTCCATCACTGTAATATCCATACTTAACAAATCCGTTTTCATCAACTTGATAGTTTACATAAAGGTTTGATACTGAATTATCGGATATATTGATAAAGTACTTTAAAGATTTGCTTCCTTCCGGTATAACAAATTGATTGAGGAATGGAGTACTGTTGCCGTCATCAGCCCCTTTTGCGGATACAAGTACATATAAGCCGCCTTTGGGTGCAGTTACACCATCGGGAAGGGACAGAATACCTGAAATATACCTTGTTCCTGGTATTTTGAAGTCAATGTTATTCTGGTCCGATGAACTTACGTCAATGAAACCGGCACCGCTCTTTTTTGATACTGTTCCCGCCAAATTGTAAAATCCGGATATAATGCAGCCTTCGGAGTTTGTTTCATAACCTAAAACATATTTGTATCTATTGTTGTTTTCAATTACAGAGAAACTAAATGGTGCATAAGTTTGGTTTTCAGGTATTACAACAGTTTTATTGTATACATAATCGGGTTTATGTTTGGAATTTTTATATGCATCATCTGGTAATCCCAATTCCAGATAAACGGTAGTACCTCCTGCTGGAGCCCTGCTTCCATTTGGAAGGGATATTGTACCTGAAATGGTTCTCTTTTTAAGTAAATTCAAATCTATATTGGTGATATCGCTGCCTTTCGGACTTAGATAAGAGGAGAGGTTTACATCAAACACACTTCCATCATGGCTGTAATAACCGGTTTTTGAAAGGGAGATATCGTCTGAGTGTATGTAATATCCTACTCTGTAATTTCCTGATATTTCTATTTCGGGTATACTTATTGAGTAAATTTGAGATAAAGAATCCCTTTTCAGTGTTATAGTATCAGCATAACACTTGCCTGTGTCCTGTTCTGCGAAGATTTCAATTGACAGATCTTTTTTTAGGTTTATATCCTTCAAAGTAACCTTGCCGGATATAGTTCTGCTTCCCTGATTGCTTGAGGTAGGAGTGGCTGGAGCTGATGATGGGCTTGGGGTTACGGATGGCATTATACCAAATGTATATTCAGCTAAAGATTCTATGTTACTTTTATTGTTTTCACCTAATGCATATAATTTATTTTTGATGGCAAATAACGAAAGGGTTACAGCATCCACAGGTACTTTTTCTCTTTTTGTCCAAGTGTATGTTAATACGTCATATTCCCACAAATCAACGCTGGTATTATCTCCTTTGCAACTTAGATATATTTTGCTGCCAATTGTGGCAGCTGCTATAGAATTAATGGCTAATGGTGCTCGGGAAAGAGTAGTCCACTTGCCTTCATTAATATCATATTCCTCAACAATGCCTGGATAACCATTACCCCCCATTGAATATATTTTAGTTCCGCAAACAGCAATACAATGGGAGGATCTTTCATATTGCATGTCGGGTAATGGTGACCAACTGTCAGTAGAAGGATTATACACCTCAAAAGTCTTGGCACTTAAAGGATCTTCTCCGCCTGATATATATATCTTATCATCATATGTGACTGCAGCACCGCCCATTCTGTTGAACAAAGTAGAGGCTTTACTGTTTATCTTTCCGCTTGATGGGTCATATTCATAAACATTTTTTGTGCTTCCTGCTATAATGTATATTTTATTACCAAGGGTAACTAGAATTGGCTTATGGTTTAAATCTATCATATTGGAATCTACGGTACCGGACTTTGTCCATTTATCTGTACCTGGGTCATATGAATGTATATTACCATTACTATCAATTGCATAAATCTTATCGTTTAAGGATACTTTAGATAGAATTTTACATCCGCAATCTAATCCTGACCTCACTGTCCATGTACCTGGTTGGACAGTGGGGGTTGGAGAAGGTGTAACTGTACTTGTGACAGGTACAGTGTTTGTGGGAGATACTGGAGGAATATAGGTTTTAGCATATTCCAGAGCATTTTTTGCATCTACAATCCCTCCTGAAGCTATATATCTGTTTAAATTGGTAAATTTGGTATTTACAGTGCTTTTTATGATATTAGATAGATCATACGCACTGAAATTTGAGTTATAGCTCAAAAGAAGTGCTGCAATACCTGATACAAAAGGTGCTGCAACAGATGTACCGTAGCTGAATCCATATGAATTGTTGGGTAATGTGCTGTATATACCAACTCCAGGTGCAGCAACATCAACAAACTGCCCATAGTTGGAGAATGGAGCGAGGCTTCCGTTGTTATTGACTGCTCCTACAGAGATCAGGTTTGGAAGTCTAAAGGATGCAGGATATGAAGGGGTGTTGCTATTATCATTTCCTGCACTGCATACAAAAAGCATGCCTGAATTTTTTATTGCCTGTTCTAATGCATAGTTGTAGTGAGTATCGCTAAAACTGCAGTTTAATATTTTTACGCCTATTTTTTTTGCATATTCAATTGCTTCCAGTAAATCGCTGGTATAGCCTGCCATACCGTTCATGAATTTTAAAGGAACAATTTTAACTCCGCTGGCAACACCTCTGATGCCTATAGTGTTGGCACCTGCAGCTATTATACCCGCAATATGGGTTCCGTGGGCATCCTCTGCTCCGTCATAAACGCTGTTGTCAGAGTTTATAAAATCCCAACCGCAATAATCATTAAGGTACCCGTTATTATCATCATCGTATGTATTTGAAATATCGTAGGGGTTTTTATATATTGAATCTTTCAGATCCTCGTGATTTATGTCTATTCCGGTATCAAGAACTCCTAGCAGGATATTATTGTTTATTCCAAGATTATCCCATACACTTGTTACATTGATATCAAATCCTTGCAAGCCAAGAGTTCCGCTTATTTCCTGGCCGGAGTTGCTAAGGCCCCATTGCTTTTTAAAGTCAGGGTCTTGAATGCTGCCATTTTTATATAATTTATAGTCAGGCTGAACATACTCAACATTAGAGTCGCCTTCTAGCAATTTAACTGCAGATTCCAGTTCTTTTACGTTAGAAAACTCAACAATTTCTGTCCCGGACAATTTATTATAATGCTGAAACCTAATATTTTTGAGTTTTTTGGTAATATTATCTTTTGATAATGAATTCTTTTTTTGATTTTTGTATTTAATCAATAGCCTGTTAGTGTCAACAGGAACAGTTGATTCCATTCGAGATGATGGATGTGCATCATCTTTTGAATCTGAACCGTATAAGTATGACGGGAGGCATGATATAAGTGTGAAGAAAGCTAAAATAGTGCAAAGTATTCTATTACGGTTCATAATTAAAACCATTCCTTTCGTATTACATCATTCAAACATAAATTATATATTTGTATTTATTGGGTGTCAATAATGATATGGAGTGGATAATACAGAGAAGCCCCATTCCTAAGGCATGGGATTTATGTTTAAAATTTTGGTTAAATTTTAAAATTCTTTTACATTTTAAATAATGATTGTTTCATATAGGTATGGTATAATTGAACAAAATCACGAATAAAACTGCAAAGGCGGTAGAATATATGACGAATAAGACAAAGGTTTTAATTGTTGATGATGATATAAATATTTGTGAGTTAATACGTCTGTATTTGGAAAAAGAGGGGTTTGAGGCATACCCTGTTTATAATGGCATAAAAGCGTTGGATGCTTTTAAAGAGAATACTCCCAGCATAGTCATACTTGACATAATGCTTCCGGGAGCTGATGGTTGGCAGGTGTGCCGTGAGATTAGAAAGATAAGCAGTATTCCCATAATAATGCTAACTGCAAAGGGAGAAACCTTTGATAAGGTGCTAGGGCTGGAATTAGGAGCGGACGATTACATGGTAAAACCTTTTGAGCCTAAGGAGCTTGTGGCTAGGGTCAAAGCGGTATTAAGAAGGTATGAGCATAAGGAAATAGATGTTCAGGAGGTTGTATATCCAAACCTGGTAATAAATAGGACCAACTATTCTGCAAGGGTAAATGGTAAGGAGATTGAGTTCACGCCAAAGGAATTGGAGTTATTGTTTTTCCTTGCATCCAATCCCAATAAGGTTTTTACCAGAGAGCAGCTTTTAGAACAGGTTTGGGGGTTCGACTTTTATGGGGACTCAAGGACTGTTGATGTCCATGTAAAAAGATTGCGTGAAAAAATGGAGATAGATAATCAAATATGGCAGTTAAAGACTGTATGGGGTGTTGGCTACAAGTTCGAAGTGAAATAATAAAGCTTTAAAATTGCTTCTTATTATGATTCATAGCTATTCAGGGGTATTTTATGTTCAAATCGATTTTCAGCAAGCTAATAGTTCTTTTTATTTCAATAATAATAATAAGTTTTTCCATAACCGGAATTATGCTGTATTTTATGCTGGATAGCTTCGTGTACTCTGAGAAGGAGAGTGACTTAAAGCGTAACGCCGATAGCATTATCGCTGCTTTTTATAACTATGCTACCTATGACATGGATATAATCGGGGATGATTATATATTGAGACAGTATATAGAGGCTTCTCTTCAGAAAATTGTTACAAACGAGATGGAGAAAGTAAGGCAGTATACTCATTCCTATGTATGGATTGTAGATGAGCAAGGGTATATTGGATTTGCAAAACCGGAGCTTGATTCACGTGAAATGCATGATGTGACAAGGAAACTTTCTATTGAGAATAAAAGATTCAGATTCCCAGATGAAAAGCAGTATCGCAAGGTTATGTTGTCAGGAAATGATGTAGTGGAGAAAAATGATTTGTACGGTCTGTTTGGAGAAAAAAGGCTTACTATAGAAAAACCAATCAGAATAAAAGACAATATGGGAAATGAATTTATCGGTGCGGTATATATAAGTACTTCAATTCCCGATGTTTATGAACTTCAGAGATCAATTATAAGGTTTTATCTTTATGCTGTAGGTATTTCGGTCATTATAGTAATATTATTGGCTTATGTGTTTTCAAGAAGGATATCCAAGCCATTAAAAGAAATTAATGAAGCTGCAAGGGTTATAGCAGGTGGTGAGTTCCAGAAACGTCTAAACATAAAGTCCCAGGATGAAATAGGGGAACTGGCAGTGAGCTTTAACAACATGATTGAAGCATTAAGAAACCTGGAGGAGATGCGAAGGGGGTTTATCGCAAATGTTTCCCATGAACTCAGGACTCCGATGACTTCCATAAGAGGGTTTATCGAAGGAATACTTGATGGTACTATTCCATTTGAAAGACAGGATTATTACCTTACAATCGTGAGGGATGAGGTTAACCGGATGAATAGGCTTGTAAACGATCTCTTGGATCTTGCCAGGATGGAAGGCGGAGAAGTCAAGCTAAACCTTATGGATTTTAATATTAATGAGCTCATAAGAAGAACGGTAATTAAGATAGAAAGCCTTCTTGTAAGTAAAAATATCGATATAGAAGCTTACTTTGAATCAGAGGATATGTATGTGAATGGCGACGTGGATTCCATTGAAAGGGTTATACTGAATTTAGTTCATAATTCTGTTAAATTTACTCAGGAAGGTGGAAAAATAAAGATAAGTACCTTTAAGAAAAGGGATAAAATATGCATATCAATAGAGGATAATGGGCCGGGAATTGATAAAGATGAAATAAACCTTATCTGGGATAGGTTTTATAAAGCTGATAAATCAAGGGGGAGAGATAAGTCAGGAACTGGTTTGGGTCTTGCCATTGTAAAAAATATTATTTTAGAGCATGGACAGGAGATATATGTTGAAAGTGAGCCTGGCCATGGGGCAAAGTTCACATTTACATTAAACAAATCAGCTGATAAAGGGATTCAAAGTTAACAATTTGTTCATATTTTTTTAAAAATAGTTTCTTAAAATAGTATTATAAGATTTAAATTGATAAGTTTTCTACATTTAGTAATCCCTAATTGCGAATAAATAGCTGATTAACTGGAGAGGAGTTTTAATAATGGATAATATGAATTTAGGAGATAATGAATTCGAAAAGAAAGAACCTGTGTCTGGAGATGAGACTAATTCAAATTACGAAGCAGTCAGAGAAAATGAATTTAACACTAATCCTTATAGCGAGGGGAATATAAGTGAGTTTAATGCTAATCCGGATACATGCAATGAAGCAGCTGAAGTTACCTCTCAGGGAAGTCCTAGCGATATAGTTCAAGCGAGCAGCGTAGAAGCAGTAAGTTACAATAATGCAAGAAGCGAAGAAAGCTATGGAAATGCGTATGACAGCAATCCTGGTGACAGCACAAAAAAGGGCACATTCTATACAGAGTCTGTTAAAAAGCCCAGAAAGACTAAAAACCCCAGTATATTGCAGCTTGTAGTTGTCGCTGTGGTAAGCTCCATGATAGGCGGTACAATTGTAGGATCGTATTTTCAGTTTATAGCACCGGCTGTACAGCCTTCATCAAAAAGCTTTTTCAGTAACTTTATAGGAAGCAATGATAAATCAGACACATCCGGTACTAACGAAAACGCAGGGACAATTAAGAAGGTAGAAATTGTTCAGACTGAAGATTCTGCCGTAACGGCAATTGCTGAAAAGGCAAGCCCTTCAATAGTAGGAATAAGGGTGACGTACAAAACAAAAAGCTTTATTTTCGATATGAGCCAGGAAGGAAAATCTGAAGGTTCAGGTATTATTATAAAGCCAGACGGATACATCATGACAAATTACCATGTTGTGAAAGCGGCAGCAGAGAGTACAAAAGGAAGTAATGCAAAGCTTGAGGTTATCCTGCCCAACCAGAAGGATAAGCCATATGAAGCTGAAATAGTAGGTGGAGATGAAAAGACTGATTTGGCTGTAATTAAAATAAATGCAACAAACCTTCCAGCAGTTGAGTTTGGTAATTCAGATAACCTAAAGATCGGGGAATTGGCAGTAGCAATTGGTAATCCTGCAGGTCTTGAATATATGGGTTCTGTAACAGTTGGAGTAATAAGCGGTGTGAACAGAACAATTCCAATAGATGATGGTAAAGAGCTCAGACTTATTCAGACAGACGCAGCGATAAACCCTGGAAACAGCGGTGGAGCATTATTAAATTCAAAAGGACAGGTAATAGGTATAAATACTGCGAAAATCGGGGAAAACGGTTATGAAGGACTTGGTTTTGCAATCCCGATTAATAAAGCCAAGGAAATTACCGACAGTCTTATGGAGTTTAAATATGTTAAGGGAAGAGCACTTCTTGGAATTGAAAGTGACCCGAATTTCAATGAGGAAGTAGCAAAACAGTATGATGTTCCTATGGGAGTATTGGTTGCACAGGTTACACCTTTCTCCGGTGCTTACAAAGGCGGAATAAAAGCTGGAGATATAATTACAAAGTTTGATGGAAAAACTGTAAAATCTGTTGAAGAAATTAATGAGCTCAAAGTTAAACATAAACCTGGTGACACTGTTTCAGTAGCGGTTTACAGGGACGGAGAGACTCTCACATTGCAGATACAGTTATCTGAAGACAAGGGTGTAGTTAAATAGTAAGATGGACCATTTATAAGGTGTTGGTGGCATAAAAGCCTCAGCACCTTTTTTGATTTCTATGAAATAATGCTTTTTATAAAGAAATCCGATAATTATATATATAAAGTTTTGAAAATACGGACAAAGGAAATGTTTTCTATATTAAAAACGTAAAATGATTATTGCAGAACATATTAAAGGTGAGGGAGAGACAGACAATGAGTAAGATTGAAAAGAAAAATGAAGGAAATAACAGAGGGAAAAATGAAGGCACTAATAATTATGCTAACACGAAACAGCCTTCTTTGGAAAAACCAATAAAGAATAGGGAGGATAAGTTAAAGGATGCAATGGATAGCTCAGATTCTAATGAGGCATTGGCAAGAGCTATTAAATCCCTGCTTAATAACGATAAAGATTAGTAAAAAGTTGGCTTTAAACAGAAATGGAGTGAAATGCAGCAAATTAGATAAGTAATGTCATATCGATGTTTACAAAGCTACCCTTTTGGTGTAAAATTACACTAAAGGGGTAATTTTGTTATGACGAGAGATGAATTTGTTAGGAATATAGATGTAAAGCTTAAACTTATACGATATGAAAAGGATTATACACAGGATAAAATGGCTGAGGTTTTAGGCATATCCAAAAAGACGCTTATCCAAATTGAGAAAGGGCGGGCAAGTCTTGGATGGATGGGTGCAGTTGCTTTGTGCACCATTTTCAAAGACAGCGAGGTTCTTGAAATGATCTTTGGCGGTGACCCCCAGGATATTATAACTACACTGGCATTTAATAAGTGCGAAGCCAGCTATGAAAAAACTATGGGTGGTAAGATATGGTGGGTGGATATTGAATTTAAAAATGGGCTAAAGATACAGCAGAACATAATATCCAAGCACTATAGAATTCTTGACAATGAAAATAGGAGAATATGCTCATCTTTTGACTATGACTATATGAGAAAAAGGCTTGATGAATTAACAACTGATAAAAAGTAATTAAGATGAAGCATAAAAGGATGAGAATATGAGCTTTTTATTTAACAAGCTGTCTGGGTTTTATGATGCTTTTATGAAGAATACCGGACTTTCCAATGAAGAGCTGCTTCTTGACTATATAGGTGATCTGGAAGGTCAAAAGGTGGCTGATGTTGGAGGCGGTACTGGAACCTTGGCAAAAATAATGCACCACAGGAATGCAGAAGTTACCATAATTGATCCAAGTACTTCAATGACGCAAATTGCCTTAAAAAAATGTCCTGGATTAAAAGTTATAAACGCAGCAGCAGAGAACATTCCGGTAGAAAACAATTATTTCAATGTTGTTTGTATGAGGGATTGTCTGCATCATATAAGAAGTAAGCAGGATACTGTTAAAGAAGCCGCAAGGATACTTAAGCATGAGGGTAGAATAGTTATTCAGGAATTTAGACCAAGCTCAGTAATATCCAAGCTTATTTATGTTTTTGAAAGGAGCCTTGGTGAGAAAACTGTTTTAGTAGAACCAGAAGAGCTTGTTGAAATGATGAAATGCAACGGAATCCATGGTCAAATTACAAATGTGAGCAGTTTTGAATATGTTTTTTCAGGGGTGAAAGAGTGGGGAGAATAAAGCTGTATTTTAAAGTGGCAAAGAATTTTATCACAGGTAACACTGTAAAAAAGCAGGATATCGCTAATTCCTACAATGAAGTTAGCCGTAGTTATGACAATGAATTTATAGATGTTATGCACAGGTACAATGTATCAATGCTGTCAATGCTAGAAATACCTAATGAAGCAAGGGTTTTGGATCTGGCTTGCGGTACCGGCTTTAATTCCGAATGGATTTACGAAAGACACCCTGATACCCTAATCCATGCTTCGGATATTTCCTATGGTATGCTTAAGGAAGCGGAGAAGAGGCTTAGCGGAAAGGTAAAGCTCACAGAGGCTTCAATGCTGGATTTTCTTAAACAGTATGAATCGGGTACGGTGGATGTAATTGTCTGTAGTTGGGCATTAAAGTATGAACCTCCTTTAAAGGTACTTAGAGAGTGTTGGAGGGTTCTTAAAAATGGAGGGCAGATAGGTATAATTGTTAATACTAAGGCCACCCTTCCTGAAATTAGAAAGATATACAAATATTTATTGATTGATAATTCATCTGAAATAAATAAGTTGATGATGGAGCTGCCAAATCCTAAAAATGAAAAACAATTAGATAAATGGTTTCGGATTTGTGGGTTTGATAAAATTAAAACTTCCCATGGATGTCATTCTTTCAGTTTTGATTCAACGGACGATGCGGCTAGTTGGGTGACATCAACAGGTGCCCTTGCAGGGTTTGACGTTATGCTCCATTTGCGGGATAACGGCATGAAAAATCAGATTTCATTGCTATTGGAGAAGTTTGAAATAAAAAGTATTACTCATGATTTTGTTTTGGGGGTTGCATACAAATGCTTATGAACGCTTGGGTTATTTTAAATATGGTATTTGATAAGAAATGTATTAAGCTAGGTTTGGATATTCACAATATGTTTTCTAAAAACAGCAGTTATAGGATGAGAAATCTAATTAAAGCAGGGCTAAATGTAATAAAAAACGATAGAATTGTAAAACATGAAGGAATGTACATAGTCAACTCCTTCATGCCGCCGTTAAATTCAAAGGCATATAGAAGCATTCTTACGGCTGTGCCGGGAGAGGGCAGCGAAATTTTTACAAGCCATACGGAAGGTAGAAGAAAGGCACCCATTTCCATATACATATCAGCTACCTCCAAATGCATGTATGACTGTTGGCACTGTAGTGCTGCAAAAAGAGGCAGTCAATGTGATACAGATACCGACAGAATGATTGATCTTGTAAGGAAAATACAGGATATGGGTACCGGGATAATTGGGTTTACAGGCGGTGAGCCTCTACTTAGGGATGATCTGGAGAAAATAATTTCCTGTATAGACGACAGGAGTGTGTCATTTGTGTTTTCTACAGGTTATGGACTAACCTATGAAAGGGCAATGAAGCTAAAAGCATCAGGTTTACTGGGTATAGCCATCAGCTTAGACTCTTTGGATTCTAAAGAGCATGACAAGGGAAGAGGTTTTGAAGGTGCCTATAACCATGCCATTAAAGCTATCAACTATGCTAAAAAGGCAGGACTTTATACAATGGTGCAAACAGTGTGCACCAGAGAACTTCTAGAGGATAATAAACTCTACGATTTTGCACTGTTCATGAAGGGATTAGGGGTGGATGAAATGAGAATGATTCAACCATTACCTTGCGGCAGGCTTGATTCTGACGGTAGCTCGCTGTTAACTGCTGAAGAAGAAAAAAAGCTCATTGATTTTCACATTCAGTGCAACCATGACAGGAAACTACCAAAAGCATCTGTGTTTTCCTACTTTGAATCAAGTGAACAGTTTGGATGTGGTGCGGCAGTACAGCATTCTTACATAGATAGCGAAGGCAATTTATACCCCTGTGATTTTGTGCCGTTAAGTTTTGGAAATGCATTTGACACCCCCATTGACATTCTCTGGCAAAGAATGCATGAGGCTATAGGTAAGCCCAGAGGGAACTGCTTTAGCAAGGCAGAATTAAAAGGTATTTTAAAAAGCAGTGTAAATGTTGAATGCTATCCTTTAGAAGCAAGGGACTTATGTAACAGCTGCAAGTGTCATACATCGGAGCTCCCTGCGTTTTACAGGATTCTTAAAGGTGAAAAGGTATGAATATTAAGGTTGGGAGTATAATGTTAAATTATGAAACCTATGGAGAAGGGCAGCCTGTAATTTGTATACATGGTTGGAATGAGGATAACAGGGTTTTTAAGTCTGTGATTTATAGAAGGTTGTTTAATGAGTATAAAGTATATGCCATTGATCTTCCGGGTTTTGGTAAATCCCAGTCATTAACTCATTATGATTTTAAAGGACTTACCGATATTTTGGATGAATTTGCAAGTGCATTAGGTCTTAATAATTTTATTTTAGTTGGCCAGTGTATGGGAGGTATTATTGCTTTAGATTATGCAATAAGGCATAGTCATAAGATTTGCAAACTTATATTGGTTGAGACAATGATATATTTTCCAATATGGATGAATTTATTGCTTTTTGAATTTTTAAGTTTGCGGCTATTGAAGCTTATGTTGAGGCGTAAAATAGGATTAAAGCTCCTTTCTGTGCACAGGGTATTCAGAAAATCAGGAAGGAATAAAAGGCTTTCCGGAATGTTCGAAAAGGTTGATGTGAAAAACTCAATAAAATATATAAGGCTTATGAAAGACTATTCAAGATATGATCATATCGAAAGGGCTAAAATACTTGGAGATATCCCTGTTGTGCTTATTACAGCAGGAACAACCTTCAAACAGGTTAGAAAAACTTCCAATGACCTTAAAAAGGCATTAAATAATGTGAGCATTATGGATTTGCCGGCTAAAAACCATTTTGTTTATGTCTAAATTAAAAGTGATAAATCTAATACATTTGTCTAAGCCAAATGTAAGATCATTAACACTTTTAATATAGTTGATTATTGATCATATAAATGTTTAAAAATAATTGTTCAGGGTATAAAGAAACCGAACTGTAAATTTATATATCAGTTCGGTTTCTTCAAAATGCTATAATGAAAATTGAATAAGATTACGATATAGTATATTAAAAGTGATAAACTTTTGCATTTGCCTAAGCCGAATGTAAGATTATTAACACTTTTAATATGGAAAGCAGGCAATATATGAAAAAGAGCAATATGATTCGCAAGAAAAAAATAGAAGAAGTATTGGAAATACTGGATAAAACATACCCTGATGCACATTGTGAGCTGAATTTTAATACCCCTTTCCAGTTACTTGTGGCTACCATGTTAAGTGCCCAGTCAACTGACAAAACAGTTAACAAGGTTACAGACAAACTGTTTTTGAAATATCCGGCACTGGAGGATTTTTTAAAGCTTGATCAAAGCCAGCTGGAATTGGAAATTAAGGAAATTGGCCTATATAAAAACAAGTCAAAGAATATTAAAGAAATGTGCAATATACTTAATGAAAAGTTCAAGGGAAAGGTTCCTGATAATATGGAGGACCTTGTATCCCTGCCGGGTGTGGGAAGGAAGACTGCCAATGTGGTATTGAGCAATGCATTTGGTGTTCCTGCTATAGCGGTGGATACTCATGTTTTCAGGGTTTCGAACAGAATTGGTCTTGCTGATGCCAAAAATGTGGATATCACTGAGGAGCAGCTAAGAAAAAATATACCGATGGATAGATGGTCAAAAGCACATCATTTGATTATTTGGCATGGAAGAAGGATTTGCCTGGCACGAAGTCCCAAGTGTGATGATTGTCCAATTGAAAAATATTGCAGGTATTATAAAGAATATAAGCAATAGTAATATAAATGAAAAGTGAATAGTCTTTTATATTCGTCTATCGCAAATCTCGTAAAAGCGTTCGTTATTTGCTCTGACAAATGTAAGCTCATTAAAACTTTTCATATAAATAATCTGTTAAAAGAGGTGTTGCTATGTCTACCGAGTCCAATAAAAATGTAAAGAAGGTTAAAAGTAAGAGTAGAGGTGACCAGGATAGCAGCAGTACGCATTCAGATAGTGGAGTTAAAGCTTTGGAGAGTATCACCGAGATAGATAATGGAGACATTATTTTCTCCATGGATATCGGAACAAGGACAATTGTAGGTATTGTCGGATACATGGAAAAAGGGAAGTTTAAGGTTGCGGCGGCAGAGGTGGTAGAGCATAAAAGCAGAGCAATGCTTAACGGCCAGATCCATGATATAGAAAAGGTAGCGGAAGTTGCAGAAGAGGTAAAAGAAAAGCTGGAAAAAAAGATAGGCATGAAGCTTGATAAGGTTGCAATTGCAGCAGCAGGAAGGGTATTAAAGACTTGCGAGGTAAAGGTTGAGAGGGAGATTGACCCGGGAGTATTGATTGACAGGGAGCTTGTTAATAGTCTGGAGATGGAAGGGATACAAAAGGCACAGACAATTCTTGACGAGAATGAAGCTTCTACAGGTCAGACAATGTTTTATTGTGTTGGATACAGTGTAGTTAATTATTATCTTAATGGTTATGTGATGTCAAACCTTGCCGACCATAAAGGTAAAACTATAGCAGCCCATATATTGGCGACTTTCTTGCCTCATGTTGTTGTAGACAGCCTTTATACAGTTATGAATAAAGTTGGTCTTGAGGTGGTTAATCTTACATTGGAGCCTATTGCAGCCATCAATGTAACCATCCCTTCTGAACTGAGACTGTTAAATTTAGCACTTGTAGATATAGGTGCAGGGACTTCGGACATAGCCTTAACAAGGGATGGGAGTGTGGTAGCATATGCCATGGTACCTGTTGCAGGAGATGAATTGACTGAGAGAATTGCAAGGGAGTATCTTTTAGACTTCAATACTGCAGAGGAAATAAAGACATCACTTTCAAAAAACTCATCAGACAGCATATCCTTCAAGGACATAATGGGTAAAAAGCATGTTATAAAGATAGCAAAAATACTTGAAGATATTAAACCATCCATACAGAACCTGGCAATGGTGGTATCGGAAAAAATTCTCGAATTGAACCAGAAGGCTACAAACGCAGTATTCCTTATAGGAGGAGGAAGTCAGATACCGGGTCTTACAGGTATGATAGCGGAAATACTAAAGATTCCTCATGATAGGGTTGCACTGAGAAGCCGTGACAATATCAATAATATCAAATTCAGCGGGAAAAAACTTTCAGGTCCTGAAGCAATAACCCCTATTGGAATAGCTGTTACAGCACTTAATCAGAGAGGGCATGACTTCCTGAGCGTTACTCTCAATGGTAAAAAAATAAAGCTATTTAACTCAAAGAAGCTTACAGTTTTAGATTCGCTGGTTCTTATAGGTTTTGACCCTAACTCTCTTATAGGCAGATCGGGTAAAAGCATCAGATTTACACTTAACGGTGAAGAAAAATTAATTAAAGGTGAGCATGGACAAGCCGCCAGAATTTTCGTAAATGGAGAAGCTGCGAGCCTTGATACTGTTTTAAAATCAGGAGATCAAATAATAATAGAGCCTTCTATACATGGCAATAATGCTGATGCCAAGCTTTCGGATTTCTCTGAAATCGTTCCTAAAAGAAGTGTTAAATTTAATGGAGACCTTGTTTACACAGGGACTCATATTTTTGTTAATGGAAATGAGGTAAAGGAATACTTGGATATATCCGACGGTGATTCAATTCTTGTGAGAAATATAACAAGTATTAATGACCTTTTGGAGCTGTATGGTTTTGATATGGGGAAATCCAGGATTACCGTCAATGGGAATGAATCAGATGTATCATATATCCTTTTAGAAGGTGATGTTGTAGAAATTGGGCTTGAAACTGATGAAAAGCCCGGTTTTAACGAACTTGCTATTAATAATTCAATTATTGATACTAGCGTGCAAACAAACGACGGATCATTTTATGTTACTGTAAATGGAAAGAACACCATCCTTAAAGGCAATAAGCCGCAATATATTTTTATTGATGTGTTTAATCATATAGATTTTGATTTATCATCAGGTAAAGGAAATGCAGTGTTCAAGCTAAATGGGGAAAAGGCAGCCTTTACAGATGAGATAAAATCAGGCGATGTGATTGAAATATGCTGGGAGCCGTCTTAAGGAATGATTAAATATATTTTATTAACACTTTTAATATAATAATTAAAACATTTAAAAAGGCATCACCGACTTTTATGAGGGTGATGCCTTATAAGGTTGCTAGTAAATCTTTAGTGAGTTTACAATATCATAAAATAACTTTTTCTGATAATTATTCCATAATTCTTCGGGAATGAAATAGCTTATTCTGTAAAGTTTGTCTTCTTTCTGCAGGAAAACCTCATTTGACTTAATCTGTTTTCCATTTTTATCAATTATTGAATAATCCCAAACATACCCATTCAAATTGTTTAACTTAATAGGCTTTGAGCTGAAGTACTGATAATTTAGCTGGGACGTGGATTTGGCCTTGTCGAGAAATTCGGCCAGAGGATATGGTAAGTTCCATACCTGTACAAAGCCATTAGAATACTCGGACCTTAACTCCACATGGTAGAGTATGTCGCTGCCGGAAAACTCCTGCTCATCTATTGTGAAAATGGATGGATAGTCAAAGCCGAATTTGCCTTTCTCAGATATGAAATTTTTAAAGGTCTCAGTCCTCGGTTTAATAAAGGGTAATCCTGTTTCTATTGATCCATCCTTGTTAATTTCATTTATGAATACATTTTCCACTGTAAAATCGGCAGGACACGAAAAAGATAAGCAATTATTTATCGTTAATATATAATTCATGTTTTTACTTAATATGAAATTAACCAATAAAAATAAAGCAAGCCATGCGAATAGCAATATGCATGTCCTAACTATCTTTTTTTTGTAGTTCTTAATGAATATAACATACAAGTACATCACTCCAGCTTCTATGTTTGTTTTTAATAATATGCAGGGTACTATGCTGTATCGGCCGATGAAAAAAACTTTTGTACAACATATAGCATATATATTCATGCTGGATAAATAATATTCACCAATATTAATAATACTTTTAATTAACATCAAATATTCACGAAAATTGCATAATTGAATATACTAGTAATATAATAATGCCGGGAGTGGTTATTATGAAGATTTTGGTATTGAAAATGCCCAAGATAGTTGGGAATTTGCTTAAAAAAGTACTAAAGATGGGTTAAAAATAATAAAAAATAAAAAAGCTTAATGCTTTTTTATTTTTTAATGTTTAGGAAATTATGGTGCATTCCACACCATAATTATAAAATTCTTTTTAATTTTATACAGCTCTTGTTACTTTGTTTGAACGCAAGCATCTTGAACAAATATATATTGATTTAGTTGTACCTTTATCAACAATCTTTACTTTTCTGATGTTTGGTTTCCAATTCCTGTTAGTCTTTCTGTTTGAGTGGCTCACTCTCAATCCGAAGAGAACATCTTTGCTGCAAACTTCACACTTTGCCATTATATCTACACCTCCTTTTAGTCTGGAGAAATATTTATATTAATATTTGTTTGCTTTACCCAAAGCAAATATAATTCTAACACAATACATGTGGATACTGCAAGTGATTTTTACAATTTTATTCAAAATTTTATTTGTGTACTTAATTGCAAAAGTAAAATCCACCCCAATTTTTGTTCAAGTGGAATTTACTTTTGCAAATACAAGATAACGTTCAGAGTAGATTTCACCTTTGCAAACTCCTGTGGTAAAAGAATGTGGTTT
>JAEYYB010000182.1 GCA_023430975.1 Bacillota bacterium | reverse complement strand
AAACCACATTCTTTTACCACAGGAGTTTGCAAAGGTGAAATCTACTCTGAACGTTATCTTGTATTTGCAAAAGTAAATTCCACTTGAACAAAAATTGGGGTGGATTTTACTTTTGCAATTAAGTTTTATCAAAAAACATAATAAAACATAATGAAGTTCTATTGACAATGAATTTATAATGGGTTAAAATATACTAAATCAATAGGAATAATAAGAAAAAATGTAGTTGACCATAAAAATGGAGACTATTGTTAACCGATACAAATTGGTTGCAGTAGTCTTTTTTGTTTATTTAAGAAAAGGTGATGAGACATGATTACTATTAAGAATTTAAATAAAACATATATTACACCACACTCGAAAATTGAAGCACTAAAGGATGTAAATCTTCAGGTTGATAAAGGTGAA
This sequence comes from Bacillota bacterium, assembly GCA_023430975.1. Lineage (GTDB taxonomy): Bacteria > Bacillota > Clostridia > Acetivibrionales > DSM-2933 > Pseudobacteroides. The sequence continues at coordinate 35,140 of JAEYYB010000182.1, read as the reverse complement.
ATATATGGAATAATTGGATTTAGCGGAGCAGGAAAATCAACGCTGATAAGGTGTATCAATAGACTGGAGGAGCCGGATTCTGGCTCTATAATCATTGAAGGTAAGGATATTACCAGAATGAATGAATCAGAATTAAAGATCGCAAGGAGAAGGATCGGAATGATCTTTCAACAATTTAACCTGTTAGATTCCATGACAGTATTTCAAAATGTTGCTTTTCCCCTTAAAATTGCAGGCTATGACAAAAGTAAAATCAAAGAAAGAGTCCATGAAATACTTGAACTTGTAAATCTTAATGATAAGCTTAATTCGTATCCTGCACAGCTTAGCGGCGGACAAAAACAAAGGGTTGGTATTGCCAGAGCCCTTGCAAATAATCCAGAGGTTTTGTTAAGCGATGAGGCAACTTCTGCCCTTGACCCTCAAACAACATATTCAATATTGGAATTGTTAAAAGATATAAATAAAAAACTCAATATAACCATTATTCTAATAACTCATGAATTGGACGTACTCAAACATATATGTGATCGGATGGCTGTCATTGAGAATGGAAGTATTGCTGAAGAAGGATTGGTAGAAAAATTCTTTTTAAATCCCGAAAGTGATACAGCAAAGAGGTTTATAAAAATTTTGCAAAGTTTTCAGGAAAGCAGGAAATTCTCAGGAGGTGAAGGCATATGAATGAAGATTTAATAGATTTACTTATTACCGGCATAGGTGAAACTTTATTCATGGTGTTTCTTTCTACCCTTTTAGCACTTATTTTAGGTTTGCCTCTTGGTATATTTCTTGTGATAACTGAAAAGGGACATATAGCTCAATTACCTAAGATAAATAAAATTTTGGGGACAATAATAAATGTCTTTAGATCATTTCCATTCATTATCCTAATTGTAATTCTTCTTCCATTATCAAGAATTATTGTTGGAACAAGCCTTGGATCAACGGCTGCTGTTGTTCCGCTTTCAATTGGTGCAGCACCGTTTTTAGCCAGGATCATTGAAAACAGTCTTAAAGAGGTGGAAAGGGGAAAGATTGAAGCCGCTTTAGCTATGGGGGCAACTAATTTTAAAATAATTTTGAGGGTTTTGATACCCGAAGCCCTTCCTTCTTTGGTTAGGGGAGTTACTTTGGCGATAATAACTATTACAGGCTTTACAGCTTCTGCTGGTGCAATTGGTGCCGGAGGGCTTGGAAGTCTTGCCATAAGGTTTGGATATATGAGATTCAGAAATGATGTGATGATAGCTACAATTATTGTCCTGGTAGTATTTGTTCAAGTTATTCAGTTAGGGGGTGATTTACTGGCAAAGTCCATCAACAAAAAAAGGCATAAGTTTGATTAAGCGGAAGTGATTCTTTAATCATTCCTAAATAAGTGCGTAGGTATAATCATACCTTAACATATTACAAATCGAGAGGAGATATTAAATATGGGTAAAAGAGTTGTATTAATGATTATTTCTGTGTTATTGGGGATTAGCTTGTTTGTAGGTTGCACAAGCGATAAGGAGAATTCAGGTGAACCCACAAAAGAGTCGCTGCAAGAAAGTGCATCCGGTGCTGAAAATGATGCATCTAAGGAAGCACCAAAAGATGAAGCAAATAAGGAAATTACCATAAAAGTTGGAGCGGCAGTGGTTCCGCATGCCGAAATATTGAATTTCATAAAACCTAAACTTAAGCAGGATGGAATTAATCTGGAAGTAGTAACTTTGGATGACGAAGCACAACTAAATCCTGCACTTAACGAAAAACAGATAGATGCAAATTATTTTCAGCATGTACCTTATCTTGATTCAGTTTCAAAAGAAAAGGGATATGAATTCCAGGTTGCAGCAAAAGTTCATGTTGAGCCCATTGGTTTTTATTCGCAGAAGATAAAATCAAAGGAGGAACTTAAGGAAGGGGCAAAGATAGCTATACCAAACAATCCTTCAAATGAGTTTAGAGCACTTGTATTGCTTCAAGCCAACGGACTTATAAAGCTTAAAGAGGGCATAAGTGATTTTAAAGCGACACCAAGGGATATTGCTGAAAATCCTAAAGGATTAAAGTTTGTTGAAGTTGAAAGTCCTCAGCTTGCAAGATCATTACCGGATGTTGACGGGGCTGTAATAAACACTAATTATATATTGGAAGCAAAGATAGACCCTAATACTGCACTTTTCAGGGAAGATGCCAATTCTCCATACGCTAATATTATTGTAGTAAGAAAAGGTGAAGAAAACAGGCCGGAAATTAAAAAACTTGGAGAATACCTGACTTCACCGGATGTTAAGAAATTTATTCAGGAAAAATATGGTGTTGCTGTAGTTCCTGCATTTTAGTTAATATATATGTATATATATTATTTTTAATAAATAAATGTAAATGATTAAGTACTTTAATTTAGGAGTTGGCGATGAGTAATGTTGAAGAAATATTTATCCGGGATGCTGAAATAAATGATTTGAAGGCTATAGTTGAAATATATAACTCAACTGTTCCCGGGAGGATTGTAACAGCAGATACCGAGCCTGTGTCAATTGCAAGCCGTAAAAGATGGTTCTATGAACATAGTTCTGATTTTCGCCCATTGTGGGTAGCTATAAAGGGAGAGGAAACAGTTGGCTGGCTGAGTTTTCAATCATTTTATGGAAGGCCAGCTTACAATAAGACTGCTGAACTTAGCATTTATATTGCAGAAGGTTTCAGGAAGAAGGGACTTGGCCAGTTGCTCCTTAAAAAGGCTTTGGATGAATCTCCCAGGCTCAAAGTTAATAACCTACTTGGGTTTATATTTGGCCATAACATTCCAAGTCTTAATCTATTTTATAAATTTGGGTTTGCAAACTGGGGTGTGTTTCCGAAAGTGGCAGAAATTGATGGTGTTGAAAGAGATCTTGTAATTGTGGGTAAAAGAGTAGTAAACTTAACATAATGTTATTTACGGGGAGGAGATTAATTATGTCAAACTTTGCAAAGAATGAAACATTAAAAACCATTTTAAAGAGAAGAAGTATCAGAAGCTTTAAACAAGAGCAAATTAAAGATGAGGAGCTTCTGACAATACTGGAAGCTGCAAAATATGCTCCAAGTGCAATGGGGCAGCAGCCCTGGCATTTTACCGTAATTCAAAATAAAGAAGTAATTGCCAAGATAGACGAATTCGGTAAAAAATTCTTTTTAAACTCAGGAGTTGAGAGGTTTGTGGAAAGGGCAAAAGCAGAAAATTTCAGCCTTAACTATCATGCACCAACATACATAATTGCATCAGGAGATGTTAATGCTATTGCACCTGTAAACGATGTATCCCTTGCCATTGGCAATATATTTCTTGCAGCGGAGTCTTTAGGGCTTGGTGCAGTCTGGATTCATGCGGTAAATCATCTTAAGACTTCAGATGAAGGAAGAGAACTGTTTAAGGAACTTGGAATACCTGAGGGATATGAACCCTTTGGATCCGTCGCATTAGGATACAATGGGGGAGAAATACCGGAACCTGCCCCAAGAAGAGAAGGAACAGTAAATATAATTAAATGATTTTCTAGATCAATGATTTAGTAGATTGATGATTTAAGAATGATTTTTGGTACAATATTTCTGGTGAATTAGCCGAAAATTGATAGGAAAAGCACATATAGGGGTTTATTTCGTGCTTTTCCTTTATTATATGTAGTTCCGATTATTTGTATTTTCGAAAGTTGGGAAGGAGTAAACAGTAATGTCGTTTGAGAATATTATATTTGCTGCTACATGTTGGTTTTGTTCATTGATTTTTGGGATAATCGCTCTTTGGGCGTTCAAACGTAAAGACCCGATGCACTTTTGGTCGGGAAGTACTGTAAGGCCTGAAGAGATAGCGGATATTTCGGCATACAACCGTGCCAACGGTTTGATGTGGGCAATTTACACTGTTTGTATGGTTGTGACAGGTTTATTGTCACTTTTCAGCATTAAAATAGGTGCTATTTTATTAGTAATTATATGCATCCCCGGAATTGTTGTCTTAATCGTTGCATATAATCGGATTTATAACAAATACAGAAGCACAACGGTTTCTTATAGAACTGATGATTCAATATCAAAGAAGCCAAAGGCGGTTATTATCGCTATAATTTCAATTTCTGCAATAATTCTTATTGCGGTAGGTGTTTTATTTTTTTATGGCGAAAAAGATCCTGACGTAAGTATACTTGATGACCGTATACAAATAAAAGCTATGTATGGATTAAACATTGACTTCTCTGAAATTGCTGATATATCTCTTATAGAGAAAAGTGTGAGGGATATTGGTATTGGCACAAGAACTAATGGTTATGGAGGTATCGGAGGCACCCTAAAAGGTAATTTTAAATCAGATACCCTCGGCGAAACTTTACTCTTTGTTCAATCGAAGTCATCTCCTACAATAAAGATTGAACGAACTGATAAGAAAGATGTATATATAAGTCTCCGTAACAGTGAAAGTACGGAACAACTATACCGTGAATTGACAGCGAATATTCCGCTAAAATGATCATTCGCCTTATTATTTATCTGATAATAAGCATGACTTGAAGCCGACATATATTCCAATTTGTCAAGGAAACTGTAATGTCTGGAGATTTATGGTCAATTAGCTGAAAATTGATAGGAAAAGCACATATAAGGTTTTATTTCGTGCTTTTCCTTTATTTATATCTTACCTACAGATTAATCTATATTTTTAAGGCTTTTGGTGCTTCTGTGCGTGAATAAATTGTTGCTTCGGCTTCTGATGCATAGAATGTAACAAAATCAGGATTATCAGGTGATTTGTATATGTTTGCAAGGACTGGCAAGGCTTCAAATGCCCTTTTCTTGACTTCAATATTGTTTTCAAATACAGCATTTCCTTTAAGCCTTATCCAATCTCCATCCTTTGCGGTCGCACTTACCTCAAAATTTGAATTTGCAATAAGTTGCTTATAAACATCTTTTTGGCTATTTGTAAAAAAATAAATTTTGCCTTCGTACGCTAAGGCTATACCAAAAGGCCTTACCTTTGGTTTGTCACCGCTAACTGTTGCTACATAAAAAGTTCCTGCATCTGAAAGAAATTTAACTGCCTCACTCATATTCTTTTTCCTCCTATAATTTTATTTTTTTACAGCTTTTTGAGCTGTAAGTATATTTGAAATTATGTCTAATTTCCCATTATAATTATCCTTATAAAATAATGTGAACAAAAAAATAAAGGCTTAGAAATATCCAGCCTCTATTTGTATAGTCAGTTGATAATTTGAAACAAGTATTCCTATTTGATTAGTTATATTATAATATAATTAAAAATCCTTGTCAAATTATATTAAATTGTTATTAAACTTACATTTGGCAGAACAATAATAAAGGGTTTTATCCGGTTTTTGATAGGGAAATTTAATAGTTTAATTGATTTATCACTTTTAATTTTAATTTAGTCTATAAAATAACAAAATTATTTAAATTATTGTAATCGACATTTTAAGTATGGTATAATATAAAAAAGTAATCCGATAAGAATACTAGAATATATGGTTGTTTAATTATCATATTGGTAAATGTTAACAAGCAAATACTTAGATATAGCATGCAAAGGGGGACTTAATTTGAAGATTGAACTTAGCTATGAAGAACTTAAAACCTATAAACCTAAATTAACCAGAAAAAATGATTTTGATTTATTTTGGTCAGATACTTTGACAAAATCAGCTGGCATACCTTTAAGTTATACTCTTGATTCAATTGATTATCCAATAAAAGAAATTAAGGTTTATGACTTAAACTATGACGGTTTTAATGGAAACAGGGTTAATGGATGGTATATATTACCTTCTAAAAAAGCGGAAGGAGGAAAATATCCAGCAGTTATATATTATCACGGATACACAAGAAATAAAGGTTATGTCTATGAGTATTTAAAATGGCTGATCCAGGGCTATGCGGTAGTTGCTATTAGTGTACGGGGGCAGGGTGGAAAAACACCTGACAACGGGAAATACAGCCAGGGCAGTGTTACCGGTTGGATGACAAACGGCATCCTGGATAAAAATGAATATATCTATAGAAGCATATATGTGGATGCTGTGAGAGCTGTTGATTTTTTGCATGATAGAGAAGAAATAGACAAAGAACGAATAGGTATTTACGGGCTTAGTCAGGGTGGAGGAATAAGCCTTGCTGTGGCAGGCCTTGACAGCAGGGTTAAGTTTGCCATGCCGATATATCCATACCTATGCCATTTTGAAAGAGGGGTTGAGTATTATCAAGAAGGCCCTTATGGGGAAATATATGAGTATTTCAGATTCTTTGATCCTGAATTGAAGAGCAGGGAACAGGTTTTTGATACACTTAGCTATTTTGATGGTATGAATTTTGCACCAAATATAAAATGCCCTGTTTTATTTGCAGTGTGTCTGGCTGATTTAGTTTGCCCGCCATCAACAATTTTTGCAGCCTATAATCATATCGATTCGGAAAAGAAACTGAAAGTGTACCCTAGTCATGGTCATGAGCCTCTTCCTTTTCACGAAGAATCAATGATTGAATTTGTAAATAATATTTTTTAAAAATGCTAAATATTTAAATATTAAAATAAAATGGGGTATTGCAATTAAAGTTGTTTTCTATAATTGCAACACCCTTTTAAATTATCAAGTATCAGTTATTATTGGAAATCCTGAAGGACCACTGAGTAAATATCTTCTGTAAGGTGCAATCCACCATCATACCCTACATATGATTTGCTCAAAACCATATGGTCACTGACCGGTGCTGACACAGACAATTGATAAGCCTTTAGATCCTTTGCGACAACTCTGTCCCAGGCACTACCAAGGATCAGGGGCCTGCTCCTGAACTTCATCTTTCTAAGTTCTTCTTCAACAAAACCTCCATCATTGGAATATACTGCTTCGGCTCTTATATCATCTGTAAAATCTTCAAATTCTAATGAAACACTCTTTTGGTGTTCTAAAGGAGTATTATCGGTAATAAATTGTTTCTCAGGAATAAGTCCCATATCATTAGTAAGATACCTTGCAATACCTAATGCATAAAGGCTGTCAGAAATAGTTACAAAGCGTCTTGGCATAAGTCGGGTCTCCAGTAAATTGTCGGATGCCCTTTCAATATAGTAGTAATAGCGGTCCTCTTGATTTTGAATGACTTCTTCTACTATGGACGAATGTATTCCTGCAAACTCGGCAACTGTCCTTAAAAATTTGGATGTCTCTGTAGGGCCTATAGGAAGTACAGGATAGTGCAAATATGGAGTGTTAAATTTATCCTGTAACTGCTTAACATTTTTTAAACCGACCCAAGGTGAGATCAGCAGGTTGAACTCTGCTTGAGGAACTTTTTTTAGTGCATCTACACCGCCAGAAGGACCAAATATCACATTTGGCTTTAATCCGATGGATGAGACAAGAGATATAAGTTGTTCAATGTCACCGGACCAATATGTATTTTGATAGGGAACAACAGACCATAAATTAACAAGTCCTTTTTCAATTTTATTGGCAGGTTTCAAAAACTGATTGATGATAGCTTCTAAAAGCAGCTCATGACCAAGAAGATTGCTACCCTTAAAGCCTCCTGTTTCAACGTGTACAATGGGCTTATTCTGCTTTTTAAATTTACTTACTACATCACCAACATTGTCTCCCACAATATCTGATGTGCAACCTGTCATTACTACAAAAAGATCTCCATCTATAACATCAAAAGTATTTGTTATAACCTCTCTTAAGCGATCATTTCCCCCGAATACTACCTCTCTTTCCGATGCATTGGTGCAAGGGATTGCATGACCACCCACATATCCTGAGCCTTGGCAGCCATTTTGAAGGCCCAGAGTGGTCCACAGCTTTGCACCACATCCAGGACCTGCGTGAATTATTGGTACTGCTCTTTTAATTGCCAGTACTGATTCAAAAGCACCTAATGTGCATACATGTCTAATTTGCTCAACTACTTGCGACATTTTTATTCAACTCCTCATTTTCTAGATACTCGAAGGGATCCTGCTTAAACCACCAATCTGTATAAGGCAGCTTTATCCGCTTGGATAGATTTCGAGCAAGACTGTTATTTGTAAGGGCGTCGATGATGCGGTAGCCAAAATCAATAGTCCCTTGATAACCAAATGCACTATATTCATCACTTATCATTATAGTCGGAATGCCTATTTTTGTAGCCCATACAGATAGACCAGGATGCCTTCCAATATAGATGTCCGGTTTTAATCTGGAAAGTAGATTTAGAACTTCGTGATTTTGTTGATCGCTTACACTAACAGGTATATCTCTTTCTTTTTTGGTAAGTTCTAAAGTACAATGTGGAGAACCGCCGTGATCATGCTGTGAGTCAAAATGCCAGGATAATCCCCAAACAACTTCCATACCGAAATCCTCTAAAAGTCTTATGTAGTTATGGGAAAAGCTAGGGCCCATTCCTACTACCACTTTTTTGCCTTTTAGTTTTGATTTGATCTCATCGAGTTCAGGTGCTGTAATTACTTTTTGCTCTGAAATATAGTCTTCAACCTCTTTTTCTTTTCCGACAACTTTACCAAGATTTCTTAGCCAATTATCTATACCGGTAATACCATGGGGCTGAAGTGCTGTCACATATGGAACTCCAAATTTTTGCTCAAGGCCATTTCCCAAATACCCCCCTAATGTACCGCATATGCTGATGGTGGCAGCAGCCTCAGACATTCTTTCTATTTGTTCAATGGAGCTATAAGGTATACCAAACTGAGGAACCAGACCGAGTTTACCAAATATTTCGGAAACTGCCTCCTTTGCACTTGCAGTAAAATTGATAACATTAATGAGCTCAGGACGTTTTTTTATAGGCGGCTTTACTATTCTGGTAAGCAATGCATGAAATGCTGCATCAAAGCCTGTGGCCCATACCTGAGATCTGAAGCCTTCACAAAAGACAGGAACAACAGGGATGCCCAGATCCTCTTCTTCATCTCTTAGTATGCTGTCGACATCATCACCAATAATACCTGAAGCACAGGAGGTAGTAACAAATATAGCTTTTGGGCTAAATCTTCTGTATGCTTCACGGATTCCCTCACGGAGCAATTTTCCGCCGCCAAAGACCGTTGCACTTTCAGTCATATTGGTATTAATAATTCGAACATTCTTTCTTTCCCAGTTTCTGATGTTCTGGCCCCATTTGTAGCCGCTATTAGCACCTGCAACATCTGCAGCACAACCAATTGGTGCATGATTAACAATAGCCGCATCTACTATTGTGGATAAATGGCCTTGTGCACACCCTGAGCTGCAATTAGTTGTTTGACTGAACCCTCTTTGTGCATTTTTAAGACACCCTGACTGTGCTTTTTCTGCCAAATCCTTGATTGTGCCTTTATAGCCTACAACAGACTTTAATCTTTTTTCTCGTATAACAGCTTCTGAACGCTTTAAGTTGATAGACATTTTAATACCTCCTCTTTGTCAAATCAGTTATTATTTAAGTTGTTATGTATTATTAAATATCCAGTATTCCATGCTCCATAAGTATTGATTCCAGCCTATCCTGAGTCATGGGCTTTGGGATAACGAACATTTCATTTTCATCTACTGCCTTAGCCAGCCCTCTATATGCATCTGCTTGCAAGTGTGTAGGGTCAAATTCTATTACTGTCTTTCTGTTGATTTCAGCACGTTGTACCATGTTATCCCTTGGAACAAAATAAATCAGCTGACTTCCAAGCTCTTTGGAGAATGCTTCCAATAGTTCTTTTTCACCATCAACATTCCTGCTGTTGCAAATAATTCCTCCAAGCCTTGTTCCTCCGCTGCTGGCATATTTCTGAATGCCTTTGCATATGTTGTTTGCTGCATATAACGCCATCATTTCACCACTGGCAACTATATATATTTCCTGGGCTTTTCCCTCTCTGATAGGCATGGCAAAACCGCCGCATACAACATCACCCAAAACATCATAAAAGACAAAGTCAAGATCATCAGTATAAGCTCCTAATTGTTCCAACATATTGATTGAAGTTATTATGCCTCTTCCGGCACATCCGACTCCTGGTTCCGGACCACCTGATTCGACGCATTTTATTCCAAATATACCTGTTTTCATAATGTTTTCAAGCTCAACATCTTCGCCTTCTTCTCTTAGAGTATCCAAAACGCTTTTTTGTGCCAATCCGCCAAGGATCAGCCTTGTAGAATCTGCTTTAGGATCACAGCCCACAATCATAACTTTCTTTCCTATTTCTCCCAAGCCGGAGGTTAAATTCTGCGTGGTGGTCGATTTCCCAATTCCACCTTTTCCGTAAATTGCCACTTGTCTCATTATTAATACACCAATCCTTACTATGTTTTTTGTAAAAATAAAAAGACCAAACAGTCATCAATGAGATGAAAATTTAGTCTCCATTTTGCAGGTCAACAATTAATTAATTTTTCAATTCCTAGTATACCTATAGGCTAATTACGATTATTATATCACTTTATAAATAATTGTCAATACATATCGGAAAAATTGGTTTTAAAAAGATTTGTTGTTGGGTTATAGTTGAAGGCTAATCCATTTTAAATTAATTCTGCCACCATTGACAATAAGAGGCACTAGGAGTATAATTTTAATCAAAACTACATTAGAAGTGTTAATAATCTTACATTTGGCTTAGACAAATGCAATAGATTTATCACTTTTAATATATATGGAATGTTGGAATTATTTTGTTGCTGACTGGAAAACCGGAGGCAGAAAAGTCTTTATTATTTATGATAAAGAGCTTTTCTGCCTTTAATATTTTCTAAATAAATATTTATATTTTCAACATGACTCAGCCTGGAAAAATAAGTAGTTAGAATAAGAAAGAGGGGAAGTGGGTATATGAGCATTAGTGAGGTAAATAATTATAAAATTGATTTAACAAGTGATACTTGTCCAAACAGGGAACAAAGGGCAGGAGGAATTAATGTCTATTTCGGAAAAGCGAGTCAGATAGTAAAAGATGCAAGAGAAGGAAAGCTTAGAAATTGTGAACGAAAATTCCAGCAGACATCGGGCTGCGTTTTGAATTTTTATCTTGCAGTAAGGGTAACAACTATAAGAGATGCAGTAGTAATATTCCATGCACCTGTTGGATGTTCTTCATCAGCATTAAGTTACAGGGAACTTTATCGTGGAGTACCGGTAGAGCTCGGAAGACCGGCACAATACGACCTTAAATGGATGACTACCAATATAACTGAAAAGGATGCCATCTATGGTGCAACTGAAAAACTGAAAAATACAATTTTGGAAGCAGAAAGGAGATATTCTCCAAAGGCAATATTTGTCTTGACTTCTTGCACATCCGGTATAATCGGTGAAGATATTGAAGGTGCTGTATGTGAAATTCAACCGGATGTAACTGCTAAAATAGTTCCTATTCATTGTGAGGGAGTAAGGTCCAGGTTAGTTCAGACAGGATATGATGCCTTTTGGCATGCTGTGCTGAAATACCTCGTCAAAAAACCGGAAAAGAAGCAGCATGATTTGGTTAATGTAGCAAGCATGCTTTCGTATACATGGCAAGACAGACTTGAGATTAAGAGAATACTTGCAAAAATGGGACTTAGGGTTAACTTTATTCCGGAATTTGCATCAGTTGAACAATTTGAGCAATTGGGAGAAGCTGCAGTAACCGCACCACTTTGCCCTACATATACGGATTATTTATCCAGGGGATTGGAGCAGGAATATGGAGTGCCTTATTTCTTATATCCATCACCTATGGGAATTCAAAATACTGATGATTGGTTGCGTCAGATTGCAAAACATACAGGTAAGGAAGATATAGTAGAAAAAGTTATAGAAGAAGAACATGAAAAGTGGAAGCCAAAAATGGAAGCTATCCGTAAAGAATTCCTTTCTATGAAGAAAAACGGAGAAAAGCTTCAGGTATTAGGCTCTTTAGGGCAAGGGAGACTTCTTGCACAGATGCCATTCTTTGATGAATTGGGAGTAGAGTCCAAGGCTGCTATGTGTCAGGATTTTGATGAATTGATACTTAATGAGGTCGAAGAACTGATAGATAGAATTGGAGATTTTAATATCCATGTAAATACCTTTCAAGCTGCCGAACAGTCTCACATAACCAGAAGGCTGGATCCGGATATGACCCTTACATGCCCGTTTCAAGGGGGAGCATACAAAAGAGATAAAAGTGTTACCAGAATTCATGCACTAAGAGGAGATGCACTGCCATGGAGTGCCCAGAGCGGCTATGCCGGTGCCATTGCATGCGGTAACTTCTTGCTCCAGTCCACAAAGAACAAATCTTTCCAGACTACCATGCTGAAAAAGACGGAAGGTAGCTTTAAAGATTGGTGGTTTGAACAACCGGATTCATTATACTATGTAAAAAAGGGAGAGGAATAAAATGTCTAATGAGAATTCTGTAAATTATGGGGAAGCGGCTGAGGCACCAAGATATTCATGTGCATTAGGAGGGGCATATTCCACAGCAGTAGCGGCTTTTGGTACTGTACCGATATTGCATTCAGGTGCTGGTTGCGGATTGGGACAATTGTTTGGTCAGCAATATGCAGGAGGACAAAATGCAGGAGGCCCTCTTGGCGGAACAAGTACTCCATGCTCTTGCCTTATGGAAGAGCATGTTATATTTGGCGGGGATGATAAATTAAGAAATCTTGTTGAATCCAGTATAGATTTAATGAATGGTGAGCTGTTTTCTGTAATTTCAGGCTGTGTACCATCACTAATCGGCGATGACGTAGACTCTGTTGTAAAGGAGTTCAGCCATAAAACACCTATTTTTCATGTTAAAGCACCCGGTTTTTCCGGCAATTCTTATCTTGGTTATGATTTGTTTTTGGAATCTATAATAAATCAATTATTGGAAGAAGTTCCTAAAGAAAAAGGCTTGATCAATATATTTGGTGTTGTTCCATATCAGCATGTATTTTGGAAAGGAACCCTTAGTGTATTAAAAGACTTATTGGAAAAACTTGGGCTTAAAGTAAATGTAATTTTTGCAGAGATAAATGCGTTGGATAATTTTAAGAGAATTCCTGCAGCACAGTTGAATCTTGTATTATCACCCTGGAATGGACATAGCGTAGTTAAGCTTCTAGAAGAAAAATTTAAAACTCCATATGTTGTATTTCCTTATGTTCCGGTGGGGCCTAAGGAGACATCCAACTTACTTAGAATTTTAGGTGATAAACTTGATATTTCAAAAGATCTTCTAAATGAATTTATTGATAAGCAAGAAAAAATAGCATACAGATATACAGAGTTTTTAGGAGACATGGTTATTTTAGGGCTGCCACATGCTTATTTTGCAGTTGTGGCCGACAGTCCAAACGCTATAGGGATTACAAAATATCTTACAAATGAAATAGGATATCTTGCTGATGTTGTAATTATTACAGATAATCCTCCGGAAGAGGCTAGAGATGAGATAAGAAAAGAATTGACCCAAAATTTGGATAGTGCTGTAAAGCCTGATATCATATTCGAGGTTGATTCATATAAGATCCGTCAAAGTTTAAAAGATAGAAACTTTATAGCATTATTTGCAAGTTCTTTGGAAAAACATATCGCCGGAGAAGATTTTGGTGCTATACAAGTTAGTGTAGCTTTTCCGGTATATGACAGGCTGATAATGGATCGTAATTATGCCGGATATAGAGGTGGACTGAACCTCATGGAAGACTTTATAAGTAAATTTGCAGGTCCTCTATAATAAAATAGTAAATAGTTAATAAAATAGTAAATTCAAAATTTTAAAACCATACACAATCTTAAAAAAGAGATTATGTATGGTTTTAAAAAAGTCAGAAGAACAAGATATATCAATGAATAATTCTTTTAAGGACTGAAATAAACTTTTCAGTACATTTCTTTTCGCTTGTCTCTTGCAGAATTTATGCTAAAAAGGGTAAACTTATTGTAAGTTATATAATTAGTTTTACTCGGAGGGCATAATCGTGGACTTATTAACAATAATCTTATTATTAATGCTTGGACTAATGATATCCAATGTTGTCGGTCATTATATTCCGTTTGTCCCTACAGCCTTGACTCAGATTGTATTTGGGGTAATTATAGTGCTTATAATAGGGGATTATACTTTTGAAATCGGTGCAGAATGGTTTTTGTTATTGTTTGTTGCTCCTCTTTTGTATAATGATGGACGGCATTTCTCACGTGAAGAGTTATGGGGGATGAGGTCTCAGATCTTTGGCAATGCCTTCATACTTGTCATACTGACCACCATCCTTTGCGGCTATGTAATTCACCGGCTCATACCCGGCATTCCAATCGCTGCTGCCTTGGCTTTGGCAGCGATTCTATCGCCTACGGACCCTGTCGCAGTCAATGGCATTGCCAAAAGAATAAGGATACCCGAAAAGGTGATGATTCTTGTTAGAGGAGAATCAATGATCAATGATGCCTCCGGGCTTGTTGCCTTTAAATATGCCATAGCAGCCACTGTCACCGGATATTTTTCTCTGCGAGAGGCGATTTTGAACTTTTCCTATACATTCCTGATTGGAGCTGTCGCCGGGATATTGCTTGGACTTCTTATAACCTATGTACGCTTCAGACTGCGTAAAAACGGTATAAATGATCCGGTGTTCCATTCGCTGTTGCAGATTCTGACTCCGTTTGGAGTCTATATAGTTACTGAGGATATTCTGCATGCTTCGGGAGTCATTGCCGTCGTAGCTGCCGGAATCATTCACTCCATCGTCAGGGAACATACTGAAACATACATGGCAGAAGAACAGTTGCTCACAGAAAACACATGGTCCATCGTTTTGTTTGTCTTAAACGGATTCGTGTTTTTATTATTGGGTATGAATATTCCCACGGCAATGTTTGATACTATTTCTAACCCTGATATTGGAAATTGGTTAGCTTTTGGCTATGTAGCGGTTATCGGATTAACAATTCTTGCCATACGATTTATCTGGTCCTTTGTGAGCAGAGCTCATAATTATTATTTTAGGAAAAACAATGCTGAAAAACCGGATATAAGGACAAACCTGATAACAACCCTCGCAGGTGTGCGGGGTGCGGTGACCATGGCTGGCGTCCTTACTGTGCCCGCTTTATTAGGGAACGGAAAAATATTTCCGGCACGTTCGCTGCTTATTTTTATTGCCGCAGGAGTAATTTTGCTGTTATTAATTCTTGCGACGGTATTTTTGCCTCTGCTCTCCAAAAAGGAAATACCTGCCGTAGGTGCTAAGGAGTATGCGGACTTGACTTGGGCCAAAAATAAACTTCTGCTGTCGGCAATTAAAAAAATCAAAATGGAAACAAATGAGGAAAATGAGTTGGCGGCCTCGGAACTGATAAACGAATACACTGTTAGTTTTCGGAGGAATCTTTTGGAAAAGAAACCTGATGAACAGCATGCAAAGCATTATGTCCGGAAAACAAATGAGGCACGCTTACTTGCTTTAAACCTGCAAAGAAAGTACATCAACAACCTTTTGGCCAATGACGAAATAGACATAACGGTTTTCGATACCCTGACCAAATTTCTTAATTATCGAGAAGGAGCCTTGGACAATAATTTTCGTTTCGGAACCATGCTTTTCTTTAAAAGAGCTATACGCGATTTCGGCCGTTTAAGTGTGAATAAGCACAGAAATAATGGTGCGGGCTTAGATAATTTGCATTTGGTCAGGGACATCCAGATGAGGGCTATGGGTGCAACCATTACGGGTTTGGAGGAATATGCCAAAACACAGGAACATCCGGAATATGTTTATGCTGTGCTTCTGGAATATGAAAAAATGCTGCAGAGATTAAAACGTACTGACGATCGGTATTATGACAGGCTCGAAGAGCAGAAGGAAGAACTGCGGTTTAAGATATTGGATGCAGAGCGTTCCGAAATACGCAGAATGTATGAAGACGGAGAAATAAACGCGAATCAGGAGAAGGAACTGAGGAGATTTACCAACTATATTGAGAGTATCGTTTTATATGAGCATAATGAATAACAGCTATAAAAACCATACAGGACCTTTTGATTAAGGGTTCCGTATGGTTTTTAAGAAGGTAGAATTTTACCATGTTTGTAAGATATTGAAGTGTGTATTGTTAATTAAATCTTGTTAGAACTACCGAATAAATATCCTCCAAAAACTTTAATCCACCGCCGTATCCGACATATGAGCTGTTTATAACAAGTCTCTCGTTCATAGGCCAAGATATGGACAGATAATGTGCTGCTGTTTGCTGAGCTACTTTCTTTTCCCAGGAACTTCCGATAATAAGGGGGTATCCATGGAAGTCTGTCTTTTTAATATCTTCATGAATAATGAATCCGTCAGATTGAAAATCAATATCAGCCTTGATACCATAATTGAGATCCTTGAAATAACCTTTAATTGAGTTATGGAACTCACTTGGAGGATTATCTGTTATATATTGTTTGGATGGATATAGACCTACATCATTTACGAGAAACTTGGTAAGTGCAAGAGCATACAGGGAATCTGAAACAACTGCAAATCTCTTGGACATTACACGGGTTTCAAGGAAAACATCTGCAAAACGTTCGATATAATAATAATATTTGTTCTCATTCTCCTTTATAACACTTTCTACTTTTGCTGGTTCAATACTAGCAAATTCTCCTACTGCCTTTAAAAATTTGCTGGTCTCATATGCACCAATAGGTAGGGTTGGGTAGTGGAGATAAGGGGTATTGAATTTTTCTTCCAAAAGCTTTACGCTATTAAGTCCCAGCCATGGAGAAACCAAGAGATTAAACTGGGCTTCGGGAATTTTGTCAATATTTTTAAGGCCCTTTCCATATCCAAAGATAGTATTTGGAATTAAGCCAAGTTCTTCTACAAGCTTTTCCAATTCAATAAGGTTGCCGAGCCAGAATGGGTCATGGAGAGGAATGCCTGCCCATATATTAACAAGTCCCTTTGTTGTTTTTTCAGAAGGCTTTAAGTATTGTTGGAATATAGATTCCAGAACCCATTCATGGACTTGGTAATTATTTCCTTTAAAACCGGCAGTTGAGGCATAAATAACAGGTTTTTCTCCATCTTTGAATTCATGGAAAAATGGAGTTTGGGTAAGAAGTCTCCCTTGACCTAATGACCCCAGTACGCTAAATCCGTTACCTCCTTCCTTTAGTGACTCAAAGCTGCTTCTTAGTTTATCCATTTTTGGTACCCATATTTTGTGCTCTTCTGCAATGAGATTTTCAACTTCTTTTTCTTTTCCTACATACCTTCCGATGGTCCGGAGCCATTCATCGGTATTTGCTATCCCAATAGGAGATGGATATAGAAAATATGGTACTCCATACTCTTGCTCCAGACCTTTTGACAAGTAGTCAGTATATGTTGGACAAAGGGGTGCAGTTAAAGCAGCTCCATATATAACATCTTTTTCAGATATGTTTGTTGTAAGCCAATGAAAATCCAACTTTTCCGGACGTCCTTGCGAAACAGGTATTCTCCGGAATACTTCTCTATATAGTGATGCAGGTGCTGAACAACCCACAGGTGCGTGAATAATCATTACAGCATCACGTATGGTGGCAACTCGGACTGTGAGGTAAAAATTTAAAATACATCCTGAGTTCTGCTGGAAATGCCTTTCTCTGTTTACTAGATTACCTTCTATTGCATCTTTGACCAGTTGGCTTGCTTTTCCGCAATAGGCATTAATACCGCCTGCACGCTGTTCACGGGTTGGGCAGGTGCTTTCTTTTAAGTTAATCATAGCATATGTCCTCCTTTTTTTGTTTTTTAAAATACAAAAAGAGACCGAATAAAATATCCAGCCTCTTTTATAGTCAGCAACTATTTCAAATAATTCTGATATGAATTGTATTTTTGTAAAATTATAACATTTATATTTAAATGTGTCAAGTAAGTAAAGTAATTGTTAACCGTTACTACCGGTTATAAAGATAAAATGAGTAACATGGCTGTAAGCTTTATACTTGTCCATAATTTGTACCAATTTGTTCATAATTTGTTCACAAAATAATCATACTATCTTCAAATATAATTGTTGACAAATAGATAAAATTATAATAATATATAAATACCAAGTAAGTCGATAGGAATAATTTTGGAAAATTATAGATCATAAAACATAAAAACATAAAAACATAATAAGAAAGGCTGACTTAAAAAAAGAGGCTAAGTATAAACCAATCATTTTGGCTATATACTTAGCCTCTTTTTTTAGATATTTTCCAATTAATTAAATTAATAAATAAAAGGGGGACGAAGAATGAAAAAGCTTAATGCTACGAGGGGGTTATTGTGTTTTGTAACATTTACAGTAGGTTTATTTCTAATCATCGGTGCAGGTTATTACAGGAAATCTATTCCTAAAGAGACGGGTCAATTTATGCTGAGTATCTTTTCATCAGCAGAAAATAAAGAGGCCAAGGCTGTTGTATATGATATCCAGAATGAGGGAATACCAAAAAGGCTAGTGCAACCGGGAAGGATATCTATTTCTACAGGACACGGTGGTGGAATAGTCAACAAGGATAAACTGCCATTATGGCTGGAGTTCAAGACTGAAGGTTTCAATAGCGATGTAAAAGTAGTTTCAACTGATCCTTCATATGACAATAAGACTCAAAGTTTTAAAGAAGCTGTAAAGCCTGGAGTATCAAAAAGTGTGAGTGTAAATTTTGATATTCCAAGAGAAAAGATTAACGAGAAGTATAATATAAGTTCAGGGAATTTGTTGGTTATTGATTCAAAAAGTGGAAAAATTTTGGCAAGGGTTCCTTTTGAAATTGTTAATTCTAAATTTAAAAGAGATTACCTAGTGACTAAGAAGACCTGAAGAAATAAGGAAAATTAATTATAAAGCAGGAGGTTACTATGAAAGCATCAAAGAGATATTTAATAATAAGAGCAGCATGGTATTTGCTGGGATTTGTATTAATTTACGCACCTTTTGCGTTGATACAAAGACTTTTGAATGGAGTTTTGAACCTTCAAGGAAGAAGCGATATCCATGGCTCATGCTTTAGAATGGTTGTACAAGGAATTTTTACTGGAAAAGGTGTGCAGATACTTACTACTTCAGCAATCATATCCATTACAATTTTGATTTTGGCATTCTTTCTTGGACCAATATTCTGCGGTAAATTTTGTGCAGCAGGGGCTGTTACTGAATACTTAAGCAGAATTTTGCCGGATAAGATTAAGCTGAACTGGCAAAAACATATAAACCCAACACCCATAAGATATGGAGTTTTAGCAGGCTTTCTTCTTACACCTGCCTTAAGCCTTTCGGTTGTGTGTTCATTTTGTAATTTTTCTGTAATGGAAAAGCTTGTTTTAGGTGGTGTGAACCTGGATATAGGAGTTTTAGGGTCCACAACAATTTTGACTGTCTTTATCTGGTTATTTGTCCTGGGCATATTTGCAAAGGGAGGCAGGGGGTATTGCAGTTACTTATGTCCTATAGGTGCTG
The DNA here is from genome assembly GCA_023430975.1 of Bacillota bacterium. GTDB lineage: Bacteria > Bacillota > Clostridia > Acetivibrionales > DSM-2933 > Pseudobacteroides. The sequence goes on along the minus strand of JAEYYB010000182.1, from coordinate 15,667 downwards.
TGCAAAGTTTGATGCACTATTTTGGCTCAAAGCTGCCATTTACATATAAGTTAAAATATAATAAAGAAAAATGCACGAAATGTAATTTATGCTCAAAGGATTGTCCGACAGGTGCAATACAAAGTGCGGAAAATGAAATTCAATATAATATACACACATGCATAACCTGCCATCAATGTGCTAAGGTATGCCCTAAAAGTGCAATTAGCTATGGAAGAGGGAAAAGTGGTTGGAGTGTTTCAAAAGACAATGAAGTAATTGAACAGGATAAAAGTTTACCTGTATGAAAAGTGAATAATCTTTTACATTTGTCTATCGCAAATCCCGTAAAAGCGTTCGTTATTTGCTCTGCCAAATGTAAGATTATTAACACTTTTCATATGCTTAATTACTTTAAGAAATGTATGTGCAAAAACAGTGGAGGTGGACTTTATGAAAACATTAAAATCACTTTTAATTGGGAGCAGCGTGTTTTTAGCAAACTTGGGAGCATCGGCTACAAGCATTTTAAGGTTGGAACGTTGCACAGGGTCATGCAGGAACTGCGGGTTTTCCTGCCCTCAAACTATTATTGGTTTTGCAGGTGTAGGGGTTTTCTTTTTGATTTACAAGAAGTTAAAAAGCAAGATTAATTGGGGTAAAAAGTCATATAAAATAGAAAGTTAAGTTATCTTTGAATGAAATTAGCAATCTTTAAAATAAAGTATAAAATCTATTGACAGCATCATAAATATTAACTATAATAAAACCAATAAATCATATATGAATAGTAAGAATTGGTTGACCAGACATACTGGAGGCTAAATAGATTGCACTTTGTGTAATTTGTTTAGCCTTTTTAATTTAAAGGAGTGATGTAAATGAGCGAACAAAAGCTTCACTTTGAGACTCTTCAGGTCCATGCGGGGCAAATACCTGATCCAACAACGGGATCAAGGGCAGTACCGATTTATCAAACAGCTACTTTTGTATTGAAAAATCAGGAACAAGCAGAGATTCTATTTTCATTAAAAGAGTTCGGTAACACATATACCAGAATTGTGAATCCTACCAGTGATGTTCTCGAGCAGAGAATAACTGCTTTAGAAGGTGGATCGGGAGCCTTGGCTGTCGGATCAGGAGCTGCAGCAGTTACATATTCAATCTTAAATCTGGCAAGGGCGGGTGACGAGATAGTTGCAGCAGGTACATTGTATGGGGGCACTTATAACCTGTTTTCTGTGACATTGCCAAAGCTAGGGATTAACACAGTATTCGTTGATCCGGATGACCCTGACAATTTCAGAAAAGCTATTACTGACAAAACCAAGGCCATTTATGTTGAGTCTATTGGAAACCCAGGAATCAATATAATTGATATTGAGAAGGTGGCTCATATTGCCCATGAAAATGGAATTCCGCTTATAGTGGACAATACATTTGGGACCCCGTACCTGATAAGACCCTTTGAGTATGGTGCCGATGTCATTGTACATTCAGCTACCAAGTACATTGGGGGACATGGTACATCAATTGGGGGGCTTATAGTTGACGGAGGAAAATTCGACTGGTCTACAAGCGGAAAATTTCCTGAGTTTACAGAGCCTGATAGGAGCTACGGAGGATTAAAATACTATGAACGGTTTAAGGAGATTGCTTACATAGTAAAGGCCAGGGTACAACTACTAAGGGATACAGGTGCTGCACTTAGTCCATTCAACTCATTTCTTTTCCTGCAGGGACTCGAAACACTTTCATTAAGAGTAGAGAGGCATGTATATAATGCACAAAAAATTGCTGAATTTTTAGAAAGTCATCCTAACGTTTCGTGGGTAAATTATCCGGGATTAAAGAGTAATAAATATTATGAACTTTCTAAGAAGTATTTTCCGGGCGGTCCGGGTGCCATTTTTACATTTGGTGTAAAAGGAGGCACCGATGCAGCGAAAAAGCTTATTGATAATGTAAAGATATTTTCTTTGCTGGCTAATGTAGCTGATGCAAAATCATTGATCATCCATCCTTCAAGCAGCACTCATGCACAGCTATCGGAGGAAGAACAAAAAAATGCCGGTGTTTTGCCGGATATGATAAGGGTCTCAATCGGTATAGAGCATGTTGAAGATTTAATTAATGATCTTGATCAGGCTTTAAGAAAATCATAATTTTATATGGTTTTGGGGAGGGGTAAAATGACATCGGATAATATGAAACCGTCAGACGAAGCTGTGGAGCTATTTAGTAATGGATTGTTTTGTTCTGAGGCAATTTTACAGGCATATAACAGGCATTATAGACTAGGACTTTCGGAAAGTGCGTTAAAAATGGCTACTGTGTTTGGAGCAGGTCTTGGAGCATCAAAATGCTGTTGCGGTTCTCTCACGGGAGCAGCATTGGTTCTAGGTGCTATCAAAGGGAGAACCAATCCTGAGGAAAGCATTGAGGAGTCTTTTAAACTTACCGCCATGCTTCATGACAGGTTTAAGGAGGTATTTAAATCAACTTGCTGCAGGGTGCTTACAAGAAATCTTGAATGGGGTGCTCCCGAGCATCATGAATACTGTAAGAGATTTGTTAAAGGTGCAGCAGAAATTCTTGAAGACATTTTAAGTGAAACAGAAAACAAGTTAGAAAAAGAAAATTGATATTTAATTAAAAATTTACAATTCCAGGGAGGAAAGTAAAAATGAAAAATAAAGTTTTAGTCATTTTAATAATAACTATGTTAATAAGCTCGATTTTCACAGGTTGTGGAGATAGTGAAAAAGCAGGTAATACATCTGAAACAAGTCCGATTGTAAGTGACAGTGTCAACCCAAGTGAAGAGGCTAAGCCAAGCGAGGCATCTGGTGAATCAAAAAAATTAAAAAAGGTAACTGTATCATACGCTGGCGGAACCTGTGAGGCACCTGAATATGTGGCTTACCATAAAGGTTTTTTCAAAGAAGAGGGATTGGAAGTTGATTTCGTAAAAGCAGATTTCAATGAATTAAAAACAGGAATAGCATCAGGAAAAATTGATGCATCTGTAGGAAATTTTTCCTGGTTTAAAGCAATAGAGCAGGGATTAAAGGTAAAACTCACTGCTGGACTTCATGCAGGTTGTATTCAGGCTGTTACACCTGAAAGTTCAGGGATAAAGGCTTTAAAGGATTTGAAAGGAAAGACAATTGGTGTTGATGCGATAGGCGGAGGACCACATATAATTTTGTCAATAGAGCTTAAAAAGCTGGGTATAGATCCGAAAACAGATGTTCAGTGGAAGGCGTTTCCACCTCCTCAGCTTGAAGCGGCTGCAGGAAAGAAAGACATTGACGCATTCATAGTTTGGGACCCATTTGGTGAAAAGGCATTAAAGGAAAAGAAGTATGTAAAATTATTGAATATTGGACATGATGAACCTTATAAATCCGGCTACTGCTGCTATGTTGTTGTAAGCGAAAAACTTGTCAAGGAAGATCCTGAGACTGCTGCAGCTTATACAAGAGCAGTATTAAAAGCAGTTGAATGGATAGCAAGCAACATAAAAGAAACAGCTCAGTTGGAAATTGATAATAAATATGTTTCTGCAGATGTAAATGAAATTGAAAAGCTGTTAAATGATTATGTATGGAAGCCTTCTGTAATAAAGGCAAAAGAAAGTATCAAGTTCTTTATAGCTGAACAGAAAAAACAAGGTATTCTAGAAGACTCGACAGACGAAAATCAGTTGTTTGAAAAGATTTTTGCAGAAGTAATACCTGATTATAAAGGTGAATAACCGACAGACTACATCCAAGATACCGGACTGTAAATTTATAATAAGGCATGAGCGAAATTTATAACGGAAGTTATTTTTGATCATGACTAAGTTCGGTATCTATCAAATAGCGACTATAAAGAGGTGAATGACAAATGTCCATAAACCATTTAGAGCTAGCCGAAAACGGCGTGGTGCAAAATGCTCAACTAAACGATAACATAATTGAAAATGAAAATACTCACAAGTTCAGTTTTGTAGTTATTATACCTTTATTAATTTTGATTGCAAATATTATACTTCATTTAAATCTTCCAAACAATCAGGAGCTGAATATAAGATATGCTTATGCATCTGTTTTGGTAGTATCAGCAGTTGTCTATTCGATTTTACTAATAATTTCCATAAGATCAAAGAAAATATATGATAAGTTAAGGCATCTTGTTCCAATCTTGACAGCTGTGGTTGGAGCCATTGAAATCTGGGATGTTGTCACACTTAAATTGGCATTGCTGGCATTGCCATATTTTCCTGGACCTGACAAGGTTTTGGGAGTATTTAAGGAAGATTGGTCACTTATACTAAAAAGTTTGTTTTATTCCTTAAGATTAATGTTTGTTGCATATGCAATAGGGACAACTCTTGGACTTATAACAGGAATATCAATGGGATGGAATAAAACAGTGAGTTATTGGGTAATGCCAATTTTGAAAATAATTGGCCCGATTCCTGCAACTGCGTGGATTCCAATAGCTATGGTTGTTTTTCCTACTACATTTTGGTCCAGTATATTTCTGATTGTTTTATCAGTATGGTTTCCTGTGACAGTCATGACAAGTTCGGGAATAGGTAATGTCAGAAACTCTTACTTAGAGGTAGCTAGAACTCTTGGAGCCGGAAGCAAGTATCTTATATTTAAGGTTGCAATACCTGCATCATATCCAATGATTTTTATAGGTTTATTCATGGGTATGGGGAACTCATTCATAACACTTATTGTAGCAGAAATGCTTGGGGTAAAAGCCGGTCTTGGGTGGTACATAAACTGGGCACAAGGGTGGGCGGAATATAATAAAGTTTATGCTTGCTTAATTGTAATAGCTTTAATATTTTCCACATTACTTACTTTATTATTTAAGCTAAGAGATAGAGTTCTCATCTGGCAGAAGGGGTTGATTAAATGGTAGAAGCAGCAAAAAATATATTAAAAGAGGAAACACCAGGTGGGCATATTGAGATACAAGGAGTATCAAGGATATTTAAGGATTCAAATTCCAGTGAAGTGGTAGCATTAAATGATGCATCCCTTGAAATTAACGAAGGTGAATTTGTATCACTTGTGGGACCCAGTGGTTGTGGAAAGTCAACGCTTCTTAGGCTTATTGCAGGTCTCGATACACCCACTAAAGGGACTCTAAAACTTGATAACAAAGTGATAGAAGGACCAAACTATCTTCGCGGCCTTGTCTTTCAGGACCCAACACTTTTTCCTTGGCTTAGTGTTAAAAACAATGTTGCATCAGGGTTAGTTGCAAGGAAAATATACGACAAAAAGAATAATGAGGTAATGGATTATATTAAGCTTGTCGGACTGGATGGCTTCGAGGATTCCTATCCACACCAGCTATCAGGAGGCATGGCTCAGCGAGTTGCATTGGCAAGAGTTCTTGTAAATCACCCCAAAGTACTTCTTTTGGATGAGCCTCTAGGTGCTTTAGATGCCTTTACCAGAATGTATATGCAGGATGAAATAATACGAATATGGAAAGAAAGAAAAACTACAGTTGTTCTGGTTACTCATGATATTGATGAGGCTGTTTATATGAGTGAGCGAATCATTGTTATGACTCCAAGACCGGGAAAAATCCAGGAAATTATCAATGTTCCATTGGGGTGGCCAAGAAGAAGGAATGACCCTGATTTCTTCAGAATTCGATCAAAGATTTTGGAGATATTGAATTTCGTAAAGGAAGAAAGTCTTAATTATTATTTATAATGGATTGGCATGTTAATAATATAACTTCCCGTATAATTTCGCTTACGTGTTAACTTAGCTCGTGAACACACGCTCAAAACGGGAAGTAATATTTCAATCATGCCTTAGGCAATAGGGGAGGCAGTTATGGCAAAAGAAAGCTGTATTAAATATGACAGTTCATAATGAAAAGGAACTCCAGGCAGGAGGTAATTAATATGAAATATAAAGTAGCAGTTGCATCAAAAAATGGCAAATCATTGGAAAAAAATTTACGGTTGGCTAAACAGTTTATAATATATGAAGTATGTGATAATGATTACCTGTACTTGGAAACGAGAAACCTGAGCTATAATGTAGATGAGTACTATGGGGTTGTTCTTGCAGTCTCAGATTGCCATGTTGTTGTAGCGGAATGCATAGAGCACCATGAAATAAACCTTCTAAATATTAATGGTATTTTCGGAGTTCAATTATTTGACTGCTCAGTAGATACAGCTGTAAAAAAGGTTATGGCTATGGGTATTCAATTTAATTTTTTTCTTTGATTAATATTACTAAAGATTTTATATGAAATCAATAATTCATTTCATATATACAAGGAAAGGTGAAGCGTATGAAATTATCAACAAAAGGAAGATATGGTTTAAGAGCAATGGTTGATCTGGCAATTTATTCCCAAAATGATCATGTGGCATTATACAGCATAGCAAAAAGACAAAATGTTTCAGGTAATTATCTTGAGCAGGTATTTTCGGTGCTTAAAAAGGTAGGCCTGGTAGATAGTATTAAAGGGTCCCAAGGGGGATATTTATTAGCAGATGAACCTTCTAAAATAAAGGTTGGTGCAATTTTAAGGGCTTTAGAAGGCCAACTTTTAGTTGCTGATGAAGATTTTGACGATAGTATAGAATTTAAACAAAGTATAAAATATTGTCTTAAGCAGAATGTATGGGATAAAATCAATGAAAGTATAAATATGATTGTTGACTCTATTACTCTGGAAGACCTTGTCAATGATTATAAAAATTATTCAGAAAAAAATATAGAAGAGAGTCTAATGTTTTTTATATAGCATATCATAATATATACCACTATTCCGATAGGTTTAAACAATAATAATTCATTATCGTATTGACAATTTATAGAACATATAATAAAATATAATCAATTAAACATATAAGAATAGTAGGAATAAAATTGGTGGAGGGGATCTAATGTCAAAAATAGCTAAGAATTTAACGGATTTGATTGGAAATACACCTTTGTTAGAATTGGCAGGTTATGCTAAAACTCTTAATTTGGAAGCTAAGCTTATAGCAAAGCTTGAATACTTTAATCCTGCATCGAGTGTTAAGGACAGAATAGGTTATTCCATGATAAAAGATGCAGAAGATAAAGGCCTTATTAATAAGGATTCGGTTATAATTGAACCAACCAGTGGGAATACAGGTATTGCACTTGCGTTTGTTGCAGCTGCAAAGGGATATAAGCTTATAATAACTTTGCCGGATACATTTAGTATAGAAAGGCGAAATCTATTAAAAGCACTTGGGGCTGAATTGGTTTTGACACCAGGGTCTGAAGGTATGAAAGGTGCAATCCGCAAAGCTGAAGAGATTGCAGCACAAACACCGAATTCCTTTTTGCCAAATCAATTTAAGAATCCTGCAAACCCTGAAATACATAGAAGGACTACAGCGGAAGAAATATGGAGAGATACTGAGGGGCATGTTGACATATTTGTTTCGGGTATTGGAACTGGGGGAACTATTACAGGTGTAGGAGAGATCCTGAAGGAAAGAAAGCTTGATGTTAAGATAATAGCAGTAGAGCCCAATGATTCACCTGTCTTGTCAGGCGGCAGTCCGGGACCTCATAAAATACAAGGCATAGGGCCTGGATTTGTGCCGGATATTCTAAATAAATCAATAATAGATGAAATATATAAGGTTAAAAATGAAGAAGCTTTTGAGACTGCCAGAAAACTGGCAAAGACGGAAGGTCTTTTAGTGGGAATATCTTCAGGTGCAGCAGTGTTTGCAGCTACTCAAATTGCAAAGAGGCCTGAAAATAAGGGAAAATCAATTGTTGTTATATTGCCTGACACAGGGGAAAGATATCTTTCTACAGTTCTTTTCCAGGATCAGTAAATATATTATTTACCAAATATCTGATTTAATAATGATTTTCATAAAGTATAGGGGGATTGAATAGTCCCCCTTAAATTAAAATGCAAAACCTACTAAAACAATATGAATAATAAGGATGAATAAATTTTACTTGATTAATATGGAGGGGTTCATATGAATAATCTTAGAAAGCGTAAACAATTTGAAAAAATTTCTTTAAGTACTATTATTGTAAGAGCGGTTGGAGATATTCAAAATGGCTCAGTTACAATAATCAAGCAAGATGACACTGTAATACAGGTTAATGTAAATGAAAAAATAGCTTTGGAAAATGATATGGTCTTATTAAAAAGCAGCAGTTTTTAATTTTATTGATAAAAAGTTATTAACCTTTTACAATCAAATGTAAGAATAATAACACTTTTCATATAACCGAATTTATAGAGGGTGTGATGATTGATGGCAATAGACGATGTAAAAAAGAAAACTCAAATATCTGAGGAAAACTTAATAAAATTATTAAGTTATGTTGAAAGTATTCAATACGGTTCTGTTACCTTGTTCATACAAGAAGGTAAGGTTGTTCAGATCGAAAAAAATGAAAAAATCAAATTAAAATAGTTGCTTGTGTTTTGCTATATTTCCAAATATACAAATATAATTGCAAAACATATGGTTTACATATGCTGACTAGAAAACTAGAGGCTGTGTTCCTTAATGGAACGCGGCCTTTTTGTTTTTGAGAATTTATGTTGTTGTGAAACTTGCTATCACAAGAACAGAAAGTCAATATAGGAGATAGGGTATGTCAATTTTAAAAGAATCAGTAGAGAGAGCCTTGCGTAGAGAAACTACAGAGGTTGTGCCGGTTGGAATTTTTCTCGGTGGAAGTTGGCCTGCAATAAATTCAGGCAATACACTGGAAAGCTTGGTTGGTGATCATGTAAGAACAGCAGAGATATTTTATGAAGCAAATAAGCGTCTTCAAGCAGATCTATTAATGGTGGGTGCAGGAGCAACGGCAATCCTGATAAAAGGTCTTGGAGGAAAGATAAAATTTCGAGGCAAAGGTGCACCTGATATAATAAGTTGCCCGATCGAGAGTAAGGATGACCTTTATGGGTTGAATATACATAAAGCATTTGAAGATCCTGATGTGAACTGGATTATCAATACGGCCAAACATATAGCTAAGCTTAATAATGATGAACGTATGATACTGGCCAGTGGACGTGCTCCATTTACATTGGCTGCTCAGTTTTATGGCCTGGAGAAAACATGTAAGGCTATCTATAAGGATAAGAGATTTGCACACGAATTGTTAGAAAAAACAACTGAGCTATCCATTGCATATTTCACAAAAATGATCCTTTCAGGAAATGTACATGGAGCATTTATAGCAGATCCGTCTGCATCAGGAGATGTATTATCGATAAAGCATTTTGAAGAGTTTGTATTACCGTATACCAAAAGAGTTGTAAGTGCAGTTAAAGAGCTAAATAAACCATCCATCTTGCATATATGCGGAGACATAACAGATCGTCTCCATCTTATACCTGATACTCAAGTCCATTGCATATCGCTGGATTCAAAAGTTGAGATGTTAAATGCCAAAAAGATACTTGGAGAAAAGTTATGCATTGCTGGAAATGTTTGTCCTACAGAAGTTCTTGAGTTTGGTTCTTTGAAAGAAGTTGTTGATGCAACAAATGAATGCATTAAAAAAGGAGCTGGGGAAGGAGGGTTTATATTGATGCCGGGCTGTGATTTGGCAGGGGGTGTTCCGGAAGTTAATATTAAGGCTTTTGTAGAAACTGCACATAATTGGAAAAAGAATTGATTTTTAGGTTTTTAAATTATTCCGTAAAAGAGGAGAAGAATATGATTAAATGTATTAAATTATTTATAATTTTGGTTATTTCAGCCGCAATAACGGTTATAACTGCTGGTTGCGGCAGTAAAGGGGAGAAATCAGAAATAACTGATATTAAAATTGGGAATGGGGGAGCAACTTGCGAAGCACCACTTTATATAGCTATTGAGAAGGGTTTTTTTAAAGAGGAAGGCCTAAATGCTCAAACTGAGTTTTTAGACTTCGACAAGACCAAAATTGGTATTGCTTCAGATAAAGTAGATGGTGTTATGGGAAATTTGGAATGGATAAAACCTATTGAACAGGGTTTCAATATTAAATATACACTTGGTATACACAAGGGTTGTATTCAGGCAGTTGCTCCAAACGGTTCGGGGATAAAATCGGTAAAGGATTTAAAGGGGAAGAGAATTGGAATAAATGCAATTGGAGATTATCCCATGGTGTTAATGTCCACAGCACTTATTGATGCCGGACTTGACCCTAAAAGTGATGTGGAATTCAAAGTTTTCCCTGGAGCGAACTTAGAGCAGGCTCTTGATAAAAAGGAAATAGATGCCTTCATTATGTGGGACCCATTTGGACAGCTTTATATAGATAGCGGAAAAGGGTACAGTATTCTAAGTAATACAAATACACCTCCTTATAGTGAGAAGTATTGTTGCCTATTGGCTTTGAGGGGAAAACTTGTTGATAAGAGCCCAGAAACGGCGGCAAAGATAACCAGGGCTATTATTAAAGGTGCCAAATGGGTATCGGAAAATCCTGAGGAAGCTGCCAAAATAATAGTTGAAAAGAAGTATATAAGCGGAGAAGTGGATGCAAATGCGGTATTGCTAAAACAATACAATTTTGAATCATCGGTAGATGGCGGCAGAGATAGTCTAATTGAAGTCGTTGATGCGTTAAAGAAGCAAAATATACTGGATAAAGACACTAATGGGGACGAACTGGTAAATAAGGCCTATGTAGACGTTTTAAAATAAGACATTAAAGATTGTTAGTATATGTAAGCTTGAGGAGGAATTTTGATGAGTTATGATTATGTAAAACAGTTTATAGATGAAAATAAAATACATACGGTTGAAGTGGGATTTGGGGATATAAATGGAGTATTGCGTGGTAAAAGGCTTCCGGTAAGGCACTTCTTAAAAAACCTGGAAAACGGTACTGCTCTTGCTAAAGCACCTTTTGCATGGGATATACAGTGCGGTGTTTATCAAGATATAGAACTGGCCAATTTTGATAACGGTTTTCCCGATATGGTTGCAAAGCCTATCCTTTCTACATTAAAAAAGATTCCATGGAGAGAAGGAAGTGCTTTTGTATTAAGTGATATTTTTGATGAGCATGGTAATCCTTTGGAGGTTTCACCAAGGCACATACTAAAAAATATTTTAAAGAGGTATAATGACTTAGGGTTAAGGCCGTTAGTAGGTTCTGAATTGGAGTTTTATCTTCTCGATCAGGATAAAAAGCCACTTTTTGACGGAATACAATGCTATTCGTTATATAAGGGTGCAGAGCTTGAGTATGTTATAGGGGAAATGCGTAATGGACTTGAGGAGTTTGGCATAGAGCTCGAGGCTTTCCACATTGAATATGGCCCTGCACAGATCGAGGTCATACCTGAATATGGTGATGCTTTAGAAATGGCCGACAAGACACTGCTTATTAAAAATGCAATTAAGGAGATTGCCAGAAATCATGGGCTTTATGCAACTTTTATGGCAAAACCATGGGCAGGTGAATCAGGCTGTGGTTATCATGTACATCAAAGCCTTTGGGATGTGGAAAAGAAGAGGAATGTTTTTGCTGAAAATGAAAGCATAGCGAACAATTACTTAGCTGGGCTTTTACAAAATTCAAGGGATTTCATGGCTTTGGGATCACCGACCATCAATTCATATAAACGGTTTACCGATAATTCATTTGCTCCGACAAAAGTCACATGGGGCAATGACAATAGGACGGTCTCAACACGTTCCTTATTGGAAACGGGAAATGGAAGCAGGTTTGAACACAGGACTGGTTCTGCTGACGCCAATCCATATCTGATAATTTCAGCGAGTTTGTCAGCGGGACTATATGGAATAGAAAATAAGCTTGTTCCTCCTTCTGCAACAAATTCAAATGCATATCTAAATGAAGAGGCAGATGTACTTCCAAACACATTGGAGAAAGCTTTGAATTATTTGGAAACCAGCCAGGTTGCGAAAGAATATTTTGGTGAGAAGTTTATTAAGTTATTTCTGACATTAGGACGGCATGAAGTTGAATCATATAATTTAGCTGTTACTGATTGGGAGAGAAATAGATATTTAGAGATGGCTTAGGAAGTGATTTTTCAATCACTTATTGAAAAAGGAGGAGTTTAATTTGAGTTATATAGATGAAAAAGTTGCACCTAAAAGGGAAGAAAGACTTGGAGCGTGTATTGAATTTGGGGGCACTGCAGGCGACCTTAAAAAGAAGTTTGGAGGAGGCTGCTTAAAGTTTAGTGATAGAGGTTTTTGTCAGGGTTCTATATGTCAACTGCTTCCAGGAACTGCGATTTTAAATTCAATACCTGATTCAGTTGTTATTGTACATGGATCTATCGGATGCGGCGGGGCGGGCCACAGTCATAACGCCAATATAAGATGGAGACAGACTTTGGCCGGAAGTACCAATCCTAAGGGAGCACTATGGCTCACGACAAATCTAAACGAAAAGGATGTTGTGAGCGGTGGAGAAGGTAAACTTGAAGAGGCCATACTTGAAGCTGACAGGCGATATCGTCCGGCGTCAATAATTGTAGTTTCGACATGCGTACCAGGCATTATAGGTGATGATATAGACGGTGTTGCATCAAAGCTAAAGGGTCAAGTTAATGCGGTGATACTTCCTGTTCATTGTGAAGGGTTCAAGACCAAGATAATGGCTACTGCATATGATGCAGTTTACCACTCGATCGCACGAAATCTTTTAAAGGAAGAAAAGATCGAGAATAAGATATTGATTGATGAGTTGGAAAATGAAAAAGAGAAGCAACGCCAAAGCAAGCTTGTAAATCTACTTAATGTTTCTTCAATGACGCCTTTGGATGAAAAAGAGCTAACAAGGCTTCTAAATGCACTAGGGCTTGAGGTTAAGATTTATCCTGTTTTTGCCCACCCCAATGATATGATACTTGCAACAAAGGCAGCTTTATCCATAAGTACCTGCCCAACGCATGACGACTATCTTGTAAAACATCTTCATGAAAAGTATGGAGTTCCTTACATATTAAGACATATGCCAATTGGTATCAACAATACAAGCCTATGGCTCAGAGACATAGCAAAGCATTTTGGTCTGGAAGAGAGAGCAGAAGCCATAATTAAAAAGGAAGAGGATGAATTAAGAAATGTCCTGAAGCCTTACAGGGAAAGTCTTAAAGGCAAAAAGGCAATGCTTAGTGCAGGGGAAGTAAGGACATTGGCCACAGCTATATGGCTTCAAGAGTTGGGACTGGAAATAACTGCTGTAAGGCCATACCACTATGATGAATTCGGGGATGTTGATCTGGATAAACTTTTGAAAGCTGACGCAGAGCTAAGAGTAAACGTAGCAACGGTTCATCCCTTTGAATCGGTTAATCTTATAGAGCGTAACAGGCCTGATATTTATTTAGGCCATAATTCCGATAATGTGTGGGCTGCCAAGCAAGGTATTCCTATACTTCCCATATATGGAGGAGCAAATACATATGTAGGTTATACAGGTGCTTTTGATATTGCAAGGAGATTACACAGAGTACTAAAAAATCCTGCCTTTAATAAGAAGCTAAGGGGAAATGTAAGACAGCCGTATTTTGAGAGCTGGTACAGTGAAGAACCCTTTAAATTTGTAACTGAAGGAGGAGCAATATAATGAATGATAGATTTATTGAAAGACCAAGATCATTTTGTGCTCTAGGAGGTGCCTTGTTAACTGCAGTTGCAATACCTGGAGTAGTGCCTATCATGCATACTTCGATGGGTTGCGGCGGGAGTATATACTGGAATCAGATAGGAAGTACAGGTTATCTTGGGGCTGGTTATTGTGGAGGAATGGCTGTACCAAGTTCTAATGTGCAGGAAAAAGACATAGTTTTTGGAGGAACAGACAGGTTAATTGAGCAGGTTGAGAATACAATAAAGCTTGTTGAAGGTGATTTGTATATAGTGATAACAGGGTGTATGACTGACATAATTGGAGATGATATCCACTCTGTAGTCAAGGATTTTAAGAAAAGGGGTACCAGTATAATAGGTGCTGAAACTGGAGGTTTTAAGGGCGATGGGTATAAGGGGTATGACATATTGTTTCAAGCTCTTATAAATGATTATATAGAAAAAAAGGATAAAAAAATAAAGAAGAAGGTAAATCTTTGGGGTGTAGTACCTGGACAGGATGCATTCTGGAGAGGAAATCTCAATATATTAAAGAAGCTCTTGTCAAGGCTTGGGCTTCAAGTAAATGCTTTTTTTACTGACACGGATAGTCTCCAGGGAATAAAAGACGCCGGTGAAGCTGAGCTGAATATTGTGGTTTCAAAAATATATGGATTGGATGCAGCAAAAGCTTTTGAAGATGTGCATGGTATACCGTATCTTGACTTTACATTACCGATAGGCCCAACTGCAACTGAAGAGTTCCTTAGAAAAGTTGCAAAAGCCTTAGGATTAGAAGATGTGCTGGTAAATAACATAATAGAAGATGAGAAAAAGGTATATTTCGGATATATTGGAAGAATAGCTGATGCATACAATGATCTGGATTTTCAACGTTATGCAGTGGTTGTTGGCGACAGCAATTATGCTCCTGCTATTACTAAATTTCTGGCGGAGGATTTGGGATGGCTGCCGGAATTAACTGTTGTAACAGAGTTTTATAACAGTGACATCCATGACAATTTAAAAGATTATCTTGAAAATTTTGATTCAGGCTACAAAACCAATCTGGTTTTTGAAACTGATGCAACTCAAATACAATATCATTTATCAAAACACTGGCCGCAATTTAAAGGAGAGGGCTATTATGATTCATTTAGTCCTTCTTTTGTAATAGGCAGTCATTTGGAAAGGGAGTTTGCAAAGAATATAGGTGCAGGCCATCTTACTGTGTCTTATCCTGTAGGTAACAGGGTTGTCCTGAGTAAAGGATACACAGGTTTCGAAGGCAGCCTCTATTTGACGGAGGACTTATTTAGTGTTATAGTTTCCGAAAGGTGATAAATAAGGAATGGGTTGTGAGCTTTTAAGTTTTTATGAGGATTTTGGGTTTTAGTAAATCTTATTCTAAAGAAGAGGGATTAGTTTGGGAAAATTACTGATTATTAAGACAGGAAGCACATTTGGGTCTATTTTAAAAATGTATGGTGACTTTCAGGATTTTATTATAAATAGTGCTGAAATAACTAACAAAAAAGTTATTGTGTGTGATGTTTATAATAACAAAAAATTGCCTGAATTAGGAGATATAGATAAAATTATAATAACAGGTTCCCATTCAATGGTAACTGATTATGAGAGTTGGAGTGTTTATGCAGCCAAATGGCTTGAAAAAGCGGCATATACCGATGCTTCGATTTTGGGAATATGTTATGGACATCAACTTTTAACCCAGGTCTTCGGAGGTACGGTTGATTATCACCCTAATGGGCAGGAAAATGGAAGTGTTGAAGTAGAACTAACTGGGCATGGAATTAACGATCCTCTTGTAGGAGTGTTACCTCATAGATTCCAGGCCTTTAGCTCACATGCCCAAACTATTGTTAAGCTTCCAAAAGACGCTTTAGTTCTGGCTAAAAATCAGTTTGAGCCTTATCATGGAGTGCTATTTAACGTGAGTTCGATAATATGATTGTAATAAGAATGAAACAGAAATGAAAAATGAAGCTCCTGTCCAAATCTGTATAATCAATGTTAGCAACAAATTTAACAGAGGGGGATGGAGCTTCATGG
>JAEYYB010000116.1 GCA_023430975.1 Bacillota bacterium | reverse complement strand
CAATGAAATAATGGACTTATTTATATCATCATTACCAAAGGTCTTTAAGCAGCGGTTAAAACTTTGTGCTTGATTTGTATTAATTTTTCAAGGTTCATACCCATATTTTAATGTGGGAAAGTTGAGTGAATAACGAGTTCTACAAAAACTTATCTAGCGGTCAGTCTAGAATAAAACTCAATACCGAAGCTTTACATGATGGCAAAAAAGTAAAGCATCAAAGTGAAACTGAGTTTACAGGTGATTGCTGTGAAAAACATCAGGCGTTCTTTAAGCATATTCACCAATTTCATCATGAGAAGTGTGCAAATGGTGAATCTGGAAAGCAATGCGGTATTAAGTGGAAACTCAATAAGCTTGCCTGTATACTGGGTATATTACATAATCTTAAAATCTCTGAATCGGAAAAGGGATACCAGCTATTATTAGATAAAGGTGATATACCTGAAGATATGAAAATATGCCTGCATGAAGAATTGTCACAGAAAATGATGGAAAATCATAATCAATGCTGCAGCCAGTTAGAAGGAATGGAGCTTACAGACATTAATCTCGCTATAACAATAAGCAAAAGCAATGACATTGAAAACATACAGCTCAATGTAAAAGGAAAATGCTCCTGCAATGAATCAGGAGAGCAAAATATAGATATAAGCGTTAATATAAGTTTTATATGGTAATTTTTTACACGCCCTTTTAGGAATGAATGCTGTATTTATATGCAGCATTCATTCCTATGCTCACAGCAAAAATATGATATCTATTTTCCCCATATGTGTTATAATCAATAAAAGCAATTAACTTTTACAAAAATAGATATTTAGTTTTATGAATCAAAGAAAATGTTTCTTAAATAATTAAAGATTCAAAATGATTAATACAAAACATATAGGTGGAGTTTATGGATAAGTACTTTAAATCCTTTTTCTTAAAAAGAAGGCATGCTGTTTGCACAAACAATGAAGAACTGAAAGATTGCATAATAAAAAAAGAAAAGGAAATAAGAAAATATTATAAAAAGCATTTTCATGAGTTTCAGCGGCTCCATAAATTTTTGATATACAATCCTGGAATATTTATACTTAACATGTTTGTTATATACCTGCTTTTTAAGTGGATAGGAATGCAATCAGTGGGGTTGTTTTTAGCGGTTATTCTATTAATTAAAGAAGTAGGTCAATTCATATTGCTTCACCGCTTGGAAAAAAGAATTCTAAACCCCATAGCTGAGTTGAAAAACGGTGTTGACGAGATAGCTAACGCAGTGTACAAAATGAAATAGGTACACTTGTAGAATCATTTAATGATATGGCAAAAAAACTCTACCAAGGAGAAAAACTACAAAACGAATATGAAGACAACAGAAAAATGCTAATAGCAAATATCTCCCACGATCTTAAAACCCCCATTACATCTATTCAGGGATATATTGAAGCTCTTCAGGACCCATCATCCATACCTCCCGAAAGCCTGGAAAAATACCTACAGGTGATCTACAGAAATACTGCTTACATGAACAATCTTATTGATGATCTCTTTTTATTTTCAAAACTGGATCTTCATAAACTTGAATTCAATTTTGAAAATGTGCATATTAAAAGATTTATGGCTGACTTAATGGAGGAATTCAAATTTGATCTTGAGGAAAAACATGTAGATTTTAAATACACTGACAATGTTAAGGAAGATGTACAAATAGATGTTGATGGGAAGAGACTTAACCAGGCTTTTGGAAATATTATAGGAAATGCCGTCAAATATAGTGATGCCAGCCACTTGACACTAGAGGTAGTTATGGAGCATATTGACAGCATTATAAAGGTTAGTATAACCGATAACGGTCCTGGTATCCCGGAAGATAAGCTTCCCTTTATTTTTAACCGTTTTTACCGCATTGATCATGAGAGAACTAAGGATCTTGTCTTCCGATCCCCAGTGGATTGAAACCCTCTGGGGAACCGGATATAGATTCAATTCCAAATAAAAGTGCTATCAATCTATTGTATTACAACCCTTGTCCCGTTTTTTACATACTTGTATATTTCTTCAACATCCTGATTATACATCCCTATACATCCTGCCGTCCAATCCCTTGGATAATCCGGCCTTGCACCGCCATGAATCCCAATATAACTGCCTAGCTTTGTGGTCTGCGGAGGCATAGTCTTGTCCTGATAGCTTTCTTTTATCGTATTATATACATCCTTGGTAATCATCTCCTTCTTAAGACCTTCCTCAGCTGCTTCCAATCCCGGATAGCTCAGCATCATCCACCTGCTTCCAAGATACGTCTTAGGCGGATTATATACTTCCTTCTGGCATATGAAGAAATTACCCACAGGTGTTTTATAATCCCCTTCTTTCTCCTTTTGGCCCTCTTCTGACTTTTTACCAGCCGAAATAACGTATTGCTTTATTATTTCTTCATTGTATTTAAAGAACAACGTCCTTTTTTCAAGATCAATAAATATATTAAAGCTATCTTTGTTATCAATATTTTTACCCTTCAAAAGCTCATCCAGGGGTACATCCGGCTTAACACTACGCAAGTGTGCCTTATTAGACGGCTCTTCATTGTTTTTCCATTCATTATCCGGTTTTGCAAAAACCGATTCCACCTTATTCTTTGCGGATACAGTCACGTCCTCTACACCTCTGACCACATTTTTTAAATTGATCATACCAACTGTTATTACAGGAATCAAAAATAGTAATGCAATATAACCTTTTCTCATAGTTTCACCTACCTATCCAATAAAAAACTTTTTATATTTGATACAATTTCTCTAGAATAATAATAAGGCTTTAGATGGTCTACAGTTATGGACGGAGCACCTTCTGCTTTAAAACCTAGCCTTTTGGATAACCAGACTGATCTATATACATGAAAATCACTGGTCACAACTACCGCATCCTTAAATCCATGCTTATCCATTATCACCTTGGAAAACTTCAGGTTTTCATAAGTGCTGGTAGACTTGTCCTCTTCATAGATTGCACTTTCACTAACCCCCTTTTTTACAAACCACTTTTTCATTGCCTTAGCTTCGGTTATTACCTCATCGGGGCCCTGGCCTCCGCTTACAATAATATGCTTTGTTATACCCATTTTATATAGCTTTAGGGCATTTTCAAGCCTATATTCCAGCATTTCGCTGGGACCTTCCCCCCATATCTGACATCCTAATACTATCATAACATTTGCATTTTGAGGCTTGGTATTTTTTGCCCCATTAAATATCAGCAAAAACAGTATTATAGAAGTAACCAACATTACTGTTATTACAGAAATAACTATGTTTTTTATAACTCTAAGAATTGGACGTCTCTTCGTTTTTGTTCCATGTTCACGTTTTTTTCGAGCTACTCTTAATAACATCCTGTGTTACCTCCCTCATAAGCCTTACAAGCTGCGATGCTGTATTCTGCCTTTCCGGTTCAATGTTTTGTGAATTGGTTGCCAATTTACCTGAAGTGATGTTAAGACTTATTAAATAAACCCTCTTATCTTTATATACATCATTTCCATTTGTCGTAAAAGCCAGTTTGTCATTACTTTGAGCCCAGGCTATACTGCCATCAAGGTTCATTCCCTGGGTTAACTGCTCTTTATTTGTGCCGTCAGCCTTTATGATTATCATATCATTTTTGTTATTTTCCCCACCTGAGTATGCTATCCATGATCCATCGAAGGACCATGAAATTCCCGAAATATCATCCTGGCTATCCAGTTCTTTCTTTTCATTTCCCGACATATCTGAAACAAGTAATTTTTGTTCCTTATTGTCACCGGTTTGATTTTTTATATAGGCTATGCTGCTTCCTGAAGGGTGAAGTACAAACAAGCTTACATCGTTATCTATTTGAACAAATTCCTTTTTATAAAGATCAAGTATATATAGATCATCCCTGTTTTCCTTGACTGATGTGCCTAAAAATATATACCTGCACCTGTCGAAATCCATAACAGCATTTTTTACGCCTTTTATAGCAGGAGCTTTTATATTTTTAAAGTTCGGCTCTTCCTGTTTTTCTATATCACCTGTCTTTCTTAGCTGTATTCCGTAATCGCCGGTATAGCTCATTAAGCCATAAACCTTGGCTCCTAAATATCTGTTCATATATGTCACAGGGTTTGCTACCATTACCTCATGATCACCATAAAACCAATAATCAGGCACACCCGATATGGAGAAAACATTTTTAACCTGGGGATTTACCTGAGGCAGAGTTGAAACACTGTTCTTTTCTAGGTCTACAAGTGTTTTATCATATATGGCATATTTAAAATCTTTTGAAATATTTAATTTAGAATCATTTTTGTAAATAGAAGAAAAAACTAACCTTTTCTCCTTTGTCCTGACATCCATGCTGTAAAACTCTGTTTCACTGCTGCTTTTATCAGCTCTTATCATGAGTTTCTCACCTGCAAATCCTTCAACATCCCCTTTGCACAGCTCGCTCAATCCTACTAGAAGGCTGTTATTTGAAGTGCCAGGACCTTTTATGACTGTCACCTTATCAGAAGAACTGCAGCCTGATAACATTATAATGACAAAACCTGTTACAACAGCCGATAATCTTATATTCAAATTTATGCCCCCTTCTTATTAATGATCTTCCAAAACCCTATAACAGTTTTATCGTCCTTAAAATAATAAAATGATTAACTTTTAATGTATATTAAAAGTGATTAATCTCCTACATTTGTCTGTCGCAAATCCCGTTGAACCGTTCGTTATTTGCTCCGCCAAATGTAAGATTAATAACAATTTTAATGTAATAATACATCACAGTTATTATAATAGGATAAACCGGATGTAACAAAATTGTAAAAAAATCAAATTTACCAAAGTTCCGGCAAATGCAAGATTATTTTTGCTTTCAATTTATAATATAGTCCATAGGAACTATGTGAAAATCAAGTTTTAAAGAGTATAATAATAATATATATTATTTTTAAATATATTTTAATGGAGTGATGGTATGTCAGTATCAATAGCCAATAAAGTTATGAATGGACCTTATGATGCAATAAACACCCTTATGCTGAGAAAAGCCCTAATCAATGATGTATCTGCATCGAAAAACCTGATAGATAGCATGAATGCAGCTAATAAAAAAACAATGGAAAAATCAGCAACTCCACATCTTGGCAACAATATAGATGTAAAGGTTTAACATTATCCTGCTTTTACTCATATGGAAGAATAATGCTTACTTTTGTCCCTTTACCCTCTATGCTGTGTATAATTATCTCCCCATTATGTTTTTCCACTATTTCCTTTGTAATGGAAAGTCCCAGTCCATTTCCGCCTATCTCCCTGGACCTGGCTTTATCTACTCTGTAAAAAGGCTCGAATATTTTCTCCAGCAACTCTCCTGGTATTCCACAGCCTTTATCCTCTATATCCAATTGTACATTTCCTCCATTATCATATAGATTCACAGATATGCTTCCTTCTTTTGAGTACTTTATCGCATTGTCTAAAATGTTTACAACAGCCTGTTTTACTCTTATCGGATCTGCCATTATAGGTTCTAAATGAGGTAGATATGTTTCAATTTCAATATTGAACTTTTTTGCCTTCAAAGCCATTTGACCGACCGTATCTTTAATAAGTCCCGTTATATCAATGCTTCTTTTTTCTATTTCAAACTCGAATTTCTTAAGGCTGGATAAATCAATAAGATCATCAACCAATCTTTTAAGCCGTTCCGATGAGCTCTCCAAATATCCTATTGATGTTTCAAATATCTTTTTGTCTTCTCCCTGTTCCTTTAATAGATCAACATAACCCAGTATTGTGGTAAGAGGAGTTTTTAGCTCATGGGAGACATTGGTTATAAAGTTTTTTTGCTTTTCCTGTAAGCTCCTTAGCTCAGTTATATCGTTAATGATTAAAACCACTCCATCTTTTAAATCATCATGGTTTAAAAGTGTGGCACAAACAAGAAGGTTTCTTTTGTTGGAATTTATCTCAACCACCAATCTCTGTCTACTCTTCCTCACTTTTTTAACTATTCCACATATCCAATCTTCCTGCTCTTCCATAAAGAGATTTCTGGATATTGCATTGTTCGCTATAATTTCATTATCACCGTTATAGGCTACAACACCTTCACCCATACTTTCCAATACGGCACCAAGTTTGGCCTTCTCAAAATCTATGGAATTTATTTTGTTGGCAACTTCATCCATCATTAAATTGAAGGTATTTGCCAGAACCCCCAGTTCATCACCTGTTTTTATATGAATTTTATTAGAATAATCCCCCTTGGATATGTTTATGGCAGAACGATTTAATACCTTTAGGGGCTTTGTAATTGTCCCGGATAGAATTATGCTGACAATAAGTATAATTATTGTTCCTGCCAGAAAGGCTATCAGAACCAGAATGGATATATTTCTTTTATTTTTTTCAATATCGGAAAGAGAATTGATAAATAACACTCCGCCAATTATCTTACCGGAATGTATAATTGGAAATGCAAAGAAGAGCTTTTTCTCGCCATCAATCTCTCTCTGGCTGTATGCCCTGTTACCGGAATCCTTAAAGGCTTCTTCCAATTCAGCTAAACTAAAGTCTTCATTCTCGGAATTCTCCGAATCTGCCAATAGCTTTTTATGGGATGAAAATATCATTACCCTAATGCCCGATTCTTTTGACAATCTTGATGCAAAGTCTCCTGCCCTCAGATTGAACTGGCCTTCAACATTATCAGTATCCGAATCCATTAAAAGGCTCTGTTTTATCGTCCTAACAGATATCTCTGATTGGTTGACAAGATTGTTTAAAAGCATATCCCTGTTAACCCTGTCTACCCCTTCTATCAAGACTAAGGCCACAATAAGAAATGTTAAAAATAGAACAATCACATTAGTAAATAAAATTTTATATCTAAGTCCTATCTTCACTTAAATCACCACTTTGTCATTGTCTGGCCATTTTATAGCCAACACCGAATACAGTTTGTATTATGTTATTTCCTCCACCTTCAATGCTTAGCTTCTTCCTTAGCCTTTGAATATGAACATCAACCGTCCTGGTGTCTCCATAATAATCATATCCCCATACTTTTTCCAAAAGGGTATCCCTAGTAAAAACCTGCTCTAAATGATTTATAAGAAAATAGACCAGTTCATATTCCTTCGCAGACAGTTCAACCTCACTACCTGCCAGTGTAACCTTTCGC
Organism: Bacillota bacterium; assembly: GCA_023430975.1. Classification (GTDB taxonomy): domain Bacteria; phylum Bacillota; class Clostridia; order Acetivibrionales; family DSM-2933; genus Pseudobacteroides. The sequence continues at coordinate 143,695 of JAEYYB010000116.1, read as the reverse complement.
ATCTCAGAGAACACTTCTAGAGTTCCATTGATCAGATGGTTTCCCAAATCTTCAATGCTCTTTGCTTCCTTGGAAACCCTTCTTAATAATGCCTTTACCCTGGCTACAAGCTCCCGGGCGTGAAAAGGTTTGGTTATGTAATCATCAGCCCCAAGCTCCAGCCCTAAAACCTTATCAATAAGGTCCGTTTTCGCTGTCAACATTATTACCGGTATACCCTTCTCGTATGTAACCTTTTTGCAAATATCATAACCATTAATTTTGGGAAGCATAATATCTAAAATTAAAAGATCCGGATTTATTGATTCAATACTTCTTAAAGCAGCTTCTCCATCTACCGCAGTACTTACCTCATAACCTTCCAACTCAAGATTAATTTTCACAAGATCACAGATGGAAGCTTCATCATCAACTACAAGAATTTTAGGTTTCATGATTCACCCGCCATAATTTTATATATGAAATTATACCAGACTGAAAGAAAATATTAAATGAAATGTTTTTAGCGACTTTGTATATGATACACGTAGCTTCTTATAAATTAAAAATCCAGTTTTTAAAGCCTGAACTTAGCCAGACGAAAACTGGATTCTTTAAAAAGCAATATATAGATGCTATATTTTGTTTAATATAAAGTCTTTTATTTTAGCTTAAAGAATGCATGCCTAACCGAATATTCTAAGCTGCTGTCCTTAGTTAACCTCAAATAATTCTCCTGACCTTTTGTCAAAGGCAATATAACTTTACCCTCATATTTATAGTTATGTACTTCACCAGCTTTTATCTTTTTTGAATAGCCTTCACTATCCTTGTTAACACTTTCAGCTGCTCTCTGCAAGCTGCCTTCAAAGCCATAATCTGTACCACCAATAATAGAAGCTCCTGATGGTGTTTGTGTTCCCAAAATATCTCTCATAAATGGCAAATATAAATAAGCATCTCCCGATGTGATTTTAGCATTTGAAACACTCATATCCAAAGTGACCATTGCATACTCTATCTTATCTTTATCAGAAGTAACTTTAAATCCTAACTTTGTTACTTCTTCATATGTAATAGGTTCAACTTTCTTAACAGTACATGTATAATCTGCTGAGGCTGTAGTGTCTATATAATTCTCATTTGCAGACCATGAGAAAGTTTCTCCCAATTTAATCGGATCTGCTAAAGTCCCTGCACTTTTAGATGAATTCGCAGGAGCAGGTGTACTTGAAACTGGTGCTGTTGTTGATGGTGCTACGGTAGATGGTGCTGTGCTGGCACTTGGCTGAGTTTGAACAGGTGTATTATCCTTATAAGGTATACCTGAGTTATTTGACGTAAGCTTGATTGATTGCGTATCACTTACCCATTCAACTCCAAGACCTACCAAATCTGCAACCGCTCTTAATGGCAAATATGTTCTGCCGCCGATTATAACAGGTGATATCTTCGAACCATCAGTTTCTGTAAAAGCTTTTAAATTTCCATCATAGTAAATCTTAATGTTATCGTTTGCTGTGGCATCAACTTTTCTTGTTGCACTAACGCTCCAAACCATACCTGCAGCAATAATGCTAACAATTAGAGCAACCACAATTACAGATGACATCTTTTTAAATTTTCTCATAGTTTTCTCCTCTTTTCATCTTGTTTATGTAAACTTATAAAAGCAACAATGAATATTATACCATATCCACACTTTTTTATAAAGTATAATAGCAGCCTGAAATAAAAAACTATAGTTAACCAACCTCAAGTAATACATTGATTTGCCAAAAATGGCTTTTTTTCGACTTTTTTACTGAAATGAATTAGAGAATGACTAAAATATTATATCTGATTTATAGCAGAAGTTATATTTCAGCCATTCCCGATCTATTCACGAATAACAATATTATTTTATAAATCTCCTCTTATTAAAGAGTGCCTTAGAAATAACTTCATATTCTCAAGGACAAAATCCCGACGATTTAACGGGGTTTTGGACGATGAGAATTGGATGTTATTTCTTAGCCATTACTAATCAGGCAATTGTCTTTTGTATTGCTCATTTGATATCCTGTCCATCTTATCTACAACACCCTGTGTATCAATTTCGTTGGTGTAAAACTCTTCATAATCGTAATACCCTCCCATATCCTGAGGCCCATCGGATGTACCATACTTTACCAGGTCATTGAGATAATCCAGGCCTTCGTTTTCATCATCTTCTCTTTTGTTAAGGTATTTTCTTCCGAATGGTGCATCCCACACCAACTCCTCGTTTGGTCTTTCCATCTTCAATATTCCAAGGGTTACTGGCTTATCCTCCTCACAATCTATACAAAGTTTTACTGAAGGAATTGCCTTTAGCCTTTCAATGTCAATATCTTTTCCACAGAATTCACACTTTCCAAATGAGCCATCATCAATTTTTTTTAAAGCATCATCAATATCCTTAAGCTCATGTTCCTCATGAACCCTTAAAGCGTTGTTAAATTGAACCTGGTACATCTCTGTGCCCATATCCGCCGGATGGTTATCATAATTTGAAAGCTCAGTAGGTGAATACTTGTCCTGCTCTGCTGTTTTATTTTCCTTCATTATTTCAATAGTATGCTGTATTTCACTCTGCCTTTTGGCTAAAGTATCTCTCAGAGAATTTACAATTTGATCATCCATTTATTTTTCCTCCCGCCCTTCTCATACTATCCTGAACAATATTTACTATGTCTGTAATAATCTCTCCAATTAGAGGCAATTTCCACCGTACAATTATTTGAAGAATATATATCACAACAGCACCTAAAAGAGTGAATCCAATAGCAATACCAAATCCCCTCGACAGTCCTCCAAGAAAATTTGCCCACAGCATTTTTCTGGGGTTTTCCAGGTAATACACATAATCTACCAATTTCATTTTCTCCATGTTCAATGAGATATTATCCAATTTTTTATTTATAACATGAATTAACCTATTTTTATCGTTCATAATTATCACCATTAATGAATATCATACATTATGTTACTTAAAATTTTTCCTTTAGAAATCAAGTAATCGCATGTAAATATATCCTTCTGAAGTATTGCTTCCATATCTAAAACCTTTAGCCTTATTTGCCTCATAACTTCAGCATCAATCAGCCTCATATCATCCAAATCCATTCTAGTTAAAATTTCTCCAGTCATTTTATACATAGCCTCAAGATCACTTTTCAACTCTGTGCCTACTATAATTGACATGTTTTCTCCTTGTTAGTTTTTATATTTTAATATACCTTAATTTCATTTTAATATTTACTCAGACTGCAGGTTTAATATGGAATGAAGACCAATTCACACTTCTTAGGCAAAAAATATCTTTATATCAATATTAATCTTTTAATATAGTCATAATGACTCAAGTCATATATATTTATTACTTTTGGTACTTATAAAATAAACCAAATTACCCTAAAATAAATTTAGAGTACAATTTTGCACTATAAAGTTACATTAATACAAATAATGCATTATAAAACAGAAACAAACTATAAAGGAGGTTCTTAACGTGGCACTTGTTTTGTCAAATGTTGCAAAGAGCTTTGGAAATAAAACAGCTGTGGACGACGTTTCATTTAATATAAGTAAGCCCGGAGTTTTTGGTTTGCTTGGTACTAACGGTGCAGGAAAGACAACAACTATAAGAATGATACTGGGAATTCTCTCCAAAGACACAGGAACTATCGAATGGAACGGCAAGCCTATAAACCGCTTAACAGTAAGATTCGGTTATCTTCCTGAGGAACGGGGCATTTACCCAAAAGCAAAGGTTATGGAGCAGATCATATACTTTGCAACGCTTAGGGGCCTTAGTACAAAAGAAGCGAAAAAGCAGGCAAAGTACTGGTTTGGCAGGCTGGGAGTTGAAGAATATGCCAAGTCTACTGCTGAATCTTTATCCAAAGGTAATCAACAGAAAATACAGCTTATTGCAGCACTTATTCATGACCCTGAACTCGTCATTCTAGATGAGCCATTTAGTGGACTTGATCCATTAAATACAGATTTATTTAAAGATATAATAAACGATTTAGTGAAAAATGGTAAGCGTATAGTCATGTCCAGCCATCAAATGCATACTGTGGAAGAGTACTGCAATGAAATTCTTTTATTGAGTAAAGGCAAGGCCGTCCTAAGTGGAAATCTTAAGGATATAAAACGCAGCTACGGAAGGACCAATCTTTTTATCGATAGTGAATCTGATCTTGATAAACTTGCTCAGGAAGAAGATATTAAAGTAGTGAGAAAAACACCTTTAGGATATGAATTTAAAATTAAGTCAGATGAACAAGCTTACAGTATTCTCGAAAAAATGATTAAATCCAAGATAAGGGTTGACAGGTTTGAAATAAGAGAGCCGTCTCTCCACGAAATATTTGTTGAAAAGGTTGGTGTATAAGATGAATGATATTTTATCAGTATTTAAATACACATTTTTAGAAAACATCAGAAAAAAAGTTTTTATTATCTCAACTTTAATTGCAATGCTTCTTGCAGTTGCAGTAATGAATATTCCTGCAATATTGAATCTTTTAAATAGCAGTAAAGATACAAGTGTTGGAAATGATGTGTTAGGGAAAAAGAATGGAATCGTTTATCTTGTTGACTCAAAAGAAATATTTAAGAATGATCTCAATGATCTGAGCCAAACAATACCAAGTTATGAATTAAAAAAAGAAACCGCGGATTCTGTTGAAAACATCAAAAAACAAGTAAAAGACGGCAAAGCTGAAGCACTTATTGTAGTTGATAAAAAGGGAGATGAGCCATATTTTGATTTCTGGGTTCAACAGATTGGACATAAACTTGATCCTAATGTTATAAGTGCTTCAATGAAAGAAATATTTTCAAATAAACTTTTAAAAACATCCAATGTACCTGATAAAATTATACAAACTGTTCTCGGAGACGTGTCATTCAATGTCAAAGAATTTGGAAAGGGCTTTGCTATTAGTACTATATCCAGTTTTGTTGTATCATCAGTGCTTTTTCTTGCAATATTTTTCTTCAGCTATGGTGTATCTACGTCTATAGCTTCTGAAAAATCTTCGAGGGTTATGGAAATCCTTTTAACATCTACAAAACCAAAAAGCATTATTCTGGGTAAGAGCATCGCAATGGGGCTATTAGGAATAATGCAAATCCTGCTTATTATGATTTCTGTTATAATAACCTTCAAAATAAGCTTTCCAAAAGATTTTTCAATCGGCGGTTCTCCTGTAAGCTTCTCCTTTTTTACTCCCTTTGTTTTTGACATGGTGGTATTATATTTTATCTTGGGGTATTCACTATATTCCATGATGAATGCTGTAGCAGGCTCTACGGTTAGTAAGGCAGAAGACTTAAACATCGCTATTATGCCTTTTTCTTTATTAGCATTGATTTCATGTTATTTGGGCTATACAAGTGTACTTTTACCTGGAACTATTATATCTGACGCTGCTTCTATATTCCCATTATCTGCTCCATTCTCAATGCCCATAAGGCTTATAACAGAAAGTGTCCCACTGTGGCAAGTCGCAATATCCATATTAACAACAGTCCTGTCAATAATCTTTATGGCTTGGTTATCTATAAGGTTATATTCATCAGCCGTACTACATTATGGCAAGCGTCTGAATGTATTTCAACTTGCCAAAATGGCAAAATAAGAAATAAGAGTTTTGCAATAATCATCACACATATCTAAATCCTACCTTAAATTATTTGCTAAAACACTTTCTATGATATATAATAACACTAATTACAGAAGGCCTGTCGAAAAAAGCATACTTTTTGGCAGGCCTTATTGCTGCAAACCCGAAAAATATTACTTCAACCTAATGTTAATACAATAAAGGAGCTTAATATGAGACCATTAGAATTTAACGACGGAGTTTTAAAGCTTATCGATCAAACAAAGCTTCCAACGCAAAAAATATATGTAGAATGCACAACATATATGGAAGTAGCCGGAGCAATAAAAAACATGATAGTAAGGGGAGCACCTGCTATAGGCGTAACTGCAGCTTACGGCATAGCTATCGGTGCCAGGGCTATAAAAACGCAATCCAAAAGCCAATTTATTAAAGATATTGAGGAAATCTGCAATATAATGCGTAGCACACGTCCAACTGCAGTAAACCTTTTTTGGGCAGTTGACAGAATTTATAAAACAGCACTTTCTCATATGGAAAGATCCTTGGATGAAATTAAAGAAGCAATTCAAAATGAAGCTATAAAGATGGATTCTGAAGATGTGGAAGTCAATAAGGCAATAGGTAAAAACGGATTGAACCTCATAAAGGATAACTTTACAATACTAACCCATTGCAATGCAGGTGCCCTTGCAACATGTGATTATGGAACTGCTCTTGGAGTTATCCGTGCAGCCCATGATGCCGGCAAGAATATAAATGTGTATGCAGATGAAACAAGGCCATATCTCCAGGGTGCAAGGCTCACAGCTTGGGAACTTGCTCAGGATGGTATACCTGTGACATTAATATGTGATAACATGGCAGGACATTTTATGAAATCAGGTATAATAGACTGCGTTATTGTAGGTGCTGACAGGATAGCAGTAAACGGTGATACAGCCAATAAAATCGGCACATACTCGGTAGCGGTATTGGCACATGAGAATAAAATACCGTTTTACGTAGCAGCACCTTTATCAACCATTGACTTTTCCACAGAATCAGGAGACGGAATTCCTATCGAGGAAAGGTTATCCAGTGAGGTTACACAGATAATGGGAATACAAATCGCCCCATCTGGAATTAAGGTTGCAAACCCTTCATTTGATGTAACTCCCAATAAATATATAAGTGCTATAATAACAGAAAAAGGCATTATATATCCACCTTTTAAGGATAATATAACTGCCCTGACACCATAATTATCTTGAAAAAAAGCCCTTATGGGGCTTTTTTCTTTTCAATTATATTTAATGAATTCTCTAAAATTGTTGCAGCCTCTGCTCTTGTAACATGTTTGTATGGCATAAACGTATTATCCTCATAGCCTTTGATAATCCCTAATTCTAAAGCAGAAATAATGCTGTCTTTTGACCATTTTGGTATTGTGCTTGAATCAATAAACACCATCCCCTTGCTTTGCTTATGATCAAAATTAAAAGCCCTGACTATCATTGAAACAATTTCACTTCTTGACACCTTCTGCATAGGTCTGAATGAATTATCATCATACCCTTTTATAATGCCTTTTTCAACTGCTCTCTGAATATATCCATACGCCCATGAAGGCAATTTACTATCGTCTTTAAACTCATACTTTTTGCTATTTAAAGGTTCCAAGGCCAGTGATTTAACCAATATAACAGTAGCCTCCGCTCTGGTAATTTCCAATTGTGGCCTCATGCTTTTGTCAGGGTAGCCTGATAGTATTCCTTTTTCAAAAAGCTTCATAAGACTATTCTCTGCCCAGTGCCCTACTATATCCTTAAACACAATACCTGCTTTTGTTTCTGGTATGGAAGTCGGTTTTGGTGTAACCACAGGATTAGCAGGTAAAGGAGTTACCACAGGACTTAAAACACTTGGGGTACTTGTTGTCCCATCATTCCGTGTCCTGCTATCAGCAATTATTACTGGATTTGCGATCACAGTTCTTTCTGTCGGCTTAGGTGATGCATTAGTTGGAGTCTGGCTGACAGTATTGATTTGGCTCGGGCTTGGAGTAGACAGCTTGATAAAATCAGCTCCATCAGGACCTAGTCCATTAATTATATCGTCATCAATTACATCGTAGTCATTGGATTTATTGCCACTAAGGAATAAACACTCCAATTTTTTCATATTATTTACAAATTTAAAATCGCTAATTTCATTGTGGTCAAGGTAAAGAATTCTAAGGCTTGTCATTACTGACAACCCCTGTGCTTCCGTTATTTCGTTATAGCTTAAGTACAGTTCTTCCAATTTTTCAAAACTATATAATATACTTAATGGGTTGGCATCGTTTATTTGATTCCTGTTTAGATCCAATATTGTTAATTCAGGTAAATTTCTTAACGGATATATACTTTTAATCCTATTTCCGCTTAAATATAAGTTCTCCAGATTTGTAAGCTTCCCTAAAGTTGTAACGTCTTCAATTTTCTGATTAGTTAATTTCAACATGGTAAGCGTATAAAAGTACTGCAAGCCTTGAAGACTGACTATTTCTCTCCCCTCAGGTATACTAATACTCTTCACGCCTTTTTCTTTTATTTCATCAAGATAAATCACTGTTCCAGGATCTTTTTTCAGTAAATCTTCCCTGATATACTTTGCCAGATTCTCATCTGGAAAAAACACCGCTTTCCTGATAGGCACAGGTGTATGAGATGGTTGAGCTGTAATAATCAATTCAGTTGGTGTTGGATGCACAGTGCCGGGTGGAACAGTTGGAACAATTGTAGCAGTTGCAGTAGCAGTAGATGTAGATGTAGCCCATGGCGGTGTTGCCGTTACTCCCGCTTTAGTTGGCGTTGGCTTAGGTGAAACTCCATCCTTAGTTGGTGTTGGAGTTGGCACAGTCGGTACTACTGAAGGAGTTATAGTAACAACCGGAGTAGACGAGCCAGCTGTTGCAGGTGTCGGTGAAAATACAACCGCTGATGTAGGTGTGGGAGTAGCTCCATATGTAGATGTTGGTGTTATAGTTGGTATAGAAGTTACGTCCGGAGTTTGGGTAATTGTTGGTGTTTGTATTGGTGTTGACGTTGGTATTGGTGTTGACGTTTGTATTGGTGTTGGCGTTGGTGTTTCCTCAACTTCGATATCAGTATCCTTTAAATTAGGAAAATATTCTTTTTTTAAAGGAGGAAACCCATTCTTATTATTGCCACCAACGTACAAGGTAATTAAACTATCATCTGACAAAGAAATAACCGGTAACCAATTATAAATCAAATTATTATTTATAATTAAAGTTTGAAGGTTCTTATAGTTTGAAATTACAGATGTATTTTCTATCTTATTGTCATTCAACACTAGAGTCTCTAAATTCACCAAGTTTCCAAGCATAGAAATATCCTGAATTTCATTGTTGCCTAAATTTAAATGTTTTAATGATATTAATTTTGCCAATGGAGTTACATCAGCTATTTCATTTCCGCTTAAATCCAGAAACTCCAAACTAGCAAGCTCTTCAAGTCCAGTGATATCTGAAATATTATTATTGGACATTTGAAGACAGACTAGTTTATTGAGGCTTTTTAAACTGGATAAATCATCTATGCTATTTTCATTCAAGTACAAATAATTAAGCTCTGATAAAAGCTCTATGCTCTTTAAATCATTTATACCAGCGTTGTCAGCATTTAACTCTTTTATTTCCTTTAACTCTTCAAGTTTAACTTTATCATTTTCACCTTTATTCAAATATTCCCTAATAACTTGATCGAGTTTTTCATCCTCAAACCTTATATCATCATAATCTATTGATTCTGCATAAGAACTAGTAAAATCAAACCTTACTTGGTTAAAACCTATTCCCCCAAAATTTAAAATAGTTAAAAAGGCTAAAAATACGCAAATAACCTTCTTAAGTCCACTCATACTCTTTTCCCCACAATACAAAAATTTTAATATTATAAGTTATTATTATATATATAATTAATATTAATTTTTTAATTTAGTTTACATATTCTTATATTTTAATAATACATTAAAATCAATTTTTGTTCAAGACATGTAAATACACTTTTTTACAGCTAAATTGTTAGGCATGCCCCAAATATAACTTCCCGTATAATTTCGCTTTCGTGTTAACTTAACTCGTGAACACACGCTCAAAACGGTAAGTAATATTTCAATCATGCCTTAATAAAAAATACTTCACATAATCATGGATGTGTGGATATAAGTCATTATTAGGAACATCCATTAATATGAAGTATTTTTTATATCAAATGTTAATTTAATTGAATAATAAATAACTTAAACAATCTAGGACTGTAAATACTTAATTGCATTTTTGATAAGTGCTTCATCCTCAACAACACACTGGATTACCTCTCCGATGGATTTAGGCAATACAAATGTTATCTTATTGTCTTTAACCTTTTTATCAAAAAACATTCTCTCATATACCTCATCCACATCTATATGATCTAGTTTAACCGGAAGCCCTATTTTATTCAAAGTTTCAATTACCCTTTGCATATTGCTTTCTTCTATCATCTCTAAATCACAAGCCATTTTCAGTGCTGCTACCATACCTAATGACACGCATTCACCATGCAAATACTCAAATTCATAAACGCTCTCTATTGCATGGCCTATAGTATGGCCAAAGTTAAGTATTGCCCTTAGATCGCTTTCCTTCTCATCCTGTTCCACTACCGACCCTTTAATAGTGCAATTAACCTTAGCCAGATATTGGAGTACATCTTCGTCAAAATTGAATATCTTGCTCACATTATAATCAATAAAATCGAAGAATTCCGGATCTCTGATAACGCCATGCTTTACTATTTCAGCCATTCCAGCCTGAATTTCACGGACAGGAAGCGTTTTTAGCGTGTTGACATTCAGATATACTAACTTGGGCTGATAAAAAGCACCAATTATGTTTTTCTTTCCTTCAAAATCAACTCCGACCTTTCCGCCCACACTACTGTCAGCTTGTGCTAAAAGTGAAGTGGGTATCTGGACAAAGTTAACCCCTCGTAAAAAGGTAGCGGCAACAAAACCTGTAATGTCACCGACTACGCCGCCTCCAAGAGCCATAAGCACCGAGTTTCTCTCAAACTTATTATCAATGAGAAACTTATAAATTTCCCTGATTGTATCTAAATTCTTACTCTTCTCACCGGCTTCAATAACATACTTGTATACCTTAAGCCCACTTGACTCTAGAGCCTCAATGCATGCCTCGCCTTGAGCCTTATCCACATTATTGTCTGTTATTAGTGCCAACTTGCCGTTTAATCTGGCTAATGACATACTTTTCCCCAGATTGCTGTAATCAGTTGTAATATAAATAGGATAGCTTCTTTCTCCCAGATCTATATTAACTTTAATCAACCAAATCACCTTCTTTTAAGTAAACTATAGAACAGAGCAGCATCTTTCACAAAGAGTCTGATGATTTTCATTTTTACCTACACTTTCACTTTGCATCCAGCACCTTTCACATTTTTCACCTTCAGCAGGAACAACCAGAACCCAAATTCCATCCATATATTCCCCTTTTTGTGCATTGGATGGGGCTTCATCTGCTTTTTTAAGTTCGAAGCCAGATGTAATGAATATTGTTGACAGCTGATCCTCAATGTTTTCTATAAATCCGTATATCTTTTCATCTGCATAAACTACAACCTTTGCATTTAATGAAAGGCCGATTGTTTTCTCAGCTCTTGCTATTTCAAGTACTTTAGATACATCAGATCTAAGGTCTAATATTTTATTCCATTTCTCGTCCAGTTTGCTGTCAAGATACTTTTCATTAACTACAGGCCAATTGTTAAGCTGTATACTTTCTTTATCATCAGCTGCTCTATGAGGCAGATACTGCCATATTTCCTCAGATGTAAATGCCAATACTGGAGCCAGCATTCTGACTAATGAATCAAGTATCTCGTACATTACGCTCTGTGCAGCCCTTCTGTCTTTTGAATCCGCTTTTGATGTATACAACCTGTCTTTTATAATATCAAGATAGAAATTACTCATATCAACGACGCAGAAGTTATGGATGGCATGGAACATCATATGGAATTCATATGAGCCATAAGCCTCATCAACCTTCTTAATAAGCTGTGAAAGCTTCATAAGTGCCCATCTGTCAAGTTCTCCCAGATCCTCATAATTTACCATATCCTTATCAGGATTGAAATCATATATATTACCTAATATATACCTGCTGGTATTTCTGATTTTTCTGTAAACTTCCGAAAGCTGCTTTAGTAATTCCTTTGAGATCCTTATGTCGGTTTTATAATCTGATGAAGCAACCCAGAGCCTTAGAATATCAGCCCCGTATTCCTTTATAACATCCTCAGGGTCTATGCCGTTCCCTAATGATTTAGACATTTTCCTGCCCTGTCCATCTACAACATAACCATGGGTAAGCACTGTCTTAAATGGTGCCTCTCCCCTTGTAGCAACAGATGTCAGAAGGGATGATTGGAACCAGCCTCTATGCTGGTCACTTCCTTCAAGATACATATCTGCAGGCGATCTTAAGTAGTCTCTTGTTTCAAGAACCGCTGCGTGGCTTGAACCGGAATCAAACCATACGTCCATAATATCGTTTTCCTTTTCAAACTCAGAACAGCCGCATTTACATTTTGTGCCAGCTGGAAGTATATCTTTAGGGTCAACCTCATACCATGAGTCGGAGCCCTTTTCTCTAAATAGTGAAGCAATTGCAGCAATTGATTCATCATTAATAAGTTCATGACCGCAATCCTTACAGTAGAATATAGGAATAGGAACTCCCCATATTCTCTGTCTGGAAATACACCAGTCTCCTCTATCCCTAACCATATTGGTTATTCTCTCTTCTCCCCATTCAGGAATCCATCTTACACCCTTTATTTTTTCCAGTGCTTCATTTCTAAAACCTTCAACAGAAGCAAACCACTGTTCTGTAGCCCTGAATATTATTGGATCCTTACATCTCCAACAATGTGGATATTGGTGAACAATCTTCTCTGATGCAAGAAGGAGATTTAAACCCTTAAGTTCTTCTAAAATCGCTGCATTGGATTTTTCATAGTAAAGGCCTTTAAATTTACCTGCTTCTGAAGTCAAATGGCCCTTGTCATCAACAGGAACTATAACAGGTATCTTGTATTTCTGACATACCTGGAAGTCCTCGGCACCATGTCCTGGAGCAGTATGAACGCAGCCTGTACCGGCCTCTAACGTTACATGATCTCCTAATATAACAATTGAATCTCTATCAAGGAAAGGATGTGAACATAGAATTCCTTCAACATCACTTCCCATAAGCTTTGCTGCGATTTCATAATTTTCTATACCGGCAGCCTTCATTACGTTTTCAACAAGATCTACTGCCATTACATAATATTCATTTCCAACCTTAACAAGTCCATACTCAAAATCAGCATTTAAGCATATGGCCAAATTGCCTGGTAAGGTCCATGTTGTGGTTGTCCATATAACAAAGTATACATTCTCTATAGTTCCAATAGCATTTTTTATAACACCTTTATCGTCTTTTACAGGAAACTTTACATATATGGAAACCGTAGTATCCTCAGCATACTCGATCTCAGCTTCTGCTAATGCGGTCTCACAATCAGGACACCAATATACAGGTCTTAATCCCTTGTATATATACCCCTTCTTGGCCATTTCACCAAAAACCTCAATCTGCTTGGCTTCGAACTCAGGCTTTAAAGTGACATATGGGTTTTCCCAATCTGCCCTGACACCCAGTCTTTTAAATGCATTTCTCTGTAAATCCAGATATTTTAACGCAAATCCCTTACATGCCTGCCTGAATTTAACCGGTCCAACCTCGTGCCTTTTAAGGCCCAATTCTTTAATAGCCCTCTGCTCAATAGGAAGACCATGGGTGTCCCAACCGGGAACAAATGGTGTTTCGTAACCGGACATGCTGTAATATTTTACAACTATATCCTTTAATATCTTGTTCAAAGATGTTCCTAAATGTATTCCTCCGTTTGCATAAGGAGGTCCATCATGAAGAATAAACTTCGGCTTTCCTGCATTTTTTTTCAACTGCTTATTATAAATGTCCATCTCTTCCCACTTTTTCAACATATCCGGTTCTTTCTGGGGAAGATTTGCCCTCATAGAAAAATCGGTTTGTGGTAGATTTAGTGTTTTTCCATAGTCAACTGACATACGAACTCGCCTCCAATATATTTTAGGTATAAAAAATAATTAACTAGTCAAAGGGGACATTTCAAAAGCTCTAATAATGACAATATACAAAAAAACTTCGATAATGTATTTTTGAAATGCCCTTAAACAATTATAAAACCCTCTCAATCCTTATAAGGGACGAGAGGGTAATTTACTCACGCGGTTCCACCCAAATTATTACCATACAAAAATAAATCATGGTAATCACTTGTTAAATAACGGCTTTAACCGGCACTCCTTACTTCAAGATATTTAACGTTTCAGGATGCAACTCATGGATGATTTTCAAAAGTTAACCCTGCAGACTCCCACCAAACTCTGCTCTCTTTGAAGGTATGGCTTTCTACTCTTTCCAATCATAGTCTTTAAAAAGTATTTTTTTGTATTATACATCCTATGATCGTTAGATGTCAAGAAATTTCATCTTCAAGCTCAACGGAATGCTTCAACATTTCCATCTGAGACTGAAGCATTGCCTCAGCTTTACTTTTATAAACCTGGAGCTTCTTTCTTGTTTCTTCATATTCATATCTTATGCGAATAACTTGCTCATTGGCACCTTCTAAAAGCTTTTGGGCTTTAAGCTCAGCTTCCTTATATATATTCTCAGCCTTAGAATATGCGTTTCTCTTTATTTCTTCTGCAGTCTGCTGAGCTATAAGAAGTGTACTTTGCAGCGACTCTTCAATTCTCTTATAGTGCAGCATACCCTCATTTAAAACATTGAGCTTGTCTTTGAGTTCCATATTTTCATGTATTAGACTGCTATAATCCTCAATAATCTTGTCAAAAGTTTCATCAACTTCAAGTTCATTATAACCCCTTACCAAGCTTTTACCAAAGGAAATATTCTTTAGTTCATTTGGAGTGTAATTCATCCGCCATAACCTCCTTATAAATACTTTAGCAGGGTAACGCTTATCCTTCCTTTCTTTGTCATAGCACCAACCTTGTCAACAATCAATCTTCCCTTACCTCTTATGGATATGGTATCGCCTTCACTTACCTGCTTAGTAAGACTGGTAGTCTTTTCCCAGTTTAAAGTAACCTTGTCGCCCTTGATAAATTCTCCGATTTTGCTTCTCGAAATACCAAAGCCTGAACTAGCTATACAGTCAAGCCTTAATGAGGCTACCGACGCTTTGATCTCACGAAAGCTTGGGCTCTGGTGTTGGATTTCTCCAACATCGGTCAAAGTCACTTCCACATTTGCATTACCAACTTTTAAAAGATTGTATTCCAAGTACTCTGCTATTTCGCCGATAACAATTATCCTGCAAATATCATCTTCCAATAGAATATCTCCAATTTTTTCTCTTTTAATACCTAATCCCATCAATGAACCTAAAAAATCACGATGAGTAAGTGTTATTCGGCTTTTTGTTTTAACCTCAATAATTCTTAACGGGTATTCGTAGCTCTGAAAATCTGAAAGTGACATACCTTGCGGGCAGAAAATGGCAATCTCCCGTTCTGCCCCAGCGTATCCACCATAAAAGACACAATTGACTTCTGAACTAGATGCAATTGACTTTTTGATAATATTTGACTGGTATGGATCTAAGAAATCCGTACTTGTTATACAATGTGAATTTTGAGCCTTTAAGGCTTTATCAATTATCTTTGAAACAAATATTTTATCATCAATTCCTGTGATTCTCTTCAAAATTGCTTCTCTGTTTATCATAGACTATAAAATTGAAGAAATTGCCTGTACGCCAAATATAGAAGACACAGCTGAAGCCACTATCCATATTAATACAATAGCAATAATAGGGGATATATCAAACATTGAATTCCTCCCCCATTCAGTCCTTCCTAAAAATGTTCTTATTGGAGCCAAAACCGGTTCTGTGATCTGGTACAATATATTAGTAAACTGGTTATCCTGTCCAACAGGCAAAAATGAAAGCAAAGCCCTCAAAATAACTGCATATTTTACAATCTGCAGAACCACTAAAATTGCCAAGCCAATAATATCAAATACCTGCATTACCTGCCTCCATTACTTTGCCCAGGGAAACACACCTTTATTTCTAAGTTCTTCTTTAAAGTCAGCCATTATGTCTACATTGTTTGGTGCAATAATAAAGATATTTGTAGATACCCTTTGTATGCTTCCATCTAAAGCATATACAGCACCACTTAAGAAATCCACAACCCTGCGTGCACTTTCCTTCTCTAGACCTTCCAAATTAACAACGATAGGCTTTTTATTTTTAAGATGATCGCCTATGTTCTGAGCATCTTCAAAGTTCTCCGGCTGCATGACAACCAGCTTGTATTGTGATGCAGAATGAATGTTTACAACTTTGTTTTGCTGAGTTTTCTTGTTGGAATTAAAAAACTGAGGCTGTACAATCTCTTCCCTTTCAATGTCAATTTCCTTTTCATCAACCAGTTCGTCTTCCTCTTCAGCTTCCCAGCCAACAAAATTAAGAACTTTGTTTAACAATTTAGCCATAGTATTTTCCTCCTGTTTTATCATTAGTAATTATATAAAAATCAATTAATTAATTATAATTGTCTATAGCAAGTCCCGTTAACCGTTTGTTATTTGCTCTGACAAATGTAAAATTAATGTTGATTTTTATCAGTATTTTATCAGTATTTTATCAGTATATATCAAAATTGTTTTAGTCATGATCAAAAAATAACTTCCGCTATAAAATTTCGCTCATGTCTTAAAACATGCAAAATTATCTTTTACCAAAAATGGCAGTACCAATCCGAACTATGTTTGCACCTTCTTCAATAGCTGCTTCGAAATCGTTACTCATGCCCATAGATAAAAGCTTCATATCTATATTATCAATATTTTCCTCCCGTATGTCAACAAATTTTTTATATAATCGCTTGAAAACTGGTCTTACAGCCTCAATGTTTTGGAGGAATGGAGCAATTGTCATGAGTCCTCTTACCTTTACAGCATCGAATTTATTGATGATTTTTAGAAAACCTTCCACTTCATGGAGAGCCAACCCGAATTTGCTGTCTTCTTCAGCAACGTTGACCTGAACAAGAATATCCATTATTCTGCCTGTCTTTTCAGCTTTTTTTTGTATCTCCTGTACCAGTTCCAGACGATCTACAGAGTGAATAAGATTTACCTTGTCAATTATATACTTAACTTTATTTGTTTGTAAATGTCCAATCAGATCCCATTTACAATCCCTATTAACATTATCGTACTTTTCGCACAATTCCTGAACCCTATTTTCACCTAAAATATTAAGTCCCTCATCAATTGCACAATTTATTTTTTCTATTCCAACTGTTTTAGTTACTGCAATTATTTTTATGTCTTCAGAATTCCTTCCTGACCTTTGTGCTGCCAAGGCTGCCCTTCTTTTAACATCTTCAATATTTCTTCTTATATAGTCAAAATCATCTGTCATTTTATTATCAGCTGCCCTTCTTTAATATTACTTGGATTTATGACATAAGTATCATAAAGACTAACTTTTTTCTCCTTATCAATGCCGGTTATTATCGCAAATTCCCCATTCCTGCCAACAATTTCAACATTCCTGATACTTGCGTCATTAGCCTTTACAAGTACAATTTTACCTTTCTTACCATCGGGACTGATATCAAAAAGACTTTTATAAGAAACTTCAAGACCTTCAAATGAATTATTGATAACATCAATATTTACTTTCCTTAGGAATGTGGTCTCACTAAGTGCTTTGTCAGTCTTAAATATAACTGTGCACTTATCTCCTTCAGCACCTGAAATACTTGTAGGAACAGCATTTACAATCTTATTGATATCATTTATTCTAACATTAACATTTTTCCCTAATTTTAACACATCTGCTTTTGTCTTGTCCATAACAACAGCGATATAAATATAAATACCCTTTATAATTTTTGCAAAGGGCTTATTTACCTGCACATTTCCAATATTTACTGCAGGTTTTATATCTTTTTTGGAGAGCTCTATAATATCGTTAACTTTTAAACTGCTTATTCCCATTGGATTAAGTGTTCGCTCCAACCCATCAACATTATATGAAATTATACCAGGTGAATTAGCATATATTTGTTTGGTTCCGCCATTAATTAGTGCCTGCAAATTATTTCTCTGAAGCTTCAATGCATCTATCTGGCTGTCGGAAGTACCCAAACTGCTTAAAATTTCCGCCTTTTTATGAATGATAGAATCAATTTCATCTCTCACATCATCCAATTTATCATAATTATTTTCGTTACATGCCATCGCGATAGAAACAACTTTTTCAGAGATATTACCATCAAGTTTTATAAGGTCCTGTGAAAAAAGCCCCTGCTTCTCACTCTTTTCTTTTTTCATTTTAAGAATTTCCGAGTCAAGCTTTGATAGCCTCTCCAAATCTTTTGCTGACGTATCCTTCAATACTGTAGCAATCTTATATTTTACAGGGATTTTCTCCCCCTCCCCGACCTCCGGTATATATTTTCCTTCAAAAGGAGATTCAATAGGCTCTTCATCCCTTATTATAAAGCCATCCAGGTTAAAAGAATCCTCAATGGCACCAGACCTTATAATATCTGTAGGAATATCCTTGCCATAAATCCAATGAAACAATGATGGAATGTACATCAGCAAGAACAAAACAACCATAAGAACTCCAAGTTTTATACCTTTATTTTTATTTCCTTCTTGCATAATCCACCTCCATTTATATGTTTTGTAATAATCATTTTATTTTTTAATTATTTCATAACATTTTTCTTGATTCATGTGTTGCGAAAAATTCATTTTTATAATGCAAATGCAGACGATTTAGCTATATTTCATCATGTAAAATTTTTTTCGCAACATATTTAGACAAGGCATGAATGAAAAATCACTTCCGCTTGCTACACTAATAATGTATACGCACTATATCTTAACGATTCCCTGCTCAAGGAGCTTTTGCACTGCAATTGTAACCCCAAGCTTAACATGCTCATAAACAAGCCCACCCTGCATATATGCTATGTAAGGCTCCTTAATGGGGGCATCTGCACTCAATTCAATTGATGCACCCTGTATAAAAGTTCCGGCTGCCATGATTACAGGAGATTCATATCCCGGCATGTCCCATGGCTGTGGTGTCACATAAGCATCAACAGGTGAACCCTTCTGAATGCCCTGACAAAACGCTATGAGGCTTTCCGCATTATTAAACCTGATTGCCTGGATTATGTCTCCTCTTTTTTCTTCTGGACCTGGTGATGATATAATACCAAGACGCCTCATAATTTCAGCACAGTATACTGCTCCTTTGAGACTCTCTGCAACCACATGGGGTGCCATAAATAGCCCTTGGAATAAAAGCCTGTTATGACCCAGAGTTGATCCCACATGCTTGCCAAGGCCAGGACATGTAAGCCTGTAAGCTGCTTTTCTAACGTATTCCTCTTTGCCAACTATATATCCGCCTGTAGGTGCCAATCCTCCGCCAGGATTCTTTATCAGTGAGCCTGCAGCAATATCTGCTCCTACTTCGATTGGCTCCTTTTCTTCTACAAATTCGCCATAACAGTTATCCACCATAACTATTATATCACTCTTCAATTCCTTAATAAAGCTGATAACCCTTTCCATCTGATCAAGCTTGATTGAGCTTCTCCAACTATATCCCCTTGACCGTTGAATCAGAACCATCTTTGTCTTATCGGAAATTGCTTCCTTTATACCCTCTATATTAATGTCCCCCTCCGGGAGCAATTCAACCTGCTTATATGTTATGCCAAATTCCTTGAGAGAACCGCCGCCTTCCCCCCTTATGCCAATAACCTCTTCCAAAGTGTCATAAGGCTTTCCTGTGATACTTAAAAGTTCATCGCCAGGCCTTAGATTTCCAT
Source organism: Bacillota bacterium (assembly GCA_023430975.1). Taxonomy (GTDB): domain Bacteria; phylum Bacillota; class Clostridia; order Acetivibrionales; family DSM-2933; genus Pseudobacteroides. The sequence continues at coordinate 124,007 of JAEYYB010000116.1, read as the reverse complement.
ACATACATATTGCAAGTGCCTGTGTTCCGGATACAATATTATGCCTTACAAGTGCATCCTCAGCTTTGAAAACATCTGCGTATACTGAGTCCAAGACATCCCTGCCCCTGTCGTCATAACCATAACCGGTTGTTCCCCCAAAATGAGAATCGCTTACATTGTTTGACTGCATAGCTTTAATAACCTTTATCTGATTATATTCCCTGACCAATTCTATTGATTTGAATACCCTTTCAATTTCCTTTTCTGCCATATTTGATATTCTAAGAACACTCTCATCTATACCAAACTCACTCTTTAAGAACGCTTCAGATCTAAAACTCATCTTTTCCACTCTCTTTCATTTTAGTTCTTATTCATTTTATACAAGAGCAAGGCCAATTTCAACCATAAAATTAAATGTGATTGATTTAATACACCAATAACTTTATAATTAGTAATGACTAAAAAATAGCTTATGAAAAGTGATTGGATTAAAAGGTGATTTGAATTGATTTTAAAATATACGGTACTTGATGCAGATTCCGGCAAAAAACTCAAGCACATATTAAAGAACAATATGGGGCTTTCAGAGAGATTGATAAAAAGGCTAAAAAACAACAAAAAAATATTGGTGGATTCTGTATTAACCTTTGTAAATCATATGGTTTCTGCAGGTGAAATAGTCGAAGTACACATTGATTTTGAGGAAACCGCTGAAGATATAATCCCTGAAGATGTTCCGATTGACATAATCTATGAAGATGAATACCTTATTGCACTAAACAAGCAGCCAGGCATTGTGGTTCACCCTACCTGCAGTCACCCTTCGGGAACTATTGCCAATGGAGTAATGCTCCATTATCTAAATAACAACCAACATAAAAAAATTCGCCCTGTAAGCAGACTTGACAGAGACACCTCAGGTGTAATAGTTTTCGCAAAAAATGAATTCATTCAGGAATCACTTATAAAACAAATGCATCAAAACAATTACATTAAAGAATATATAGGAGTTGTATCAGGAATTATAGAAAACAATTCAGGTACAATTGACCTCCCCATAGCAAGAAAACCCGGCAGCATAATGCTAAGGCATATTTCAGATGACGGTGCTAGATCTGTTACCCATTATACTGTTGTAAAACACCTAAAAAACGCGACACTCCTCAAATTTAAGCTTGAAACCGGGCGTACACACCAGATAAGAGTTCATTGCCAGACTATAGGTCATCCGTTAATTGGTGATACATTATACGCCGAACCAAATTCAGACTGCCAATTAATTGGAAGGCAAGCCCTTCATTCAATTGAGACTGTTTTTACCCATCCTGTCTTAAATCACCAAATTCATTTAAGAGCAAATATTCCCCAGGATATTAAAAATCTTATTGCTTTCAAAGAACCTCAAGCATAGGATGCTCTTAATGTAATTTCCAATAGCATCTTCCCTTACGTGTTAGTCATAACTTCCGCTATAAATTTCGCTCAGTAATGGCTAAGGAATTACTTATGTGTCGGCCTAACTCGCAAGCACCCGTTCTCTACATTAAGCATTAATTCTGGGAAATGATAAGGGAGTTATTTACATATTTTAACACTGATGTTATTATATACATACTGAATAAATACTTATATGAAAAGTGAATAATCTTTTACATTTGTCTATCGCAAATCCCGTAAAAGCGTTCGTTATTTGCTCTGACAAATGTAAGATTATTAACATTTTTCATATGGTAATAACTTAAATATAACTTCCGCTATAAATTTCGCTCATGTGTTGACTTAACTCGTCAACACTCACGTAGAAATCGGAAGTAATATTTTAGTCATTCCTTATTTAAGCTTTAAAACAATCAGGTCGGAGGCATAAGATGGATGTACTGAAGGAACGATACTCTATAACTGAATTGAGCCAATATCTAAATGTTACAGATCATACTCTTAGATTTTATGAAAAGGAATTTCAAATAAAAGTTCCTAAGGACGACCGTGGTAGAAGGTATTACAATACCGATCTTGCAAACATTATGTATCAGATTAAAACAATGCGGGATGAAGGCCTTGAGATCAAAGCTATCCGCAAAATATTGCAAAGGGATAATGTTATACAAGAACCGGAGGTTATTACTCCTGAAGTATCATTAACGGTTCCTTATAAAATCAATGAAACTGCTTATGCTGAGTTCAAAAGCATTTTTTTGGCCTTAAAGGACGAAATTTCATGCACAGTCACCAATGAATTTGCTATGACCAAGGAACATATATCAAAAGAACTGACAAAAAACAAATTGGAACTCGGTGCATGTATAGAAAATAATATGCGAAAGCTTGAGACAAAGATGGACAAGCATTTTCAAGATGTTGATGATTGCTTGACAAAATGGAGAAAGAAAAATCAGTCAGGAATATTCAAGAAGCTTATTGGAAAAGCATTTCAAAAAGATACTTTTTAATTAGTTTAATCCCCCTGAAATAAATCTTTGTGTTTCTGCGAGAAATTGTGGTGTTTTTTGCACCATAGTTTCTCACAAATTTCATTTATGTATGTAATTTGTACTTTTCATATACAGATAACGAACTGTAAAGTTAAATATCAGTTCGTTATCTATATTATCATTGTACATATAGCATCTCTGTTATTTGCAGTCCTGCCTTTACCCTGTAAAAATCACGGGACACATCATCATAAATCAGTAGAATTCTACTTTCTGTTGTCTTTGAATTAGCATCTTTATCAATGGCATCTATGAAATAATATGGTCCCTTTGCCTTTATTATATTTAAGACCTTAATATTATCTTTTAAAAATAAACTCTTTTCATCCTTGAACTTATATAATTGATATGAGCCGTTTTCTTTATTTAACCCACTTATAAATAATTCGCTGCCAAACTTCTGCCAATAATCCGCATCAAAATTACCAAGTTGTTCTATGAATTCAGATTTCAGTGAATACACTTTATTTCTTTGTCCTGAGCTTTCATAACCGGTAAAGATTAAACTCCCATTAATGTCAGACCACCTTTTTGTTTCAAATCCTACAACCAGGTTGGAAATTGCAGAACCATCCTGTATGATAATAGTGTTCCTTTCTGTGCCATCCAACCTGTTTTTATCTCTCACATCAATAAAGGTTTTGCCTCCTACAGAAATGGTATTATTTATTTTAACTATGTCCACCATCCTGTTAACTGACGATCCATCATAAGTATATAGAATCAAATCAAATGTTTCCGAATCTTTACCCCATACCATCAAAATATCGTTCTCAAGTCTTATTTCCATGGGTTCAAACTTCTGTATCAGCCTTCGATATGTCCCAAGATTAAGAGTTATGTACGAAGTTGCATTAACTATATCAAATTCTGAGTTGGTAACATTAAATATTTCAATAATCCCGCCTTTTTGCTCTATAAACTGGCCAGGCTTGTTAATGGAAACATAATCTTCATCATAAAAATATGAATTAGGTGCTGTTCCTAAATACAGTTTATTATCTAATACTTGAATAAAACTTGTTACATACTGAACTTTAGCACCTATATCCTGAAAAACAACCTTTATCGGGACCTTATCGTCTACAATACATAAAACGCCATTAATAACCGCAAATAATCTTCCCTGGAACATAACTACCTTGCGGATATCTACATTGGCATCGTCCAAAACCACCTTAAAGCTGATTGAAGAAATTCCATTTCCATCATAAACTACAAGAGGCTTTTTTGTTCCTTCCTGCTCATTACCGATTATATACACATAGTTGTTATCCATAGCATAATCACTGATAATAAAACCGTCCTTTAATAAAGTTGGTTCCCACGAAGTTTTATCTATTACAACAACCGAATACCTCCTGTTATTATCATACTTACTAATTACAAGCTTATCTTTAAATATAAATCTTTTTCCTAAAAAAAAATTGTCTTTAACAACATAAAATGATTTTCCGTCAAATCTGCACAGCATATCATATTGTTTAATCCTGTCATAGCCAAGTATAACAAGATTATCATTATACTCAAAGGACTCCTTTATTTCAAAATTTTCAAGTAAAAGCTGCAAATCATTCTCTCTCAATAAATAAAGCCCTTTAATATCTTTGCCTTGTTCAGATACTGTTAAAAATACCTGTCCCTTATAAGTATACCAGTTCTGTATATCTTTATTCCCCATTGATATACGGTTAATCTCGTTTCCATCATATGTATATAAGATATTTTGATTGTTGTTCTTCTCGTTATACAATACTTTACCGGTATCGAACTTACCATATTGTGTTATATGTATTGTTTTTTTCTCTTCATCCCATGAAACTAATGCTCCTGAGCACTCGGAGACAAACCTTAATGGTACTACTGTTCTCCCTGACACAATCTTAGGTGCAACAGTCAAAATCCTAGTATCACCATTTACTTCAGCATAAATGCTGTTTATTTTTAATATTATTGTTGTAGATTCGTTTGAGGCCGTTATTGTTTTAGCCTTCTTATCCCATTGCACACTATATCCTAATTCCTCAAGAATAGTCCTAAATGGAATAAGTGTTGTATTGCGTTGAATAAAAGGAGCTAAATCAACGGTCTTATTTTCACTTTGAGAAGTATATTGCTTAGACCCTATATGAAAAAGCAGATCAACAAATGATGAATCCGCATAACATTTATTCTGGGCAATTATAAAGAACAAAATAAAAATATATGTAAATAAAAGAACTTTAAATAAATAAAATTTATTTTTATTTATTTCATGACTCATTTAAAATGCTACCCCCCGACTTTTTCTCTATAAGTTAAGTTTAAACCCTTAGGCTACTGATATTTCAATCATTAAGTTAACATATAAAAATTTCAAAGTCAATTGAAAACCTTTAATTTCAACGTCTTGAAACTTTATCCATATGCAACTAATTTTACATTCCGGTATCTATAAACAAATATTATTTGTCAATAAAAAAAATCATCTACACAATAATCTGAATAAGTTAGGCATGTTAAAATATAACTTTCCGTATAATTTCGCTTACGTGTTAACTTTACTCGTGAACACACGCTCAAAACGGAAAGTAATATTTCAATCATACCTTATCATGTAGATGATTTCTATGTGAAAATCAGTTAGTTTTTATATTAAAATACTTAGTAATCAGCTCTTTCTGCATTCATAATTAGAACGATACTAAGATTTCCATTTCTGCATCTCAATTCATCCATAAAATCCTTTTCGTTAGCTTCAAATCTCATATTAACCATGTAGACAAGCTCAAAAAGCGACCCTAATTCAGTGGTTTTAACTCTTTTTAATTCATGAGTTATTGTATATTTTTCAAAAAGATCATCAAAAAGCCCGTTATAATCAAGATCCTCCGGTATAACTACCTTAAGAGCCTTTTCATGGTTTCTGTTAGCTCCAAATTTAGAAAAAGATAAAATCGATGTCAGTATACACAAAAATATTGTAAACAAAGCAGCATAACCAAACAAGCCAATTCCACAAGCCAAACCTGCTGCCATAGTAAAAAACACATACGCTATATCTTTTGGGTCTCCAGCCTGACTCCTGAAACGAATAATGGAAAAAGCTCCTGCAAGGCCGAATGCACGTGCAGCATTATCGCCAATTAACAATATTATTATGGCTATTATGGGTGATATCATTACCAGTGTCAATACAAAGTTCTGATTATGACTCTTCTTCGAATTTGTCTTGATATAAGTGATGCTTATTATAAGTCCCAGTAAAAAAGCTATAATTGTAGTTAGCATCGCACTCTCAACTGTAAGACTTATGTGTTCTGATGATTTGAATATTGAATCAAGCATTTACATTGTTCGCCCCCTAAATATTTTTACTCAATATATTTTGAATTTGATCACCGTCCCTTGTAAAATTTGTCTTAAAACACCTTAATAACCTATAGTGCTTGTCCATAGACATAGCCTTTGTTATATTAACTCCCTTCTTATATATTATCTAATATGAAAGCACTTATTAATTTAGTCTTGCATTTGTACGTGTGCAAACTATATGAAAAGTGTTAATAATCTTACATTTGTCAGAGCAAATAACGAACGCTTTTACGGAATTTGCGATAGACAAATGTAAAAGATTATTCACTTTTCATATAACGTTTTTTTATATATAATAATTATACAGAATAATATAGTTTTAAACTATATTTCATTTTAAATTTTTATCTTAGTAAAATTTTTACAGGTTCCGATAAAAAAATCAGTTACCTCATCTACATCAAAAACCTCATTACCGGATTGAAAGATAGCGGACTCTAATGTCATATTATCTATTCATTATCCATAAGTAATGAGGTCTTAATTATAATCTCAATTTTTAAATGTTCTTTAGGATAAACGTCCTTCAAAGTCTTCATAGCCGAATCTTTTTATTATCTTAATGCCCTCTTTCTCGGTATAAAGTGCTATTGAAGGCAAGTTCACACCATTAAACGTATTGTTTTTCACCATAGTATAGTGTGCCATATCACAGAACACCAGCCTGTCACCCGGCTTTAAAGGCTCTTTGAAAGAATAGTCCCCTATAATATCTCCTGCAAGACAGGTTAACCCGCCAAACCTGTATGTGTGTGGATACTCTTCCGGTTTGCCTGCACCTATGATATTAGGTCTGTATGGCATTTCTATAACATCAGGCATATGACACGCTGCCGAAGTATCCAAAATAGCAATATTCATACCGTTGTTGACTATATCAAGAACCTTTGCTACAAGATATCCTGTATTTAATGCGATGGCCTCTCCAGGCTCGAGATATACATCTACACCGTACTTGTCCTTAAAAAACATGATGGACTTTACAAGGGTTTCAATATCATAATCTGGCCTTGTAATATGATGTCCTCCGCCTAGGTTGATCCATTTCATTTTTTTAATATACTCGCCGAATTTTTCATCAACTACTTTTATAGTACGCTCCAATGTGTCGGAATTCTGCTCACACATTGTATGAAAATGTAGTCCGTCAATACCATCAAGCTCATCAGGCTTAAAGTTTGGCAACGTAACTCCAAGTCTTGAATATTTATAGCATGGATTATATATCGGTGTCTCAATTTCCGAATATTCAGGGTTTACTCGAATACCGCATTCAATTTTTTTGTCAGCACCTTTAACTTTGTCCTTAAATCTTTTCCACTGATCGAAAGAATTAAAAACAATATGATCGCAATATCTTATTATATCGTCCAACTCCTCGTCAATATAAGCTGGAGCATAGATATGGACTTCTTTTCCCATTCTTTCATAGCCCAATCTTGCTTCGAAGAGAGAGCTCGATGTAATTCCCTTAAGATATTTACCTACCGTAGGAAATACCGAAAACATGGAAAAACCCTTTAATGCAAGCAAAATATTGCAACCTGTACGTTCCTGCACTTTGTTCAAAGTTTCAAGATTTTTTATTAAAAGCCTTTCATCAACAATATAACAAGGCGTTGGAAGTGCCTTAACATCTATATCAATATTCATATATTAACCTCAATCCAGTAGTGTAGGTGAAAACTCTTCCTTCCATGGAAGTCCGCATTTGTTAAGCTCGTCCATAAAAGGATCAGGATCAAACTCTTCGACATTGAAAACACCTGGCTTATTCCATATACCCTGCAGCATCAATTTAGCCCCAATCATTGCAGGAACCCCGGTTGTATAAGATATCGCCTGGGAACCTACCTCACGATAACACTCCTGATGGTCGCAAACATTATAGACATAGTATGTTCTAGGCTTGCCGTCTTTTGTTCCCTGAATGATGCATCCTATATTTGTCTTTCCTTTTGTCCTTGGTCCAAGGGATCCAGGATCAGGAAGAACCGCTTTTAAAAATTGCAGCGGAATAATTTCCTTGCCTTCAAAATTTATGGGCTCAATCGATGTCATTCCCACGTTCTGAAGTACAGTCAGATGATTTATATAATTGTCGGAAAAAGTCATCCAAAATCTGATTCTTTTAACTCCCTTTATATTAACTGCGAGAGACTCCAGTTCTTCATGATACAGAAGATATATATTTTTAGGACCTATCTCGGGAAGATCATAAACATGCTTGTACTCTAAAGGCTCTGTTTCCTTCCATTCTCCGTTTTCATAGAACCTGCCCTTTGCTGTTATTTCACGGATATTTATTTCAGGATTAAAGTTTGTTGCAAATGGATATCCATGATCCCCAGCATTTGCATCGACTATATCTATATAGTCTATCTGGTCGAAATAATGCTTCTGGGCATAAGCACAGAATACACCTGTTACACCCGGGTCAAAACCGCTTCCCAACAAAGCCATTATGCCTGCTTCCTTAAACTTTTCCCTGTATGCCCACTGCCATTTGTATTCAAACTTCGGTGTATCGGGTGGTTCATAGTTTGCAGTGTCAAGGTAATGAACGCCTGTTGCAAGGCACGCATCCATAATCGCCAAATCCTGGTAAGGCAAAGCTACATTTATAACAATATCAGGATTAAAGCTCCTAATAAGATCAATAACCTGCTTTGAATCGTCTGCATTTACTCTAGCGGTATGAATTTTTGTTTTGCTTCCTGCCAATTTATTTTTTATAGCATCGCATTTTTCTACTGTCCTGCTTGCTAGACAAATTTCTTGAAAAACCTCCGGGTGCTGACAGCATTTATGAACTACAACGTTGGAAACCCCTCCAGCACCGATAATTAAAGCTTTTCCCATTATAAGCCCTCCAACTTCAATTAAATTAATAAGAATGATTATACATAAAAACTATCAAGTAATCAAGGAAAATGACAAAAATTCGACTTTATTATATAAAAACATTATCACAACAAAATTATACCCATTAATGTTAGAGAAAATCCTTATTTCCATTTATCTTGTAACACATTATCAGAAATTTCATATTAATAATATTAGCCTGTTAAAATTAGGAGATGGAGTTAAAAATGAAGAGATACACTTCAAGTTCCTTACGTATGAATTATTTTGACAAGCACAGATTAAAAAACGGACCTGACAAACTTAGAATCCATTTTAATCATCTATGTGCTAATAATAAGAACTATGCATTAATGCTGCTTAATTCATCGACCCTCAGTTATCCAAGCCTTTTCGCATTGAAAGATGAGATAAGAAACTTAGATATTTTTGATAATTTGAATACACGAAACAAATCCGCACTTGATATTACTGATAAAATTTACAATAATAACATAAACCTTATCTATGATAGGGAAAATTATAATATTTTAAGCTGGATGTTTAATACAGGATATATGGCTGATGGTATGAGTCAACGCTATGATGAATTGCTTGATAAGACAGCAATACTTTTAATTAAAGTATATAAGGACAATAACTGCCTTAATGCTGTAGAAAAATTAATTTATACAAGGCATAGAAAAGGTGCATTTATATATGACCTTGTTTGGGCATTTTTAGAATCAAGAAGTCCAAAATGCATTGATTTGATGCTTAGACGGCTACTTTCCAATAATAAAAAAGATATTTTGCTTTCTAAAAAGCTTCTGGGATTTATACCATGCATTAACCCGGAAAATACCCGTAAAAAAAATGCACTTTATTGTGAAGCTGCCAAATGGGTTAAGGATAACTACAATTTTATATACTACAATGGTGATCATTTTCACCAAACCCCAAAACCATCTATATTTCGTTTGTCATTAGAAAACAAATATCTACAAAACACAACACATTTAAAATCCGTTGAAAACAAGAGATCCTACACTGATTTCGAAGCTTTGGCAATTGACAACTTTAGAAAACTGGAGTCTGAGAGTCAGAAACTCCTTTCAGACTATTCTCATTACCTGTATAAGCATAACAGGAATAAGTGGAGCAGTTGGATGGGAAAGAGCATATCCGAACAGCTAGAATTAGCAAAATCCAGTAAGAATTTTAGAATATGAAGCAAGAGTTTTATAATATAATTAAAGGTAAGTGATTTGAATGATAAAAATCAATTCCCAGATTATTGCCCCCGATGTTCTAATTCAGAAGTACAATTTAAACTCCATTGGACAATTAATTGTCAATACATTGTCAACAAGCGATCATACATACAGGTATGCTTCCGAGAACCAACTAGTTTTTGAGTTGAATTTGAGAAACAGCATTATAAAAGCTGCTATAGCACTTTATAACAGCAATTTTTCCTTTATGGTATTCAGAAAATCACAGTGTAATCCCGATTATTGGCATAGAACAAACGAGGGCGGTTTTCTATTAAAAGGAAATGTAAAGCCGTCAGATGCAATAAAAGACATATATATAAACAGCTCCCTATATGGAACAGAGTGTTCCACCGCCATGGTAATAGTATATTACAAAGCCCTTGTGGATACCCTACCCGAGAGTACATTCAACAGGCTTTTTCCTGAAATATACCTCATGAACTGGCAGCACCTTGACAGGGATATCGGAATAATGGATTATCCAAATGTTTACGACTATCTTCCTGGAGACGGACGATACTTTAAAAACCCGGATGTTAATCCGCTAACACCTGAATGGCAGGGTGAAAATGTTTTTGACCTTAGTAACGGAATGTATTATGGTCATGGTATAGGAATAGGAAATGCGAATAAATTTATTACAGGGCTCAATGAAAACAGGGTCCCTGGCTCAACAACATCAGCATATTTGATGGATTCTGCAAAAAGACCTAACTTCAAACACCTGGCAAATATGGCAGAACAATTAGCATGAGATTGTTAACAAAAAAACATCATATATTTTCCCTGCTTGCTATAAACTTTGCAACCCCATCGGAATTATTGTCTTCAATAACACCTGTAGCCAGTTCCTTAAGCTCTCCAACTGCATTATCAACAGCATAAAACTGGTTACAGGCTTTTAACAATGGTATGTCATTATAGTTGTCACCAAAACCTACCACTTCGTTAAAGTCATATTTTTGCCTGAGATACTCAACTGCATTATACTTTGACGCACTACTACTGTAGATCTCCAGCAAATACGTCTTTTCAGAGTATACATCCCTATAAAGGGATAGCTCAATATCAGGCAAGTCTTTTAGTTGATCATGAACTTTTAAAAGCGGGTCATATTCATCCAACAGTGTAAAATAGATGATTTTATCTTTTCCATTTATTTTATTCAGAAGGTTTTCTACCTTTTCAAATGTTTTATTGTATTTCTTGATTCGTTCATCAACAAACTCCTGCAAAACTTTTGAAGTCAACTTTTCGAAATATGTATTCAGCTTATTTTCCGATATTGTATACATAAATCCGTCTATCTTACAGGTTCTAAGAATTTGAACGATTTTTTCAGTGGTATTGTCACATAATGCCTCTACTTTTTCATATTCATTTGATGATGTATTATATATAACCACTCCATTCATCAACGCTATAGGAACATTCAGCTTTACCCCTTCTAAAATTTTTAGTGCAGTAGCCGCTGTTCTTGCAGATGCAATGGAAAAATAGCCTCCCTTTGATATAAGTGAGTTTATAATATCCTTTGAAAAACCGCTTATTTCCTTATCCCCGTTTAGAAGGGTTCCATCCATATCTGAAATGTATAGTTTCATTATTCACCTCAAAAAAGAGTAATGTTGACCAAGTATTTAATATTTTAGTCATTCCTATATTAAAAGTGTTAATATTCTTACATTTGGCGGAGCAAATAACGAACGGTTCAACGGGATTTGCGACAGACAAATGTAATAGATTTATCACTTTTAATATAAGTATTATATCAATAAGTATGATAAAAGTGTCAATAATCTTACATTAGGCGTAGCAAATAACGAACGGTTCAACATAATTAAAATCATTTATGCTTTTTAATATTGATTAAATGGCTATTATCTGCTATAATTTAAGTAATTAAATGATGAAATTGATTGACAACGCGGGTCAAGTTATTGAGCCGCGTTTTATATTTTTGTTTTATATTTTTGTTTTATATTTTTGTTTTGTGTTTTTGCTTTGTGTTTTTGCTTTGTGTTTTTGCTTTGTTTTTTTATTGAACTTTTTAATCTGAAATACACAAAATGTGAGCTTATTAATACACTTAACAACACATTTACTTACACTTGATAGACTTTTCAAAAGGAGGGATTTTAATGCATAATTCATTACCTATGGAGTTACAGCAATTATTTCAATCTTACGTTCAAGCCCTTTCATATGAGTTTGGTGATATAGTACATGGAGTTTATATTTATGGCTCTGTGGCACTTGGTTACTTTAATAATGAAAAAAGCGATATTGATTTTATGACCTTTTTAAAAAGGGATTTATCGGAAGATGAATTTAAAAAAATAAAAGCTATCCATGAAGATTTAATCTCGTCAAACATCTATGCAGATAGACTGGAAGGAGAATATATAAATATCCAGGATATACAAAACCAAAACTATTCCAAGGAGTGCCCATATTTTGCATTTGGAAAATATCATGGTGTAGTTGGAATAAAGTCCTTCTCTCTCTTTCAGGTAAAAGAGAAAGGGTTAAAGATATATGGCGAGGACTTTAGTACAATTGTTAATGAAATTGATTGGAATGAAATTAAAAAAGATCTTGGTAAAAGGCTAAACGAGTACTGGATTAAAAAAGGCAACAGTTCACTGCTTCTAATGCTTGATGGATGGATATCATTAATCGTTCTCACATTATGCCGAATATTTTATGTGCTTGAAAAAAAGACAGTTGCTTCAAAAATGGAAAGTGCAGAATTTGTTATACAGGATATTGATGAAAAATACCATACACTGATAAAAGAAGCTCTCAGAATACAGTATGACACAGCAAAAAAATCACTCTTCACTAAAAAGAATGAAAGAAAAAAGTTGACAAGAGAATTTGTCGCTCACATAGTTAATAACTGCAATGAAAGGTTTCAGCTTATTTAGATTTAAATGACTATTCTACTATATATAAAACCATTATTTGCAACAAATTAAAAAATATAAGCTAACCAATTGTTTATTGGGTTAGCTTTATTATTATTTATATGTTTTGCAATAATCATTTTACATTTTTTAATTATTGCAAAACATTTTCCTTGATTCATATGTTGCAAAAAATTCATTTTTATAATGCAAATGCAGACGATTCAACTGCATTTCATCATATAAAATCCTTTTCGCAACATATCTATATTAAAAATGTAATATATTTACCAATTTAAATATAGCTACTAAGGCATGAATGAAATATTACTTACCGTTTTGAGCAAGTGTTCACGAGTTAAGTTAACTTAGAAAGCCAAATTATACGGAAAGTTATATTTGGGGCATGCCTAAATTTACTCAACAGTTTGTTCCTCCAACATCAATTGTGCTGCTGATAACGTCTCCTGGTTTTTTGCAGTTATCTCCTGAACTGTAGCCGTAATATTCTGTATGTCTCCATTAACATTTGAAACATTGGACTCCAACTCACCAGTGATCTTTTTTATCTGCTCAATCATCTCAAATATCACTTTCTCATCCTTATCAGTTGATTCAGCAGATCTTCTAGACTGCTCTGCAAGCTTTTTAACCTCCTCAGCAACCACCATAAACCCTTTTCCTGCTTCACCAACCCTGGCCGCTTCAATAGATGCATTTAATGCCAATAAATTGGTCTGGTCCGATATACTGACAATCTCATCTGTAACACTGCTAAACTTTCGTACACTTTCTTCCATAACGTTCAATTGTGTTCTCAGATTGGTTGACATATCCAGAAGTGCCGATATATCGTTACTTATATTTGTAATGCTTTTAGAATTTTCCATGCTTCCTGCAGCAACTTCATCCAGAGATTTTGTTATTTGCTCCACTCTGCTCTTTAGAAGTAAAAATCGTTTATTCTTCTCTTCTCCTAATACCCTTATCTTTTCCATGTTATTGGTAATCTCAGCCTTTTGAGCCTCTATGGCATCCCTTTCAGCTGACTTTTTCAGATTGTAATCAATACAATTTTCAACATGGTTATCATTATTAAAAACAACTACAGCCATATCATAACAGTAACCATATCCACATGCATTGCAGTTTCTCAGTCGGGATTCCTGATCATACTTCCCCATACTGATAAATACATCATCAACTTCTTTCTCTGTCGGCATAATATATTGCTTGGCATACTGAGAAGAATAGATTCTTTCGAAATCTTCAATTTTAAGTTTTTTATCAAAATGCTTTATAAGCTTTAATGGATTACTATGCAATTTGCCCCTTGATTTAATCCTGAGGCTATTGGTAACTTCATCCACATCAGTTATATCATTATTTTTGCATGTTCCGGAGCCATAATTGCAGCCATGTGCACAACTTAATATATCTACCACAAGTGGCAATGATTCCTTGTTTCTATAACGCTTTGCATACTCATCAAGATAGCTGTATGCACTTTCGGTACCCTCAATTTGTTTAACCCAGGCATCTTTATTATAGTGATATATATTTTCTTTCAAGCCACCCGGTACACTATATATATCACCAAGAGAATAAGCCGTTATTTGAAAATCCGAATCCTTGAATGAACTTAAGTCTATTTTTTCCTTTTCTATGTAATTCATTAATTTCTTAAATGTCAGATTATATTCAACATAGCTAGAAGTATTATCATCCTCGAATTCAGTCTTTTTTGCTATACACGGAGATAGGAAACAAAGTTTATCAGTTACATTCAGATACTTCTTAATATAAATTGCAGTACACATTGCAGGGCTGTGCACAGGTGCTAAATTCACCATAACATCCTTGTGATATTTTTGTATATAATTCACTATTGATGGACATGGTTGTGCTATAATAGTGCTAAGCTTTTTATCCTTAATTGCTTTTAAGTAAGCCCATGTAGTTATATCCGCACCTAATGAAACATCATAGATTTCATTAACACCTAAAGATTTTAAAAAGCCCAATATCTTTTTATAATCTCTAAAATTTGTTTTTAAAGCCGGTGCTGCAATAATGGATATCTTTTGGCCGCTCTTTAGGTCACTCACAATTTTATCTATATCATCATTAAAGCCTCTTGCATTATGATCACAAACCTCAATACATTTGCCGCATGAAATACAGTTTTCCTTGTTAATCAAGGTCTTGCTTTCTCCACCCTTCAAAAATGATATATTGGCACTTTTAACCGGACATGCATGAATGCACTTGTTACAGCCTGTACAATTTTCTTCAATAGCAAATACAACAGAATCCATTAGCAGCTCGCCTCCTTAGTATTTAACCACTTATATGTTTTGTAACAAACACATATATTTATCATTTTAACAGAGCATGAAATTATAAGCTTTATAAAATAAAGGTGAATGTCTATGTATTATTTATAGTTTAGGCATGTTGAACATATAACTTACCGTATATTTTCGCTTTCGTGTTAACTTAACTCGTGAACACACGCTCAAAACGGTAAGTAATATTTCATTCATGCCTTAATTTACTCTTATTAGTAAATTTATCGGAAATAACAATAGAATTATTTACATAAAAATGATAAATACAGCTAAAATTACAAAATTAAATGTAAATTTTATGGTATAAAAAAAGGTTGGTAACCTTATCTCTAAGATTATAATCGTATAGAATTGCAGTTTTGTCAGGCGATAATTCCTTTTTTGTTATATCATACAAGAACAGCTCCACATGGATGTGTTTAAATATATTTTTAGGCAGCATACCTTCTAAATGAGGCAAATACTTTTTGATATTCTCCTCATTTTTTAAAAACGCAAATATTCGGTCATTATTTATTCCACTGCAGCAACGGCTTATTTCCTTTGGTAAATTGTTTGTACTCTCGGTAGATAAAAAATCAAATTTCATAAGCTCATTTGCCTTATGTATATCAACACTTGCAGTTTCTCTTAAATAATTTATAAGTATGGTATACAGCTCCCTGCTGGAAATTGACCTGTCATATAAGCCATTTGCCTTCCAGTACGAAGAAAGGTTTGCGAAAAATTCAAAAGGAGTTTTTATTGATTCATTCATCAAATACTCCAGAGTCCTTTGGAATTTGCCGGAATTATAGTACCTTTCTACGAGTTCTTCAATTTCCTTCAATCTAATTATTTCATCATAGCTTAAAAACACGCTGCTTAAAATCTCATAGGGTGCCCTTTTCTTATAAACATATTGGAAGGCTCCTGCTTCGTTTCTTATCCTTGAGCCCTTCAAAAGCTTGAGAAACCCCAGCTGCAGCTGATGCGGCCTAAGTTTATATACACTATTAAAGGAATTTTTAAAAGAATCGTAATCTTCCATTGGAAGGCCTGCAATAAGATCCACATGTATATGAATATTTCCTAAATCTATTAGTTTCTTAACATTATCAAAAAGCTTATTTAGATTGGTTTTCCTTGAAATAGACTCAAGGCTTTGAAGATTAACCGTCTGAATGCCAATCTCAAATTGAATTAATCCCTTTGGTGCATTTTTTAGGAGGTTTAGCATTTTTTCATCAAATAAATCGCCGGCAACTTCAAAATGGAAATTGGTATCACCTGCATTTTGTATTACAAATTCAAGTACTTCATAAGCCCTTTTATTATTGCAATTAAAAGTCCTGTCAACAAACTTTACCTGTCTTACCTTCCTGTCAACAAACTTAAGTATGTCACCTCTAACCCTGTCCATATTGAAATAGCGAACACCCTCAAATGTTGATGAAATACAATATGAACATGAAAAAGGACATCCCCTTGAAGACTCATAATACAAAATCCTGTTTGGTCCCAAATTATTTATCATCTCATCAGAGTACGGGGATGGAATACTGTCCAGATCAGATACCAAATTGTAGCTGTTATCAAAAAAGACCTTCCCATATTTTCGGAAGGCTAGTCCTTTGATATCTGTGAATTCTTCATTCTTTTTTGCATGGTAAATATTCTTAAGAAGTAGTGGTAATACCTCTTCCCCCTCACCGGCAATTATGTAATCAACTCCATCAATCTCATTCATGGCTTCTGCCGGACTATATGATACTTCAGGGCCGCCAAGGATTATTTTTATTTGAGGCATAAGTGCCTTTAAGTCGGTAACAATATCTTTGATGTATTCATAATTCCATATATAGCATGAAAATGCCACAACCTGGGCATTTTCACTATAGATAGATGCCAAAACCTGATTTTTTTGATCGTTTATTGTATATTCAAGTACCTTTACATCCCCTGACTGTCCATCGCATACAGATTTTAAATAATGTACAGCAAGGGAAGAATGGATAAATTTTGAATTAATCGCTACAATCAAAGTCTTCATACCAATACCTCAATAAATATTTTGTCAGGTAATTATAGCAGTATTGGTATGTATTTTCAAGGCATAACTTTTATTATGAGATCCAGTAATGCTGTAATAATGGGCACAGCAAGAAATATTATGGCCACCTTGCCTGCCAACTCTATTTTTGAAGCAATTGCACTTTCACCTGCATCCTTGCAAATTTCAGCACCAAATTCAACTATATAGGCAATACCGATAATTTTAAGCAGTGTCGATAAGTAGGCCATATCAACCCCTGCCTTACCGGCAATGTTATTTAGAATTTCAACTATACTTGAAAGTTTTCCTGCAACAACGATAAATATGGCTACTCCTGTTATTATGCTTATAAGCATTGCAATCTCAGGCTTTAGAGACTTTAACAAAACAACAAACACTGTAGCAATTATTCCCAACCCAACAATCTGTATTATCTCCATCTATGTCATCAACCTTTTAACATATGTATTTATAGATTTCTATTGGTTCTAAAAATTAAAGATCGTCTTAACTGTATCAAAGAGTCCTGCTATTTCTTTTACAATCATCAGCAATACCACAATAAGCCCTGCCAATGTTGTCATCATAGCCTGCTCTTCCCTTCCAGATTTATTTAATACCGCATTTAATACCGAGACTAAAATACCAATTGCAGCTATTCTGAAAATTAAATCAATACCCATACAAACTCCTTCCTAAATATGTATATATTCTGATTATTAAATTTTATTCGTTTCATAACTAAGGCATGAATGAAAAATTACTTCCGCTTTCTAGGCGAATGCTTACGAGTTAAGTCAACACATAAGTAATGCCTTAGAAATAACTTTGTATTCTCAAGGACAAAATCCCGATGACTTAACGGGGTTTTGGACGATGAGAATCGGATGTTATTTATTAGCCATTACTGGGCCAAATTTATAGTGGAAGTTACTTTTTGATCATGCCTATATCAGGATTATGACTACAGCAAGACCACCAAGAACTCCTAAATTTCTATACATGGTCCTGTTTTTCTCTTTTACTTCTTCAGCTTTTTCTTCCTGCATCTTTAGCTGAGTAATCGTAAGCCTTATATTGTTTATTTGCCCTTCTAAATCAGATGCACCCAGTATTTTACCAAATGATAACAGAATAACCTCATCTTCTTTTTTCAAGGCTGTCTTTTTAATATTCTCCGTAACTGCCTTTTCCCAAGCATCAGATGCATTGATGCCATTTTTATCTTTTAAAAGCTCTGCTGTGCCTGAAAAGAACAGTCTGGTACTGCTTTCATAATAGTTTGACAATTTTGTAAAAGCCTCTGTTACTGTACTGGAAAGAAAACTTATTTCATTTTCAAACATTTGAAGTAATCTCTGCAGCTCCCTTAACTCACTTGGTCTTTTTGTGCATTCCTTTGAAAAATAAAAGCCTAAAAAACTGGATGAAACCAATATCAGTATGCTTCCAATTATTTTAAAAAGCATTCTGCTGTACTCCCTTCATTGTAGTACCATCAATAACCTCTTTTAAGGTACCAGGTCCCTCAGAATTATCAAGAACTATATACCTTTCGAAGGCTCTTTGCTCTATTAACCCTAGAACCTCTTTCCTCGTCTTTAATTCAGATATGTTATACCCATGGGCAGAAGCAATAATTCTTGTGCCGGCATTTATAACCTGCATTACAGCCTCCATATCTCCACTATTTCCAATCTCATCAGTTATAATAACCTTTGGAGACATTGACCTTAGCATCATGGTCATTCCAACAGCCTTAGGACATCCATCCAGTACATCTGTCCTAACCCCCACATCATTCTGAGGTATGCCTTTATGACAGGAACCAATTTCAGACCGTTCATCTACAATCCCAACCTTAATGCCATGAAAACCCATACTCTTTATACCATTACTCAGGTTTCTTGCTATATCACGAAGCATTGTGGTTTTTCCGCATTGTGGTGGAGATACAAGTAGAGTGCTGTATATATCATTTTTATTTTTTATAATATACTTCATCATCTTTTGAGAGCACCCTCTTACCTCCTTCGATACCCTGATATTAAGTGCGGATATATCCTTGATATTCTTTACTGTTCCCCCTTCAATAACTGCCCTACCGCTTATACCTACCCTATGTCCCCCTTTTAAGGTTATATATCCGTTTTTAATATCTTCTAAAAATGCATATATTGAATTCTGACTCATTAGCTCAAGTGCTTTTATAATTTCATGCTGGAAAACCACTCTCTCATTTGTTAAGCACTTCTCAAGTCCACCGCTCTGATTCACAAACCAATCACCGCCACAGCTTTCCAGCATTAATGGTTTACCTGCCCTTAGCCTTATCTCTTCTATTGCACTTAGCTCTTTAGGATTAATCCTTAGAAAAAGATTCCTAAGCTCTATAGGCAAAAAATTAAATATTTCTTCCTTAAGCACATCATAAAATGATTTTTTCTTGTTAATTTCTTCATCTTCAGTAATCAAGATAGAATTCCTCCTTTGTGCAGTTTTTTTGTGTACTTACATATAAATATTAATATTTGTCCAATGTTATGACAAAAAAGAATGATTTCCAGAAATTAAAAAAGATAATGGCACATTAAAATGTATCATTATCTTTTATAATATTAGAAATCATTCAATTCTTATAAAATTAGCTTTTATTTCTTCTCTTCATCACTGCATTCTTCGCAGTCACATTCGCAGTCCCAATTAATCTCAATCTTTTTATTGCAATTGGGGCATTCAATTTCGTCAGTGTCTTCATCCAATTCACACGGATCCAATTCAAATGCCTCATTACAATATGGGCATTCTACTTCATGAACATGTCCATCGCATGAATCTTCATCTAATAATTCCTTTGACAAATATGACAAATCCTCATCCATCTCGTCAACCTGCTCAGAGATATCATCAAAGGATTCTTCCAACTCTTCAACAGAAACTGCCATATCATCCATAACTTCCAACATGGCCTTTAGCAACTTACCTTCACTAGATGATTCACTTATGTTGAGACCTTCTGCAAGGCCTTTCAAATAAGCAACCCTTTCTTTTAAATAACTCATATAAAGCACCTCAATTTTTATTTTATTATTCCACTTAAGCTCTTTCCATATACTCACCGGTTCTTGTATCAATTCTGATTCTATCACCTTGATTTACAAAAAGCGGAACCTTTATTACTGCACCTGTCTCAACTGTTGCAGGCTTTGTAGCACCTGTAGCAGTATCACCTTTAAAGCCTGGCTCAGTTTCGATAATTTCTAACTCAACAAATGTTGGAGGCTCAATTCCAAAAACGTTTCCTTTATGAGAGAGTATTTTAACTACCTCATTTTCTTTAACAAATTTGAGAAAATCCCCAATTGAACTTTTATTTAATGGCATTTGCTCGAAAGTTTCGGTATCCATAAAATAGTATAGATCACCATCATTGTACAGATACTGCATGTCCTTTCTTTCTATATGAGCCTTTGGCATTTTATCAGTTGGATTAAAAGTTCTTTCAACTGTAGCACCGGTAATTATGTTTTTTAATCTTGTTCTTACAAACGCAGCTCCCTTTCCGGGTTTTACATGCTGGAATTCAACTACCTGAAATAGGTTCCCGTCCAGCTCAAAGGTGGCACCGTTTCTAAAATCTCCTGCTGTTATCATTTATTATTCCCTCCACATTTTATATAAGTCTTGTCTTTATATCCATTATTGGGATCGCAATACAGCAATTATGAATTATTTACCAATAATATTCACTAGAAAAATAAAGAATTTCACATAGTTAATATTAAAATAAATTCGTACTTATTTCAAGAAAAATTTTCTTATTTACAAAATTATTATTTCCTTTGTAGATGAAGTTAAAACCTCAGGTTTTTGGTCATTTATAACTATAATGTCCTCAATACGTACTCCGCCTAAACCTTCAACGTATATTCCAGGCTCTACTGTAACAACCATGCCGTTTTCCATAATAACCTCTCCTCTTACGGAAAGTCTTGGCTCCTCATGAATTTCGATGCCGACACCATGGCCTAACGAATGCCCAAAATTAGGGCCGTAACCACTTTCTGCTATTATACTTCTGGCAACATTGTCAATATCCTTACCTTTTAGTCCTCTATACGCTGATGTTGATGCTTCATATTGAGCTTTTTTTACTATTTCGTATATCTTTAAAAGCTCTTTATCCGGTTCTCCCAAAAAAACAGTCCTGGTCATATCGGAGCAGTAATTATTATAAATGCAACCATAATCAAGTGTAATAATATCCCCCATCTCAATTACTTTTTCCGATGCCACTCCATGGGGCATTGCAGCTCTTTTTCCCGACGCCACTATAGTATCAAATGATGGACCTGATGCACCAAGCTTTTTCATATGGTATTCAATCTCAGCTGCAATTTCTATTTCCTTTATTCCCGGCTTAATAACGTTAATTATATGGGCGAATGCTTCATCACCTATTTTCACAGCCTTCCTTATTACTTTCAGTTCCACCTCATCTTTTACAAAACGCAGCTCATCAATTACCTTTCCAAAAGGTAGAAGATCGTTTACCATAAGACTGTTTTTATACTCGTTAAAAATTTGGTAAGTAAGATAATTTTCCTCAAAACCCAGCTTTTTTATACCAAACTTTTTAATTATTTCATTTAAAGCATCTATGGTATTTCCATTACATTCAACTATTTTATATTTAGAGGCTTGATTTCTTGATTGCTCTGCATATCTGAAATCCGTTACAAGGTAAGCATCTTCCTGTAATATCAAAAGGTAGGCGGAAGATCCTGTAAAACCTGATAAGTAAATGTAGTTTTCCCTTTTGCTTATGAGAACTGCATCAATGTCTTTTAACTTAAGCTTTTCTCTAAGCCTCTTTAATCGGTTATAAATGATACTTGATAAATTATCCATCCAGATCTCGATCCTCTCTAATAGAAATCATTATTAATCTTTTATTATTAATCTTGCATTTTTGCTGCATGCAGTGCAAGTATGTAGCTCTTACTTCCAAAACCGCATATCTGGCCTACGCATACCGGTGCAATTACAGATTTGCTTCTGAATTCTTCTCGGCCATGTATATTTGAAAGATGTATTTCAATTGTCGGTATTTCAACTGCTTTAACAGCATCCCTTATTGCATAGCTGTAATGTGTATATGCTCCAGGGTTTATAATTATTGCATCATATTTACCCCTTGCATCATGTATCTTGTCTATGATCTCTCCCTCATGGTTGGACTGCATAAAGTCAAAATCCATATCCAATATTTTTGCTTCATCACTTACTTTCTGTGCTATATCTTGAAGTGTCTCAGCCCCATATACCGACTTTTCCCTTATTCCCAGCATATTTAAATTGGGACCGTTCAGAATCAGTACTTTCTTCATATATTAACCTCCCCTGCTTGTATCCATATAAATTTCTTGAAGCTTCATTGCATCTTCAGCCATCTTTTCTCTTGATTCACATATAATAACCGGTTCCATAGCTTTTTCATACATCAATTGAGCAAGCGGATGAAACTCAGGTCCATACTGGACATCATCCAACGACCAGTGCCTTTTCTCCCCTCCCTTAGTATATTCTATCCTGCTAAAATGTATATGTATTTTTCTCATTCTTTCATTTCCAATTTCATTCTCAATTCTGTCTAAAACATTTTGAAAATCGGATTTAGTGTTTAAAGCACCCATACCCCTTGCATGAATATGTCCAAAATCAACAGTAGGTATAAGCCTTTCATCGATGCTGCACATTTTTAATATCTCATCCAGATCTCCCAACTGGTTAACCTTTCCAAGCACTTCAGGACAAATGGTTATATGCCCAAGTCCTAAATCATCAGCCTCGCATATTGCCCTCTTAAGATTTTTTATCGCCGTATCAAGTGCCAATTGCCTGTTAATTTTGCTGCAAGAACCTGTATGAACAACTATTCTTGAGGCATTCATCCATTTTGCAGCTCCCAGCGTCTCAGTTATATACCTGATTGAGTTATCCTGCTTCAAAACCTCTTGGCTTGCCAAATTTATATAATAAGGTGCATGAATACTTAAAAAAACATCATGCTTCAATGCCTCTTCACCAAGTTTAACTGCCATTTCCTTACCAATCTTGACACCTTTGCTGCATTGGTACTCATAGGCACTTAATCCCTTTTGCCTGAGCCATCCCGGCATTTGCAACGATGACTTGTAGCCTTCATCATAAAAGCTTTGGGAATTGCCTGACGGTCCAAATCTGATCATCATTAATCTCCTCATATTAAAAGTAAATACCACATATATTAAAAGTTTTAATAATCTTACATTTGGCGGAGCAAATAACAAACAGTTCAACGGGGTTTGCGACAGACAAATGTAAGAGATTTATAACTTTTAATATAGAATTATAACGTTATTATATACTTGAAAAGGGGAAAAATAAAGGAAAGATTCACCAGAACATAACTCTCTCCATAATAAAAACAAGCGACCTTACTGCAAATACAGTAAATCGCTTGTTTAAATATAATGCCTTATTGATGTCTCAATCATGGCTTAACCATGTTGAAAATATAACTTCCCGTATAATTTCGCTTTCGTGTTAACTTAATTCGTGAACACACGCTCAAAACGGGAAGTAATATTTCAATCATGGTTTAACCTCTTTCCATTCTGAAACAGATATGTTTCGCTTATCCACTCTCTGACTTTGTACTGTTTCATTGGAAACCTCATACTCAAGAAGGTTAAAAAAGCCTTTAAGATTTATGTCATTCTTAAAAAGATCATCAATAAGAGGCTGATTCTCATTTATCTCCGAGCTACCTAGAAAGATTATATTCCCGGTTGCCAATATTACCCCATCGAATTTAAAACCGCTTTTTATGTAGATATTCCCTTCCACATATATTATTCCCTTTGGAATGGTTTCCTTTCCTCCGATGATACAGTTTGAACCACTTGGAGTTATCTCAGTATCACCTGTGCCATAATAGAACATTCCTATTTGACTATCATATGTATCTTTTATGATGTATGGCTCATTCACTACTATTTTATTAGGACCTGTATACTTGCTGATATCGCCTTTATAGGCATCAAGGCTTTTGGTTGGTCTGGCGTAATCCAGCTTTGGATTAGTGTCAGAGAATTTATCTGACAAAAAATCCTCTACTGCTTCATGATATTTTTTTGTGCAATCAAACTGTATCCCGTGAAACATGGTAGAATCGTAATTTCCGGCAAAATCGCCAATCCCATAAACGCGTCCATTTGCTACAATCGCACCATTTGAATAACCTATTACCCTATTTCCATCCAATCCATTTTCCATTATGCTGATATTTTCTGTATCTAAATAGCTGGAGCGGATATCATCAGGATTATTCCATAAATTATCCCATAAACGTTTAAAGTGCATACCCCTGGTTGTAATGGATGGAAAAGGAGTTTGTACCCCGTTTTTATTTCTCCCAGCCATAAGCTCCACAAGCGTCCCGCCAATATTATATGAGGAAAAATACGGTGTCTCAGTAGTGTATGTCCCACTCTCATACCAGTATAACGGATTGGAATCACCAGTTTCTTCATCCTTTTCCGTAAAGGCATTTATAAATCTTCTTCCCGATTTTAATGCTGAAATCCCAGTCATGTACGGATCACCGTCTGCATTTCTTATAAAAGTACTTCCCCCCAAGAACAATTTATTTTTAATGTTTAAAAGTGAATCTCCATTAACAGTTATACTGCTTGATCGCTTATATTTCAAGCTATCTTCCATCGATGACCCTTCATTGCCATTTATCATATACGCTGCATCAACAAAACCGTAATACTCTCCTGAAACATTGACCTCCGACTCATTTGAATCAATTTGGAGATTATCTGTAACATATACATTTCCATTTAAATTTATTTTAGAATAGTTTGATTTCTCATCCAATCTTATTGACCTTGCATAAGTCTCACCATTAATTGTTATATCAGATGATTGTGTAACGCTATCACCAAATATAGAACAAATATACCCCATAGTTGCTGCATTACCGTTTATCTGTATTTTACCTTTTGATACCGATCCCGTCTTTGCCGGATCGAAGCCAAACTCATTACTATACTGAGTTACATCGGTACTCATACCGGCAATTATTCCTCCATACCTGTTAACGTCCGCAGTCTGGTCCTCTTCTCCCCCCGAATCAATCGGTACGGTGCCAAAACACAGAACGTCTCCATTTACCTTGATCTCTCCTGAAACAGCAAATATATTTTTTTCAGCTACAAGTTCCTTATCAAATATCCCCGGTCTTTCCCTCACCTTATTTACCGATACTTTTCCAATTCCCTGATAAGGTATGGAGGTTGAATCGGGAAGCAATTCAAATGTAACCTCAAGGCTCTTTTTGTATTCATTAAATACACCTTTGGTAGTAACCTTTAAATTATGGGAAATGTTATTATACTCCACAGATTCCAAATACATGGTACCCTGATCTATGCCTAAATCCTTGTAAACATTGCCTAATGAATCGGTAACTTCGCTATCTAAAAGAGTTTTCTTATATTCACTGTCAATGCTTCCAAACTCGGAACCAAGGCCATCATAAAAAGCCTCTAAATATTTAGTCCTGAATTCATTTTCAGTAACAGACTTTATAATATTGCCATCAATAGACCTGAACCTTTCAGGCTCTTTTTCCATCAATTCCTGTATATGCGACGATGCCACTACTCTTGCTTGCTCCTGCAATAATGCAACTTTTTCATTCAATACACTTGCCACCTGCTCAACAGCAGATTCCGCAGTATAAAAGGCCTTGTTTAAATCGCTGTGAAACACGCTCATCTTAAGTCCGCTGGTTGTTAGCATCACTAAAGATACCCCAAGAAGTGACATTACTATGAGCATAAGCAATACAAGCACCATTGCGGAACCCTTATTCTTACTTTCTTTTATATAACAGCATAGTTTAAAACTCATACAATACCTCATTAAAATACATACACTTAAGAACATAATCGCTTTTACTTGTTTACATTTACTTGTTTACATATGAAATAAGCCTGTTTATAACATCCGGGCCTTTATAAACTGTAACCTCGATTTTATATAATGAGTCGGAATATTTAACCTGATCACTTACTGCATACATATAACGGTTAAAGCTTTTATTTCCGTCATTAACAAGGATTAACCTATTGTTATCATCATCAACTATATAAAAATTCACGTTTTTATCGACAGTATCATCTACTGTTACATGAAGCTCAAATTTATCGGTACCCTCTCCAATAAAACTAATTTTTTCATTAATTTCTGTATCAGGGGTAATCAGGCCATAATTTTGAAAAATACCGCCCTTATAAAACTTATAATTATATTCATCTGAACTTTTACTTATATTAAGGTGATATTTCTCCGGTGCTCCACCATTTACAAGGCTGTATGAAAAACCATTTAGTTTTACCGTTGAGCCATCTACAACAAATTCCTGACACATATTTTTACTATAAAGATCAAAATCAAATTGATTGGTGTCTTGTGGAAGTTCACCCGTCTTTATACCGTCTATTTTATAATAAACCTTATACGGGCCTTCACTTTCGTAAAGCTCCGCAAGTTTACCGGCTTTATCGGCCAGCAGTAGAGGTCTTGCCTTGATATCATCCATTGCTTTTTGAGAAATAACCGAAGAATATAATATGTCTTTTGATACCACATTGTTATTGGTAGCAGATAAAAAAGTCCCAAGAAACGGAACTACTATAATAGAAAAAATGCTCACTGCAACAAGGACTTCAGGAAGAGTTACTCCTTTTGATCCTCCAAGGCTTAATAAAAACAATCTCTTAAATGGGATTTTCACTGCTATCCCCCACCTATCTGTATGATACCATAATATTGGGCTGAAGGTCTTGAAACTTCACCCTTGGATTATTTTTATCTTCATTGATAACATTGATCTTTACATCTTTCTTTGTCTTATTAATTATCTTTATAACTGCTAAAGACTTATCACCCAGATATTTCCTCGGAGTTGAGTCAACAAGAAGTGTTATTTCATTACCCTCAGGAAGGAATTCATGAGTATTAATATACTGGGGATCCGGAAAAGCCTCCTGGCTCGTTTTGAACTTGAAATAATACTTTCCATTCAGCTCTTCAACATATAGCTCTACATTAACTTCATTGCTGCTATCTCCATATATAACAGGCATGTTTTTAATTACGCCTGTCAGTATAGCCTTCTTTGCAGTCAGCGATACAGTTGGAGGTGCAATATTATCACCATATGGCATTACCCTCATGGTAAAATCATACTTTTTAATCTCATCTATAGTAATATTTGTTGTATTTTCCTTATTAATCGTGCTTTCAGTGGTAATATTCTGTCCCACATATCCCTCGTAAGGATTAAATATATCTTGCCTGACTTCCTTATCCACAACAGGCAAATCCTTATCTTCAATGATTTTATTTCCGCCGGCATTGTTATATATACCCAGAAAACTTAAACTCAGATTAAAAGTAAGATTCTCATCGGTACCCTTGTTAATTTGAATTTGGTTATATAATGTTTCGTTCTTCATATCTTCAACGCCTTTTAAAAAGCCTTGAATTTGATTCATTTTTCCTTCCCCGGTCAGCATTAATCCAATTTTATAGCCTTCTCCATTATTAAATGGTGCTTTGCTCTCCAAATCTCCAGAAACCGGAACTCCAAACTCATTAATAAATTGCTGAATCTTCCTGCCATTTAAGTCCAATGTATTGTCTTCTATTGGCTGCACAACAGTTGCAGTCATACTACTGCTCGAATTTGCTTCGCCTGTGTTTACTTGGCTTGTACTTACTTGGCTTGTATCTACTGGAACTTGTTCCTGTGAGGATTTTACATTTGAACTCCCAGACTTCACGTCAAACTTTATGCTGCTGATACTTACCCCTGATGAAGAAGCAAGTTTTTTTATAGTCATGAAAACTTCATCATAATTCAAATCAGGCGGATACTTAACTTTAATATCCTGCAGTCTCTGGTTTAAAAATTTCAGCTCGCTTTCTAAGTTATTACTCTTGTCCTTATAGATCAAATTAGTTGAATATATGTCCTTTTTTTCTTTAATTTCCTTTTTGAGAGCAGAAATGGAATTAAGCTGAGGACTAAAGAAGAATTTCCATGAAAAAAACAGCACTAAAAAAACTCCTACAATAGTCAATGTTTTTTTATCTTTAGCTGTAAAATTCATTTAATCACTTCCTATTCCTATTAGACATAACATAACCATTTGCGATTTTGCATCCTTTATTGTTGTCGTGAGAAAGTGTGGTTAGAATACATCATAATTTCTAAGGCATAACAAAAATATTATCTTACTGTATAATTCAAACTCATATCAAAGCTATAACTTACCGTTGTCTCTACAACATGAGTACTTAAAGCTTTTTTAGTTTCAGGTGTGCTATTTGATGTTTCCCCAATCTTCTGAATTGTAGAGATATAAATATTATCAAAGAATTTGTCTTTTCTTAAGCTGTATAAAAAGGACACTATATCCTCCTCAGAAGCACATTTTCCTTTTAGGGCAATATTCACGTTGCCATCGTTTCTATTTCCAATGCTAAAATCAGTTATAAAAAGCTTCTTTGGCATGAATTGTGCTATTCTCTCTATAACATTTATGCTGCTGAATGAATATTTTGAAAGTTTTTCCGATTCTTCTTTAAGATTCAAGAACTTCAAATTGGCCTCTGCCAATTTTTCCTGATTTATCTTGTAGTGTGCAGTATCTTCTACCTTCTTTTTTAGGTCATTAAGCTGGGCGTTGAGTCTCACCTTGGTATACACAGGATATGCTACAGATACAATAAGCATAAAACTCAATAAAAATACAGAAAGGAATATCAACTTCTTCTTCTCTTTCTTTTTTTTATTTTGATAATAGCTTTTCGGTATAAGATTTAGATCTTTCAACCCTTTCCCCACCTTTTTATCCAGTCTTTCTTCGATAGCTACCTTCCAGCGTAACAGGGTCACTTTTGCCTACTTTAATACCAAGTATCACTTTTATTATTTGACTGTCATAATCTACTGTCTTCTCTTGAATTTGAGCTTTAAACTCCAGTATACTAATGTTTTCCTCGGGCTTAAATACATTTTGGGTGTTTCTTAACAATACATTTATCCCACCAACAGTTTCTAATTCATAAATAAGATCTTCCTTAATGGGATCACCTTTAACAATGTTAAGAATTTTACCGCTGTCTTCAATACTTATATTTGAGCTGTCATTCATCCTTATATCCTCAATAAGCTTATCCATAGCTTCCCTGGCCCTCTGTGTCGCAATAAGCATGTCATTTTCAACAAAGTAATTTTTGAAACCTTGATATAGAACCGTTGATATCGGTACCATTATAACTCCCAGTATCGCTATGGAAATGAGCAGTTCAACCAATGATGTACCTTTTTTCCCAAGAAGCATATATCATCACCCTTTAAAGGCAGCATATTATTCCCTGACTAGTGCTCCGGTAGCATTTATAATATAAACAAAATCAGCAGCAAACTTGTCTATGCCTTTTTTGCCCTTATACTCTATATTTAAGAATTTATGCAAATAATCTACAGGAATATTAAAGTAGTTTCCTATATACTTGTCAAGACCTCGAAGCTGACTGCCTCCGCCACAAATATAGATCTTTTTTATTCCCCCAAATGACGATCTTGACACATAAAAATCAACAAGTCTGTTTATATCAATTATAAGATTGTCAACAGCAGGCCTTATGTAATTGCATAGATTTATGTTTTCAATAGTTTCATTACCCTCTTCTTCTTCATTGAAAACCCTGCCCCTGTCAAGTTTAATCTTTTGTGCATCCAAGTAATCAATTTCCATGCTATTTGATATATATCTATCAATTTCACTGCTGCCTATAAGTAAAATCCTGTTAAACATCAGCTTGGAATCTTGAAATATATATACCCCGGTTGTATTCGATCCGATATCTAGTACTACAAATTCTCCTTTAGCCGATATATTGGAACAGGCACTTTTTGTACCAATTCCAAAAAGCAGCTTGGTTATTGAATTTGCAGGTATATCAATAGCTTCCATATCCAACTTCAGCCTCTTAGCAATCTTCATGTATTCATCTGCCTGCTTTATAGGAACAGCAACGAGTAAAACTCTGGACATATTATCACTTCCTACAGCAGCATCATCAAGTACTCGAAAATCCATAACATAATTCTCAAGGTCAACCGGAAAATACTGTTGAGCATCATATTTGAGTATATTTTCGAGCTCCTCATCCGTTGACCTTGGCAGTTGTACTTCTCTTGTAATAACTCCTGTACCTGAAATGTTCATAATCAATCTGTTAGCTTTAATTCTGTTCTTTTTGATTATGTCTTTAAGCATTGTCGCCATCATTTCCACATCTGTTATTTTTCCATCTTTAATGACATTATCCGGTGCCTTTATAATGTCATACTCAAGAATGCAAGTAGTTTGCTTATTATAATAGCCCCATACAGCTTTCACATTTGTATTACCTATATCTACAGCAAGAAAGGTCTTTTTTAACATAATCTCACACAACCTTTTGTTGTAATATTAAAAGTGTTTAATAATTTCCCCTCCAAACAGGAATGTAATATAAGTTGCTACAGCTATAAAGCTTCCAAAAGGTATATTACCTCTTTTATTATCTTTTTTCAGTACTGCAGTAGATAAAACTGCTATGGCACTTATAATCAGAGATGTACAAAGGACAACAAGCCCCATTTTCCATCCAACATAACCGCCTATAACAGCAAGTAGTTTTATATCACCAAATCTAAAGGCTTCCTTCTTTGAAAAGCCCATACTTATTAATGACACTATCAATAGGAATCCCGATCCCAAAAACATTCCCAAAATAGGATTCCACCAGTTCCCATCTCCGTAAATATCCAGAGGTTTGAAGAAGTTATACACTATGAGTGCTATACTTCCAACCAATCCTGATATTACAAGAGTGTTGGGAATTTTCCTGTGCTTTAAATCTACAAAGAATACAACAATAAGTATGGACATCAGATAAGCCGCTGCAAAGAATTCTATATACTGCCCATTCTGACCATACTTATAAAACAACGGTAAATAAATTACTGCTGTCAGCACTTCCATCAACGGGTACTTAATGGAAATTTTTACTTTACAGTATCTGCATTTCCCCCCAAGAAACAAATAGCTAAACAGGGGTACAAGGTCGAGCACTGTCAACCTTGTACCGCAATTGGGGCAATGTGACGGTGGTTTTACAACAGATTCACCTAAAGGCATTCTACATATGCAAACATTTAGGAATGAGCCTATAATTAAACCGTAAGCAAAAACAAGAATGTAATAATAAACTGTCATAATTTTGTCATACGTCCTCTCTATTAAGTCTAATTATTGTTTAGTAAGACTTAGAATTGAATAAATTCAATTTACAAATAGTATTATGGAGTTGTAGTAGGAGCACTCGGATTTAATATTATTCTTACATTGCTGCCTGCAACAGCTGTTGCTTCCTGAGTTACCCATATAGTAGTTCCACTAACTGCATCTTTATTTATCACCCATTTTGTATTTGTCTCACTGGAAGTACTGGGGATAGGATTAATTTCCTTGGCTACTGCAGCTATAATATTTGATTGCACTGTAGCATTAGTCCAATCAGAAGTTAAACTTATTGTTCCTTTAGCAGCAAGCCTTTTTACGCAACTATCAATAGTTGTCAGATTAGCTTTATCAGCATTGTCCTTTGCGTCTGATAGATACCCCATTACTGAAGGGGTAACAACTGCTGCCAATACACCCAAAATAGCCACTACTACTATCAATTCCGTTAATGTGAAGCCTTTCCTGTTTTTAATGAGTTTTTTAATCATACTAACATCCTCCTTGAATTAATAATACTTTTCACGCAGTTTAATTCAACACCTCTATCCTAGACTTTTGTACATCCCGAAAACAGGCATGATCATTGCAATTACAATAAACCCCACTATTAACGCAAGTACCAGTATCATAACTGGCTCTATCAAGGAAATTAACTGGCTTATGGATGTATCCAACTCTTCATCATAGAAATCTGCAACTTTTCCTATTATTTCATCCAAAGAACCGGCTTCTTCACCTATGCTTATCATCTGAGTAACCATTACCGGAAATATTCCAATACCTTCAAGTGGACTTGCCAGACTTGATCCTCTTTTTATCTCTTCTTTAACTTTCACCAACCCATTAGTTACTATCTGATTATTTACTACCTTTTCAACTACTTCAAGTGCCTGTATCAGAGGGACACCTGTTTCAAGCAAGAGGCTCAATGCCCTGGAGAACCTTGATGCAAGTATCTTTCTGTAGTTCTTTCCAACCTTTGGTATTCCAAGAATTATACCAGTGATTATCAACCTCCCTTTAACCGTCCTTCTAAACTTCGAGAATATATAATAAAATACTGAAATAAATGATGCTGTACCTATTAAAAACCATATATTTGTAACTGTATGGCTTATACCAAGTAATATTTTGGTAGGTAACGGAAGTCCTGCACCCATTAAAGAAAACATGCTCATAAACTTTGGAACCACAAATGCCAACATGAAAATTACAACTGCTACTGCAATAAATCCTATAATCATGGGATACATCATAGCTGTCTTGATTTTCTGTCTGATCCTGTTTTCTTTTATAAAGTGTGCTGCCAGCTTGTCGAGAACCATATCCAATGAACCGCTTACCTCTCCGACTTCAATCATGCTGATTAGCATTATTGGCAATGTATCGGAGTGTAAACTTAAAGCTTCAGACAATGAATTACCTTTTTGAACATCATCATAAACCTCATTTATGAGTTCTGCCAGCTTGGCATTTTCAGTTTGTTTTCTTAAAAGATCCAAACATCCGATTACCGAAACCCCCGCATTAACCATTGTATAGAATTGTCTGCAAAAAATCGCCAAATCATTGGCTGATATCTTTTTTCTGGATTTTGAGGTTATTCCCTTTCTAACTGCAGTTACTTCTTTTATGTCCATTGGGAACAATCCTTTATTTCTCAAAAAGGATACCACATTATCAACATCATTTGCATCAAATTTGCCTGTTACAATGGCCCCTGCCGATGTTTTGGCTGTATAAGCAAATGAAGCCAATTTATTCCCTCCCTGCTTATAACACATATATTATATTTTTATATATGAAATAAAACAATATAAATTTTGCACATGATTCACTATCAAAGAATCAGTTAGCCGGGCATTTCAAGAAGATTAATCAAACTTTAGAATTACCAAATAGATCTTTTTAAGAACATACTGCATAAAACAACTAAGGTAATGTTTTCTAGATTTGAGAAGTTAATTTTAGAAATGGAAGAAACTTTCTGCTTCTTCATATACATTTTATCACATTATACTTTAACTTTCAATATACTTCTTATGGGATTAATAGTGCTCAATCTTTCAGCCTAGATACTTGCCATCCTTGTAATATTTTCCTGGTCAGCCGCATAAACCATTGCATCTTCATAACTTATAATATTTCTTCTGTATAGATTTAAAAGGCTGTTATCCATTGTCTGCATGCCAAATTTTGCACCAGTTTGTATAATAGAATTAATCTGATGAGTTTTGCCCTCTCTTATAAGATTCCTTATAGCAGGATTTGGAATCATTATTTCAAGTGCTGCCACCCTTCCATGCTTGTCTCTTCTGGCTAATAACTGCTGCGATATAACACCCTGAAGAATTG
Organism: Bacillota bacterium; assembly: GCA_023430975.1. GTDB lineage: Bacteria > Bacillota > Clostridia > Acetivibrionales > DSM-2933 > Pseudobacteroides. The sequence continues at coordinate 89,982 of JAEYYB010000116.1, read as the reverse complement.
TAGAAAGCTGTACCTTTATCTGCTGCTGCTGATAAGGCGGAAAAACATCTATAATTCTATCAATGGTGTTAGCTGCTCCGATTGTGTGTAAAGTAGAAAATACAAGGTGACCTGTTTCAGCCGCAGTTATGGCTATGGAAATGGTCTCCATGTCCCTCATCTCTCCTACCAATATTACATCCGGATCTTCTCTTAATGCTGCTCTTAAAGCATTTGCATACGAATTTGAATCGTGACCGATCTCTCTTTGGTTAACTATAGACATCTTGTGCTTATGTAAATATTCTATAGGATCCTCCAGTGTCAATATGTGGCAATCTCTCTCATCATTTATTTTATTTATAATTGCTGCCAAAGTAGTTGATTTACCGCTTCCTGTTGGACCGGTAACCAAAACAAGACCTTTTGTTTTTTTCGAAAATTCCTTCAACACATCAGGCAAACCCAATTGGTCAAATGTGGGTATAGTTATATTAACAGGCCTTATTGCAATACAACAAGTGCCCCTTTGCCTAAATATGTTAACCCTGAATCGTCCAACACTTTGGAGTGAATATGAAAGATCTATTTCTCCCTTAGTCTCAAATTCACTGAGTTTATCACCATTTAACATCTTCTTTGTATAATACTCCGTATCATCAGCAGTGACAGGAACATCACCCAGCCTTACCAGGCGTCCGCTTTTTCTTATTGTCGGCGGTATTCCCACAGTAATATGAATATCCGATGCACCTTGTTCAACTGCTTTATACAATAACTCATCCAATTCCATAAGCGACCTCCTTATTATATCCATTCCTTATTATAGCCATTCCATTCCTTATTATGTATTTAATCTCCAGGTTCATTAGAATAAACCCGAGATTACATTCATTTTTTAGTCATTAGTATGTGAAATCCTTATCATTTCACTTAATGTAGTAGAACCCTCCAAAACATATCTCTTTACGTTTTCCCTCAACGTTACCATGCCCGACTTAACCAGTTCAACTCTCAGCGCATCTTCTGAACATCCTTTATTTATAAGCTCTCTGTGAATTTTGTTAAGGACCATTATTTCATATACCCCAATTCTGCCCTTATACCCAGTTTTATTACATACAGTACATCCTCTTCCCTTATAAAGCAGAATTTCCTGTGAAGTTTTAATTCCGAGAGCTTCCAAATCTTCATCGCCTGCTCTGTAGCTATACGAGCAATTAGGACATATTTTTTTAACCAGACGCTGTGCAATAACCCCTACAACCGATGATGCAACCATAAACGGCTCAATTCCCATATCTATAAGCCTTAATACAGTTCCCGGTGCATCATTTGTGTGAATGGTACTTAAAACAAGATGACCTGTTATAGCTGCTCTGACAGCTATTTCGGCAGTCTCGGAATCTCTTATTTCGCCTATCATGATAATATTTGGATCCTGCCTCAATATTGACCTTAAGCCAACTGCAAACGTAAAACCTGCCTTGGCGTTGACCTGGACATGGTTGACCCCGTCAATTAGACATTCCACAGGATCCTCAACCGTTACAATATTGAGATTAGGTTTGTTAATTGCACTTATAGCACTGTATAAGGTTGTGGTTTTCCCGCTTCCGGTAGGTCCTGCAACCAGTATGATGCCGTGAGGATTTTTCAAAATACTATCAAACTTTAAAAGATCCTCCCTGCTAAATCCCAAAGCTTCTTTCGTTACAACAAAGGCTTTTTTGTTAGCTACTCTTATAACAATTTTTTCACCATAAACAGTTGGAAGTATTGATACCCTTAAATCATATTCACTGCCATTTACCATTACTGAAAATCTACCGTCCTGAGGCAACCTTTTCTCTGCAATATTCAATCCTGAGATTATTTTCATACGTGTAACAACAGAAGGCATGATCTCAATTTCAGGCCGCATAGCCTCCATAAGCTGCCCATCAACCCTGAACCTTATCTTTATATATCGTTCAAATGGCTCTATATGTATATCACTGGCATTATTATTTATAGCCTGTTCAATTATGGAATTTAATAGTTTTACAGCAGGAGAATTGTTTATTTCATCCGAGGCCTGATCATCCGGTTCATTCCCGATTTTAACTGTTCCATGCTCTTTTCTGAATTCTTCTACTGCCTGCATGGCCTTCTGAGCCGAATAATATTTATCTATGGCATTGTTTATATCCTTAAGGGTTGCTATAACAGGCTGAACGTCCATACCGGAAAAGATTTTTATGTCATCAATGGCAAAAACATTTAGAGGGTCGCTCATTGCTACGGTCAGAACACCATTGATTTTCTGTATGGGGATTAGGCCATACCTTTTGGCAAGGTTTTCAGAAATAAGCAGACAAGCTGAGGAGTCAATGTTATACTTTTCAAGGTCAACATGTGGAATTCCAAGTTGGAACTCCAAAACCTGGATTATATCCTGTTGTGTAACATAGTTTTGATTCAAAAGGACCTGGCCCAGCTTCTCTCCAGACTGCTTCTGGATTTCCAATGCTTTATCCAATTGTTCTTTTGAAATGAGTCCAACATCCAGAAGCAAATCTCCCAGCCTTTTCCTATTCTGCTTGTTCATAAAGCCCTCCAATAAAAGCATATTACCATTGGTAATAAAAAATCTTGAAGTGATCTTTCAGCATTACATACCAAACGAATATTTATATATCACTTTATTTTTATCGGATTAATATAGAAAAAACATAAGAAAAAAATCACTTTATAATCATAAGCTTGCTCTTCCAAATGTAAGGTTAGGCATTAACCAATGATTACCATATGAAAAGTGTTAATGATCTTACATATGTCAGAGCAAATAACGAACGGTTTTTACGGAATTTGCGATAGACAAATGTAAAAGATTATTCACTTTTCATATAGTGATTTTATGATTTTATATAAAAAGCAGTTTGGCATTAGACCTCCATAACAGCTTCCTTAAACCTTATATAGAATTGTTCAATCTCGTTTTCTGAGAATTCAATGTCCATCCACTTTTCATATGCATATATCCCCTGATAGAACAACATTCCCATCCCATTGACAGCAACGCTTCCTTTCTCCCCAGCAGCCTTCAAAAGCTCTGTCTTTACAGGATTGTATATAATATCATAAACAATATGCTTATCGTTTAAAAGGCTATAAGCTTCTATAGGGCTTTTATCAGTTTCAGGATACATTCCCACTGATGTAGTGTTTATAACTATACGACAGCTAATAACTGCATTTTTTACGTCATTATGCTCCATGCCTGCAAATGAAGAGCAGCCTGATATATTTTCATTAATATAATCTGAAAGTTCTTTTGCCTTATCTATGCTTCTATTAAGTATTACCAGCTTACTTGCACCTTCTAATGCAGCTTTGACTGCAACAGCCCTTGCTGCACCCCCTGCACCGATAATTACAACGCTTTCACCTTTAAATGCATGTGCCGTTTCTTCTTTAAAAGACCGCAAAAATCCATCTCCGTCTGTATTGTATCCCCATAACTTGCCGTCTATATTTTTTACTGTATTAACAGCACCAATTAGCCTGGCTTCATCAGAAATACCATCTAAATACTGCGTTACCTTATTCTTATGGGGAACGGTAACATTAAATCCAACAACATTAAGTCCTCTAAGGCCTTTTACGGCATCAGGCAGATTATCGGTATGAACCTTAAATGGTACATACACTGCGTTTATATTTTTGTAGGTGCTTATATAATTATGTAATATGGGAGATTTTGAGTGTTCTATTGGGTCTCCTATAATACCTAAAATTTTAGTACGTCCATTTATTGATAATCCCACATTAATTCCCCCTCTAATACAAATTTGAGTCTTTTCCTATATGAAAGTGTTAATAATCTTACATTTGTCAGAGCAAATAACGAACGCTTTTACGGGATTTCGATAGACAAATGTAAAAGATTATTCACTTTTCATTTAGAATATTATGATTTATAGCCTGTCAAGAATTGTGAGGCTTTTTCGAATCTGCCGCAAAATGCCTAATAGCACTTTTTTCCTTCCATCTGCTCCTTTTAAGTTTGCTGCTCTTGATAGAATCTGCCTTACTGTGTCTAAAAAGAACAAACCTTTCGATATGCCTTTTGAGCTTTACAAATAGTATCTCTTTCTTATCTATAGGCTTAACCAGTATAGTATACATATTAATCCTGTTACCTCCATAGATATCGGTAAATATCTGGTCACCTACTGCTGCAATCTCACTACATTTTATCCCTAAAAGTGTTGCTGCCCTTAGATATGACTTTGGAGAAGGTTTATAAGCCCTGTGAATAGCGGGAATATTAAGCCCTGAATTAAACGCTGCCACCCTTTTTTTTGAAGCATTAGAAATAATACATGGAAGAAATCCCATATCCTTAACTCTTTGAATCCACTTTTTTATATCTTCGCTCGCATTCATTGTAAACTGTGCAACCAGTGTATTATCAATATCTAATACAAGCCCTTTTATTCCTTTCTTTTTCAGATCGTCCAAATTTATATCCTGTACCTTGTCTACTATTACATCAGGAAAGTATTTTTCCAGCATTTTACTCCTCCGAAATTTATAATTAACTTCATAACTTTACTAAATAATAACAAACAAACATAATGATATCAATATTTTTAGCATATTAAACAATAATATAGATAATATGATTAAAAAGTCTGGATTTTTCAAATAAAAAGTGTCATAATAATTTATGAGTTTGGACAAATTTTCTATATTACTTAGATGGTAATCTTACATTTGGCAGGGTACAATAATATTACTTATTTTGCATTGCCAAATGTAAGGTTAGAACAAAATCGCAAAGTGATTTTATATTAAAAGATTTATCACTTTTAATATAGTTAACTAAAGTATTCTGAAAGGGAGTCATATTTATGATAGGTCAAATTAAAATTGAAAAAACAAAATCCCCAAAAACTAAACCCGACCAAAGCAATCTTGGGTTCGGCAACTATTTTACTGATCATATGTTTATAATGGATTACACAGAAGGAAAAGGATGGCATGATCCTCGTATAGTCCCCTATGCACCTTTGGAAATGGATCCGGCAACCATGGTTCTTCATTATGGTCAGGCAATTTTTGAAGGTTTAAAGGCTTATAGAGCTAAAGATGGACGTATATTGCTTTTCAGACCTCATAAGAACATGGAAAGGGTTAACATATCCAATGACAGATTATGTATCCCTCCAATAGATGTTGATTTTTGCATAGAAGCTCTTAAGGAGCTCATTAATCTGGAAAAGGACTGGATACCTACAGAAGATGGTACATCACTCTATATAAGACCATTTATTATTTCCACAGATCCTTTCCTCGGTGTAAGACCTTCCAAAACATACAAGTATATTGTAATTTTATCCCCTGTAGGTGCTTATTATCCTGAAGGAATTAATCCTGTTAAAATATACGTAGAAAGTAACTATGTAAGAGCTGTTAAAGGTGGAATCGGCTATGCCAAAACTCCTGGAAACTATGCTTCAAGCCTTAAGGCACAAATGGAAGCAAAAAAGAAGGGATATACTCAGGTTTTATGGCTGGATGGAGTTGAAAAGAAGTATATTGAAGAAGTTGGTACAATGAATGTATTCTTCAAGATTAATGGAGAAGTTATCACTCCTGCACTGGAAGGAAGTATTTTAGCGGGTATAACAAGAGACTCAACGATTGAACTCTTAAAGTCATGGGGCGTTAAAGTAACTGAAAGAAAAATTACTATTCAAGAAATTTATGATGCACATGCTAATGGCACCATTGATGAAGCTTTTGGTACCGGAACAGCTGCAGTTATTTCTCCGATAGGTGAATTGAATTGGAATGATAATAAAATAACTATAAATGAAGGTAAAATAGGTGAGCTTTCCTCAAAAATTTATACAACTATAACCAATATTCAAAAGGGAGATTTTGAAGATACATTAGGCTGGACAACAGAAGTTAAGGCTTAATAAAGCTATTTATATAAATGTATTCAGGGGATGCATACCAGTAATGTAAGCATTCCCTGAATCTTTAACAAATGAATTTATATAAAATCTAGAGGGGTAATGTTATACTTCTTACACAAATCCTGATAGATTATAATTTCCTTATTCTTTTCATTATTAATAAAATTATCAATTATTTCACATAGCTGAGGTGTCATATTGCTAAATCTTGTACCATATTCGAATTTTTGATCGTGATGCCTTTTACTTCTTACTATGTATGAATAGAAATCAACTCTTTTAGACTCACTAACAAAAATAGATATTTTAACACTACTTCCAACCCTGAGGTTTTCCTTACATATCAATCCCGTACCAGACTCACCAATATTAATAAAATAGCCTGAAAATTTCTCGTTAAGTTCTGATTCTCCTCTGCATAAAAACCCTGCATTATGCCTTGAAGATGCTCTTTTATTTTTCCATATATCTGCTTTCAATATCTTAAGTGATTTTGTCGGCAGGAAGTCGCACTTCAAGCTATCAATGGCACAAAGCATATTTACATCATAAGTATCAACAGCAAATCTGCACCTTATTTTGTCGCCCGGCAGTAAAGCAGGTATCCCGTCATCTTCAATAAAGGCAATTTTTAACATGTTATTGGAATTATCCAAAACCAGGTTAACATTCCACTTATTTGACCCGTAAAACTGGGTCTTGATAAAAGAGCCTTTTTGCATGATATTAACAATCTTAGATTTATCTACTGACATGCCACCAGTTTTATCATATAATTCCTTTATCTCATTGAGTATTTGTGTTTTTTCCAAAGTTTCAGCTGCCATAGTGCTAAGACCTCCCTGAATTGATAGACGTTATAGATTATATCGGCAAGTTATATATAAATCTTCAAGTAGATTTTTAGGTTTAACAAAAAAATGTTTATGCATTTGAAATTTCTAAACCAAAACAAAAAAGGGCAAACATTATCGCCCTTTTTTGTTTTGATCAACCATATATTTAATTACTCAACCAGTCCCAATATGTACTATTGGCTGATACACCGTGCAATCATTGCTGCAACTTCAGCCCTTGTAATGGTCTTGTCAGGTCTGAATGTATTATCATTATACCCTTTAATAATACCAAGCTCGATTGCTTTTGCCACCTGCCCCTTAGCCCAAGTAGGGATCTTATTTGCATCTTTCATGTTAATTTTGGGATTTTGTACTACGTCATAGCCAAATGCATTTATTATGATTACAGCCATCTCTTTCCTGGTAAGCTTATTCTTAGGTCTGAATGTATTATTCTCATATCCATTAATAATACCAGAATCCATTGCTGTCTTTATGAACGGCTTAGCCCAGGCGGAAATCGATGAATTATCCTTATATGGAAGATTCGTATTGCTTGACGGATTATATCCTGATGCAATTATTATTATTTTGGATATTTCTTCTCTTGTTATTTCAGCATTAGGTCTTAAAGTCTTATCAGGATATCCACTGATTATACCCTTACTTAATAACAATGCAAAGCTATCTTTTGCCCAGTGCTTGGCTATATCCTTGTAATCATTTATACTTCCTCCGGCTGCAGGAATATTATTAGTCGGAGCTATGACTATTGGTGTTGCTGTAGTCTTTTTCGTAGTTGTTGGAGTGACCGTCGGTCTTGCTGTTGGTGTCACTGTGGGTCTTGCAGTCGGTGTAGGTGTAGGTCTTATGGTAGGCGTTGGAGTTGCACCTCCAAGTAAACCACCAACACCCGCACCTCCAGTTGGCGTTGGCGTAGGTGTAGCTCCTGCTTTTACAATTATCTGGAATGCCAAACTATACCCATCAACTGAAGCACTTACAGTAATAGGTGATGTAGTTGCTGATTTTCCTTTAACTGTACACTTGTTGTTATTGCTTGTAAGCGTAATATAGCTGTTGTTTGTATCTGTTGAAGACCATATAATATTGTTCCTGTTGGTAGCATTACTTGGCGAGACAGTTACCTCAAGATTATAGCTCTCATCAACCTTTAATTCTTTAGTTGAAGGAGGCGTTGCAACCCATTTTAAGCCAGTTACAGGAATTTTCTTTATAGTTACACTAATATCTTTTCTCATATTATTCTGGTTACTTATAACTGTAATTTTTGTAGAAATTGGTGCAGTTTCTCCATGTGCTTCAATAGTTATCTTATTTCTGCCTTGATCCTGCTCAAAGACATTGGAAATTAATTTAAGAGCACCTGTATTGCCAATATCAATGCTTACAGTTTTGTCCTCTACCTCATATGGAAGAACAGTAGCATAGAATGTATATGTACTTTTATTTAACATCTCAATTGAATTTACATTAAATCTTATATCACTTACAGGAACAGGCTGAACTTCTACAGTAGAAGTAGCTTTAATGGCATTGTTATACATGCTCCTGGCAGTTATTACAACCGTACCCTTCTTGATAGCTCTTACAAGTCCATCCTTATCTACTGTCGCTACCCTGGTGTCACTGGATGACCATATAACACCTTTTGTCATTTCATCTTCTGGTTCAATTATTGATGTTAACTGTTGTGTATTACCAACTATAATAACCACTTTTGGTGATTCTTTTATCTGAATCTTGGAAACAGGATTTATTACATGTACAACACATACCGCCTTAAGCAGAGGATCATTCTCACAGGTTGCTGTTATAATAGCTTTACCGGGAAGCTTTCCTTCAACTTGGCCACTTCCTGTAACATAAGCAATATTGCTGTTATCAGAACCCCATTTTACAGAGCTTTCTTCAATATCTGCCCCAAAAATGGCATTCAATTGTACCTTATCCCCCAGCACAATATAGATTTCATCTTTATCAAGATTAAATCCATTCTTTTTAGCGGCTGTTACAGCTATCTTACATGATACTTCAATACAATTGCTGCTTACTGCTTTTATGACTGCTTCTCCCTGGGATAATGCTGTAACTGTTCCATCAGATGATACTTTTGCCACGTTAGTATTGTCAGAGGACCAAGTAATTGACTTGTTTGTTGCATATTCAGGATAAAATTTCACCCCGAGGTTCAACGTACTTCCCTCTGTCATGCTTACCAGTTGTTTATCCATCACAATGCCTTCAACAGGTATTGTGCCTTCAGCCAACAATGGAATTTTAATATTACTTGCGTTACCATTGTAAACGTCAACGATGTAAGCGTCCCCTACATAACTAACTGTTCCGTTTTTGGAATAATATCCGTTAGAAAACTCATAAGGATAATCATTGCGTTTCTCTAAAGTATAACTAACATTATATCCACCATGTATTTCATTTACAGGCACATTGAGTAGGTATCCGGTATCTCCTTTACCATCAGGCAATGTTATGGAACCTGAAATGCTTCTGTTAGCTGAAAGCAGAGTTATAGTACCGATACCTTTTGTTGCTGTTACCTCCAACCTTGTAGCATTATTTACCTCTGTAGTTGCACCATCGGTTTTATAGTAACTCAAGCTTAAATACTCACCAAACAGCGGAAGTATTGAGTAGCTTATTATATAATCCTTGCCTGTGGGCAGATACATCTTGTACTGTGCACTTGAAGCGTCCTTTGCTATCGGCACAAACACTGAACATTCATTATTATCATTTTCAGCTTTTACCGACACCCCAAAGGATTCATACCCGACTTTCATACCTGAAGGTAAAGAAATATTACCGTATACTTCAAACCCTGGTATAGGTTCAAGTACTATATTATTTGCATTACCTGATAATGTGTTCACATCATCGGCGAATTTCTCTTTACCCTTTGTAGTTCCTCTGCTGTAAAACCCTGATTCCATATAACCATTTATATTAGCTACATATTTAACATGATACTTATCCAAAGCCGGCACGGAAAGTTCAAATTCAACAGTATTTTGACCTTTATACACTTTGAAACTGGTTTCAGGACTATATGCAAGACTGCCGTTCACAGCAGTAATTTTTACCTCAAGCCCGCTCTCTGGTATTGTTACATTCTCAGGGACTTTAAAAGTACCTGTTATTTTTCTCTCTCTTTGCTTAATGACCATATTTATACCATTTTTATCGCCATTTGCAACGTTCAAAGTGTCTGCTGCAGCAGAATATGCTGTAGTACCTTGAGCTTTATAGAATCCGCTTTGATATAGTCCGTCATTTATCAAATTGTTGCTATTATATTGATATCCAACAATATAGTCCGAGTTTAGACCATTAACTAGCGGAATAAATGTATTTGTTTGAGTACTGAAAAGCTTTGCAGGACTGTTCATTCCGCTTGTTCTTGCCTGAACATTTACTTGGGCAACCGCTGTAGTTGATTCAGGAACACTAAGCTCAAACTCCGCATAGTTCTGACCTTCAGGTATAGTAATGCTCTTAACTACCCTATATCCAGTATAATTTGTTTTTTCAGCATAAACATTTACTTTAATGTTTCCAGCTCCTGCCTTTACTCCATCATGGAGCATTATCCTACCGGAAATTTTCCTCGCCTTTATCATTTCCAAGTTGACGCTGACTATATTTCCATTTGTAAGATCCAATAACGAAGCAAGTTTCTCATCAGGAACTGTTAATGCAGTATTATAATACCCTTTCTCAAAAACATCCCTACCCGGTGCTATTTCGTAATATACTTTATAGAGATTGCTGTCTGCATCAGGTGTAACCTTTAATACATAAGCAGCTGAACCTGAACCTTTCAATATTTTCGATTCGACTGTATCTATATTACCGCTCTTTACATTTACTGCTTTAATCTTGACAGACAAATCATCAGATAATGAAATTCCTTGTGGTAATGACAGAACACCTTTTATTTCTTTTTTGTCTATCAAAGTTATGATTATATCTTCTGCTATTTTTGTAGAAACATCAATTGTATCCGCACGTTCCGGATGTATTACCATTCCCCTGGCATTATAATAGCCATATGATGAATAACCCTGAAGTTCAACATTATACTTAATTTTGTATCCAGATAAAGGCATCACACTTAACGAATAATCTACTGAGCTTTCTCCTTGAGGTATAAAGAATTCTTTTGAAGCTTGTATTCCGCTTGTATCTATAGCTGTAAGAACTACTTTTATACCGTCAGATCCTGCTGTTCCTTCGAGAAGTTTTATTTTACCGCTTATTGTTCTGTTCTGAAGCATTTTAAAGCTAATATTTTCAGCATCCGACAGGTACAAGTCAAGTGCCTTTGCATCATCTATAGCTCTCACTGCCTCTGAAGTAATATCTGAATAGTAACCAACAGGTGCGATTTCAGAATTTGATGCCAATTCATATCTTACAATATAACCATTTCCGGCAGGTACATTAAGCTTATACTCTACTGTACGTTTTCCTTTGGGTATACTCACAACCGCAGAATAAGTTCCTTTATCGTTAGATGCAATAACAGATATACCGCTTGCCTGTTGGGCACTATCTGGGAGAGTTATAACTCCTGATATGGAACGTTTCACTATAAGCGTAAGATCTTTATTGGTTAATTCACTGCCAGATACCTTTAAAGAATCAGCTTTATCAATCATGTTAGTTGTTCCGGCAGAACTGTAAAATCCTCTTTCCATAAATATGCTGTCAGCACTCAATTCATATCTGAGATTATAACCAGCACCCTGCTCAACATACAATATATAAGGGCATTTTGTCATGCCTGATGTCAAAACTATTTCAGAAGAATAGCTTTCCAGTCCACTTTCAGCTATTACCCTTAATATCAACCCCTCTTTGGGAATTTGTATTCCTTCAGGAACAACAATGTTTCCTTTAATAGTTCTCCTGACTATCAAAGTCATATCCTTGTTTTCAGCATCACCCGAATTAATATCTACCGCTTGAGCTTCTGAAAGTGTGATTGTTGTTCCCTTACTATTGTAATAGCCATAAAGAGTGTACTTAAACTCACCCCAGTTTTCATACTTCACAATGTACTCATATCCCTTATCATTTGGAGGAAGCTCCAGACTATAATCAGCTGAATTTTGACCTTGAGGTATTATTACATTAGTGGAAACACTGTCAATTCCATTTGAGCCAGTTACCTTGATAAGCACATCCTTACCTACAGCAACTGCTTTTTCCGGAAGTGCCACCTTTCCTCTAATCTTCCTAGGTTCAACCAATTTAAGGTTTATATTTGGAGCATCATAGTCATTTGCATCTACATCGTCTGCCAGCTTGGTGTTTCTTACCATTCCGTTTATACTATAGTACTCTGCTGCAACAAAGCCATAAATTGAAGAAACTTCATACCCAACCTTACAACCTTTTCCTTCAATACTTGGTGCAACCTTAATCATGTATTGAACAGTATTTGTTCCGACAGGTATTTTAACCAGTGTATTACCTGCATTTTCAGCCGTTATCTTTACAACAATTTCTTCTTGGGCATTTTTCCCATCAGGTAATGATATTGACCCACTTATGATCTTTTTCTTGATTAAAGTAAGGTTCTTGTTGTCATATTTCTCCTCATAAGTATTAAAGTCAAGGCTTTGTGCATCGAGCGGCTTATAAACCATTGTGCCTTCTTTATAATACCCCTTAATAACATAATCATTTATGATGGGAAGCTCATAATAAAGCTGATAATCAGTTCCAGCAGGAACATTTAGTGTATATGCTGCATTATTTGATCCACTAGGTATCAATACAACTGTTTTACCTAAATCAAAAGCATTCTTAGCAGTTATTGTTATTCTCAAGCCTCCCTCAGGTGCTGTCTCACTATTTGGAAGACTAATTGTTCCAGATACAACCTTTTTCTTTTCAATTTCCAGATCAATATCTGATTTATCATTATTTATATCCAGTTTGTCTGCATAGCTTTCATATCTTGCAGTTCCTGATTTGCTATAAAAGCCTGTTGAAAGATAGCTGTCATTTCCCCAGTTTTCATAACGTACTAAATAGTCATCTCCTTCATCATTTGGAGGTAAAAACAATGTATAATCTCCCTCAATCTGGCCTGCAGGTATTGTTACAGCAGTGGATGCACTATCCACAGTATTTCTGGCAAAAACATCAACCTTTAAACCTTCTGCTGGAGCCGTACCACTCTTTAGCTTAATCTTTCCGCTCACTGCTGCAAGGTGTTTAAGAATAAAGCTGACACCGGTAAAGTCACCGCCACTTACATCAATAGACTTAGTATTTTTAACGTTTCTTACAAAACCATCTTCTTTATAATATCCCGACCTGACATAACCGTAATCAAAAGATGTTTCAAATTTCAGTACATAACCCATACCCGGTTCGTTGGGCAATAGCTTCATAGAATATGCAGCTGAATTTGTACCTGCAATTATTTTGACTGTCTTCTTAACCTCATATTTGCCGCTTGAAGCAGTTATATCAACCGACATATCCCTTGCTGCCTTTTCAGAATCCGGCAAAACAACCTCACCGGTTATAGATCTCTTTACAATAATATTCATGCCTACATTGTACTTATTGTCATAAACATCAAAAGGCGAAGAGTTTGATTCTTCAAGAACAGTTTTTAGCTTATTATAATAAGCCTTTTCTGCATAATTATCATTAACCGGCATGGAATAGTATAATTTATAACCGTTACCGTTGGGAACATACATTGTATAATCAATATAGTTCTGATTTTCAGGTATTGTTAGATTTAATGTTCTTGTATTTGAACTGTTTTTTGCAGTCAGTTCAAATTTGATACCTCCTGAAGGAGCTTTTTGTGATAATTCAATCCTTCCGCTAATTGAGTTATAGTGCAGCAACTTAAAACTGGTATCTCCTGCAGCGGCATTTGTTAAATCCAGCTTTTGTGCTTCAGCTTCTGTTAATACAGCATTTTGATTTGATGATTTATAATATGCTTTTGGGAAATAATCTCCTGTTGAAGGCACTTCATACCATACATAATACCCTGATGCAGGAGGAACTTTTATAGAATATTGAGCTGAATTATTCCCTTCTGCAATTCTAACATTTGCAGAACTTGTGTAAGTCCCGTTGGATGCTACAATTTTTATGTCAATACCACCTGTAGGTGCATTTCCCGGAATACTTACTGTGCCTTTTACTTCCCTATTTTCTATAAGAGTCATGTTAGCACTATAATCCGATTTACTCAAGTCTATACTAGATGCCTTATTTGAATCCAGGAAAGTTCCCGTAGTGCTGAAGTATCCTTTGTTTGCAATTTCAGAATTGCTTACTTCATAATACAGTTTATAGTTTGAAACGGGAGGCAGGTAAATCTCATATGATGCTGATGATGCACTCGCTGTCAAGCTCTTAATCGCATCTGCCGTATAGGTCCCATTACTTGCTATAAGCTTTACGGATACTGTGCCGGAAGGAGTATATCCTGAAGGCATGAAAACTGTACCAGATATCTTTCTATTTAATATCGGCATAAGTTTGATACCTGTTTTATCTCCATTACGTATATCTATCAAATATGCAGAAGATTCCGATAAAACTGTACCAGTTGTATTATAATATCCTTTTGGTGCATACTTGCTATTCACTGCATTTGAATAATAAACCTTATACCCTGAAGCAGGCGGTAGGCCGAGTGAAAACGGTGCAGATGTTTGCCCAGCCGGTATATATACTTCAGCACTAGTTGAATATGAGCCGTTGGTTGCAGATACAGTAACATTGAAGCCATTTGTAGGTGCTTTTTCAGGTAATTCAAAAGTTCCTGATATAGCACTATTTCCAATTAGTTCAAGATCAACTGTCTGATCCCCTGTGCTTACGCTTACATAGGAAGCCTCATTTGCATTTTGTACAGGCTTGTTATAGTTAAAATATGCATTTGTGGTATAGCCTGTATTGGCCGTTTTAACTGTATATCTAATCTTATATCCCAAAGTATTCTGATTTGAATCAACATAAACTTTGAACGGTATAGATGATAGTCCCTCGGGTATTACAAAGTTCTTTGTAATGTTTGCTCCCTCAACATAAACATCTACACTGATGCCCCCCTTAGGAGCCGGAACTGATACCGGAGTCTTTATATTACCACTTATTGTTCTTCTTTTAAGAATCATTAGATTGATGTTTTCCTTATTTTCAGAACTTACATCAACCAAATCGGCATTTTTTTCAAGGGGAACAGTGTTTTCAACGCCTCCATTCAGTCCACCGTTTAATCCGTAATAACCTTTTGCAACAAATTCCTCATTGGATGTGATAAGGGTATAGTAAACAAGATACCCTGACAATGGCTTGTTAGGTGGTAGCTTAATTGAATATACCGCTTCTTTTTTATCTTTAGGTATATCAACACGAACACTATTGTTACCTGCATTAATCTGTACACTTACTGGACCTGATAAAACAATTCCGTCAGGTATGGTTATCTTACCGCTAATTGTTTTCTTTTCAACAATTGACATATTTATGCCATAAAGATCAGATTTATCTATTGATATAAGCCCAGCATCAGATTCATTAAGAACTGTTCCACCTACATTATAATAGCCTGAAAGGTAGTTCGTATTTGATATAATATATTGCAACTTGTAGCTGTATCCGGTAGGCACAAAAAGCTTGTAATCTACTCCGTTATTCTTCTCTAAAACGGTAAATGATTTTGTTATTCTGTCCTTACTGCTATATGCACTTACATCAACTCTAATCCCGCCTGTTGGAGCTACAGTACCTTCAGGAAGAGTAACAGTACCGCTTATCAAATACATTGGAATGATGTTTATGTTTATTCCTGTCTTATTTTCAGCTGTTAGATCCAAGATATCTGCTTCAGTTATATCCCTTACAGAGCCTTTTTCAGCGTTATAATAAGCAGGGTATAAAAACATCTCATTAGCTGAATTAAAATTATACCTTACTTTATAATTAGTGCCTTCCGGAACATAGACTGTATATGGTACAGAACTTATACCTTCAGGAATAACAATGTTCGTAGTTCCATTATCCTTACTGTTATCAGCGTAAAGGTTAATATTTAATCCGCCATAAGGTGCAGTACCTTTAGTAAGGGAAATAGTACCGCTT
This sequence comes from Bacillota bacterium, assembly GCA_023430975.1. Classification (GTDB taxonomy): domain Bacteria; phylum Bacillota; class Clostridia; order Acetivibrionales; family DSM-2933; genus Pseudobacteroides. Next base: position 74,018 of record JAEYYB010000116.1, on the reverse strand, counting down.
ATTTCCTTTTTCCTAATAAGAGTGAGGTTAACCCCTACACTGCTACCGCTTGTCAAATCAAGTTTTTCCGCATTTTCAGCATATCTGATTGTTTCAGTATGAGTATAGTATCCTGCTGCAATATACTTAATATCGCTTGTGGTATAATTCACAACATAATCCATTCCATCCAAAACATATATAGTATAAGGTACAGAATTGCTTCCCTCAGGAATTACAACATCCACAGCTTCGCTAAGGGTCCTTGTAGCATCAGTTATTTTCTTATAAGTTACAACCACTTTAAGCGGCAAACCTCTTAATGGTGCAAATTCGTTTTTCAAAAATACCGTACCACTAATGCTTCTCTTAGGTATGATTGTCATATCAATACCTGAAACATCACCTGGAACTTTTACCAGAACTGCGGCGGCCTTATCGCTGGTTGTAGCCTGTGTACTATAATAACCAGGTGTGACGTACATATTGTTACTTGATATTTCATACCTTACTTCATAGTTTCCTAATGCAGGCACATAAACTGTGTATGGAACTTGTTTTGCATTTTTAGGTATTAGTACATCAGCATCACCGATATTGTTTCCGTTTACAGCATATATTTTTAATTTTAAATCTGCTTTAGGGTCAGAAGCCGGCGGTATAGATATAGTTCCACTTATCTCAATTTTAGGCAGAAGTGTCATATCAATGCCTGAAACACTTGTTAATCCATCAACAGGAGTCGCATTATTCTTATCTAAAGCTGTTGCCGTCTCATTATAAAAGCCTTCAGCCATATAACTCTTGTCGGAAGTAATCTGATAGCTAATTTTATAATCACTAGCAGGGCTCACATACATTGAATACGGAATTGATTTGTAATTCTGTGGTACATTAACCTCCACATATGCAGCAGTTACACTACCTAGAGTTGCAATAACCTTTACCCTTAATCCATTTTCAGGAGCAACCCTGTTTCCCGGTAGCTTCAAAGTACCTTCTATTTTAGAATTACCAATTAATGTAAGATTAATACCTGATCTATTTTCGCTTCCAAGATTAATGGTATTAGCTAAAGTTTGATCCTTAACTGTGCCTGTCTCATTATAGTACCCGTTTTTTACATATGCACTGTTATTGATCTCATACTTCACTGTATATCCAGGACCTGATGGTGCAAAAATAATATAGGGTGCAGAATTGGTTCCCTCTTTTATAATAACATCCTGATAATTTGAATATGTATTATTTGACACAAAAACCCTAACACTGGTCTCCCTGGCAGCAAGATTATCGGATGGCAGCTTCACAGAACCGCTTATGCTGCTCTTAGGTATCAATGATATGTTCAAGTTCTCTCTATCTTTATTGCTGACATCAATGATTTCCCCATCCTTCTCGGAAGATACCATTCCTGAACTGCTGTAATAACCAGTCTCATTAAATATGGTATTTGAATTACCTATCTTGTAATATACCTTGTATCCAGCATCCTGTGCATTCGGCGGAACTCTCAATGTATATTCAACAGGCTTACCATCAGAAAGTATAGTTACTGATGTAGAATAATTTCCAGCAAAGACACTGAAGCTTATATTTGAGTTTAAAGACACCCCTGCCGGCAAGGAAGCCATACCCTTTATTATTCTCTTTTTAATCAATGTTAAATTAATCTGATCGTAGTTTTCAGCATTTTCACTGCTTACTTCAATTACTTTAGCAGCACTTTTATTAATTTCCATACCATTGTTTCCAAGGTAACCGTCTTTTACATAAAAGTTGTTTTCATTCAAAAATCCATATCTTATGTAATAACTGTATCCAGACGGAACATAGATATTATAAGGCACTGACTTACTATTAGCAGAAATAGTAACATCTTTATATGTAACATCACTTTGATTCGATTTGTTTTCAACATATATCCTAACTGATGTGCTGGCTGTTAATGTATCTCCATCAGGAATTCTTAATTCCCCACTTATAAGCTTCATTTCAGAAAGGGTCAAGTCTATGTTGCTTCTACTAACCTCTGAAACATCTATTCTTCCCGCTTCACTTTCATTTCTTGTCATGAAACCTGAATTATAGAACATTTTTGATACAACATTAAGTGATCCTGTAACATTTTCATACCACAATTTATAATCCGCTCCAGGAGGAACAGTAAGCCTGTAATCTGCATAGTTGCTTCCATTTTGAATAGTTATATATTCCGAGTCTTCTCCTCGTCCACCCTTTACTTTCACAAGAGCAGTAATATTTCCTACCGCTTTCGTATCCTTCTCAAGCTTAAGCCTTCCTGATATTACCTTTTTAAGTATAAATTCGAAATTTTTACCTGCAGCATCACCAGTTCTAACATCGATTGCCGTTGCTGCACTTTCATCCATTACAGTACCTGTATCGCTATAAAAGCCTTTTTCAACATATGTATCATTCTGGCCTAATTCATAGTAAAAATTGCGAATACCCGGTGTCATATAAAATGTATAGTCAGCTGTCCTGCTGCCCTTTTTAAAAACAACAGGATACTCCCTACCATCTTCCTTATCACGATACCAAAACACAGTATCCTCATCCATTACCCTGCCCTCAGGTAATGATATGGTACCGGAAACTTTTCTTTTTTCGACAAGCACAAAATCAATATCAGGCTGATTTCCTGCAGTTGTATTTATTCCTTTAGCAAAGGTATTGTTGGTAACTGTTCCTGCGGCACTATAGTAAGATGTCTTCATATATGTAATAGCACCTTTTGTAATTTCACACATAACTATATAATTATCACCTGGAGGAACAAGCAGTGAATAATCAACACTATTTTTATTCTGAAGCATCTTTACCTCTGTGGAACCTGTACCATATGTGCTTGACGCAGTGATTTTAAATACAGCCTCAGGATCTTCAGAAACACCCTTTGGAAGTTGTATTCTTCCGCTTATAGCTCTTTTGGCAATCATCGATAAATTGATTGTCTCAGTTCCATTACTTCCCAAGTTAAATGACGATGCAGAGTCTGATGTTGTAACCATCTTCGACACATTATAGTAAGCTATCTGTACGTAATTGGAATCCTTTGTATCGTAATAAAGCTTATACCCTGTACCTTCGGGCAGATAGACAGTATAATTTTCAAAATCTGTTCCCTGCTTTATCTTTACATTAGTATATCCGCTATTTATACCATTAGTTGCCCTCACAGTAACATCAATACCTTCTGCAGGAGCTCTTAATCCATCAGGAAGCTTTATTATACCTGTTACAGAACTTTTTGCAATCAATTTTAAGTTAATATCAGTCCTGTCATTTTCTTTTACATTAATGGGTTCAGCCTTAGCAATGTCAGAAACAGTACCATTAATATTGTAATATCCTGTCTGCATGAATTTATCAACATTATTTAACTGATATCCAACTTTATAACCAGTGCCTTCCGGAACATACAACTTGAAATCCTGCACAGGATTTTCTTTAGTTAAGACCACAACCATATTTGCGGAATCAGATCCAAATACGGCATTTACAGTAACATTCAGATTTGAATCCAGAAGTACCCCCTCAGGTATCGCCAAAGTACCACTGATAACCTTTTTCTTTTTTATTTCAAGGTTTAAATCAGTTCTGTCTTTATCGCTTACATCAACAAGTGCAGCAAGATTACTAAACCTCTCTGTACCTAATGTACTGTAATAACCTGGAGAAATAACAGTGTTGTTGTTAATTGCCTCATATCTCACGGTATATCCGGAACCAATAGTATTTGGTGGAACCATTATAGAGTACTCAGCTTCATCACTATTCATTGTAATTATATCGGAAGTCTTGCTATCCAAATCACTTACCGCATAAACCCTGAAGTTAAGAGAAGATGTATTGCCAGGAAGAATAAGCTTTCCTCTAATTTTCCGTAATGGGATAATTGTAAGATTGAGATTTTCATCTCCGTCAGATAAATCAAATAAAGTAGCTGACGCTCTATTTCTTACCATGGACTTAGCACCTAAGTACATGGTGTTCATATAATTTACATTTGAAGTCTGATAGTATACTACATATCCTGTCTGAGCCTTAGTGTTCAGGCTGTAGCTTGCTTTAGTCTCACCTGCCGGAATACTAACTATTGTATTGTGAGTTGAAGTACCGTTTGAAGCATAAATGTTTAAATTTATACCTCCAACAGGAGCTATGTACCCTTCCGGTAAACTTATCTCACCAGATATAACAGGATCTTCAATGTTTTCCGGAGCAAAATTCACCTCTTGTGTATCCACAGTATCTTGATAAACATCGCCTGTTACACTTGTCCCCAGTGCTTCCCCAACAGAATCACTGTTTTGTGTTAATGCAGTCATCGGTGTAAGCTGTCCAAAGATCAAAACAAAACACAATAAAACCGATATCACTGTCTTTAACTGCCGTTTCATTCAATTCCCCCCTAAAATAATATTACTAATAATTTCTATAAATAAATTCAAAGCAAAATCAATTTTTACATTAAATTTGGCTTGGTAAAGTAATTACTCAAGTTTATATAAAATATTGATTTGCATTTGATATAGAAAAAAGATAAAACATGATGCATATATAGAAATAGCCAATAAAAGGGAATAACTATTCCCCTATATTGGCCGGTTGCACCACTTACTATGGAATGATAAAACAAATAGAAAATTCTCAAATCAATCCCCCAAATGCACCTAAGGTGCCCAAATCACAAGTGCATTTTATAAGTATCCAATACGAAACTAAACTTATTAAAACAAGAATACATTTCTCTAATATTTATTATACATATCATGAATTAATGTAATTCAATTATATACTTTTGCTTTACCCACACATTTATATTTTCCACTTTACTTATTTTATACAACAAACTATATAAAAATGAAAATAATTAAGCAATTTTAATATTGCACATAGACTTATTATACAATATTATGAAATAAATTGTCCATAGAATGGTACTTTTTTTGAAAATTTATCTAGAAAAATACATCATTTAATCCAATCTATATAAAATACACCATGATTAGAAATTATGATTATCTTTTTATATAACCGTCAATTATGCTTTTAACTTTATCATCCTTTGCAATCCCCTCAGCAGAATAAAGCTTTCCATTATAACTATCAAGGACCCACTCATTGCCCTGATGCTTAAAGTTCAAATCCAATCTCCCCAAATGATTCATATCCTCTCCCCCAGCTTGAATTATAGGAATACCGTTAGAATCGATTGGCTTAAAGGTAGTCATATGGTCATGTCCACTTATTACAGCTGACACATCCTTTATTTTTTTATTGATACTCATTCCAGCGTGAGATAGCACAATCTGTATATCGGAATTACTCTTAACCTCAGGCAACAGCTCTTTGACAACCTTAAGGCCTGATGTAAAATTCTTGTTAACGGTCATTTCAAGCTTATCCTCCTCTGGACTTGTAGATGTAATACCTATAATACCCACTTTCATACCGTTTACATTTACAATAGTATATGGTTTAATGCCTTCAATGTAATTGTCTGTATCCTTCAATTTTACATTTCCACAAAGTATGGGGAACTTAGCCCATTTAACCAAATTTGAAATTTGACTGTCACTTTCCTGGAGAGTACCACTGTTTTTCTTTGAATTCTTGCTCCCTGGAACCTTGAATTCATTATTCCCAAGCACCATGGCGTTATAACCCATTTCATTTAGAAGATCAATCTCAATTTTTCCTTGATAATTCTCGTATTTCCCACGCTTGAATAGATCGCCTGCATCAAGTAAAATAACATTTTTCTGCTCATTCCGTACCTGTTTTATTATAGTTGCGTATCCTGGCATCGTTTCAAAGTATCCATGTATATCATTGGTACTTAATACAGTCAGTAAATACTCATCCTTATTGTTAATTCCTGTATCCGCAGGTTTTTTGTTCGGCTCTTCGGTTGGTTCTATTACCGATTTGCTGGTTGGATTGAGTGGTTGTCCGGTTGGATTTAATGTAGTTCTTATAGTTGGAGTATTTACAGGGATTCTGGTATTTTCAGAATTACACGATGTAAGTGCTAATGGCAAAATTAAAATTATAATCAATATGAAATTTAAATAGATTACTTTTAATTGTTTACCCATCAATTTTCCTCCATAATCTTGAATAAGTTTTTCTTATATTTTTTTCATATATTTTTCTTATATTTTAACATAATGGAAATTTCAAACAAGAGATTTTATTATTCATAAATTTTCCGGACACAAAAAAGCCGGGACAAAAACAATTAATTCTGTTTAACCCAGCTTTATTTGCAGTTATTTTAATGTCATTTCTCCAAAAAGTCATGCATAATTTATTTAATATGACATAGAGTATCCTGCAACGTTATAATTCTTAAAGTTAAAATCCTTACCATTGGCATTTAGGAATGTATTTTCACCATATAATACAAAAAAGGTTATTCCACCATCAAGCACATTAACATTTGCATAATCCACCATGTTATCTATGCTCTTATCATATGGATTTCTTATTTTAACTTTTATACCTTTCCTCACACCAATTTCCCATGTAGCCTTTTCCATCTCCAAATTGATTTTATCAATGATCATTTGTGTTTTCTGTTCTTTTGTAAGAACCAATACAGAATTAGGCCCTATCTGAAAATCAGGTAGTACCTTATCCTTTTTTTCAGTTACTCCATCAAAATACACAACCCTGTCATCCTTTGTGTTCATGTATATAAGTTTATTTTCCGCTCCGTCATATAAAGTGGTTGTAAAGAAATATGGCGGTCCCCATTGATCCTCAAAAACCCCCGGAAGGGTCTCAACCTTTTTTGTCATGAAAAACTTATCTTTCAAAATTAGTGCTTTTAATAATATGCTCTTTTTAATTTTTTGAAAATTTTCCTTGCTTCCTGAATTGGAGTACAACTCATCATCAAAATCACTTAAAAGTTTCTTCATATCAATATTTACTTGAGACATATCATCAATATCATAACCCTTTGAAATACCCTCCAGATTTACCGATTGATTTTCAATATTGTTTACGATAACCTTGCACGAAAGATTTAATGTTTGCTTAACCTCTTCGCTGTTTGCTGTTGTATAATTTAAATAAGCCAGCGGAACAAAAACCATTATAATTAGAAGCAGAATTACTATAACAGCCATAATTTCTCCCATATTCTCACTCCCTGTGATATCTACAGCGTTATGACTTTTACTTTTGAGGGCAAAACCATTTCATACATCATACATGAATCATTAGAGATTTTCTTGCTATATTAAAAGTGTTAATAATCTTACATTTGGCGGAGCAAATAACGAACGGTTCAACATAATTAAAATCAGTATTAATCTTGCATTTGGCAGAGCAAAATGACGAACGGTTTAACGTTATTTTGTGATATACAAATAGCAAGATTAACTGATTTTAATAGATTTGCTCCACCAAATCTATTAGATTTATCACTTTTAATATATCAGCGAAATTATTGCTGAGTGTAAATAACTTCTTTTATAGTTGTACCGTCATTTTCATATGAAAACTCTCTTAAAAACTCACCTGTTTCCAGAATATAATCACTTCCCGGAATTCCTGCAGACATTCTTTCATTTTCACTATCACCGTAAACAGGATTTGTGTTGTCATAACTGTAAATGTTATCTCCAAGCTTTGTTGAAACGCTTATAATTATCGGTTCATTCCTATTTTTTATATCAGCAATTACATCATATCCCTTAACCAAATCCTTTGGCTCGTTTGATATTATGCAGGATTTCAGAGACTTAATTCTTGTATCTACAGATTTGCCTGAATTACCGCCAAAAAAAGTTGCATTTATCAAGCGGCCAAATAATGTAAGATCATTATCCTCTACATATATGGTAACCCGGTCACCTATACTAAGCTTGGTGTTGATAATGTTCATTCCTCCCTGCACCCCGCTGCTTAAGCCCATCTCTTTTCTTATATCATCACCATCAAAAAAATATGTGTCATAAACTCCTGCTTTAAGTTGCCTTTCCAGCTTTATTTTAATACGGTAATTGCCATATTTGGATAGTGAATCGGATAGGTATGTAAAGAGCTGAGGTGTTAATTTTCCCAGTGTAGAAAGGCTTTCACAGACATTATAATTAATGCTGTTTACATTAATTGAAACAGATTGATGCATAAAATAAAATGATGATAGCAAAACCATATATGTAAGAAACATGATAATAAGAAAAGTGCCAAAAAGCTTACCGGCCATAAAGACCTCCCTTATTTAATTTGTGCTTGGAGACGCCTGGGCGGATGATCCCATATCGACTATGGTAAAATCAACAGTATCGATGGAACCATCTGTCTTATATGTCTTCTTCATGGTATATACCTGGGAATCTGATATCTTGTTTACGTCAAAACCTCCGCTTCCTCCGATGGTTACCTTAATACCCGGTTGGTTAAGATAGGATCTTATTGTACTGCCCATAACCCTGTTGGGGTCGTTAACCATTTGAATCAGCTTCTGCTGCTCTGTTGTACCCTTTTCACCCATTTGCTTGACACCTTCCTGCTGAGGCAGGATTGCAAAAGCAATAAGGCCAAGTACAATGATTAGAACAATTACAGTTGCAATTATCTTATCCATAAAAACTCCTCCTTTAATTGTCTTTTATTTAGGAATGGTTATCAACCATCAATTTGGACTTGATACGGAAGAACGCCAATAGCGTATTTCCTCCAGATACTTCTTGTCCATCTCAAATCTATAATCTGCAGTATAAACTGCTTCATAGTCAATGCCGCTGAGGTTTGTTTTTCCACTGAAATCCACATTGTCTACATATATTCTAACTTCCGGTTTGTCAGCATAATATCTTATTGAAGAAACAACATCGCTTCCCTTAACGCTGCTTTTATTTGTATCAACGCCCATGGTTTCCGCTTGAACCTTGTCCATTTTGTCTGCTTTATCCGCTGTAGTCCCTATTATTTCAAGGTTTCCCCTAAAAAGATTTATTACAACTACTAAAAGGCCTATAATTATAACCCCTATAACCACCTCGAAAACTACCTCTTTCATATCCTCACCCCTTTTCTATATGTTTTGAAATAATCATTTTACATTTTTAATTATTGCAAAACATTTTACATAAGCTGGCTCATATTGTACGATTTCATCCACGGAATCATAAGATACATGATCATTATTACTATTAGAATCATAAAGAACATGATGCCCAGGATATTTATAAGATCAATCCTTTTCTTTATCTTTCTTGCTACCTCCCTCTTTTCCATTTTGAATTCATTATGGATATTGAGTATAGCCTGATCAAAGTCGTAGTTATTTGCCTGGTCAAGTTTTTCATAAAAAAGTTTTAAATCAAGCTCCCTTGTATTATTAATAAGATCCATATATATGGTTTTATTGTCAATATTGTTACGCTTATTGGCATCCTGTATTTCCTGAAGCATTTCCTTATAATATTTTGACTTTTCAATGAGCATTTCCAAAAGCTCCATGAAATCAACGGGCTTTATGGATCCATTGACAATTATGAGTTTTTTTAAGAACCGCAGTTCCTTTCTTGCATCAGCCTTTGCAAAGAAACTTGCCAGGTAAACTAGTATTTCCGGTATAAAACAAAACAGCAGGCTGATTAGAAGTATTGAAAATATATTTATTTCCCTGTATTTGTAATAGTCATAGAGCCTGTAATAAACCTTGTTTGCTATGGTGTCCTTCGGAAGTTCCAGGCTTTCATCGGCAGTCTTTATGTATGATTTAATCCTTGATTGTATTTCTTCCTTGGATGTTTTAATAAGCTCATTTTTAGAAATTTGTGACAACGCAGTGTCAAGACAATTAATTTCGTATTTTAAGGCCAGTTCCTTATCATTAATCTCCCCCTTATACTGATACAAAAGATCGGTGTAATAATCGAACCTATTATAGATATCCCTGGTATAGATCCCTACATCGGTGTAATATTTGAGAAACAAAAATACTATGGCAATGACAAACAATATAAGCTTTATTCTAAAAAGTTTTTTAACAGAAAGCCTTGAATAGCGTAAAAACGACTTATAGCCACTATAAATTTTAGAACCTCTTTTAGGAGTAAAAATGTTAATCCGGTCTATTACTTCAATAAGGATTTCCAGGCCGCCCTGTTTTTTTTCTCCTATCTTATACTGTTTTACATCTGTGACTGTTTTCTTGATTACTGCAAGAAATATCATCAAGAAAGCCAAGAAAGCAGGGACCAGAAAAAGATTTGTAGATATGTCCATGTGTAAACCTCTCAATCTGAAGTTCTTTCCAAAAACAACATCATTCCGATATAAAACATAAGAGCAATTAAAAATCCCAGCTTAACACCAATACCATATGGGCTTGAATAGAATTCTACAGACTTATCGCCTAAAGCCGTAAAATTGAAACGTTCTACAAACCATATACCGGGAAGAAGAAAGATGCTAAGAAAAACATAAGTCCTTGTGGATGCACTTAAATCCTTTTGGTTTGCTATATCTATAAGTATCTCTTCAGTAGTGTTTTCTATCTGCTCCTTTATCACAGTGTTTCCGCCTTTATAGTGAGCCTGTTTTATAAGGTTTAAAAGAAGAGAAACATATTCATTCTTATATGAACGGTCAATCATTCTGAATGTATTGTCTATATCATACATATCATTCTTTTTAAGCACATCATAAATCTTTATCATTTCTCGCTTTACAGCTTTGTCAAAATCATTAAGCGAAACGTTAATTGCCTTTAATATGTTGCCATGGGTTATATATCTGCTGTTTATAATTTTAAATGTCTCAGGCAGCTGATTATTAAACCTGGATCTTGCAATCATTGTGAAAATATAAAACAGTAATATCGCAAATATGATAGCCATAAAAATGTAGAAAAGAAGTATGTACCAAATCACAGACACCAATGGAATAAATATTATTACGCTCAATATGACTGCCCCTAAGAACACAAAACATGACATCGTAGCAAACTCAAGGTTTCTCTCATATGAATAGTTGTTGAACATTCCAATTTTAAATGATATATTTTCAGCCATTATAAGAAAGTACCTGTTTTTCTTGAGTTTTTGTGTTATTTCACGCAGTGCATAACGCTTATCCTTGTTTATACTATAAAACTGCTTAATCTTGTATGAATTAAGCCTCTGGAACATAAGCCGTATTACAAGAACCACAGCAATAAGTACAAGCAACAAACATACAGCCGTAAATAAATCCATCTGGACAACATAACCTGCAAGCCTTTTCCATCCTTCAATTATTCTTGAAATAAAGGACATATTCCGTCACCTACTTTATATAGCTTTTTCATTCTTGCATCTTAAGAAGTAATCCATAAATTCTCTGATTTCGCTTTCATTAATATACCTTCCTATTTTAGAAAAATACTCCTCTGAAGGTGGGTTTACTGCAATCCAATCGTTCTTTTCCCTATCGTACTGGATAATAACATTGTACCTGTAGCTTTTCTTATATATATATTTGAGAACAGCATATTGAGCCATCTTGGCAAGGTTGTACAATAAATCCTTAAACCTACCTTCAGCAATAGGAGATATAAACGTCTCCTGCTCCACATACTCTATTTCCACTATGCTGTCTACAACAATCCTGCCGTTTTCCAGCTTTGCAAGATGCACTACGAGGTCAAGGCCCCTTGCAATATCCGACTCTGCTACATCGCTGTTATTGTACATTTCTGTTCGCATCATAAGGTTTCGAAGGTTGGTAACCACCTCAAAGGGAGTCTTGGAGTGAAGTGTAGCTCCCACACCTGCATTGAGCCTCAAGCTTGAATTGACAAGCTCCGCAACCTCGGCAGGCTTTGTAATTTCACCGACATATATTACATCCCTGGCCATTTTAAGCATTATCTCAAATAGCTGGGCAATTGTCCTATCAGGGTTTTCAATCAGTGTCAGAACATTCTTCCATGGATACTTTTTCCTTGCCTGAAGCTCATTCTGGGTATCTAATATGCCTATTCCCCACATGTCAGGTACCTTCTCCATCATAGCCAAGAGAAAAGTAGATTTTCCAACCCCCATATCAGAACCTGTAACAAAGTGAGAACCTCTTCCCTTTTGGTTCATTGTCAGGAACTTATATACAAGTTCGTTTATAGTATTATAAGTGTCCCGCATCTCCTCCAGGGTAATTTTGGAAAGATTGAATATTCTTTCATTGTAATAAAGATCACCTTCGGCTGTTGCGTTAAACCCTGCAACAGTAATACGGCTGCTGTTGTCCTTTGAGGTAACAAGGGTTGGATTGCTTTTGTCATAGTTTAGAACTGCGTTTCTTGTAGTCTTTTTTTGTATATTCAATATAACATTTTCATCTTCAAACCTTAAAAACTCGAGATGGAGCTTGTTTCCTCTATAGACTATATAGACATAGTCCTTGTCAATTATGCCTATTTCACTTATCTTATGATGTTGAAGCGAGTCAATGACATCCTGCCCGTATACATCTGCATAAATAAATATGGCCAGAAGCTTAAGCTTCTTTGTAAGATCATACCTTTCTTTTATATAGTCCTCTTCCGCCTCTGCAATTTTCCAGATATCCTTTTCAGTTACTTTAATAAACAGATTATATTTATTAATTATTTCAGATATGTCTATGATCTCCAAAAGCATTTCAAACACTACCTGAACATTGTTATTCCTAAGCTCGATAAAATCTATAAATCTGCTTATGCCGTCATCATCAAGCTTATAAAGTTGTTTTAATATGATTACATACTGGTTTATAATATGTGCCCTTACTTCTTTTCTTCCTAGAGCTGCCTTGTCCTTATAACCTGTATAGCGTTGTATCTCTTTCTCAGCTTCTCTCCTGTCTACATTGTAAAGCCTTTGGTATTTATCTGTATCATTTAATATCTCATCAATTTCTTTGGAGATTTTTTTAAACTCTTCAATACTATTGACCTTCAAGTTCCCCACCCCCGCTATTTCTTCTTATACACATACTGCAACATCATCATTTCTTAAACATACAAAAATACGAAGTAATTTTTAACCTTTGCTGTTGTCATGTGAAATAATGATGCTGAAAGCCTCATCATTTCTTAGACATAAGGAACGAAAACAACTTGCCTTGTTTTGTACCTTGATCCTTCATTTGTATGCCTGAACCATAATTCTTCAATAAAAACTCCGACAACAAAAGCGTTTCTTCATAAACAGAAGCTGTCTTCATGCCTTTATTAAGTATGAAATTCAATACGGAATGATCGTTGCACTCGTTAATCATGGAAGCATCATAACTGATAGTGAAAACTTCTCCTTCATATCCTTTGGATTTTAATATTTCCCTTACATCTGAAGTCTTAAGATTTATATTATCTCTGTATCTGTTTAAAACATATACTATCTTGTCGGCGAATTCCTTATACATATGGTTTCCCATGGCCATATCAACAACATTCTTATACTGGTTAAGAACTACAACTATGACATCCGACCTTTCGAAAAATCTATGAGTAAGAATACTGTTTCCAGAAATGGTATCAAAAACAATTGCATCATAAATTTTTTCCGAAAAGCTTATTATATTGTCAATTATATAACTATTGAGTTCAAAACATTCATTAGCTATAAGAATATCCAGCTCCGGGTTTATGGATTTTACGCATGTATCAAAATTATCTTCTCTCAAAAGCCCTGCCTCAACCAGACTTATAAGACTGTCAAGACCTTTTAAGGCATGGGTATCACTAAAATAATATTCAATATCCTTGCTGAATTTGTTTATATCTCCAAGTAGCACCTTTCCTTTTATAATCTTTGTGAGCATTGCGGAAAGGTTAATTGCACTTTGGGTTTGCCCCATTCCCTTTTTTGGTGCTGTTACCGATATCACCATAAGCCGTCTCCTCTTTATCTTAGTAATACCTTAAATAACTTCTGTTATTCTCAAAGACAAAATCATGTCGATTTAACGGGGTTTTGGACGATGAGAATCGGATGTTATTTCAGTGCCATTACTATGTACTTTAATGTGTGTTATCTTTCAACTTTAATCTGGGTTTTCTGGGAATCATTCTGAGCTTTAGTTTCTTTTATTTCCTGATTCGAACTTTGGGTTACATTGGCATTTGGAACAGATTGTGATGTGCTTTCTATAGGAAATATATCTGCAATGGCTGAATCCTTTTCATCAACCTTTATAAGAGGGATTTTCTTAGATTGCACTGAATAATTAAAGGTCTTCGCAGAAGCTTTCTGGCTTTCATCAATATAAAGCCTTGTTTCAAGATATCCCAACTTGCTGGCTAATAGGACATCCCTGTAACTTAATTCATCAAGAGAGAATATCAGAGTATATGAGCTTATTATTCCCTCCTTGCCTTCCGACTTATAAATTTTTCGCACCTTCGTCTTTGGAACTATCACATCATAGGTACCATTTCTATAATTTACGATCAAATCAACGATATTACCAGGCTTAACTTCTTCAGCTACAATGCTCTTTACAGCAAATTCCTTGAGCCTGTCGTAATCTCCGAACCATTTTTGTTCTGTTGAAAGGCTGTCTAAAATTATCTGTTCTCCAAACCTGAGATCTTCCTTTGTTATTTTATTTTTAAGCATATCAATATCAAATGCAGCATTTGAGGCAACATAATCAGTTGGTATGTCAACTATCTTTACCTTTGCATTAATTATTTCATCAGTTAACTGGGTATACTTAGGAATCCCTTCCTTATCTGCTACAACAGCGATTCTCGTCTTGGGCATGGCTGCTACATCAACTTTTGCTCTTATCTCTTTTTCCAATCTAGTTGTAAGGCCAGGTATTCTTATGTTATTAAAATAGTAAATGGTTCCAGCCATAAGCAAAAGAGATACTGCAATAAGCAAAATGAATTTTTGGTTTTTTAGCATTAAAATTCATTCCTTTCTTGGTATGACATATCAAAACCTGCAAAAAAACATTTAATTTTTATACAAATCTTTTGATTTTTATATAAATTTTCTTATGATGTTTAGCTCTGCTTAACCTCTGCCAAAAATAGACCCTACAATGCTCCCTATTTTACTGCCAAATGTTTTCTTTGGGATTATATTAAAGTGAGATAAGATATTAAGATACTCATTAGACTGTTTTTCTACTGCATTTTGTGCGTAAATAGAATTTATATTTCTATATTTCTCCCTATCAGGCTGGTAGCTGATGCTGCCTATATATTTATTACCGCCAAAAAAATTGTTTAAAATGTTTTCCGGAAGGCCAAACTCCTTTTTGTAATCAAAAGCAATAAGCCTGATGTTTTCACCGGAAACTCCATGTTTTTCCTTCATATACCGGAAGTATCCCTCAAAGCCTCTTATAACATCTATGTTTGCTGAAGCAGATATTATATTGAAGTCACTTTTCATTAGTGCTGCTTTGCCAAACAAGTCATGTATAGAGTTGTTTATACACACAATGGTAATATCAAAACACCTGTAAGCATATTCCATAAGTTTTTCAATATCCAGGCCCTTATACTTTTCATAATTGCAAATATCATAGGAATCTGTGAGAACATATATGTTATTTGAATCCCCAGTCCTTATGCAGGCTTTTTCCAGTATATCCTGGCTGAAAGTATTATGCTCCATCGATTCTTTTATCATATTAAATCCGAAGTTTTCATTTCTTGCCGATATGTATTTATCAAGCTTTGGAACAAGATTAAGGTTTAAATCAAGACTGGATGTTATGAAATCCAAATTGATAATAATTACTCTAAAGTCAGTAAGATTTGTAATGGCATAGGCTGACTCAGCAGCAAACTCAGAATTTCCCAGTACATTTAGAATTAACTTCTTAAAGCTAACAGGGGAATGTCTGAAGTCTTTTCTGCTATTTAAAGCATCAATATTATTATCTTTATTTCCTTTTGCTTGTGCTTTTTTAAGATCATTCACAAGCTCTGTAACATTAAAGTACCTTTCCTCCGGATCTTGCCTCGTACACTTTATTATGATTCCGTCTAATTCCTCCGATAGATCGCTGTCAAATAACCTTATGGATTTTATCTCATAGGGAGGATCATTAGGACTCTTTCCTGTCACAAGATGATATAGCGTCACACCAAGGCTGTAAATGTCCGTTCTTTCGTTTGTCTGACCGGTTCCATACTGCTCAGGAGCTGCGTACCCTCTTGTTCCGATGTAAACTGTGTCAAAACTGTTTTCTTCTTTATATTCACGAGCAATACCGAAATCTATAAGTTTAATTGCTCCATCCTTTGACAAAATTATATTGCCCGGCTTCATATCCCTGTATATTATGGGATTGGGCTTTTGAGTGTGTAGATATTGAAGCACATCACAAATCTCAAGTGCAAAACCAATAACCTTATCTTCCGGATACTTTCCCCTCTTGCCAAGCTCAACGTCAAGGGACGTTCCTTCTATATAATCGACGATTATGTAAATGCTATCATCATCCTCAATTATATCAAAGATCCTTGGAAGAGCAGGGTGGTTCAATCTTTTCAGTATGTTAGGCTCTACCAAAATATCTATCTTGGAATTTTTATTTATTTCCTTAATAGCCCACAAGGTCCCAAGCTTAACATTTTCAGCAAGATAAACAGTACTCATACCACCTTGCCCGAGAGGCCTCAAAATACGGTATTTACCATCAAAAAGCCCATTATAATTCATATTTATCACCATTAATCTGGAATTTTGTATTGATTAAAGAATTGGTTGGATTTGAAAATTAGTGTATGTTTTAATTATATCAAAATTTTTACCATAATTCAATCTATTAAAATTAATTTAATCTATACATTTGTTTTGAGATTCTCAATCATCCTCAAACAGCTGGATAAATAATCCACTAAACCAAATATTAATTTTAAATTGTGAAATAATTATTAAATTTATTCAAAATGTATTGAAAAATACTCAGAATAAAAGTAAAATTAAATAGGTTAAAAAATACATTATATGGTATAAGCAAAAATAATTAAATTTTATATAGATTATGGTTGCAAAATTGCAATCGATTTTGTTCATAGTGATGTTTAAGGGGTTTAATTAAAGTTATGAAAGGTAGAATGAAGTATATAGCAACAGTATTGGTCGTTGTTATATTGCTCCAGTCTCAATATTTTAACACGGTAGTCGCAAAAGAAAGAATAGCAATTGAAGATAATAAAGTAAATACAAATAGTAAAATGATAAGCAGTGACAGTAGAACCGATAAATTTAGAGCACCTGATGGAAATCAGGAAAGCACTTTAGAAGATAAATTTGAAGGCATAAAGGTAGAGACCGCATTACCTAAAGAGGCTATGGACTTTGTCCATAAGCTGGAGCTTAAGAAAAAGTTGTGTGAGAGTCTTTTTGAAATATCATTAAGTCAAGGAATTGGCAGCGGTATAACAAATACTTATTCAGTCGAAGAAGCTGTCGATCTAATTGTAAATAAGCTGGATAATGAGTTGGATATTTCTAACTGCGGTGTACCTAAGGAAATGATATCTTCAGTTCTATTTAGAGAAATAATTTGCTATGACGTGTTTGACAAATATGGAGATGGAAAATGGGCCAAAACCATGGGAATATCCCAGATAAGCGTAGATGGAGCAAGAATTAACGACCAGATATTATCAAAAAAGGAGAATAGACTCCCAAAGTATTCAAACTTTACAGATGAAGAGATGTCTGTAATGCTAAAGGATGAACTTCTAAATGTACAATTTGCTGCTGAGGCTTTGAAAGCAAGAGCTTATTTAAAAAATATTTATATTAAAACACATACTCAGTGGGAAATAGAAGAAATTTTAGCGGAATACAATGGCTATGAAGGTCAAATTCCCTTTGTTTCACAGCTTGCAGTTAAAATCGGGCTGGATATCAGATTGCCTGAAATAGGGCTTGTACAATACAAGGATACCTATGGAAAGGAAACTTACAAATACTTAGAAGCTTTTAAAGCATATTATGAGGCGATAAAAACCGCCTCATAATTTTTTATATTCTTTTTTATATTCTTTTTCATATTCTTTTTTTGTCCTATTTTTTTATCTATTTTTTTATCTGTTTTTCTACTGCCTTTACGAAATTGTCGGTCTTATTTCCACTAACCTTTATATCAGGAGTAATTTTCTGTCCCATTATGTTTTTCTCTTTAACATTCCAATAGAATGAAACAAGGTAAACAAGGTACTTTTTTGATTTATTCTCGTATACCGTTTGCCCGACACCTTTTCCAAATGTAGGTCTACCTACAATAGTAACATTAGTCAAATACTTTTTAAGTCCTAATGCAAGAAGCTCTGCACTACTGGCTGAACGCTCATTCGTGAATACAAAAATCCTTTTAAACTTTACAAGATTAGCATCAGAATAATATGAATCCATATAACCGTCACGATATATAAGGTAACTGGTGGCACATTGAGGAAGCAGTAAATCAAGTATCTCATTGGCTGCCTTAGTTAACCCTCCGCTGTTATCCCTCAGATCTATTATCAGATTCTTTTCTTGAGGTTTATTGATTTTATCAATAGCCTTTTTAAACTCCCTTGATGTATTTGATGTAAAAGAATTAATTCCTATGTAAAAAACGTCATTTGCCATAGGTTTGGATATTATGTGGCTAGAATTGTCCATACTCATGATACTGTCATAATCCTTGCCCGAAATAACAAATGAGAAGATATCATCCCTTGGCTTGATGGATTTTATAAAAGCCTCAATATCTTTGATGCCTACATCCTTTTTTGCATTGAACTTCTTTGATTTCTTATCAAAATCCTTAACTTTGTCCAAGTAAAGGTAGTTTTCTTTAATAAAGTCAGTAATCTGTCTGCTTTCAGGCAGTTTCCTTTTTTCCAATTCTGTTTTAAGCCTTGTTGCAGTCTTGTTGCTTTTATTTACTTTTAATGCTTTATTGTTGTAATCCTCAGAAGTCTTGTAGTCCTGTAAAATGTAGTATTCACATGCTGTAAGGGCTAGAACCTGGTCGTACTCCGGATTAACAGTAAGTATTTTCTTATAACAGTCTATTGCTTCCTTATGTAGATTAATATACGAATAACTGTCGCCGAGATACCATAGAATATCAATATTCTTAGGAAATTTGTTGAGCCCTTTCTTTGCAAGGCTTATGCATTCATCATAGTTCTTCATGTAAAAAAAAGCACTTATTCTGTCCACAGTCGCGTCCAAATAATCAGGCTCTATTGTTAAAGCCTTATTGAACATGGCTATTGCCTCATTAAATTTGCTCTGATTGAGAAAAATACAGCCTTTAACATCATAGGCAAAGGAATTATCGCTATCTGTATCCAAAACCTGCTTGCACAATTCCTCTGCTTCTTTATACTCTTCATTCATTGTAAGGTTCTTTGCCTTCCAAAGCTTGGCATAAGACGAATCTTTATCAATAGCCAATGCTTTTTCAAGGCTTTCCAAAGACTCCTTGTATTTCTCCAAATAATATAATGATCTGCCCTTAAATACATGGATTTCAGGAACTTCCGGTTCTATCTCAATGGCCTTATCAAAGCATTTAATGGAATCTTCATACTTTCCCATATGACAGAGAGCATCTCCCTTACCGGCTAATGCATCAATGCCATTCTTACCCTTGCTTAAATTGATAGCTTTATCATACATCTCTATGGCCTCTTCGTAATTCGAAGAATCATTTAAAATATCGCCTTTATAAATATATGGCTCAATATTATTTGGGTTATACTTAATAGCCTTATCGTATAAATCCAATGCTTCTGACGCTTTATCAAGCCCTTCCAATGCATACCCCTTATTTAAATACGCAACAGAGAGACTGGGGTTTTTTAAAATTGCCCTGTCACTGTACTCAATTGCCTCATCATAGCTTTCCAGCATGTTTAATGCATAGGCAATATTGCTAATATATACAGCATTTTCCGGATCATTCTTATTGGCGGCTTTATAGCTATCCAAAGCATTTTGAAATTCTGATTTTCCAGAGAACGCGTTGCCTTTTGTATTGTATGTATCAGCCAGTTTAGAATCAAGCTTGATAGCCTTGTCACATTCTTTTATAGCCTCATCAAATTTTCCCAAAGCCTCAAGTGCTTTTGCCTTACCAGCTAGCGCTCCAACCTTTTCCGGACTAATTTCCAGTGCTTTATCATAGTATGTAAGAGCATTTTTATAGTCCTTTTCTCCTAGATACTTGTCTGCCTGAACTTTATATGAATCGGCCCTTCTACTGTCAGTACAGCCATGTAATAACAATGGAAACAGCAGAAAACACAATAGTAGTATACTTTTTTTCATTAACAGTACCTCACAAATAAATGCAGAAATTAAAAGCTTAATATTCCTAAATACTCATCCAATTTATTCTTTATGAAAGCTTCAAATGATGTATTAAGAAATGTTATATTATGTTTATCGTCAACATTAACCATTTCCCACTCACCTTTTTTGGAAAAACCTATGCTGTGCCCATTATAATAATCACCCAAAAATACAATGTCCTTTAATTTCTCCGCTTTCGATTCGTCATAAATCTCCCAAGCCTCCACTAACCCTCCATAAAGCATGAAGTAATTATCCCCGATGTCACCATGACCAATTTCCTCTAAATATTCAATATAATCTGCCGGAACACCAGGGTGCTTATTAATAATTACGTTAATTTCGTCTTTAGACACTCTTTCAAATGAATTTCTAATACCTTTTTTAATTAGTTGATATAATAATTCGTCATATCTTCCCATTGATACTTAATCCTTTCCTTAGCATATTGCTAAATCAGTTATAACTTAAGACAGATGCACTAAAATGCTTTGCTACGCTAATTATGTCACTCATGTTTATTGCCCCATCCTGGTTCACATCCAAATCCTGTTTGTACTTTCCATCACCGGATGTACTATTAAAAACCAGTGCATAAGCCATGATATCAGACATATTTATTGCACCATCACCGTTTGTATCTCCAATCCACATCAATATAGGGCTGGTACTTGTTGATAATTGTACATTACCATTCACCACAACCTTGGAGATTTCTCTATTTAAATAATTCTTTTTACTTATAACTAAAGTATGTCCCGCTAAGCTTCCAGGAACGCCGGAAAGCTCAAAGAAACCGTTTGAATCTGTAATAGCCTCAATATCTGTATCTTTAACCTCGACCTTAAAGCCGCCCTTTATATATGCTGCATATTGGCTTGGAACTGAAAAATCAGGTGATATGTATCCGGTAATCTTATAAGTATTTTGATTAGATGATGTAGGAGTAACTACCGGAGTCGGTGTTGGCTTAGTACTTGCCTGTGCTCCGAAGTGCTTGGCCATCCCAGCTAGCGCACCTACAAATGCTGCATTATAATCTATTGCTACCTCAGTATATTGATACTCATCAACACTCTCTTTAAAAGTATCGGTTTTATCGGGACCGCCAATTAAAGCACCCCTTAATACATATTTTGCAGGAGTCTTATCTGCATTGTTTTCATATCCCTGACCGCCCTGTGCAGCCCTATGATGAACAAAAGAGGACCAATTTGTTCCAAAACCCACTTCATAAGACATATTGGCCGGATTCTTACCAAGTATATAATCCATCTGTGACTGAGCAAAATCCAGGTATTTCTGGTTTGGTGATACCCTGTTGAATAAAAATGCTATCATGGATTCTGCAGCAGCATACCTTAAAACTCCCCAGTAATGAAGCACCCTAAGTCCTGCCGGCGTCTTATCCAGTGTATTTATCCAGTAATCGAGATTTGATTGAACCGATGTTTTAAAAGTAGTGTCTCCAGTCAGTTCAGCAATTTTCAAATGAGCTGCAAGATACATGTTATCCCAGCACATGGTCCATTTATTTTTCAATGGATCTTCCTGATTAATATTCTTTTGAAGGGCATATTCTTTTGCCTCAGTCATATACTGCTCATTCTTTTCCGCCACATAAAGCCATATTGCACCCCACGCTAAATCATCATACATGCTTGTAGACTGGTAAAAGAATTGGTAATCCCCTATTTTAGGTGATGCCTTGCAAAGTTGATATAGCTCTTTTGCAGCTTTCAAGCATTTATCTGCATATGCAGAATCTATGCTTTTATAATTTAGATACATAAGTGCCAATGCAGCAACAGTTTCTCCTACGACATCAGTAGCAGGATTAGATGAGTTGGCCACATAAAGAGCAGGCCTTTCATCGGTCTGAAGCTCAGGGGCTCCCCAGTACTGGTGATCTATAATTCCATCTCCCAACTGATAATAAAAAGTGTTAGAATTTGGATGGCATCTTAAAAAATAGTCGGTAAAATATTTTAGCTGTGAAAGCATTTTTTCAGTATTTCCTGTTGCATCAAACACATCCCTGAATTCATATATGGACCATCCAAGGACTGATGCGGTATACCCTTGAGGCAAACCGAATTTAACATGGTCCCCCGCATCATGATAGCCGCCTGTCAGATCAAGGCCTACATCAACGCCATCTGTTACATGACAGGGACCTGTCCTCCATTCAAAGACATTATCATCGGCAGCTTCCTTACCACACTTGTTTGCATCATAAAACTCAATGGCATATTTAAGTGCTGTAGAATAATCATAGCCTTGAGCAAATACCTGCATTCTGTTAGGCAAAGCAGATATGATTAATGTCAGCATCAGTAAGAAAACACTTGCCTTTCTTAAACATTTGCCCGTTCTTTTCATGTTTATCTCCTCCTAAAATTAAATTAAGTATAAATAAATAATTAACTGGTCAATCATCCAGTGATTTTTGGGCCTTCCTATTATTATCTTTCTATAATTAAGGTAATTAATCAGTAATTTTATATGTTTTAATATAGGCCCCTCTATTTTATTTTATCATAAATAACCAATTATTTAAAATTACCTGCAATAGGTATTTGGTTATTTAAACAACAAGATATTGCACGAAACAACAATTTATTTATATTAAAAGTGTTAATAATCTTACATTTGGCGAAGCAAATAACGAATGGTTCAACGGGATTTGCTTAAGACAAATGTAATAGATTTATCACTTTTAATTTAACAACAGCTTTATATAATGGTATGGGATAGTCCACATTTCATTATTATATATAACTGTTTATATGCCAATTTAAGGTATCAAATTAATTATTTTAATACTTTTTATCATTTTTTATAATTTTTTTAATTTTTATATTAAAATTATCAGACATAATTTTTTTATCTACGTATCCTTTAATATAAAGACAATGCAAAATAATTTAATGGAGGACTTGATTATTATGAATAACAAATTATATCTTTCGGATAACGATAAAAAATTAGCGGGAGTTTGCGGTGGATTGGCTGAATACTTTGGAATGGATTCAACTTTAGTTAGACTGATTTGGGTACTACTTACCTTATTTGCTGGACTTTCAATACTTTTCTACTTAGGAGCATGGTTAATTATTCCAAGAAAACATTTTTCATCTGATAAAGTCTGGTAATAAATTTGGAAAGGGCATTTCATAGAAATAATTATATCAATAATACCATCAATTCATCTTCTTGAAATGCCCTTTTAGTAATACTTTAACCATTATTTAAAATATGCTTTGAAACCAAATCTTCTATATTCTTTTCACTAAACTCTTTTATTGATATGCCTCTTTTAAGCTCCCATGTTTCTATAAGGGTAGATGAGCCTTCTACTTCCAGTTTTTCCAATGGACTTAATATTTCCATCTCAACAAGCCTGCCATTGGTATAAGTTTCGTAGGAAGAACCCGAATCAGGATAGTTCATTCCGGCTATATAGTCTGATCTTTTTATAAAAAGGCTGTCGTTTCTAATATAAGCAGCCCAGCCTTCCTCATTATTTGTTCCCATTTTAAATGACTCGTCTTTTGCAGGCTTTACGTCCAAAACTACATATTGATCCAACCATGAAACACGCTCATCGTTAATACGTGTATATGGCCATAAAACAATTGATCTATTTGGCAAACTCCCTGTACTGCTTTTTGAAAGAGGTATGATTTCCTTTCCCCCTGGTTCCATAACAGTTACACTCCATGTGGATAGCTCAACAGGCCATGCATTAAAATTTGTCAATTTATGTTCTATTTTTACTTTATTCTCATTGGGATCAAGAGTTATAATCATTTCTTTCTGTATTTGTGTCCATGGTTCAATCTCTTGAGTAACACGTACCCCATTTTCAACGATCTCATATTTTACAGGATTATTATCTGCGATATATGTTCTAGGCACATTTTCAGGGCTGTGCCAAAGTCTGTGTCCCCCCATAATCTTCCACGTTCCATACTTGGTATCTAAAGTGATATCAGCTTTCTCACAAAACTCGTTTTCCCCTCCAATAAAACCAAATCTTATAATTCTTGGGCCGCATTCAAGCGTTACCACAAGATTCACTTCATTATTGGATATCTCAATACATTTCCCAAAATCGGAGTAATTAATTTCACTTACTTTTACTTTGTTCATATTACACCTTCTTTTTAATAAATATCACAAAACACTTTAAGACTGTTTAAGCTTCTATTCCCGTAATAGAGTAAGAATTTCAGCTATAAAAGTCTAAAGTGTTTTAAATAAATTAAAAGACTTATCACTTTTAATTAAATTGTTGCCTTAAGATATTATGGTGCAATATACACCATAATTCTTAAGACACTAATTTACCTTTATAAATTCTTAAAAGTCGAAGGATTATCCCATTATTACTTCAACATTGTGAGTTCCCTTATCCTGTATATGAGGAATAAAGTTACCTTCCTTCTCAACTCCATCAATTATAACCTTTTTAACACCTTTATTTATCTTATTTGGGTTCTTTATTGTAATATTGTATTCTGTTTCTCTGAAAACCCTCTTTATTTTGATGTTATCCCAGTCCTTAGGAACACATGGATCAACAACAATTCCATCATAGTCAGGTCTTACACCCAATATCCATTTTGTTATTGCTTCGTAGTTCCATGCAGCTGTTCCTGTAAGCCATGAGTTCTTTGCTTCCCCAGGCTTAACAGCATCCTTACCTGCAATCATCTGAGCATAAACATATGGTTCCATCTTGTGGATTTCGCTGATGTCTTCAATATATGCAGGAGCAATTTTTGAATAATATTCAAAAGCCTTTTCACCTCTGCCTAAAACTGTTTCAGCAATCATTATCCATGGATTGTTATGACAGAATATACCTGCATTTTCCTTATAACCTGGAGGATATGAAGAAATTTCTCCAAGATTTACATGGTACTCACTATATGCTGGATTCTGCAATACACAACCATACTTTGTGTTGAGGTACTTATCTACAGATTCCATTGCTCTTAAAGCTTTACCGTTTTCAACACCGATTCCAGCCATTACGCAGAAGCCCTGTGGCTCAATAAAGATTTTACCCTCTTCGTTCTCATCACTTCCGACTTTGTTGCCGTAGAAGTCATAAGCACGCAGGAACCAATCCTTATCATATCCGTGAGTTTCTACACATTCTTTCATCTTTTCAACTTCTTTAGTTATGCTCTGGCTCTTTTCCTTATTACCCAATTTATCGAAGAGCTGTGCATACTCTTTTCCTATATAAACGAACATACCGCCTATAAATACTGATTCTGCAGTTCTTCCCTGCTTGTTCTGGCAAGTCTGGAAGGACTCATCAGGATTAGTTGAGAAGCAGTTGAGGTTTAAGCAGTCATTCCAGTCTGCTCTACCGATAAGCGGCAATCCGTGAGGTCCTAAGTTATTTAATGTGTAAGTGAATGATTTTTCAAGATGTTCAAGTAATGTACCTGTGTTATTTGGGTTACAGTCGTATGGTACCTGCTCATCCAATATTGATATATCGCCTGTTTCCTTAATATACGCTGTAGTAGCCAGTATCAGCCACAATGGATCATCATTAAATCCTGATCCGATTTCATTGTTCCCCTTCTTAGTAAGAGGCTGGTACTGGTGATATGCACTTCCATCCTCAAACTGTGTAGCAGCGATGTCAAGTATTCTCTGTTTTGCTTTATGTGGTATCTGGTGAACAAATCCAAGAAGGTCCTGGTTGGAATCTCTAAAGCCCATACCTCTACCTATACCTGTTTCGAAGAATGAAGCACTTCTTGACATGTTAAATGTTGTCATACACTGGTATGGATTCCATATGTTAACCATTCTGTTTAACTTCTCATCATCACTTTCAACTGAGTATTTTGACAATAAATTATCCCAATGCTTTGCCAAGTCTGCTAATGCCTTTTCAACTGCATTGTTGTCCTTATACTTTTCAATTAAAGCTACTGCTTTAGATTTATTAATTACACCCTTTGAAACCCATTTTTCTTCTTCCTTGTTTTCAACATAGCCTAAAACGAAAACAAATACTTTTTCTTCATTTGGAGCAAGCTTTACATTAAGACCATGTGATGCAACAGGGTTCCATCCAGTTGCTATGGAATTTCTTGATTTACCTTCAGCAACAACCTCAGGCTCGTTCAAACCGTTAAACTGGCCCAAGAAAGTATCTCTGTCGGTATCAAACCCATCAATAGGAGTATTTACACTGTAAAATGC
The DNA here is from genome assembly GCA_023430975.1 of Bacillota bacterium. Lineage (GTDB taxonomy): Bacteria > Bacillota > Clostridia > Acetivibrionales > DSM-2933 > Pseudobacteroides. The sequence continues at coordinate 47,460 of JAEYYB010000116.1, read as the reverse complement.
AAAATGATTGCGTCTTTCCCTATAGTCTGTTTTATGATAAATAATGCTTCCATCAACTTCAACAGCACCGATGCTGTAAGTTCTTTGATAGTTTGTCATATCGTCATAAGCATTATAAAGACAGAATTCTATGAATGAAAATAGTGAAACTTCTTTTGCACTGCTTCCTGTATTCTTTAAGGATACTCTGTGTATCTCAACATTATCACCAAGGGGAATGGTATAAGTAATTTCAGTCTGAAGGTTGTTCTTAACACCCTTAATCTTTGTATAGCCGAGACCATGTCTGCATTCATAGCCATCAAGATCCTTTTTAACAGGCATCCAGCTTGGTGAGTAATATTCATTTCCATCTTTAATGTAGAAATATCTTCCGCCATTATCAAGTGGAATGTTATTATATCTGTATCTAGTTATTCTTCTGAGCCTTGCATCCTTGTAAAAGCAGTAACCTCCTGCTGTATTTGAAACAAGACCAAACATATCATCACTGCCAAGGTAATTTATCCAGGGATATGGAGTTTTCGGCGTGTTTATAACATATTCCCTGCTCTTATCATCAAAGTATCCAAACTTCATTTTATATGCTCCTTTCGAGTATTTAAAGACACACCTAAAAGCTTCACTATTTAAATGTGCTATCAATAAAATTTTGTGGAATCACTTAGGAATGCCTTAGAAATAATAACCTATTCTCATCGAATGTTATTTCTTAGCCATTACTTTATTATAAAATCTCAAAACTGTCTACAAACTTGTACCTACAAAAAGACCATTATAGGGTGTAATTTTATGTTAAAACCTTATAACAGCCTTATATTCAAAATTTATTTAGTTTTGAAGCAACTTAAAATAAATAAATATTCTATAATTATTCTTTTACAGCTCCAGCAGTCAATCCGCTTATTATATATTTAGAACAGAATGAGAACACGATTATAATAGGCAGCATTGACATTGCAATGGCAGAATAAACTGCACCGTAGTCGTTCTGATAAACACCCTTAGCGAGTGCTGCCATAAGAGGCATTGTAAACTTTTCCTGTGTATTCAAAATAAACAACGGCAGCAAGTAACTGTTCCATGAGCCTACAAAAGTGAATATTGACATAGTAGCCAATGAAGGTATAATCATAGGAATTACTATACTGTTAAATATCCTAAACTCCGAACAACCATCCATTCTGGCAGATTCCAATACTGAATCGGAAACAGTACCCTGTATATAATAACGTGTAAAGAATACCATTGCAGGATTTGCAATTGCAGGTATTACTAATGCAAGTCTGTTATTCATTAGGTTAAGTGAATACATAACTTCACTTATACCAGCTAGTGCTATCTGTTGAGGAACGATCAACGATCCTAAAACAAGAGCAAATAAAAACTCTTTTCCTTTAAATTTATATTTTGCAAAACCAAAGGAAGTCAATGCACCGAAATATCCTGATAATACAGTAGCACTTACTGCAATCACAATACTGTTAAACATACCAGTCCATATAGGAACCAGTAATGTCATTCTTTTATAGTTCTCCAGAAATTCCATCCCTGGTAACAGCAATAGTTTCTGGGCAATATCAACACTTGAATGTGTACAGTTTATGATCATGAAGTAAAAAGGAAGAAAGCATATTATACCCAAAGCTGTCAAGAATATATATAATATAATCTTTCCAATGCCGAATCCACCTTTTTTCTTAACAGTATAATAATTACTGTTTAAGTTCTTTGCAGTAGCACCACTATAGTTCGCACTATAGCTCATTATATCCACCCCTTAATTATTAGCTAAATTTTTGTCAAGAAGCCTGAATGTTATTGCAACACAGATTACTACTATGACAAACATACCAGCATAAATTGTTGCACCATAACCGTAATTCATGTTCTTGATAGTCATATTGTACATATACATAACCAAAGTGTAAGCTTTATCCAGCGGTGCTCCAACACCGTTTGTCAAAACGTAAGGAATATCGAATATTGTCAAACCACCAATAACTGATGTAACAATATTATACATAATACTTCCTTTTATACCTGGTATAGTGATATGCCTGAATGTCTGCCACCTGTTAGCACCGTCAACATCTGCAGCTTCATACAAATCATCAGGAATAGCTTTAATACCTGCCATGAATATGATCATACTATAACCGAACCACATCCACCATAACGTAAAGGAAATAGCTCCTCTTGTAGCAGTTACATCCTGAAGCCAATAGAACGGCTCAGATAACACTTTTAGCTTAATAAGAAGCATATTTAATGAACCTGCCTGCCAATCGAGAATGTAATAAAACAACAAACCAACCGATGCCATGGTTACAAGATTTGGCAAGTAAAAGATAGCCCTGAAAAACCCGGCTGCTTTTATCTGTGCTTTTCTGTCTGTCAATATTGATGCAAGGCCTATAGCAAAAATCATCTGCGGTATAACGTTACCTAACCATATGATAACGGTATTCGCTAAGCACTGCCTAAAAGTTTTATCGCTAATCAAATCACTAAAATTGTCAAAGCCAACAAACTTTGGTGCAATAGTACCTCCGTCCCATGACATGAAGCTTAACCATAAGGTGTATAACATAGGAAACAAGGTGAAAACAGCTAGTACCGCGAAAAAAGGGGCAATAAAAATATAGCCGTATTGACCGTATTTATCTCCTGCTCTTAATTTATTTAACAAAGTTCCCCCTCCTAAAATATTTAATTGAGTTGTCCCTGTCAACCTTTTAAAGCTCACAGGGCAGGAATCGAAAATTACTCGACAGTTATGTCCTTCAAGTTAGTCTTAACCTTATCCTTGAATTTCTTGAGCATATCTTCCTTAGTACTAATCTTACCGGCAAGATATGATCTCATTGTGTCAACAAATGCATTCTCAATGGTGTCGTCATATTTAGTAAGCATATTACCATTGATGTCTTTAATAAATGGTTCATAGAACTTGAACAGATCAACACCCATAATCTTACTAACTTCTCCAGCCCCCTGAGAAATTACCATAAGGTTATTCGGGAAGTCCTGATTTTCTATTGCCCATTTCTTCATTGCATCGTTATCAGCTGTAAAGTACTTTAAGAACTCCCACGCAAGTTCTTGTTTATCTGACTTGCTAAAAATTCCAAACCACGTCCCCCCCCAGAAGTACGTAAATGGCGGCTTTGCAATCCCCCATCTGCTTCCTCCTGCAGCGTTCTTGTCGTTTGATCCAACAATCCATGGAACCCCCCATGTAGGGCAAGCCCACGCCAAAGCTTTATCATCTGAAACAATAGCAGCTGACCAGGCTGGTGACCACTGTTCAAATGCGGCTTCGTATTTGTTATCTCTTAGCTTTTTTGCAAAATCAATGAAGTCTAACATTTTCTGATCTATTGTAAGTTTGTTATCAACAACCCAACCTTGACCACGACCACCGATATACATTTTTTGAGGTTCTTCGAAAGTCGGAAACAAAGATACTTTACCAGCACTCTTATCTTTCAAAGTCTTTGCTGTCTCAAGCATTTTTTCAGGTGTTGAAATCATATCAGCTATTGCTGATGGGTCATCTGTACCGAGATATTGTTTAGCTGCACCCTTCTTGTAAGCTACAGCGCCAGCTGCTGCCTGGTGTGATAATGCTCTTAAACGAGCATTTGCATCAGTTCCAACTGCAACCGTATAAGGTATCATATTTCCAATGATATCATTAGCTCTTTCAGTCAGATCCGCATATGCCTCAGGCATTTCAACAAATCTCTTAACAAATGCTGACTCTGCCGGAAACACATCGGGTACGCCTGAACCAGCTCTTACCGCAGAAGTGATTTTGTTCTGATACTGTTGATCCTTGTCGGGTACGATTGAAATGTTGACTTTAATGTTTGGATAAGCAGCATTGAATGATTTTACAATACTTGGTCCTTCATCTTTATTAAAGTGCCAAAATGTTATTTCACCTTTTAATGCTGTCCTGTCCAAGGGTGCCTCAGAAACCGAAGCACTAGCTTCTGGAGAAGGAGCTGCTGAAGACTCTGTAGATGAAGATGATTCCGTTGAAGCAGCAGGATCTATTTTATCGCCACATGCTGCAAGCGTCGTAACCATCAATGATACACAAGCCACAACTGCCAAAAGCTTTTTGTACTTTTTCATTAAATAACTGTCCTCCTTATGTATTCTATATATTTATATCAGCTCATGGAGAAAAGGCTCGGTACCAAACCTCCATGAAATAATATCAAAACCTAGTCATGTCTTACGTTTGAGGAGTAATCCAAAATAGCTGTTCCTAAGTTATATATTAATTCTGGATAACCAATATGTCAAGTGAATAATTTTGTGCAAACAGTCATAAAAAACACCGATAATTCAGTCAATTTTTATGCAATATTATACACAATTTTAAAATGGATTTGGCTTAATTCTTTTAATTAAATACAAGTAAAATAAGATAATCACACTTCTTTATTCTCTCTATATCTATCCCAACATCTATAAAACCACGACTTATCAATTATACAACATAATTTTGTAACAATAAAGCCTTTTTATTTTAAAATCATAATTAAAATATATTCATAAAAACGGCATGTATACTATTTGTTTTCACTCATTTGTAGCTCTTGCCATTGCTGCCTTGATATGAGAACTTGTCTGGGCTTGCTGCCCTCAAATTTACCTACAATACCTCGAGTTTCCATTTGATCAATAATTCTGGCAGCCCTTGCATATCCTACCTTAAACTTTCTCTGTATGAGGGAAACAGATGCCATTCCTGCTTCTACAACAAGCTCTGTTGCCTGTGGAAGCAAACTGTCGTTATCTCCGGGGTCAATTTCCTCTTCGTTATTATTAAGATTACTAATCTCATCAATCAGGTCGTTATTATATTCCACTTCACCCTGAGTCTTTATAAACTCAACAACTCTTTCAACCTCTTTATCAGAGACAAATGTGCCTTTAACTCTTATGGGCTTTGGCTCTCCGACAGGATAAAACAGCATGTCTCCTCTTCCTAAAAGCTTTTCCGCACCAGCCATATCAAGTATAGTTCTGGAATCTACCTGGGAACTTACCGCAAAGGCTATCCTTGACGGTATATTGGCCTTTATTACCCCGGTAATAACGTCTACGGAAGGTCTCTGGGTGGCTATTACAAGATGCATTCCCGCTGCTCTTGCCATTTGTGCAAGCCTGCATATTGCATCTTCCACTTCATTGGGAGCAACCATCATAAGGTCTGCCAACTCATCTATTATTATAACAACCTGAGGTAATCGCTTTTGCTGACCATCCTCTTCTATTACGGAATTATATCCTTTAATATCTCTTACTCCCTTTTCTGCAAAAAGCTTGTACCTGTTAACCATTTCCTGAACAGCCCAATTGAGTGCTCCAGCCGCTTTCTTTGCGTCGGTAACAACAGGAATCAGAAGGTGAGGTATTCCGTTATAAATACCAAGCTCAACAACCTTAGGGTCAACCATCAACAGCTTTACATCATCAGGAGACGATTTGTACAGGATACTAACAATTATACTGTTAATACATACGCTCTTACCTGAACCTGTAGAACCTGCAATGAGCATGTGGGGCATTTTACCTATATCTCCCACAATAGTATTTCCCGATATATCCTTCCCAATTGAAAAAGCAAGCTTGGACGGAAAGTCTTGAAACTCTCTTGACTCCACAACTTCTTTCAGAAAAACGGGAATAACTTCTTTATTGGGCACCTCTATACCAATTGCTGCTTTTCCCGGGATAGGTGCTTCTATTCTTACTCCGGAGGCAGCAAGATTTAATGATATATCATCGGCAAGGTTTACAATTTTGCTGACCTTAACACCAGGACTTGGCTGCAGTTCATATCGAGTAACCGCAGGCCCCCTGCTTATATTAATTACTTTAACATCAACTCCAAAGCTTTTTAAAGTTTCCTCAAGCTTTTTGGCCACTTCCATTGCTGTATTCTTTAATGTCTTTATATCGCTAATCTCCTGGTCATTATCATTTAAAAGCTCAAGTGGAGGAAAACTATAACTGGCACCAACCATTTCCTGCAATAATATTTCCTTGTCCACATCATTTTTTAAGCTTTCCACATCAATTTTCTTCTTCTTTTTTACATCCTTCATTATAAATTCTACATTATCATCCATTATGGCCTCAAGGCTGATTTCTTCTGAATCAGGTTGAGCGTCGTCCTGAGTAGAGATATCAAATTCATTATTCCGATCCCTTTTGGTTTCCTTAAAATTTTTCTTCTGATTGCTATTTAAAGCCGTCTCTTCCTCATCATCGCTGTCTGTGTTGAAATTAATAAGCTTGAATTTTCTTTTTGGGACAAGACCATCCTCATCTGCCATATTGCCCCTAATAGAATTTCTAACAGCATTTCCGGCACCTTTAATAACTTTCAATTCGGTGCTTTTGTTTTTTACACCTCTTAATAAGCCTGCTAATGAAATATTTGTAAGGCGGATAAGCATTATAATGGAAAATGAAGTCAAAATAATAAGGGTTCCTACGGGACGAAAAATTGATATAAGTGGAGTACTTATAATGCCACCTAGTATTCCGCCGCCGCTAAATTCGTTACCAAGATCGTAAAACACAAAAAGATGACCTATAAACCCCTGATTCGTAAATATTTGTTTTTCGTTATTAGAACTGTAAAAACCTGTACTAATAATTGAGGATAACATTAACAACACTATTATAATATGTATATATTTTTGATTCAGAGTATCATTTTTCTTAAAAATCATAAAAGCTGAATATACTATAAGCATAGGAGGAATGGCATATGCAGGTATTCCCATAAAGCCTAAAAGAACACTTTTCGATACATTTCCAAATGCTCCAATAAGATCCGGATTGATCATTCCGATAAAAGTAAGTATACCAAGAGTTAACAGGCTAAGACCTATTATTTCATGATTATACCTCAATATTCCACTTTCATTTTTTTTATCTTTCTTCTTTTGTATTCTTTTTACCTTCACTTTTGCACCCCCAAGAACATTGAAAAAAGTTAGTAATATAATTACTAACTTCGTTTTTAATATAACACATTTTTATTATCTTTTCTATAGTGAAATAAGTGACAATAAATGATGTCATCTTTAACCGATTAATCTATTTCGGTGCCTGGCTGGAGTTTTGGATTCAAATATGCAGATAAAGAAGTACTTAATAGCCTTTCTACTACATATTTATTATTGCTGTTTTTGAGTACCGCTACTTTCTCACCCATGTAATTTATTTCCATAGTGGCTAAATTATCTGAAGCTTGATTACTGTTACTAACGGAATTATCATTATTAAAAATGGATTCATCAGGTATTATGGTATATAAAATCATTGTAGGGTTCCTCTATCATTATTGCTCGCGGTCTCCTTTTTCATACCGACAAGATCATACAGCTTACTTAAAGCTTCAGAGAGCCCTCCTAAATCATCTATAATTCCATTTTTAACAGCCTCTTCCCCAAACAACACAGTACCAACATCATTTGCCAATTCACCAGTCTTAAGCATTAAATCCTTAAATTTTTCCCTTGTTATTTTTGAGTTCTTTGATACAAACTGAACAACCCGCTCCTGCATTTTGTCAAAATATTCATATGCCTGCGGAACTCCTATTATCATCCCATTTAGCCTTATGGGATGAATAGTCATAGTTGCAGAAGGTGCAATAAAGGAATGGGATGTGGAAACAGCCAAAGGAACTCCAATACTATGTCCTCCCCCTAATACCAGGGAAACAGTAGGCTTGGACATGCTTGCGATCATTTCAGCTATAGCAAGCCCCGCTTCCACATCTCCGCCAACTGTGTTTAAAATTAACAAAAGCCCGTCAATTTCAGAGTTTTCCTCAATTGCAACCAGCTGAGGAATCACATGCTCATATTTTGTGGTCTTGTTTTGCGGCGGTAGTACCATGTGCCCTTCAATCTGACCTATTACAGTAAGGCAGTGGATATTCCCTTTATTAGTAACAAGAGGCGTAGTTCCCATTTCCTTTAATCCTTCAATGCTTTCAGTTTTCTCACTTTGTTCCTCTGTAGCCTCTAAGGATTTAAACGGTTTGCTAAAGGTCACCTTGCTTTCTTCATTCATTTTTACACTTCCTTATAATATATAATAAATATTATTATTGGATGATTTCAATAAAAAAAACTTAGTAAAATATGTATTTTTGCGACAGCAATTATGCTTTTTCTAAAATTTTTCTTTAATTATCCCATTATTTTTGATATTGTAGAATTAAGAAGAATAAAATCGCTTACGATTTTAAAGTCTTGATTGTTGTCGTAAGAAATTGCATTGGTCTACACAATAGTTTCTTAGACATAAAAAAAAGCCCATAATGGGCTATTAGGGGAGTAAATTTTCTTACTCACAATAATTATCGACATCAATTTAAAAAACTTAACACAGAATTTATAGTTTTTTATAACATTTTATTTTCGTAAATGTTACAAAGTTATTAAGTATTTCTTTACCAAAGGTTTTTTAATATCCTCTGTAGAAAAGTTAATTAAAATTGATAGCTTTTAATCAATAAAATATTACAGATTGGGAGATACATATGAAAAATTTTGTCAAACTTCTATTAATAGTAACCATCTTATCTACATCGTTACCATCGTCTGCATCTCTGTCTCCTATTACTGCGATGACTAATTTGACACTATCAGCCACTCCTGACACTCCTGACGCTTCTGAAGTTACTGTTTCAAATGACTTAAGGGGCTTGTGGGTTGCAACTGTAGTAAATATTGACTATCCGCAGAAGCCGACAACCAACTCTGAGACACTTAAGACCGAAGCTCTAAAGGCATTGGATTACGCTAAAGATCTGAGACTTAACGCCATATTTCTACAAGTACGTCCTACTTCCGATGCATTATATCAATCCAAGTACTTTCCATGGTCAAAATATCTGACAGGCACTCAGGGATTAAAGCCTGCCGATTCCTTTGACCCTTTGAAGTTTTGGGTAGAAGAGGCACACAAACGAGGTCTCACTTTACATGCATGGATAAATCCTTATAGGGTTACAAAAAAATCCTCAACTGATGCCAAAGATACACTTAATTCTTTAGCACCTTCAAATCCTGCACGCAAAAACCCAAATTGGGTAGTGAAACATACTGACGGCAACTATTATTATGATCCTGGAATACCTGAAGTACGCAAGCTGATTATAGATGGTGTAACTGAAATAATTGACAACTACCAGGTTGACGGTATTCATTTTGATGATTATTTTTATCCTGGCACTGATTTTAATGATAAAGCAACCTATAAAAAATACGGTTCAGGCTTTAAAAACATTGGGGATTGGCGAAGATCCAATGTGAACAAGCTCATCTATGATCTGTCAAAAGCAATCAAGTCCAAAAACAAGGATATTCGTTTCGGTATTAGCCCATTTGGAATTTGGGCCAACAAAAAGAATAATTCTCTTGGCAGTGATACCAATGGAGGAGAATCGTACTACAGTCATTATGCCGACACTCGAAAGTGGGTAAAGGAGAACATGATAGATTACATTGTACCTCAATTATACTGGTACATTGGTTTTAATCTTGCTGATTATTCCAAGCTCCTCACCTGGTGGAAGAACACTGTTAAAGGGACAAGCGTAGATTTATATATTGGCCAGGCTGCTTATTTATCAAACAACTCCAATCCTTCCAGTCCTTGGTATGGAACTTCTGAAATGGAAAAGCAGCTTAAACTAAATGAAAAAACTCCCGAAGTTAAAGGAAGCATTTTCTTTAACTATAGTACTATGGCCAAATCACCTTCATTGTCATCCTTAATTAAGGCAATACATGAAAAAAGGGACAACCTTGGCACCAATACGCCTATAACTGTGGCAAATCCCGCATCAAATATCAATACTTCTTTAGATAAGTATTATGTATATGGTACATCAGATCCAAACAAACCTCTTTATTTAAATGGAAATCAAATTAAATCCCGATCCGATGAAGGCTACTTTGGAACTCTCGTATCACTTACAGAAGGTGCCAATGCATTAACCCTTTCCCAGGAAGGTTCTTATATAACAAGAATGATATACAAACAAAACAATGTACAAAATCCCACAAAGATGAGCTCGCCAAATATAACGGCTTCTTCTGTGTTTCCTCAGTCTAATGTATTCTTATCGGTCGGTGAGAAAATAACATTATCCTGTCAGGCACCTGTGGGTTCTAATGTTACTGTAAAGCTAGGCGGTAATAAATACACCATGAAACCCAAACCAATAAGCACAAGCGGCAGCGATATATACGCTACAACATATACATATGAGTATACCGCCCCAAGTTATAGCGGGACTCCAAGAAATATTGACTTAGGAGCCCCGGTTTATACCATGACATATAAAAAGGTAACCAAGACCCAGACTGCACCGAAAAAAATTGGAGTAATAATGAAAGGCTCACCGTTTTTTGCAAAGGTTACAACCGATATTGCAAATACCTATGCAACAACTAATACTTCAGATGGTGCTGCTTTCGAGCTTTATAAGGGAATGGTTGACCGCATTACTGGAATAAGGGATAATTTTGTTAGATTGTCTTCTGGTCAATGGGTAAAAAGCAGCAGTGTAAATACTTTTACATCCACCACCTCAACACTTCCAGTTGTAAGTAAATTGACATACAACGAGGGAGCCAGATGGGATTTTATAGAGCTCGAAACACAATCCAATGCTGCAGCATACCCAAGCTTTGACGGTTCATCATTAAAAATAAATATATCTACATCATCTACTGCATCTATGCCGCAACTTCCGCAAGATTCACTCTTCTCTTCTATTGAAGCTTCTGCAAAGTCCACAGGTACCGAATATACATTAAAGCTTAATGATGATAAGTATATAGAAGGCTATTATGTGGAAAAGAAACAAAACTCAATAGTGATTTATGTAAAAAAACCCGTTAAAGCAGTTGAAGGCAGTAAACCTCTCACAGGTCTTACAATAATGGTGGATCCCGGCCATGGTGGAAGCGAAACAGGTGCAATAGGTCCTCTCGGGCTTAAATACCCTGAGAAATCCATTAATCTACATTCATCCCTTAAGTTAAAACTCGAACTGGAAAACCTAGGTGCAAAAGTACTCTTAACCAGGGAAACCGACAAAACACTTTCACTTGATGACAGGTTAACTGCATCAAGAAACGCCAAGCCGGATATGTTTGTCTCGGTACATGCCAACAGCATGGGAGATAATGTGGATATTTCAAAAATTGAAGGCTTCTCGGTCTTCTACAGGGAAGATCTGGCAAAACCGCTCGGGAACTCTGTATTGCAAGGCATAACAAATAAAATGGGCCGTGTTGATAAAGGATTGCACAAGAATAACTTTTATGTGACAAGAGGAACATGGACTCCTTCAATCCTTATAGAAAGCGGATTTATGCCAAACCCAACCGAATTCGGATGGCTGATAGATGACTATGCACAAACCATCCTTGCAAAATCCATAGCTGATTCCATTGTTGAGTATTTTTCAAGATAGATTGGTAAACTAATAGATCTATATGATTGAGATATCATTTTCTTAATATAAATTAAGGCTTGCAGCTGTTGCTGCAAGCCTTTTTGCTTCCCATTTTCCAAATACCCTTAGTTAATCTTCCTGAAACAGTACTGTAGATAAGTACCTTTCCCCTGTATCCGGAAGGACTACAACAATTTTCTTGCCTTTGTTCTCGGGTCTTCTTGCGAGTTTTGTCGCTGCAAATACAGCTGCACCTGAAGATATGCCAACCAGCAAGCCTTCAGCTTTGGACAGCTTTCTTGCTGCTTCAAATGCCTCATCGTTCTTTACCTTGATAATTTCGTCAACAATTTCCAAATTCAAAACATCCGGAATAAAACCTGCCCCTATTCCCTGTATCTTATGAGGGCCCTTGCTTTCGCCGGACAAAACTGCTGAATCAAATGGCTCTACAGCAATTACTTTCAAACCCGGCTTCCTCTGTTTTAAAACTTCACCCACACCTGTTATAGTGCCGCCTGTTCCTACCCCGGCAACAAATATATCAACATCCCCATCAGTATCCCTCCAAATTTCCTCAGCCGTTGTTCTTCGGTGAATTGATGGGTTTGAAGGATTTTTGAACTGCTGTGGAATATATGAATTTGGTATTTGGGCTGCAATATCTTCAGCTTTCTTTATTGCCCCACTCATGCCCTCAGATCCAGGTGTAAGTACCAACTCAGCCCCAAGTGCTTTAAGAAGGTTTCTTCTTTCGATGCTCATTGTATCCGGCATGGTAAGGATTAGCCTGTACCCCCTTGATGCCGATACAAACGCAAGGGCAATACCTGTATTTCCACTGGTGGGCTCTATTATAACAGTATCTTTATTTATAAGACCGCTATCCTCAGCATCCTTGATCATGGCATAGCCAATTCTATCCTTAATACTTGATGCAGGATTAAAGTATTCAAGCTTTGCAATAACGCTTGCCTCAAGATTGTTCTGCTTATTATAGCTGGACAGCTCCAATAGCGGCGTATTTCCAATAAGATCAGTCAAGCTCTTAGCTATTTTTGACATCTAATCGCCTCCAAAAATTATCCCTACTATTCAAATAGGTTTTGTTTTTCATATTAATTCTAATGCTTTGAGCATATATTGTCAATATACCATCCAAAATCACCTTACAGCAACTTCCGACCATCAATTACGATGAAAAACACATTTATAACAATAAGTTTAAAGAAGAAAAACCATCGGCAAACCATAAAGGCAGTGGTTTTGCAATAGGAACCCTAATGCCTCTCATGACCATTTCGCGATATACATTGCCTGATATTTGAGCAATATTAATCATTGAATCATTTATCAAACTGCTCTCATACATGCATACCCTATCGCCATTCTCACACAAATCCTTGGATGAAAATACTATATGCTTTCTGCATGTTATAGGTCTTACCGGGTATATAGAACACGCATTATCGCTATCTAAAAATGGACATGGTATTGATTGTTTTAGATAGTCCATTTTTAAGCGTTCATTTGACATCTGCAGGGAACTTGGCTGAAACTTTAATATACTCTTTATATTTTCTGACAACTTCTTTACCTTATTTTCATCAAAATTTTCATTAACATACCTTCTAATATTTTCTGCTTCAATTACAGCTGTTTCTATAATTGTACAGCAGCAATGCCAACAACCCTTGTCACATGGACTATATTTCTTGAATTCATCAATTGCATCATCAAATGTCAGGTAAACATCCTTTAAAAGACTCAGCCCATTTTCCAGGCTAATATTCAAGGGTTTCTTTGTCTCCTTATCCAGAAGTTGTTCCAATAATTCTTTTACCCTTTCCCTGCTGGACTCTATCTTTGTCTTATTATATACTATCTGCTTGCCTTCATAGTTTTCTGTACCAAGATACTCTAAATCCCCATCACAACATTTCTTATATTTTTTTCCGCTACCGCATGGACATAGGTCGTTCTTTCCAATTAACATTCCCATTTTATATTCCCCCTGCACTTATACTATATAATTTTATTAATCACTTTTAATATATAATGATATAATAACGGATTTTTCTTATTTATTCTATATTAAAAGTGATTAATCTATTACATTTGTCTGTCGTAAATCCCGTTGAACCGTTCATTATTGCTCCGCCAAATGTAAGATTATTAACACTTTTAATATATCAATATCTTAATAATGGCTAAGAAATAACATTATTAAATATAGACATAAAAATCGCACTAATTTTATATATTCAAAATCAAAGAATGAAATATACAAACAATTAGTGCGATTTATCCTCAGCAGCTTATTTATAAGTCTCCATGCATCTTTCAATTACTGCAAACGCTTCTGCTCTGGATAATTTAGTATTAGGCCGTATTTCATTGCCTTTATAACCCTTTATTATATCAAGTTCATATGCCTTATTTATATATCCTGCAGCCCATGCAGGTACTTTTTTTGTATCTATAAATTCTGGCAAAGTATTTACTGTTTTCTCATAACCAAAAGCTTTCATTGCCATTACTGCCATTTCCGCACGCGTCACATAAGCCTTTGGCATTATTTCATTATTTTTATAGCCATTTATTATTCCCATTTCTGAAGCTTTAATAATATAACCTAAAGCCCACTTGGAAATCTTATCATTATCAGCAAAAGACGATTTCTTCTCTTTGCTTGGTTCATAGCCTGCCGCTGTAAGTAGTAACTTTATAAATTCCTCTCTTGTAATCAATTTATTAAGCTTAATGGTGCCATCTTTATAACCTGATATAAGTCCCTTCTCTGATAGCTCATTAATAGATTGCTCTGCCCAATGGCCTTTTATTTCCTTTGAGTAATCTGCTGAAGGGATGTTAGGTGTAGGTTCCACTTTAACTATAGGTGCCGGAGTATATGTTGCCGTAGGTGCTGTTGATTCCTGCGGCAATGTCACTAAAGCTGTTGACTCTGGTGTTGGTGCTGCATTCGCTGTCGGAGTGGTTGCTTCAGTGATTGTTTCAGTGATTGTTTCAGTGGTCACATCGTTTTGGACCTGTATTTTTACAGGCTGGGTATATAGATCATAAGTGTCTCCAACTGCATCTGAAAGCTTGGCACTATAGCGAAGAGTCACATATGCATCCCCTTCTTTTTGGGCTGTGATTTTATTCCTATTAACATGTAACTTGTCCCCGCCTGTTAGCACTACAACCTCAGGAACAACCTCTTTCACTTCGCCTTTATAGGTTTTCATATCTGCCTTAAGCGATATGGATTCACCATTTTTAACAACCAACTGACTTTGCTTAGAAGTTATTTCTGCTGCCCAATCGGAAAAGAATTGGGCACAATTTGTTGTCATGCTGCATATACCCATTTTGAAATATTTTTTTATTGTTGCCTTATCAATAAAAGTCCATGGACATATAACCATTCCCCTATGCTTGCTTATTTCCAAAAATTCTTTACCAATATAAGAATACTTTGGCATGAAGCTTGAATTCAATGTCTGAGCTTGGAATAATGCGGATCTCAGTGTTCCATAAACATCCTGGGAATTTAAAGGTTCGCTGTAAAGGAATCCTAATGACATGCCAGGCATTATATCTTTAATCCTCTTTAGCTGGTCCTCTTTAAAAGAAATTGTAACCAAATGTGCATCAAATCCTGTCTTCCTGATCAGGTCAATATATAAATCTACAGTAACCTGATCAGTACCTTTTACTTCAACAAAAATAACCTGATCTTTCCCTGTAAACTTCTCAAAATACTGGTCCAGCGTAGGAATTTTTGCTGTCGGGTATTTTATAGGAAACTGTTTGTTTACAAAATATGTTGAAAGCTCTTCAAGTGTTTTGTCAAAGACTTTGCCTGACCCATTTGTTGTACGGTTAATGGTTTCATCATGCATAATAACCAGATACTGTTTTCCATCTTCACCAACCTTAGTAGGAAAGATGTCATTCTCAATAGTATCTGCACCTAGCTGAAAAGCAAGTTCACAACCTTCTATAGTGTTTTCAGGTGCAAGCTTCGGAACCCCTCTATGCCCAATTAGAAATGGCCTTCTCATAATAGTCGTGTCATGGTTGTAAAGGGATAATGCCTGTCTTGCCAACTCAGGAGAGTCGGTTACAATACCGTTGGCTCCTGCTGTGATAGTGCTGTGAAGTGCTACCAGCTTTATATTCACAGATGAATTAACCGATATGTTCTCCTTGGGCCATACTGTAATTAGTCTCTGTTGAAGAAATTTTATATTATACCTTGTTGCCCCATCTGCCGGAACAACTGCTATCTTTGAAAGGCTGCTGTTTACAGTATTCATAACGCTCATAAGCTCATCGGTGCTGGCATTAGAAGACAAATTGTCAAATTCAACAATTCCTCTTACAAATGTGTATATTTCTCTTGCTTGTTTTACAAGGTCAGGAGTCTTTGATATAACAAAGGCATCTTCTATCATATTATTTTTCAAGTACTCTGCAATAGCTTTTGCTGAACCTGCATCATTCACTCTGAATGCAGGTATAACCCTGGATTTCATATCCTCATACATTGTACTTACAGTTCCTATAACACTGTTTTGATTGTTTCCCAAAACCTCAAGGTTGTTATTTATCGTAAGAATAGCTGTTGCTGCAAGTCCATTGGATACTATCCTGTCAAAATCCTCCCTGCTGTTAATCTCACTTACTATTGTAGGAGCCATAGCAATTTTTGTATCAGCCTCAACAACTCTCGAATATTTATCCTCATTCCTTGTTATTTTAGGCATCGGCTCTTCCAATAAGGTAATTTTTATATTATCTATTCTCATCTTGCTTCCTTTAGCCTGTAATCCTATTCCACCTTCAAGATAACTAACTGCCTCATCCGTTTCAATTAAAGGCATATTGTTTATCCATTCCTGTATTCTATTCGAATAAGCTTTTACAGTATAATGGTACATTTTGCTTTCATTTATAGCTTCTGTGAAAAAGGCATTCTTCTTAACCTTCCATTTATCAGCACCTGTATATTCGGCAAATTCAACCCCATTCTTAACTGTTGCATCTTTTCTTACTGTCATTTGATAATAAGGGTAATCACTATTTTGAATACGGTACATAATGGAATTCCAGTTATCTTTATCACTTGAGGTCAGATTGGTTATATCTGCTTCAATGGAGTAGTTGCCGAAATCGGCTATATATGGAGGTAACAATATCCCTAATGGATTATCATGAGATGTTCTTGCATCTATTTCAAAGGCCCCATTTTTTACCCCTACCTTTGATGCTGAGGTTCCTTTCTTCCTTGTCCATCCATCAGGTACAGTGCCCTCAGGCATCCTGTCAAAATTTTCTTCATATAAAACAAAATTTTCTTCAAAGCTCTTTCTGGTAAATAGCAGCACTTTTGTGGAAATACCATCTTTGGTTACTGTAGCTGTTGTATTTCCTGTTTCAAGAATTTGAATACTGCCATCACTGTACTGTGCTATTCTGGGGTTGTCAAATGACCACTGACACTTTTCTCCTGTTATTTCCCTGGAAGTATTATTACTCATTTTCTCAACAAATTTGATATCGGACAAATTTATTCCATTCTTTGTCGCCAGAATATATCCTCTATCATGGGAAATGGAAACAGGCTTTACTTCTGTTGCAGAAGGAGCTACATTCACGTCTATATCCTTCTCTATATTATAATATACAATCTTTATCTTACATCTGCCCGCTTTTAACGGGTATATTTTACCATTATCTATCCTAAGAATATTTTCGTTAGAAGAGTAAAGTTTAACTTTTTTTGATGAAACTGGCTCTTTAGTCACTCCATCAGAAAAGTCAGCTGTAAAAGTCGGATTTATATGACCTGATAACGCCTCCATAGAAGAAGGTATATCAGTATTTATATCGGTAACAGAAAGTCTGGTAACCTTAAGATTATCAAAAGCTACCTTGCACTGGTCAGCTTCAAAGCCAACCCTGCCCCTTTCCTGAATATTTTCTTCAAGTGTCTTGTCCGCCAACAAATCAAAACGTACATCACTGCTAGCCTTAATATATTCCTTGATATTTTGATCAAATACGCGGACTTTCATTGTATATGATTTATTAAATTCAAGAATACCTTTGTTCCAATTTCCTATAAAAGGTATTGACCATTTGTTATCCAAATCCCTATAGGATATTTCCCAAACTCCCGACTTCCTGATTGATGCCTCATTGTATGGAGCTTTTCCATTTGCAGGTGCCCTAAACATAATAGATGCCCATCTGTTGTTATCCATCACCGCATCAAATGAAACATCCGCTTCTATTACGTAGTTATCCCATTGTACAGGTGCTGTTATTCTAGCTTGTTTACCTGAGCCCGATCCGTCAAAAACCAATGAATTATTCTCATCCCCATCCCAGAGAAATTTTCCAACACTCATGGAAGGACTTCCTTCGTTAGCATCCGACACCCAGCCCACTGGTATATCCCCTGTATTATATCCTTCAAAATCCTCCTCAAGCAAAACGCTGCTATAAGAATCGTCCTTTACAATATCATCGGATAAAATTATTTTTCCATACCCGCTGGTATCATTCCAGAATGAATCTTGTTTATATGCACTCCACGCCTGGGATATATTGGAACCATCCGAATCAATATCGGTAATGTTTAATTCAAACCCCAATGATTTTTTCAAATATGGGTCAAAGGAAAGCATGTCCCACGGAATGGCAACTTCACATATCCATCCTTCGTCATATGTATTGATAGCACGAAGAATCTTCTTTTCATCCTTTCCAACATTATTTGGGGAAGAACCAAAACTGAATGCGGGAGTATCGCTGTTTGGCCTATATGCAAAGCTTGCTTCCATATCACTGGATATATATGGTGAAGACTGATGGCTAGTAGGGTCAAAGAACATTGTTATATTATCCTGTTCACCCCCATTACCATCCAAATTATAAACAAAATCTGCGTCTTCTTCTTTAACATCAACAGCAATATAAAGGTAAGTATTGTCCCACAGCATGCCGAATTTAGCCTCAGTTCCATTAAACCCGCTTCCTAAATAGCTGGAATCAACCGGAGTACTAATTTTTTTCTTCCAAATACCTTCATCTACTTTTCCGTCGATTTTAGGCGGAACTGCTGTTTTACTTATTTCAAGTGATTTTCGCATATTAATATCTGCCGCATTTACGTTAAGTAAGCCAATACTCTGAACTACCATAATAAGCGATATTAAAATGGAAACAATCTTCTTCATTAAATTACCCCCTAGGAAATACAGAAATAAATTTATGTAAAAAATTAATTTTTATGTATATGAAAAGTGTTAATAATCTTACATTTGTCAGAGCAAATAACGAACGCTTTTACGGGATTTGCGATAGACAAATGTAAAAGATTATTCACTTTTCATGTAGTATAAAACATAAAACAATAAATATCCTTCTATTAGGTATTTAATTAATTCCAGTCAATACTTATTAATCATTATACTATAATAAGTGTTAAATATACAATCTAAAGGTATATATGCTAAATAATAGAAGAGGCCTGACTTGAGGTCTTTTAAAAATGTATTATTTTATATATTATATCTTTAGAATACCATCAAATCTGTTTTTTTAGAATGACTTATTTTTAGGTTTTTGACATATTTTTTGATTTATTTCATTTATATAATGGTTTTAAAAAAGCCAACACAGCTATAACTGTATCGGCTTCTCCACTTTTTATTTATTATCCACTTTTACTATGTTTTTACAATCCCAATCACAGAAATTGTTTTAAATCTATGAGGCGTGTAACCCTATCCTGAATATCAGGATATTTCATTCTTCTGTCATAGAGATATGACTTAATCCCTAATTTTCTTGGGCCTTCATAATCACATATATAATCATCGCCTACAAAACATATATCTCGAACTGAGGCACCCGACTTTTGAACAGCTTCATCATAAATATTCCTGTGAGGCTTCCGGTAGCCATTTTCTACAGAAGTGACTGCAAACTGAACATAGTCCATAATACCCGTCTTATTGAGCAAATCTTCAATACCGTCATCCACTATAAAATTTGAAACTATACCAATCTTATATTTATTTGATAAATACTCCAGCAGACTGACCGTTTCATCTTCCACATAACACCTCTCTGAATAGTTTTTCCAGTAGTTCTGATGTATGCTGTTTAAAATCATCTTTTTGTTTTCGTTTATGTTTTTTCTATCCAGCATAAACATGAAACGCTCTGTAATGCTATGCTCTTTATATTGAGGAAGCTTTTTATCAATTAAATCAGCAGCCAACCTATATTCATCAAAAAACTCTTCAAAATCCTTCCATAAATATTCCACTCCACATCCGTTATAAGCCCAGAAAGCATAATCTCTCCTTTTGGGGAGCTGTGTCATATCAATTATAGTTTCCATGCAATCAAACAGTATGACTTTTATATTTATCACTCCATTCAAAATCCGGCAAAATACTTGTGAAAGGCTAAATCATCTGTCAATTCAGGATGAAAGGACGTTGCCAGCATATTGTGCTGTCTTGCAGCTATAATTTTCCCCTCGTGTACAGCAAGCACCTCAACATTTCCTCCAACGCTTTCAATCCAAGGGGCCCGTATAAATACCAGTTCAACAGGGGATTCCGATACCTCATCAATCGCTGCAGCACAGGAAAAACTATCCAACTGGCTGCCGTAAGCATTTCTTCTTACATCGATATCCATAACCCCAAGATGAATACTGTCTTCCTCAATAATATTCCTGGCCAGCAGTATCATTCCTGCACATGTTCCCCATACAGGCATTCCGCTATGTATTCTATCCACAAGGCAGCCTGAAAGATTAAATTCTCTTAAAAGCTTTCCTATAGTAGTGCTTTCACCGCCTGGAATAATAAGACTGTCAATCACTTCAATATCCTTTTGGGATTTAACTTCCAAAGGCAAAACATCGCTAAGCTTTTGAAGGCTATTTATATGTTCCCTGTATGAACCTTGTAATGCCAATACACCAATTGTCTTCAAACTTACCAACCCCTGTCGGACAATATGTTTTCAGGCTTTATCTCTGAAATCTCCAGACCATACATGGCTTCTCCCAAATCTTCAGAAACCTCTGCAATAATCTCAGGATTATTGTAATAAGTCGTCGCCTTAACAATTGCCCTGGCCATTTTTTCGGGGTTTGAAGATTTAAATATACCAGAACCTACAAACACCCCTTCACTTCCTAAATGCATCATTAAAGCAGCATCTGAAGGAGTTGCCACTCCACCGGCTGCAAAATTAACAACAGGCAGCTTTCCTTCTTTAGCAACCTTTACAACCAACTCATATGGTGCGGCAATTTCCTTTGCAAATGTCATAAGCTCTTCGGAAGGAAGGTTCATAAACCTTCTTATTTCTCCCATGATAGTTCTCATATGCCTTACAGCTTCAACTACATTACCTGTTCCTGCCTCACCCTTAGTCCTAATCATGGAAGCCCCTTCACCAATTCTCCTTAAAGCTTCACCAAGGTTTTTTGCACCGCATACAAAAGGAATCTTAAAATCATGTTTGTCTATATGAAAGCTTTCATCTGCCGGTGTAAGCACTTCACTCTCATCAATATAGTCGATTCCCAATGCTTCCAAAACTCTTGCCTCAATAATATGGCCGATCCTGCACTTCGCCATAACAGGAATTGATACTGACTTCTTTATTTCCTTTATCATTTTAGGATCCGACATTCTTGCAACGCCGCCCTGTTTCCTTATATCGGCAGGTACCCTCTCAAGTGCCATTACAGCAACCGCTCCAGCTTCCTGGGCTATCTTTGCTTCCTCAGCATTTGTAACATCCATTATTACGCCGCCCTTTAACATTTGGGCAAGGTTTTTGTTAAGCTCATATCTATCTGACATGCTATCCCCTCCAACTGTATCGATACACATTAAAGGTGTATCGATAAATTTTATAGATTATAGCATGCCTTCATAAAAATTACAATACAAAATTGCAATACAAAAATTGCAATGTAAAAAATTACTCCAATGCCTGTGAAAGATCATAAATCAGATCATCAACATCTTCAATTCCTATAGATATTCTTATCATATCAGGCGAAACCCCTGCCGCCTTCTGATCCTCTTCCGACAGCTGAGCATGTGTTGTGCTGGCAGGGTGTATTACCAGAGACTTTGCATCCGCTACATTTGCAAGGAGTGAGAATATCTTAAGTTTCTCAATAAACTTCTTACCTGCCTCTACCCCGCCTTTTATTCCAAAGGTAAATATGGATCCGGCTCCCTTTGGAAGGTATTTTTGTGCCAAATCATAGTATTTATTGCCTTTTAGTCCCGGATAATTAACCCATGAAACATTAGGGTGAGACTCTAAAAATTTAGCAATTTTTATAGAATTTGTAACATGTCTTTCAACCCTCAATGAAAGTGTCTCAAGACCTTGAATAAGCAAAAAAGAATTGAATGGGCTTATTGCAGCACCTGTATCCCTTAATAACTGCACCCTTGCTTTTACAATAAACGCTACAGCTCCTACCGCTTCAACATATTTTACTCCGTGATAGCTGGGATCAGGCTCTGTAAGACCTGGGAATTTTCCGCTGCCTGCCCAATCGAAGTTTCCAGAATCAACAATAAGACCGCCTATTGATGTCCCATGTCCCCCTATAAACTTGGTTGCAGAGTGGACAACTATATCGGCACCAAACTCAATCGGCCTTATTAAATATGGTGTTCCAAAGGTATTGTCAACAATAAGGGGAATTTTATTATCATGGGCAATTTTAGCAACACCCTCAATATCAATGAGGTTTATGCCAGGATTACCAATAGTTTCGATATAAACCGCCTTGGTTTTTTCATTAATAGCTTTCCTGAAGTTTT
Organism: Bacillota bacterium; assembly: GCA_023430975.1. Lineage (GTDB taxonomy): Bacteria > Bacillota > Clostridia > Acetivibrionales > DSM-2933 > Pseudobacteroides. The sequence continues at coordinate 25,044 of JAEYYB010000116.1, read as the reverse complement.
CGGGATCATCAGGATCTACAAAAACTGTTTTTATTCCAAGCCTTGGAAGCGTCGCTGCAAAAAGATTATATGTACCTCCATATAAAGTGCTTGCCGAAACAATTTCATCTCCGCTATCGGCAATATTCAAAATGGAATATGTTATGGCAGCAGATCCTGAAGCCACAGCCAATGCTGCTTTTCCGCCTTCTAATGCTGCAATCCTTTGTTCCAATACATCATTTGTCGGATTCATTATCCTGGTATAAATATTTCCAGATTCCTTAAGTGCAAACAGATTTGCAGCATGTTCAACATTATCAAAAACATATGATGTCGTCTGATATATAGGTACAGCCCTCGAACCAGTGGTAGGATCAGGCTTTTGTCCTGCATGTACCTGAAGAGTATCGAATTTCAGCGTTCTTTCACTCATATTATCGTTCTCCTTTTTATTCAACTTTATTGTTCCTATATTATTACTCGGTTTTCATGTGCAAAATCGCAAGCAATTTTGCATCCTTATTGTTGTGAGAAACTATGGTGTAGAATACACCAAAATTTTATATGATTTATATAATACATGATAATCATATAAAATACATGTCCGGAGAATTACCGCTTATTTTCTTGTATTCAATGACAAGGTCCTCCAATGTAAGAGAATCCACAATGCTGTTTATGCTTTCATTTATCTTATCCCATACATTGAGCTTTATGCAGTTCTGAATAATACTTTGGTGGGATATACTCTCCTCAAGACCTTCATCAACAACCGATAAATCTCCTTCTAAAGCTCTTAATATACTCCCTACCTTTATGTTAGCAGGGTTGTCAGCTAATACATACCCACCTTGTGCCCCTTTAACACTCTTTACCAAACCGGATTTTCTAAGAATAGAAAAAACCTGTTCCAGATAATTTTCCGATATATCCTGCCTTTCGGCTATGCTGCACAATGAAACATGATCACCTGCCGAGTTTACGGCTAAGTCCACCATTGCTCTTAATCCATACCTTCCTTTTGTTGAAAGCTTCATAGATTACCCTACCTTTTCCCTACTATTCCTATTTGTTTTATGATACATCTTATTTTATGGTCTGTCAATCGTTTTTCTTATTATTATAACCATTTTTTAGCTGATTCAAATCAAATGGAGTTTGCTGGTATACGTAGTAATTAAGCCAATTTGAAAAAAGTAGATTTGCATGTCCTCTCCATTTGACAATAGGCTCTTTTGCAGGATCGTCATCAAGAAAATAATTTTGCGGAACTTTAATATTAAGCCCTTTTGAAACATCCCTGTCATACTCCGCTTTCAGAGTAAGCGGATCATACTCGGAATGGCCAGTTACAAATATTTGTCTTCCACCCTGGGTTTTAACAATATATACCCCTGATTCATCAGATTCTGAGAGTATCTCGAGCTCACTTACCTTCTCAATATCTTCTCTCTTAATGCCGGTATGCCTTGAGTGAGGTACAAAAAACTCATCGTCAAACCCTCTAAAGAGCATAACATTCTTCTTATTTATCTTATGCCTGAATACACCAAACATTTTTTCAGGCAATGGATATTTGGGTATTCCATAATGGTGGTAAAGTCCGGCTTGGGCAGCCCAGCAAATATGAAATGTTGAGTACACATTGGTAAGACTCCAATCCATTATTGCTTTTAGCTCATCCCAATATGTCACTTCTTCAAAGGGCATTGTCTCAATAGGTGCCCCTGTTATGAGAAGACCGTCAAACCTTTCATTCTTTACAACATCAAAGGTTTTATAAAAAGTTGCAAGATGCTCTTCAGGAGTGTTCTTTGATGTATGTGTCTGAGGATGCAAAAGTACTATATCAACCTGAATAGGAGTATTTCCTACAAGACGAAGCAGCTGTGTCTCGGTGACAATTTTTGTCGGCATAAGATTTAAAATAGCTATTTTAAGAGGCCTGATATCTTGATGCATGGCCCTTTCTTCAGTCATGACAAATATATTTTCATTCGAAAGAATCTCTGCTGCAGGTAGATTATCAGGTATTTTTATTGGCATATGATACCTCCTTATATAAGAACCAAATGTAAACAACAATTGATTTTATATGCATTTAAAATCCAAGTTAATTTATATGAATAATATATTTATATTATATCTTTTAGCTTCTTTTTTCAATACCAAAAGAATTTTCCTCAATTTTCCTATGTCAAGGTATGATTTTAAAAAATTACTTTCGCTTTCTGTGCATGTGTTGACGAGTTAAGTTCATACATGAGCGAAATTTATATCGGAAGTTATTATTTTGATCATGACAAAAAGAAAAACGCCCTGCACATTTTTTCTGCAGACCGTTTCAATTCTTTCATATAAAAACCTTAAAAGCATCATTAATCCTACATTTTCATGTTCATATCCATATTAAGCAAATCAGGGTTTAGCATTCCGAATATCATAGCTATATGTGCAACCACAAGGAATATTCCTACGAAAATCGAATGGAGTTTAAGCTTTCCCATCTCATCACGTTTTCTTCCTATGAGGCCCATTTCAAGTAATGCCATTCCGAGCAGCGGAACTATTCCTGACAAATAAAAGCCTACAGCGATTACATCAGCCGGTCCCCTCCACTCACCCTTCTGAGTCAAAGGAATAACAGCTGTAGACATGAGATAAATAAAAACGCCTGTAAAATAAATTCCTACGATAATACCTGCAATTTTGTTAACCTTCCTAATCATTCCATCAAATTTGCGGCTAAAAAGTATAGCCAATTCGGTTATTGCAATTGTTTCAGCCAAAATTACAGGTATAGCCATGAATAAAAGAAGATTCCAGGGCTGGTTTGCTGCAAGCAATTCCATATAATGTGTCATGTTATCCATAAAAATTACCTCCCGATATTTAATTAATTAGCTTAATCTTACCAGTTCCTCATTATATAATAAGCTTTCTTTAATATATCAGTTGATTATGAAGATTTTATGAAGATCCTTAAATAAAGTCCCATAAAATTTATAGATTAAAAGTGATAAACCTATTACATTTGTCTTAAACAAATCCCGTAGAACCGTTCTTTATTTGCTCCGCCAAATGTAAGATTATTAGCACTTTTAATATTCGGCGTGGGCTTGTAACACAGGGTTCATAACCGATTTTGCACCCCGTGTTAATATAAATGATTTGGATAATATAGAGGTAATTATTGTCGGTCCTCCTATAATGATGAGCTGCACCGCAAGAGAGTTCCAAAAGATTGGAGTCAAGGAAGAGAATATCTGGGTCTCATTTGAGCGTAACATGAGCTGTGGCGTGGGCAAATGCGGCCATTGTAAAATTAATGAAACCTATGTGTGCTTGGAAGGCCCGGTTATTAAAATGGCTATAATTTAATTTAGGAACTTCTAAAACATATATAGCCGGATTTCAAATATTTTCTACCATTTAAATCCATGAGGTTTTTCTACTGTGGGTCGTTCATTATATTCAGGATTATATTTTTCGAGTTTTTCGACCTTGTGCCGCACTAAGTCGTATACTACTATACCACTCTGTTCTAAATAATCATCATCAGTAAAATTATAAGATAGCAATACCTTTGTACTGTCTTCTTTCCATTCTAAAATGTTAATATAGAAATCCGATCTTTGATTTCGGCCTACCTTATACCCTAAAGCTTTTTTGTTTTCAGAAATGTAACTCGATATTTCAGGTAAAACAATATTATGTTCATTACTATTAACATCTATATCCAATATTCCTATGTTAGACCATGTCCTTCCGTAAAATGAAATACAAATTTTTTTACTATTTGGTGCCCAAGATATTTCACCTAAGCTGCCTGTATTGATTTTCTTATAAAGCCAATAACTATCATTAGGCTTATTATATATCCATATTTCTCCTCCATTATATCTTGATTCATAAAATCTTGTAAAAATGAAGTTATTTCCATCAGGTGATCTTTTAAATATATCTTTTTCAAACTCTTTATTTATTACAGCTAAAGAAAACACAGCTGCTTTCTTAACAAAATCTGTTTTATCATTGCAGAGGTCATTTAATAATTTAGATATTTCTGTTTTGTGGCTTTCGTCCCAGGCATACTCAATAATTTTATATGTAGAATACCATCTAACATAATCATTCTTATTCTTCAAGCCCTCAATATAAAACAAATATAAATCAGGTTCCCCTGGAGCATCATTTAGGCTAGCATCTTTTGCGAAATTATCCCAAATTTTCTCCATAGTATCTTTGCTACTTAATGCGGTTGTTGATACTAATGGTATTTGATTCTTTGCTTTAGTTTTCATATCTACATTTACATGGCTTGAAGTACATCCACTAATTAATAATAATAAAGATATTATTAATGAACAATATACTTTCTTCATTTTATTTGATCCTCTCAAAAATATATTAAGTTTTGCTAAGTAATTTAAGCCTGATACTCTACTCATTAGATGAATAGATCAATTGCTCAACAATTATAATCTATCATAAGTTGAAATTAAAGAAGTTACGAAAACGTTAAATATAATGAGCCTTAGTTCTATATAAACACTATCTCATATTTCAAATAATTTATTAATTACTTGCATTTCATAACTGGTCATATAGGTATTAAATATTAAAGCACTATAACCTATAAGCGGAGTTGAAAGAGTTTTTGAGCTAAAACTTGTAAATGGTATTAATGGAAAATATAAGTCTTACATTTAATCAGACAAATGATATAATATTGCGTATTATGGTATATATATCATTAGAGGTGATTTTCATGAAGAAACTGTATTTATCGCATACCGATAAAAAAATAGCCGGTGTATGCGGAGGTATTGCAGAATATTTAAACATAGACTCAACTTTAGTCCGGCTTATTTTCGTTATATTAGCCTTGGCTGGTTTAAGTTCGGTTGTTGTATATATAGCATGTTGGTTTATATTCCCAGGTGATGAGTTCTAAGTTACAAATAGAATAGCCAACTCAATTATACTTCTTGTAGTTGGCTATTTTCAGGGCTAATGTATTTTTATTTGTCATGCAGACAAACGTATTAGATTTATTACTTTTAATACAGATTTAATATTATTGTACCTTAACTAACTTTAAGCTCTAATCTCAGTTTATCGGCTACCATTGCTATAAATTCCGAGTTTGTAGGCTTCCCTTTTCCCAAGTTTACAGTGTATCCAAAGAGGGAATCTATTGTATCAACCTGGCCTCTACTCCATGCAACCTCAATAGCATGGCGAATAGCCCTTTCCACTCTGCTAGGAGTCGTATTATATTCTCTAGCTATAGATGGATAAAGCTGCTTGGTTATGGAATTTATTACATCAAGGTCCTTTACTACCATAATTATCGCATCTCTTAAATACTGATAACCTTTTATATGTGCTGGCACTCCTATCTCGTGCATAATGCTTGTTACCTCAGCTTCAAGGTTTCTAGGGGAAGGAGAAAAAACAGTGGGCCTGTCGTTTGTATGATCAGATATCAAAATTGATGACTGGTTTACATCCTTAAGCTGTCTGATCCTTGATACAAGTATATCCATGTCAAATGGCTTAACTACATAGTATTCCGCTCCTAACGATAACGCACGCTGTGTTATCTTATCCTGACCTACTGCTGATAGAATTATAAACATTGGTTTTTTGCCCATCTGAATGCTATTAACCTTCTCTAACACTCCAAGTCCATCAAGATGAGGCATAATTATATCCAATATTGCAATATCCGGTCCATTGCTTGCAATCAAATCGAAAGCCTCTAAGCCATCTCTTGCAACTCCTACAACTTCAATATCACTTTGATTGTTTAGATACTCTGCTAATATATCACCAAACTCACGATTATCATCAGCAATAACCACCTGTATTTTTTTACCTAACAATTTGATTCCCCCTCAGCTTTTGTAAAAATTATGAATTCCATAGATATTATATTTCTGTTTCGACAAAATTTCAAGACTAAATTGCTAATATTTAGGAATGTTGGGTTATTTGTACCAACTTTTTTTATTTTAGTATTCATAAAAAAGACTATGTATGAGCTTACGAAAACCAGTATATTAATATAATTTCCTGGGTATTAAAAAGTCATTTCCCGTAATGTAAACTCCCACATTTTACTCTTAATATAAATTATATACCAAATCATTGATATTTCCCAGCTTTAAATCTTAATTATTTCCCTATGCAACAACCATGCCTTAACACTATTTCTCGATAGGAGCAAAAGATTAATTGATTTATATAATTATAGGTGCTCTAAACATAGTCGTTTAAAGCACCCATACATTTTTGCAATACAGTTTTTTATTTTTAATTTACATATCATCCAACATTTTCGAGACTCTGTGCATTACCGCTTGCCGCATTTTTCATCATCTTCTCTATAAAAATTCCATATCCGCGGGTTGGGTCATTTACCAAAACATGAGTCACCGCTCCTACTATCCTTCCATCCTGTATTATGGGACTTCCTGACATGCCCTGTACTATTCCGCCTGATATGTTTAAAAGCTTAGGATCGGTAACTTTTATAACCATTCCCTTTGCACTGTCCAATTTCTGTCTGGAAACCTTCTGAATCTGTACATCATATTCTCTTACATCACTGCCATCTATATTGGACAGTATTTTAGCCGGACCTTCCCTTAACTGACTCTTTAAAGCAATTGGGTAAAGCTTACCTTCTATCCTTGATGATGCATTATCCTCCAAGCTCCCATATATCCCGAATTCAGAGTTCTTACTTATAACCCCAAGTCTTTTCCTCTGTTCCATGAATATTCCTTTCAATTCTCCTGGTGCACCCTGTTTTCCTTTTTTAACGGATAATATTGTTGATTCTAATATTTCTCCTTCTTTTACAGGCATTATCTTTCCCGTATCAAGATCGGTTATACCATGCCCTAATGCACCAAAGCTTTTTGTACCAGGATCATAAAATGTAAGTGTGCCTATGCCTGCTGTACTGTCCCTTACCCATAAACCCAAATGATATTTGTTATCGTCCGATGATTTAACAGGTTTAATGTACCTGCTGATTATTTCATCTCCGTGCTTAAGGCTTAAACGAATATTCTGCCCTCCACAGTTATCAATCTGCTCAATAAAGTCATTTATACAAACCAAATCGTTGCCATTAGCCTGTAAAATCAGATCTCCAGGTTTTATACCGCTCTGCTTGGCTGGAAAGTTTTTATTTCCAGATAAATCTTCAACATCAGAAACACCAATTACAAGAAGACCTTTTGTCCTTATCTTTACGCCAATGGTATTTCCGCAAGCTACAACTTCCCTTGTTGGCACTACATTGATTTCCATGGTCTTTACAGGGATTAATCCGAATAAGTTCATCCTAAGGTTGACACACCCCTGCTTTAAAGACTTTAATGAAAATGGATTGGAAAGTCCGACATCTAGGGTGCTTGCATTTTTTGCTCCCATTTTTTCACTTAACAAACTGATAATCCCTTCCCTATCAGCTTTTATGCTTACCAGAAATGGACTTTTAAAGTCATATGCAAAATCATCCCCCTCTGCCAATGTCAATTGACCAGGTATTACAGTAAGGGTTTGGGAATAACTAAGTAAGACTACCAGAATGCTTATTATTAGGAAAACCAAAATATTTTTTCTCTTATTGTTTGAATTCATCATTTATATCTCCCGGCACCAATGTCATATATAAAAATCAATAGGTATAATGATTTCTTTTCCTCGAATTAAGGAATGACTAAAATATTGCTTCCGATTTTGCGTTAAATTTATTGCGGAAGTATATTTTAGTCATTGCTAATGATAAGTTAACCTTTTATAACTTTTATTATTCAAACAAATTAATGCATTGAAGGTAAATAAAAAAAACAGTTAGGTCGTTATCCCAACTGTTCCTCATTAAAATTTGTTATTAAATTTTATTTCACAATTATCCTTTAATTATTACCAGCGTTGATTTTAAATTTTTTAGCATTCTTAAGTATTTCCTCAGCATGCTTTAATGTAATATCGGAAATATTAGCCCCGCCTAAGATTCTGGCTATTTCATTTTTTATTTCCTTGTCATTGATCTTGCGAATACTTGTTTTTGTCTGATTATCAGCTGATTGTTTTTCTATCTGGAAATGCTCATCGGCCATACAAGCTATCTGTGCAAGGTGAGTTACACATAAAACCTGGTGACTTCCTGATATTATGGAAAGCTTCTCTGCAACCTTCTGTGCAGCTTTTCCGCTTATACCTATATCTATTTCGTCAAAAATAAGAGTTGGAATGTCATCAACATTTGCAAGTATTGTTTTAATAGCAAGCATTATTCTTGACATTTCACCACCGGATGCTATTTTTGAAAGAGGTTTTAACGGTTCTCCTGCATTAGGAGAAATCAGAAACTCTACCTTATTAAGTCCATTTCCTAAAAATTTGTACTCATCATTTTCATCTTTTTCCGAGTTGAACTCAATATTAACCTTGAACTGGGCTTTTTTCATTTCCAGTTCTTCAAGCTCTTTTCCAATCTGTTCTTCCAAAATCTGTGCTGCCTTATTTCTTTCATCATTTATCTGTGAAGCAATTCCAAAAAGCTCATCTGATGTACTTAGCAGCTTTCTACTAAGCTCATTTACAATCTCATCGCTTTTTATTATTTCTTCATACTCCGCTTCAGCCTTATCTAGGTATTCCAAAATAGATCCTATAGTATTGCCGTATTTTTTCTTAAGCCTTACTATGAGGTCAATTCTTTCCTCTATTTGTTCTAATAATTCAGGGCTGTATTCTATGCTGTCCCTTTCTTTCCTAATATGCTCCACAATATCATCCAACTGATATGATATCTCTTCCAGCTTTACTGCCAGCTTTCCATACTTTTCATCCAGCTTGGAAACAGAATTCAGTTGCGAAATGGCATCGCTAAGGCTGTCATAAACAGAACTTTTTATATTGTTTCCAGAAAAAATATTTTCATATACACCCGATAATGCCTCAATAATTCTTTCAGCATTGGAAAGGATATTCCTCTGCTTGTTTAACTCTTCATCCTCTCCAACCTTAAGCTTTGATTTTTTTATTTCATCTATCTGATATCTTAAATAATCGATTTTCTTTTCCCTGTCATTTTTGTCACCTGCAAGGGCTCTGATTTTGTTCTTTATATCTTTATATTCCACAAGCAGAGCTGCATAATTTTCTTTTAGAAGGTTTATCCTGCTTGCTCCAAAGGAATCTAAAAGGTCTATATGGCTTTCGGTGCGAAGCAATGATTGGTTGTCATGCTGTCCATGAACATCAATAAGCTTGCTTCCAAGCTCCTTTAACATTGAAACGGTAGCCATTTTTCCATTTATTCTACAGCTGTTCTTTCCTGCTAATGTAAACTCCCTTGAAATAATCAAAGTACCGTCTTCCTCAGGCTCAACACCTATCTCCCTTAGAAGCTCCTCTATATTGTTACATTTTATCTGAAAAACCGCTTCCACAGAGGCCTTATCCTTACCTGTCCTGATCAGATCCTTTGAAAGCCTCTCTCCAAGAATTGCATTTATTGAATCGATAATTATAGATTTACCTGCCCCAGTCTCACCGGTTAATACATTTAAGCCTTTTCCAACTTCGATGCATATCTTTTCAATCAAGGCAATATTCTGTATTTCAAGTTGTTGAAGCAAGCTACCACCTCCAATAATCAATTAGTACTAACTAAAATATAACTTCCGCTATATACTTTTATTGGCTAATTTGTTAAATCTATTTACCATTTCCTCAGCTATTTTTTCAGCTCTGCAAATTATCATTATGGTATCATCACCCGCAATTGTTCCAAGGACTTCAGTCCACTTCATTGAGTCTATAGATGATGCACAGGCTTGGGCCATACCCGGAAGCGTCTTCACCACCACAATATTGTTTGCATAGTCGCTTGAAACATAAGACTCTGCAAATATGGTTAGAAGCCTGTTGGAAATCGCACTCTCAGTTGGTGTAAAAGGAGCATATTTATATCGTCCATCCCCCATCATAACCTTAATGAGGCGAAGTTCCTTTATGTCCCTTGAAACTGTAGCCTGGGTCACATCAAACCCAAGTTCCTTAAGCTTTTCAGCTATCTCCTCCTGGGTCTCAATTGTTTCCTTTTCTATCAATTCAAGAATTTTAGAATGTCTGCTATATTTCATCCTTGAATGTTTCTCCCCTCATGTAAAATTTTGATCTTAATATCTTGAAGAAATTCTTGTTTGCTACCTTTATCATTTTTACCGAGCAAGGAGCTTTTTTAACCTCTATGGAATATCCGCCCTTTACTTCATATCCATTCTGTCCATCAATAGTAACCATGGCACTATGCTGATAGTTTTCATCAACTACAACCTTAACCAGCCTTTCGGCAGCTGTTATAAAAGGCCTTGAATATAATATGTGAGGACAAATAGGCGTAACAATGATTATATCCAGATCCGGCTCAACGATAGGCCCCCCTGCAGACAGCGAATATGCAGTTGACCCGGTTGGACTTGACACTATTATGCCGTCACCAGGGTAGGATTCTGCAAATACATTATTGACATAGGTTTTGACATGAAGTATTCTTGATAATTCCCCTCTTGAAATCACCACATCATTTAAGGCTATATCCTTTCCTACTACCTCTGACTTACTGTAAATAACAGTTTCCAGCATCATTCGCTCTTCAATAGTATACCTGTCATTTAAAATACTTTCAAGTGCCGCATCTATATCGGACTTTTCAATTTCTGTTAAAAAGCCAAGAGTACCTAAGTTTATTCCCAGTATGGGAACATTTGCAGTATATGCATTTCTGGCTACTTTTAGATAAGTACCGTCGCCGCCTAAGCATAAAACCCCTTCAGCCTTTAAGTAAATATCTGATTCATCAAGGGCTTCTACATTAAATTCCAATTTACTTGCAGATGCACAAGGCATCAAAACCCTTCCGCCCAGCTCAATGATTTTGCCGGCTACCAGTTTTGTAAATTCAAAATTGATATCTTTATCGGAATTTGTTATTATACCGATTGTTTTCATTATTTCCCCTTAATGTATATTAAAAGTGCCATTAACTAATAGAAAAAATGTAATATATTAACAAATAATTAATCACTTTTAATGTAGTTTTATATTATAATAACATAATAAACACAATTGTGAAAATAATTTTTGGTGAATTTATAAGAATTGGTTTGCGAAATTACAGATCGGTATGGGCACTATCAACAATTTTTGAAATGTCCAGATCTGAAGATACAGAGCCCTCCATATTTGACAGGTACAAAAGATATTCGATATTACCTTCAGGACCCTTAATTGGTGAATATGACAGTCCTTTTAATGAAAATCCCAGACTTAAAGCAAATTCAGCAATATTTTTTATAACTTCTTCATGTACTTTGGGATCTCTTACAACACCTTTCTTGCCCACCTTTTCTCTTCCTGCTTCAAACTGAGGTTTTATAAGGCATATTACTTGACCGTTTTGATTAAGCAGTGTTTTTACTACAGGCAAAACCTTTTTCAGAGATATGAAAGATACGTCAATAGAAGCAAAATCCTTAAGTTCACCCATTTCTTCCGGTTTAACATATCTAATGTTAGTTCTTTCCAAGTTAATTACTCTTTTATCATTTCTAAGCTCCCAGGCAAGCTGGCCGTACCCTACATCAACTGCAGTGACTTCAAGAGCACCTCGCTTAAGCATGCAATCTGTAAAGCCTCCTGTAGAAGCACCGATGTCAATAGCCCTAGCACCTGTAATGTCGATATTAAAGAAGTTCAATGCCTTCTCAAGCTTAAGGCCTCCTCTGCTTACAAATGGTATAGCATTATTTTTTATTTCAATCTCTGACTCAATATCAAATTTTGAGCCTGGTTTGTCTTCTTTGTTCTTATTTACATAAACAAGACCTGCCATAATGGTACTACGTGCCTTTTCTCTGCTTTCAAACAAACCTCTTGTAACTAATAATACATCAAGTCTTTCCTTTTCCAACTCTTTTCCTCCAAATATCCTTAGTAATGATCTTACTGCTTTTTACACAACTTAAGTATTTCGCCTACTAAAGATTCTGCATCAAGCTTATACCTTTTAAAAAGCTGGCTTTTAGATCCATGAATAATAGGTTGATCTGGGAACCCAAAGAGCTTGGATTTTACATTGATTCCTCTTTGGTTTATCATCTCAAGCACACTACTGCCAAACCCTCCGGTAATAGTGTTATCCTCCAACGTTATCATCCTCTTTGTCTTCATGACTGAATTGACGATAAGCTTAACATCAAGAGGTTTGACAAACCTGGCATTGATAAGTTCCACAGAAACACCAAGTTTTGTAAGTTCCTCTGTAACTTTTAGTGCAGTTTCAAACATTGTTCCTATGGATAGGAAAGTCAAATCACTTCCCTCCTTGTAAAGAACCCCTTGCCCAAGTTTGACCTCACTGCTATCAATAAGGCATTCCTTCCCTTTACCTCTTGGATACCTGATGGCAACAGGCCCCTTGTGCTCAGTAAACGCATACCTAATCATCTTTCTCATTTCGTCATAATCACATGGTGCCATTATTGTAAAATTAGGTATATGGCTTAGGAATGACAGATCATACAGTCCTTGGTGAGTTTCTCCGTCTTCACCAACAATTCCTGCCCTGTCAACTCCAAAAACAACGTGAAGATTCTGAAGAGCAACATCATGAAGTAATTGGTCATAAGACCGCTGTAAAAATGAGGAATAAACAGCAAATACTGGCTTCAACCCATTTCTGGCCAAACCTGCAGCAAAAGTAACTGCATGCTGCTCAGCTATTCCCACATCAAAAAATCTATCGTGAAACCTCTTTGAAAACTGATCAAGTCCTGTTCCATTAGGCATAGCTGCAGTTATTGCAACAATATTCTCGTCAGTTTCTGCAAGTTCAGTAAGCTCACATCCAAATACATCCGAATATGAAGGTCCTCCAGTTGACAGCACCTCTCCTGTTTCAATCTCAAATGGTGATATTCCATGAAAAAGTTGCGGACTTTCTTCTGCAAAAGTATAGCCTCTTCCTTTCTGAGTACATACATGCAATAATATTGGGCCTTTCATGGTTTTAACTCTTGTAAGTACTTCATTTAGCTCCACAAGGTCATGCCCATCTATCGGTCCGAAATACTTAAAACCTAATTCCTCAAAAAATATACCCGGCATAATCATATATTTTACTGATCCCTTAACCTTGCCTAACGCCTTCACAGCACTTTTTCCGATAGCGGGTATCTTGTTTAACATAATATCCAGATCCTCTTTTACTTTGAAATAAAAAGGTTCTGTCCTTATCTTACCTAAGTATTTTGAAAGTCCTCCAACATTTTTGGATATGGACATTTCATTATCATTTAATATGACAATAAGGTTATTAGGAGATCTTCCTGCATCATTCAATGCTTCAAATGCCATTCCTCCAGTCAAAGCACCATCGCCTATCAATGCAATTACCGAATACTTCTCCTTTTTTATGTCTCTAGCCTTTGCCATGCCCAAAGCTGCAGAGATTGAAGTACTGCTATGCCCTGTATTAAAGGCATCGTGCTCGCACTCATTAACTTTAGGAAAACCTGAAATACCATCTAATTGTCTTAACGTGCAAAACTTGTCCTTTCTGCCCGTAATAATCTTATGTACATATGATTGATGGCCTACATCCCATATTATTTTGTCTGCAGGAGTATTAAAAACACTATGTAGTGCTAAAGTCAATTCAACTATCCCAAGGTTGGATGCAAGATGGCCCCCAGTTTTTGAGACATTATCTATTAAAAAAGCCCTTATTTCTGCAGCAAGCTCTTCAAGCTGAGGTACGTCAAGTTTCTTTATATCATCTGGTGAATTTATATCATTTAAAATACCGCCCAAAAACCTTCAACTCTCTTTCGGTTAACATTACTACATGAACATGACTTAGTAATGATTATAGCACAAATATATCCATATATAAAGTGTTGTATATGTTAAAGCGACAGACAAATGTAAAAGATTTATCACTTTAATATATATTGTAAGCTAATTGCTTCGTTTTGCTATATATAAAGCCATATTTTTCAGAAAATCAGCCTCTGCCCCAAAACATTCTAAGGCACTAATCGCTTCATTTGTCACTTCATCCAAAATCTTCTTAGCTCTGTCCAATCCGTATGCCGTAATATAGGTAGTTTTATCATTAGAAACGTCACTGCCGCTGTTTTTGCCCAAAGTAGACAGATCGCCTTCAATATCCAGTATATCATCCTTTATCTGAAATGCTAATCCAATTTTTTCTGCAAAGGTTGATAGCCTTGATACTTGAGTTTCATCCGCACCGCATATTATTGCCGAAGAAACTATTGGAGCCTTAATCATCGCTCCTGTTTTACATTTATGCATATAGGTCAAAGTTTCCAACGGAACCTTCTTACCTTCAGATTGGAGATCCACCACCTGGCCTCCTATCATACCAGTAGTGCCCGATGCCTTTGCGATATACTGCATGGCTTTAACCTTACTTACAATATTATCTGAACATTTTAAAGCATCCTCAATCATTACCTCAAATGCATAATTAAGAAGGGCATCCCCTGCAAGTACCGCCAACCCTTCACCATATACCTTATGGTTTGTAAGCCTTCCTCTCCTGTAATCATCATTATCCATTGATGGAAGATCATCATGAATAAGTGAGTAGGTATGAATCATTTCAATAGCACAGGCATATGCTATAACCTCTTTAAATTCCTTTCTAAAAAGGTCACACGCCGCTAATGACAATACCGGCCTGATTCTCTTCCCACCAGCCATAAGACTGTAAACCATAGCTTCATAACAAGTTTTTTCCGGCACATCCCGGACCACTAAAACTTTTTCTAGTGCTTCATTTATATATTCAAGATAAAGCTCATATCTTTTATTAAACTCCATTTCCCACCTCCAAATATTATTCAACCGAAAAGTCTTCTTCTTTTATTTCACCTTTTTCATTCTCCAAAAGAATCGTTATTTTCTTTTCCATCTCATCAAGCTTGGTATTACAATATTTAGTTAACTCTATACCGCTTTGAAAAGCTTCAAGTGATTCTTCAAGTGAAAGCTCTCCCCTCTCAAGCCTTTTTACGATCCCTTCCAGTTCTATTATTGCCTCTTCATAACTTTTTCTTTTCATAACCCGGCCTGTTCCCTTCCCCTTTTAGACATTTCTTATTTCACAACACAATCAACTGTGCCATCCATTAAGTTTATTTCCAATTCTGCTCCCTTATAAACATCATTTATTGACTGAATCACTTTTCCATTTTCTTTGTCCTTAATAATGCTGTAACCTCTGGCCATTATTGTAAGGGGACTTAGTGCATCAAGCTTCCCTGCCAATACTGCAAATCTTGATTTGTACTCTGAAAAATTCATCTGCAAAGCTCTTATAAGACTTTTTTGATAAATATCCAATCTCATTCTTTCCTGATATATCCTGTCAAAAGGCTGCTTAAACGCAGCACTGTCAGTAACACGGAAAAGCCTGTTTCTTTGAACAACCAGATTCTGGTTTAAGGACCTTGCCAATCGGGATACCAGGTTGTTCAATTCATTTTTTAGTGTCGCTTTCTCTGGAGCAACTATTTCTGCGGCTGCTGAAGGCGTTGGTGCTCTCAAATCTGCCACAAAGTCAGCTATGGTATAATCAGTTTCATGTCCAACAGCTGAAACAACAGGTATGTCAGACCTATAGATACTTCTTGCAACAACCTCTTCATTAAACGCCCATAACTCCTCTAATGAGCCTCCACCTCGGGCTAAGATGAGGACATCAACACAGCGAATCTTATTTATCCTGTCTATTGCCTTTGAAATTTGTTTTGCTGCACCTTCGCCCTGTACAGCTACCGGATAAATTTTTATATTAATGTTTGGATACCTTCTGCCCATTATATTTATTATATCTCTTATAACTGCACCTGTTGAAGATGTTACAACTCCGACAGCCCGTGGTAATAGAGGTAGCGGCTTTTTAAAACTTTGGTCAAATAGCCCTTCGTTTTCCAGTTTCTGCTTAAGCTGTTCAAAAGCCAAATGCAGAGCCCCAATTCCATCAGGCTGCATTGACTCCACATAGAGCTGGTATTGCCCATCTCTTTCAAAAACTGAAATATAACCGCCAATAATAACTCTCATTCCGTTTTCCGGATTAAATTTCAACTCACAGTTATATGTTCTGAACATAACACACTTTATAAGACTGGATTCATCCTTAAGAGTAAAATACATGTGTCCCGAGTAATGGTTTTTATAGTTGGAAATTTCACCTCTTACCATAAGGCCTGAAAGTAAAACATCTCTGGAAATCACATTTTTCAAATACCTGTTTATTTCAGAAACTGTGAGAATCTGCCGCATAAAACCTCCATTTTGCAAATGATGCCAACACAATCAATGTATGGACATACAAATTAACACACACCCGCAAATATGGTATGTGTGTTAATTACTTTAACTAATATGCTATTCGTTTGATCCATCTACATGTACAGGAAATATCTTGGATACTTTACCCAAGATACCATTAACAAATGATCCAGCATCTTCTGTACTGTATTTCTTCGCTAATTCAACCGCTTCGTTTATAGAAACATTAAATGGTATATCCTCTCTATAGCAAACTTCATAAATACTTAACCTTAGTATTGATAAGTCAACCTTTGAAATCCTATTAATTTTCCATCCCTTAGCATGTTTTTCAATAAGCTCGTCAATCTCTTCTATCTTACTATATACACCATTTATGACTTCATTTACATAAACTGTGTCATTTTCAGTTAAGTTCTCTTCCTCTAAAACGTATTGCACCTGCTGCTCCCTATCATCCCTCTGTATCTCCAACTGGTATAAGAGCTTCATTGCAGTTTCGCGGGCTGCTCTTCGTCCCATTAAATATTACCTCCAAATAAGCTTTGCGTATATCAAATTTATTAATCCCAAGTAATTCTAACCGTTCTTTAGTTATAACTAAAATGAAACTTCCATTTTAAATTTCGCTTATGTGTTGGCTTAGCTCGTCAACATCTGCTCAAAATCGGGAGTAATATTTCAGTTATTCATTACCTTAAAGTACCTGGCGGAAAAATCTTATCCAGAAACTTTCTTAGATAATCTTTATCAACACTTAATACCTTACCAATATAATACCCCACTGCCATGCAAATTACAATAAAAATAAACTTTAATACCCCAATTATAAGAATAGATACAGCAATTAAAAAGCCTATTATTGCTCCATTTACTTCGCCCTTGTGAGATTTATAAAAACTGTATATTTTGTCCATATTCATATAATTTGCCTCCAGGGCTTATTCCACCCTATTTTTATTATATCCAACAAATATATTATCAACTATCACCTTAACCTCAATTACCCTTATGCCTGAAGTATCCTCTACGGTTTTCTTAACCTTGACCTGAATATCTTCGGATAGTATAGGTATATTTACGTCAGATAATACTACAGCTTTTATTACTACAGTTACCCCTTCCATTCCCTTATATACATTGGCCTTTGCTTCTTTAATGCCTGAAAGTCTTTTTGTAGCTGCCAGGGCAATACTTTCAATGGAATTTAGTGAAACCTTGATCTCACCTATTTCAGTTTTCTTGCTGATAGTCCTTTTTTCCGTGTCATCATTTGTTCCAGACAATAACAATATAACACTAACTGCAAGAACAGCCAATCCTCCAAAAAACACAATGCACTGGAATACATTGTTAGTCAATAAGTTTGATGATATATATGTTGTGATGCTTTCAAAGGAGTCGGGCATTACTGTTAAAAACATGATTGTCATAGTGAATATTATTACTACAACAAAATATATACCTAGTATAGCCCGCTTTAATGTACTGTTCATATTTTGCCTCCTCTTTTGTTTTATCTAAAAAAAATCTATTCTACTTTGGAGTCATTTTTATTTTCGGTATCAAAATTAACACCCTGTATATGAATATTAACTTCAACTACATTCAGGCCGGTCATTGTCTCTACAGTCTTTTTTACTCTTTCCTGTATATCCCAAGACACATCGGGTATCCTGCAGCCGTAATCAATAATTATATATAAATCAATTGCTGCTTGTTTTTCACCAACCTCAACCTTAACGCCCTTAGAGAGGCTCTTTCTGCCTAGCATCTCAACAATTTCTCCGGCAATACCGCCGCTCATTCCCGCAACGCCCGGCACTTCCATAGCAGCAATTCCGGCTATTATGGCAACAACCTCATCAGTGACCTTAACTGTACCTAAGTCACTTAAAAGCTCATGATTGATTTCCTCCATAAAAAACCCTCCCAGCATGGAGAACATAATTGCTAAAAATAATCTTTATCAGGAGTTAATTATATCATTATATATAAGTATTATCAATATAAGGAGGATCAATGCTTAAAATATATTTTTTATTCTTATTTTGTCAATATCCAGGTTTGCCTGCCTTGATACAATATCATATATCTGTGCTGTCTGGGAGGAAGAAAGATTCGGTGCCTTAATCACTATATCAACACTACCGTCATCTGCAAAGAATGCTATTGCATCGCTGAACCCATTTTTCTTTACCAGATTTTCAATTCTCATTTCTCTGTCTGAATTCTCAGCCAGTCTCGTAACTTTCTCATAAGCTTTAGTTCTAGCTTCCTTTGTCAGCCCTGAATCGTCAGCAATTGCTTTTAATGTATCACTGTTTCTTCCCCTGTTTACTTCCTTATCAAGCTTTGCCTGTGCAAAAAAGTCATTTGCTTCTTTTGAAGCATCAAGGTTTTCACTTGTTTTTTTGTTTGATTCGCCATTGCTATTTGCTGTATCCTTATCACTTGTCTTATTGTTTGTATTGGTTTTACTTTCTTTATTGTCCTCTTTACTTTTTACATCCTTATTATCTTCTTTTTTATCCTTACTTTTATCTGCCTCTTTATCATTAGATGAAACGGCATACTCACTGTCCACATAAACAGCTTCACCAAGCCTTGAATTATCGCTGTTATTTACCGATGTGCTGCCCTTCTTATAACTATACTGAAGATAACCGGCAACCACCAACATTAAAACTAAAGACAACACAACTATTTGTTTTCTTTTAAATACCATCATATAAAAGCCCCCTTTTAATATATTTGAATCATGTATTTAAATGCTCTATACTTGTCATTTAATTTATATTCATAATCCTGCAAATTTATAATTAAAATTATTTAAGGATGATTATTTTGTATAGCTATTTCCGCTTTCTAAAACCTCGATTCTGTGGACCGGAACATCCAACAGCACCTGCACCGCTCTAGCGAGCCTTTCTTTGACCTCGGGGTCTGATGCTCCTTCTGCAACAATAACTACACCCTTAACCTGCGGCATAAGTTCTTTTAATACTATAGGCTTTTTATTATTTCCCTGAATTTCCTCATAAGCCAACTTGTTTTCACTGTCACTTTGTTTAATATTTCTTACCCCACCTCCTGAGTCTTTTTCCTCGGTGTCGTTTTCATTCCTTTTAATATCATAAGCAGGTACAATCTCTTTTCCTGATACATATGTCACCATGACATTAACCTTCCCTGCTCCTTTAACTGTCATCAAGATATCCTTAAGCCTCTTTTCATTCACGTCTATATCATTATTAGGCTCAGCTTTGGCAGCTGTCTCCACAACCGATGCTGTATTGCCATTCACCGGCTCTTTTTTTATCTCATTCTTTTTGAACAGGGACCCCCCGGCTACAATAGCAATTATCCCGATTATGATAACTATAACTGAGTTTTCAATAATTTTTTTCTTATTTTTACTTTGAAATAACTTTTCCAGTATCTTTTTTATTTCTATCATATCCTTCTCCCATTCATCCTTTTGTAATGCATGACTAAAATATTCTTAGTCGTTCCTAAATTAAAAGTGATAAATCTATTACATTTGTCTTAAGCAAATCCCGTTGAACCATTCGTTATTTGCTCCGCCAAATGTAAGATTATTAACACTTTTAATATAAATTATCTTTGAATCTTTGTTTTGTCTCTTTGGCATGTAATTATGATATCTTCCTTTTTCACCCCCAGAAGTTCATTTATTTTATCCTTTAAATGTGTATCCAGCTTACTGTCTACAGCATTGTTAGTAAAGGCTTTATTTGTGACGGCTTTATCCGTTTTAGCACTTCTTTTGTTTGTTTGGTGGATATTAGCTATGGAAATTCCACTTCCAGGTCCCACTTGTATTTTTTCTACTTTTGGGATCATACTTACACTCTGGGCGGCATCCTCTTTGTCTTTTGTATTAAGGCTCAGGTATACCCTTTTAATCTCCCCATACTTTTCCGAGTTTAAGTCCTCATCTACAATTACGTCAGCCTTTACTGATTCTATCTCATCATTTTGTGCTGCATAGCTTTCCAATTGGGATATGATTTTTTGTCTGTATACTTCAATTACTTGCTCTGATTGGCTTTTACTTAGAACTTTACTCTTTTTGTCAATATCCATTTTGTTGATATTTATAGTCTCAAAGAGCTCCAAGCCTTTTAAATCGGATTCCTTCTCAATAAATTTTAAGATAGGAGTTATGAGCGTAATCATAATAAGAAAACCCGAAATCAGATTAATATACTTTTTCATTCTTCCCGAAGGAACCAAAATCTCAAGAAGAACAATAAATATTACCAGCGTTACTATATTGATAGCCCATCCCCTTAAAAATTCAATCATAAACTTCTCCTCCTTATGGATACCCAACTGTAAAACCTGCTATATCTTTACAGTTCGGTATCTTATGAATGATGGGAATATATCTAAGCCAATAATTTATCGTATGGCAGTTGAAATGCTGCTTGATGCAATTATTGCCGTTATAGCAATAAGGAACATAAATGCCACGCAAGCTACTACCCCTAAAACGAATGTGAGAGATCCTGCTACATCATTTATGCACTTTACGATTCTATTTTCTGCAATAGGTTCAACCAAAACCGCTGTCATTTTATATAATGAAATAAGTGCAAATATTTTAATTATAGGTACAAGGCATATAGACACAATCCCTATCATCACAGCTATGCCTGATGCATTTTTTATAAGAAGTGTACATCCTAAAACAGTATCCGCTGCATCTGCAAGGTATTTTCCAGCCACAGGTATAAATGCTCCTATTGCAAACTTGGCAGTTTTGCTTGAAACTCCGTCAACAACAGCACCTACTGATCCCTGAATTGTAATTATTGCTATAAAAACAGTCAGTATTAACCCTAAAATCACTGTCCCTATCTGCTTTAAAAAGGATGCCAGCTTTGATATTTGAACCTTGTCTGAAATATTGTTTACCAAAGATAAAATAGTTGAAAGAAGAATTATAGGAATAAAAATATTCTTCATAATCGCTGCAGCAATCTCAATAATCACCACGAGGATAGGCTGAAATATGCCCCCTGATGTAATATTTCCACTTGACACAAGTAATGTAATTAGTATAGGTATAGATGCCTGCATAAAATCAACCATGTCGTCTATTATAACTCTTCCCATGGTTAATACCGAGTTTAAGCTAACAATCAAAACCGATACAATAACTATATAGCAAACAAAAAAGGCTAATTCTCCAACACTCGCACTTAAAAATGACGATTGAAGGTTTTTAAGAATAGCACACAAAACTATAAGAACAATAAGCTTAATTAAAACGCCAATGTTTATATATATTTCTTTAAAGAAATAATGTAATACTCCATTTAATATACTCTTTACACTTAAATTAAACTTACCTTTAGCAGCATTTGTTATAAACCCATTAGGGTCATACTCCGGCAAAAGCTCCTTTATACCATTATTGGCATAGTTTTGCAGCTGGTTCTCGATACTCTTAGATTCCTCCGATTTAGCCTGCTCTTCAATAAGCTTATCATCCCCAGCACTACCACCTTCTGCATATGAGTAGTATGTAAAAAGTGATTGCATTTGAGGTAAAATGATAATGATGATGTATACCAGAATTGATACTTTCACATATTTTTTCAGATTAAAAATTAATTTTCTCTTCATACTAATCCTCTTTGGTATTTTATTTTTTGTACATAAAACATATTTATATATAGATATTTAACTACGTCCAACTTTATTACATAAAATTATAATATAAATAAAATTTGTTACCTTAAGTGCCGGGTTGACTGTCCATAGAAGGATTCATATATAGTAACCACTCCTTTAGCATTTCAGACATATAATCAAGAAATCCCTTGCGGAGAACCTCATGCCTTGTTTTTAGCTCTGACTGTGCAATAATATTTCCATCCAAGGAGAAACTAATATTTCCAATGTTAATTCCTTCTCTAATAGGTGCTTCTATAGAATCAGGGATTTCTTCCACACGTTTTAAGTTGCTAAATTCTTCATCAGTTAAAGGGTACGTTATTTCATCTGTGGAAATTAGTGAAACAAACTTTTCTTTTCCTTTAATAACAGGCACTTTTTTTATCTCATCATCCACTCTTAGCAATGTACGCTGCTTGTAATTTTTAAAGGAATAATCCAATATTTTTCGGCTGCTCTCGGCCCTGATAGTTCTTGTGGGACACCCAAGGACAACAGATATCAACCTATAGCCATCCCTTGTTGCCGAGCATACAAGGCATCTTCCTGCCTGGCCGGTATACCCTGTCTTAACGCCATCAGCACCAGGATAAAAGCCCAGCATTTCATTTGTATTATATAAGCTTCTGCCGGTAATACTTTTGGAAACAGTCTTGCATATGCTGGCAAACTCAGGTTTTGATAGAGCATACTTTGCCATTTGAGCAAGCTCATATGCAGTAGAATAATGACCGTCACGATCCAAGCCGTGAGGTGTCTTAAAGGAAGTATTTTCAAGGTTTAATTCCTTGGCTTTTTTATTCATCATATCTACAAATGTTTCCACATCTCCCCCGATATGCTCAGCTATAGCTATAGCCGCGTCATTACCCGAGTTGAGCATCAGACCGTATAATAGCTCCTTCAACTTCAGCTTTTCGCCCTCTTTTAGATTGATGCTAGATCCTTGAATGCTTGCAGCTCTTTTGCTTATTGTAACGATATCTTCAAGATTACCGTTTTCTAAAGTCACTATGGCTGTCATTATTTTTGTAGTGCTTGCAATATACTTTCTTTGATCAGAATTTTTTGAATATAAAATCCGTCCGCTATTTGAATCAATAACAATAGCAGCCTGTGCATTAACTACAGGAACAGACACAGAAGCATCCTTTTGCTGGGAAACAAAGGCTTTTATAACAAGCTGCCCTTCATTCAAATCATCTGAAAACGAATAAGTGCATATATTTACAATCATTATAAGGATAATGATTATACTAGTTTTACATTTTAGACCGATCACTTAATCCACCTCAAATTTAATATTTATATGAAAATATATGAATTGAATTTGTCTAATATAATAAATTTGATTAATTAATATCACAATATACTATATGAAAAGTGAATAATCTTTTACATTTATCTATCGCAAATCCCGTAAAAGCGTTCGTTATTTGCTCTGACAAATGTAAGATTATTAACATTTTTCATATATATAAAGGTCAA
The DNA here is from genome assembly GCA_023430975.1 of Bacillota bacterium. Lineage (GTDB taxonomy): Bacteria > Bacillota > Clostridia > Acetivibrionales > DSM-2933 > Pseudobacteroides. Next base: position 1,443 of record JAEYYB010000116.1, on the reverse strand, counting down.
CTCTGATATAGAGATTATCTTTGTGCAACTATATTACAACATTTGTAAAGGAATTGTTTTAAATCTCGACCAAAACTTACTACTTATAATCTTATCGTTTTAAGACACAATAAGACTATAAAGGGAGGTGATATAAAAATGGCAAACAACAATAGCAACAGCAAAACTCAGTTTGATAACATGAAGTATGAAATAGCTAAAGAAATTGGTGTAAACTTAAAACAGGGATATAACGGTGACTTAACTGCAAGAGAAGCAGGTAAAGTTGGCGGTAATATAGTTAAGAAAGTTTTCCAGTCATACACTGGTAACAGCTATCCTACTGAAAAGTTAAATGATACTTCCAGATAAGTATATAATTCTGGCATAGTTAATAGTGCTTTTTATTAGTAATATGCACTTCTTTTATAAATATTAAAAAGCACTTCAATGTAATACAATATTGCTGGATTTCACTAAGTGAATCTGCACTAAAAGGACTTCAAATGTGATTTTGGGGTCCTTTTAGTATTTAAAGATATCATGACTTTCCGTAACATAAATAAGAAACAGGCAGATAGTGAAGCTCCTCCGACTGTTTCTCTTATCTTTTATTTAACCTTATATTGTATTTATTTTGAAGCTATAATTTCTTAATAAGGAATGCCTTAGAAATAACTTCGTATTCTCCAGGACAAAATCCCGACGATTTAACGGGGTTTTGAACGATGACAATCGGATGTTATTTCTTAGCCATTACTAAGCGTTAATTCTTGATGCTTCCTGCTGAGCCTTGCTTATTTCCTGCTGGCTTGCATTCTGAGTTTGATACCATCCTTTTTGAGCCATCAAGTCAAAAATTTGTTTCTGATGACTAAATGTGCTTGTAAGAATAGTTGTTGCATCGTTCCTTAAAAATTGGTTAGAACTTTCAAGCACTAAATTTGTCAATGAAGATGCTGCAAGCTTGTGCTCATTCAATAAAATGGACATGACTTCCTGATCAGTAAAACTTCTCATTTTTAATCCTCCTTACTGTATAGTCGCTGTGTTAATATGTTTGATTAGTGTTTGTAAATCACTTTGATGGTCTTTTGCCATCTGCTGACACAAGCTTTTAATCTGTGCATCGCTACAGATTTCTGCACAACTTTCCATAACCTTGATGCTATTTTGTGTCATTTTGATGTTATCCTGAACCAGCATAAGCTCTTTTGATGTAAGTGACATAAGCTACCTCCTTAGTTAATATTAGTTTTATCATATCAATAAATATCATTTGCATTTTTCCCTTATATATTCATTTATATTGAAATGTGATTAAACTTTTAATCAAGTTAATAGAACTTACGCAGAAACTTTATAAACAAGATATATCAGCACATTGAAAAATAAATATATGCACAAAGGTTGTTGCGAAGCCTTCCAGCATTTACTGGTATATTATATAATTTAGATTATGTT
>JAEYYB010000090.1 GCA_023430975.1 Bacillota bacterium | reverse complement strand
CTAAGAATCGGATACCAATACGGCCTGACAGGAAGATCGAGAGAAAGCTTCCAAGAAAGAAACGGTTTCACATGAACAAGAAAGATGTCCTGTAATTTTATGGAACGTTAGCTTGATGACATTGATTTGTCTATCACAAAATAACGTTGAAACGTTCGTTATTTTGCTCTGCCAAATGTAAGATTAATACTGATTTTAATTATGTTGAACCGTTCGTTATTTGCTCTGCCAAATGTAAGATTATTAACACTTTTAATATAGAAAAGAGAAGAATAGATGGAAAAGAATAATTTTGATAGTTATAAATTAAGCGATGAAATAAAAAAAGCAGTAGACATGCTTAACTACAAGACTCCTACTTGTGTGCAGCATCAGGTTATACCGGCTGTATTGGAAGGAAAGGATATAATAGTAAAGTCCCAGACTGGAAGCGGAAAGACGGCAGCTTTTGCTATTCCTATTTGTGAATTGGTTGAATGGGAAGAAAACAAGCCACAGGCGTTGGTTATTACTCCTACCAGGGAACTTGCAATGCAGGTGAAAGAAGATATTTTTAATCTCGGTAGGTTTAAAAGGCTAAAGGTTGCTGCAATTGTCGGTAAATCCCCATTTTATAATCAGGAAAAGGAGATTCGGCAGAAGACTCATGTTGTAGTTGGTACACCAGGGCGTATTATAGACCATCTTGAACGGGATACACTTGATGCTTCGAAAATAAAATACCTTATCATAGATGAAGCTGATGAGATGTTGGATATGGGATTTATTGAACAGATTGAGACTATAATAGGAAATTTGTCAAAGGAGCGTGTAACAGTTCTTCTATCAGCCACAATGCCTAAAGACATAAAAGTTCTATGCGATAAATATATGAGACAACCCATATACGTGGAAATAGAAGACCAGAATCCAACTATAGAGAGGATATTCCAGGAAAGATATTCTGTGGACCAGAAAGATAAGATGAAGCTTTTAAGGGATTTAACCATAGTAGAAAACCCCGACAGTTGTATAATATTTTGTAATACGAAACAAATGGTCGACCGGGTTTATGATGAGCTGTCAAGCTTCTACTATGCTTGTGAAAAGATTCATGGTGGATTGGAACAGCGAGATAGATTAAAGGTGATGAACGATTTCAGACAAGGCTGCTTCAGGTATCTTGTAGCGACGGATGTTGCAGCTAGAGGTATTGATATTGATGATATTTCACTTGTTATCAATTATGATATACCGAGAGACAGTGAAAGCTATGTTCACAGGATAGGCAGGACAGGGCGAATAAACAAGGAGGGCAGGGCGATAACCTTTGTAACCCCAAATGAAGATAAGCTGCTTTATAATATACATCAATATATTGGTAATGAGATTCCTTTAAAGGAAAAGCCTGATAGGGAAACAGTAAGCAACTTGAAGCACGATTTTGTTGAGAAGACAAATTCTGTACCACAAATCAAAGAAACAAAAGGTGCACAGCTGAGTAAGGACATAGTGAAGCTGCACGTCAATGCAGGAAAGAAAACGAAAATGAGACCCGTTGATGTTGTGGGTACTCTTTGTAATATCGAAGGTATGACTTCAGATGATATAGGTATTATCAATATATTGGATATATCTACTTATGTGGAGGTATTAAACAATAAGGGGGAATTGGTTTTAAAAGAATTGCAGGATAGACCTATTAAAGGAAGGATTCGCAAGGTAAGCAGAGCTGATACGTAAAGTGCTTTACCTTATTCGAATTCTATAAGACCCATAGCGTTATAGACATTGCGGGTAATTGTATTGTCTACTTTAAGATTGTGGTCTTTCTGAAATTTAATAAGTGCTATTTTTAAATCATCTTCATATATTCCAGATTCATATCCCTTGAAATAACCAAGTTCCTTTAGCCTTTTCTGTACAGCCAGGACGTCTGCTCCCCTGTCTCCTGGAATTAGATCTCTGAAGCCTGTTCCAAATGGCCCGAATGTTCCGTTTTTGATTATTACAGGTGTGCCTATTGGAACTATGTCATATAATTCTTTAACGTCATTGTTAAACATACGGATACAACCATGACTTGCGGCTCTTCCAATGGAGCCTTGATCTATTGTGCCATGGATTCCATACTCACCCCATTGGACATTCAGACCCATCCAACGGCCACCAAATCCTTCACCCCAGTCTCCCTTGCTGATGATTTTCCAGTTACCTATAGGAGAAGGCCAGTTCGGGTGGCCTGATGCTATCATATACTGCTTAATGCATTTGCCATCTTCAAATAAATATAGTGCTTTTTCATCTATCTGTACCAGAATCATATATTCAGTTTGGTTTTTTATGGCATGCTTTGCCTTGCTGTTTTGTATATTATAAATGAGATAGCCGCTCGCAAATACTAATGTAATTGATATCAGGGATATAAGCAAAAAGAGTTTGCCTTTTTTTATAATAATAATCATCTATTTCACCCCATAAATATATATGCGATATGGAGGATTATAGAATGGCAGAAGTCTCATTCATGTACTCAGGCATTTTATATGAAAATAATAAAGAGCCATTGATTCTATTTGAGGTGCGGTTATAAAAAGCATGGATTTGGAAAAAATAAAATGTGAAAATAAATTAACAAAAAAGTGACATACCATTAAATAATGGGTATATAAAGTTTTAGACAGACTTCTATTTGGTATATACAATAGAATTAAAAATGAGGAGGATATTAACATGATGGTAACTAAGGAAATGACTATAGGACAGGTAATAAGGACTAACCCCCAGGCAGCACAAATTTTAATGAGCTTTGGTATGGGGTGTATAGGATGCCCGTCTTCACAGGCTGAGACTTTGGAAGAAGCATCAATGGTGCATGGTATAAACATTGATAAATTATTGGATGCATTAAATCAAGGTTAAAAATATAGAAATGAATTCATTTTTATTTTTTTATCAATCTTACATTTGAGAGGATGACAGAGGAGAGCATGGGCTCTCCTTTTTTGTATATTTCACTTTCTCTTTTCCTCCCTTTGAAATTGTGGGTGCACTCATTGTTTGTGTTCCTCTACGTCGTACTATAAATTTTACTTCTATATATTAACTTGAGCATCTTTAAAATGTCTATTACAGTTACTTTTCTCCCATTCTTCGATTGTACCAAAGTGCCTTGCGACAGTATTTGTCTGTATTGCCGATATGTGCAATGGGAAAAAATTCATATAAGTATAATGTATAGGCGAATTAAAATATAATTGCTTCGGTATCTTTAAATATTTGTGCTTTTCCCTGTTTCAAATCCGTTAGTAGTAAAGTATCCTTATAATGCTGGAATTGTATGGTCAGGAAATTGCTGTTTGATGCAATGTATTTACCCTGCCTCTTGCGAATTTTTCTGCTTAATTTATCAAAAACTATTACTTCATCATCAGGTTTCATATCACTTAGTCTCATATAAATACCTTCTCTCATCATTAGGATAACTGTTTTTTTCATTAATTTTTACTTAGTCATACCTTAGTATCCCCTTTTATTTAAGTTGTAATCAATTATTTATAAAATTTTGAAAGTTTCTGCTAAAATTTGCTCATGTCTAAGAAATTATGGTGTTTTCATACTTGTATATTTATCTATTTAATTGCCAATAATAAGTTTTGATGGTTATAGGATGGTATAACTGGCTTTAAAAGGAGTGAACCAATTGAGTGATATAAAAAGGATATTTTTAAACCTGATTTCCTTTAGGGAGCCTACAAAAACAGAACCTTTTATCTTGAAGGAAACACCACGGGAAGTTGAACTTAATGAGCTGGAGGATAATCCTCCCAAAAAAGAGAAATCTGAAAAAAAGAAAAGTGAAGGGATTTTAACAAAACTTGCGGGCCCTGGAAGTAATAAGTCGGAAGAAAAGGAAAAAGGTAAAAAGTCTGATATAAGCAGTAAGCTTTCAGATAATCTGGAATTTATAAAAAATAAGTATAGTATTCCAAGCAATGGAGATATTGTGATCCGGGAGTTTGATATTATTGTAAAGGACAAGGCATTACCAGCTTTCATGATTTTTATAGACGGTATGGTGGATAGGAAGGTTGTTAACTCTGATATACTACAGCCGCTTATGATGCTGTCAAGTTTTGATATTAAAAGCCAGGCAAAAGATATTGCTGAATATATTAAGGGTAATATACTGCCCCACAACCAGATAAAAGAAGTATCGGAGCACCAAGATGTTGTGGATGATGTTAATTTTGGCGGATGTGGTATCTACATTGAAGGATTAAGTGTAGCCTTCACAGCAGATGTGAAGGGATGGCAGGCAAGAGGAGTTGAAAGACCTAACACCGAGCTGGTAATCCGGGGCCCTCAGGAGGGATTTAATGAATCCTTGAGGGGAAATACCTCACTCATAAGAAAAAGGCTTAAGGATGAAAATCTTATTGTAGAAAATATACAGATTGGAAGAAGAAGCAAAACTCCTTGTTCCATGCTTTATATAAAAGATATAGCCAACAGCTCTCTTGTAAAGGAAGTAAGGAGGAGGCTGAAAAAAATTAAAGTAGACCATATACTGGACACTGGAGAGCTTGAACAGTTCATCGAGGATAACCCGTTTTTACCAACACCCCAGGTATTAGCTACCGAAAGGCCTGACAGGGTATCTGCAATGCTTGCAGAAGGCAGGGTAGCTATAATTATGAATGGAAGTCCTTTTGTCCTTGTGGTTCCGATAACTAACCATGATCTGGTTCAAGCTGCTGAGGATAAATATTTAAGGTTTCCCTATGCAAACCTATTAAGAATTGTAAGAATTGGTGCAGTATTAATGTCACTGCTGCTGCCTGGTTTATATATAGCCATAACAGATTTTCACCACGAGATGATTCCTACAGACTTGCTGCTTGCCATAGCATCAGCACGTGAAAAGGTACCTTTTCCGGCTATAGTAGAAGTGCTTATCATGGAAGTATCCTTTGAGCTTATACGTGAAGCAGGTATAAGGATTCCTGGACCAATAGGACCTACACTCGGTATCATAGGAGCTTTGATACTGGGACAGGCTGCTGTTGCTGCCAATATTGTAAGCCCTATACTAATAATAATTGTTGCTGTTACAGGTATCGGTTCCTTTGCCATACCTAACTTTTCAGCAGGTTTTGCTTTCAGGATATTAAGGTTTGTATTTATACTTTTGGCCGTATCGTCAGGATTTTTAGGAGTTACTACAGGTATGTTTCTTCTTGGATTATGGTTTGTTAGTGCAAAGTCTTTCGGAGTGCCTTATTTTTCACCTTTTGCACCACGCACATCGGACAGCTTTGTTGAGAATATTTTTAAGGTACCTATATGGAAAGAAGAAAAAAGGCCTGACTATATGAATACAAAGAAAGATAGAACGCAGCCTAAATATAGCAGGGCCTGGGATAGAAGTGGTGACAATAGCGGAGATGAAGGGGAGGAATAATAATGAAAGTAAAAAGAGCTGCAAGTATGTTCATTATTTTAGTCTCACTTTGCGGGTTTATGACGGGATGCTTTGATAAAAAAGAGGTAGATGAGCTTGGTTATGTCATTGCATTTGGACTTGATAAAGGTAAAACCAACTATCTCAAGCTGACCTTCCAGATAGCAAAGCCCCAGCCGGGAGGAGAGGGAGGAGGTGGAGGCGGGGGAGAGCCTCCTTATAGCAACGTTACCGTTGAGGCACCTACCTTATATGCAGGGATCAACATGATAAATACTTTCGTAAGTAAGCAGATTAATATGTCCCATAACAAGGTTGTGGTGTTTTCCAAGGAACTTGCACAAGAAGGGCTGGCACCCTACCTTCATGCCTTGCTAAGGGGCAGAGAATTCAGGCCTAGTATGTATATGGTGGTTTCGAGAGATTCTGCAGAAGAATACTTAAAAGGTGTAACACCCGAGCTGGTATTAAATACTTCAAAATACTATGAGCTTGCCTTCCAGAGCTACAGCTATACCGGATTTATTCCTAATTCACAGTTTCATGATTTTTACAATTACTTTGAGTCCCTTTATAAGGACCCTGTAGCAATATTGGGGGGGAGAGGGAGTTTCAAGACATCTGATGACTTTAATGTTGAAAAATCAACCTTCATGGAAAAAGGACGAAAGACTCCGTTTGGAGGAGACTTTTATGCTGGAAATATTACAAAAGTAGGAGGGGTTGATACAGAGAATATGGGCCTTGCGGTGTTTAATGGAGATAGAATGGTAGGCGAAATGGACGGTACTGAATCAAAATATATGCTGTTGGCAACAGGCGAATACAGACATTCTTACTGGACTATACCCGACCCGAAAAAGGAGGGAAATTTTGTTCTTCTGGATGTTAAGCAAAACAGAAGGCCTAAAAATAAGGTAAAACTGGTTGACGGGAAACCTTATATAGATGTAAAAATTATTCTTGAGGCGGATATCTTATCTATTCAAAGTACAATAGATTATGAGCAGGGAGAATTGACTACCTTTTTTGAACAATATGTGGAGAAACTTATCGGTAAAGAGATGCAAAAATTTCTGGAGAAGACCTCTAAAGATTATAATTCCGACATTTGCGGCTTTGGAGCTTATGCAAAAAAGCATTTTTTGACTTGGAAAGAGTGGGAGAAGTACAACTGGAAATCGAAATACAAGGATGCAACTTTTAGCGTGGATGTTAGTTTCAAATTAAGACGGCCAGGGCTCATGTTAAAGACTCTTTCGCCAATTGGTTCGGGAGGAGCGGAGGATAAGGAAAAATGATAACTACAGACAGGATTTTTATATTAATTTTATTACTATGGATAGCTGCTTATGTAATTAGCTTTGGCATATGGACATGGAAGAGAAAAAACAAATTTGGTGCTGCTATGGTTTTCCTAGTTGCGTTGGCTACTGTGGTCCTTCCTTTATATGCATTATTTGTTAGAGAGGGTTAAGGATCATGGTAAAGTAAAAGTAAAAGGGGTAGGAGACTTTGATGGAAAAGAAAATTGTTTTCGGTAATTGGGAAGTAATAACTATTCTTATAAATGTAATCTGCACAAAAATATTTCTAAACTATCCTCGAATGGCTGCAGAGCAGGGTGGTACAGCAGGATGGATTTTTACAATATACATTTCTCTTCTGGCATTATTGGGTTTTTATATAATACAAAGGTTGTATAAGCCAATGGAGGGTAAGGACCTGATTGATATCGGAGAACATGTTGGGGGTGGTGCTGTCAGAATATTAGTAGGCTCTGTTATATTGGTTTTCTTGATATATGTTACGACTGTATATCTGCGTACATTCAGCGAGAATATGAAATTAGTGGCATTGACCAATTCACCCCTTAGTTTTGTAGAACTCTTTTTCCTCGTATGCATGATAGCAGGAGCTTACTTTGGGATCGAAACAATTGCAAGGCTGCATGCAATTACAGTACCAGCCATAGTGGCAGGCTTCTTTATTATTATGGTAGGGGTTTTGAACTATGTGGATTTTTCCCAGTTGCTGCCTGTTATGGGGGAAGGAGCTTACAAAATTTTTGGTGATGGGGCCATGAAAGTGTCTGTATTTGCAGAACTTCTTCTGCTGTTTCTTATGGCACCTTATATAAAGACAAATAAACATCTCAAAGTATCGGGTTTTTGGGCTCTAGGACTTTCTTCGTTTTTTCTCTTTATATCGGCACTGATTTTTGTCACTGTAATACCTTTCCCGGTAGCTCTTGAAAGGACTATTCCGATATTTCATATTGCGAGGCTTATTAATTTTGGGAGGTTTTTCCAGAGAATAGAGTCTGTCTTTATTATTATATGGGCTGCAGCCTCTCTGCTTTTTGTAACAGTGAATTTTTATTTTATACTTAATACTTTTAAAAAGACGTTTAAGCTGGAATATTATAAGCCTCTTATATTGCCTTTTGCCATACTATTAATGACAATAAGTTTTCTTCCTGGTAATCTTGTAGATGCAGTAGAGCTTGAGGTGGATTATTTCAGAAACTGGTCATGGACCGTTACCTTTGGAATGACCATTATATTACTCCTTTTAGCTAGAGCAAGGAAGAAGAAACATGGTAAAGTTTAAGCTGCGTAGGATCTATTTTTAATGTCTATGGTTTTGTTCAAAAGCTGCTCATAAGCAACTATATTAAAAGTGTTAATCTTACATTTGGCTTAGCAAATAACCAATAATTTTAGCGGGAGTTACTTTAGACAAATGTAAAAGATTAATCACTTTTAATATACCAAGGTTAAAAGTCACTTTTTGATATTTTATGTTCCAAATATGGCTATGTTTTGATTTAACAAAGAAAAGCCATCATTCTGCCATTTTAAAGTATTTAATACATAACCTAAGGAATCCGCATTATACCTTCCTGCAATTTTCTGGTAAGCCAGAAGCTCAAATACTCTATTAGAATCGAAGTCTACAGGGTATAAGCCGCTTAATGGATTAACAAATCCGGCAATAGGACTTTTAAGATTACCATCATTATCATAGATTTCATTTAAATAATCTTTATCCCTAAGTGATATATCTAAAATATATTTTTCGTTGTTTATTATGCTTAGCACTTCAACCTTATAATTATTTCTGTAATTAACTTCATACTCATATTTTTCATTATATACCTTATAGTCAAACAACAGATGCGGTATATTGTTGAAAAATGAAAATATGTAATGGTACATTATTCCTCCGCTCCCGCCAGAATTGATGCTGATTAGGATATCGTCCACTCCGTTTCCGGTAAAATCACCTAAAAAAAGTGTGGGATTGTATCCGGCATTTTCTTCAAGTGGGATAATGGTTGGTTTATAAGTAACTCCATCCTGAATTATTAATGTAATATTTTGTATAAATGCACTATCCGGTGTTTTTACACCAGTTAAAAATACATTGTCCGGTATACGGTTTCCGTTTACGTCTCCTCTTGCATAGGCGACAATATTTGGGTTTAAGTTTACTGCTTCAGGCCTATAGCTATACATAAAATCTCCTTTATAGCGACAATGAATTGCACATTATAACAATATGCCTTCAGTGATGATTGGGTGTCATATTCAAGAGCCAAATAATATATTAATACATAAGAAACATACCTAATACTGAAGCAGCAGAAGGGCTTGGACCAAGTATATATGCAACTCTTATAATAATTCTGGTATGATAAATATATATTGCTGCAAATGAGCAAAGCTCCGATGATCCATAGGATTATATATATAATCCTATATAAGGGAAAATAACTATTGATTCGTCTTGGTGTTGCAGCTAAAATAAATATTGAATGGGTAAAAGTTACCATTTAAATAAGATACACTATAGGAGAAGAATTTTATGAAAAAAGAAGTTAAAGGATTTATGATGGGGGTCGTTGCAACAGCTTTTATATCTACTGCAGTTTTTACAGGATTTGCAGATCCTGTTGGGAAGGTAATCAATGCGGTTTATAATAATATAAAGCTTTTTGTTGATGGAAAGCTGATACAGCCTAAAGATGCAAAGGGAAATGATATTGAGCCGTTTATATATAACGGAACTACTTACTTGCCTGTAAGGGCTGTATCCGAAGCACTTGGCAAACCAGTCAGTTGGGATAGTGAGTCCAACAGCGTTTATGTGGGTAATAAACCTTCTCAAGATACAAAAGAAACTAAGGAGACAAAAGATCAGAAGGAAGTAACCGTAAGCACGCCTGAAGAGCTGGTAAAAGAACTTGGATCAAATAAAAAAATATTGCTAAAACCAGGTATATATAATCTTTCAAAGTTAGAGCAATCTTCCAGTGAAAACAAACAGGTTTATTGGCAGAAAGTATTCGATGGAAATGAACTGGTTGTAGAGGACATCAGTAATTTAACTATTGAAGGTATAGGTGAAGAACCTTCACAAATAATAGTTGAGCCAAGATATGCATATGTTCTAAGTTTTATTAATGCCGATGATGTTAAAATAAACAATATTAAGGCAGGGCACACTGAGGAAGGGTCTTGTGTCGGTGGTGTTTACAGCTTCAAAGATTCAACAAATATTGATATAAGCAAGTCAGAGTTATATGGATGCGGTACTGAAGGACTTAATATAGAAGGTGTAGAAAAGTTAAAGTTTGTTGATTCAAAGATTTATGATTGCACTTATTATATTATGACAGTTAAGGACTGTAAGGATATTGAATTTACAAATTCAAGTTTTACAGAGAACCGTGAATTTGACCTTGTAAATGTTGAAAACAGCAGTAATATATTATTTGATAAATGTAATTTTAAGGATAACTATACAGTATACGTTCAGGAATATAGTTTTTATGATTATTCATTATTCAATATAAACTTAAGTGAAAAAGTCGTTGTAAAGGATTCAAAGATAAATAAAAATAAATGCGTATATTTGGCTAAAAATAAGGATTCAGTGGTTTTTGAAAATACCGATATAAGTGATAATACTTTTTATAAGGGCGAATACCTTAAATAAGTTTGTTTGTCTGGGGGAGTCATCCCCCAGACTTAATTATTTTGCTATTTTATTTTAAATGTTATTAGTATTTGTTCCGCCAAATTTAAGACTAATAACAGTTTTAGAATAGTTTAAGCATTTGCATCAGGTATAAATGTTGCACAGTCTGTGTCCTGTGAGTCTGCTGCATTTCGTGGCTGTACTTCTATCCTTTCAGCAGAGCAATAATCACCGGACATATAATAATGACATGAATTTACTACACATTTAATTCCGCTGTTAGGCCTATCCATTTTTTTAACTGACATGCTTTCTCCTCCTAATATAATCCATTTATTTATTCTTTAAAATCAATTAATTGATTTTCATATATATTGTTTCACCGATGCAAATAATAAATACTGAAATCATTTTCTATGTTTAAAGAAACAAACTATATTAAAAGTGTTAATAATCTTACATTTTGCGGAGCAAATAACGAACGGTTTAACATAATTAAAATCAGTATTAATCTTACATTTGGCAGAGCAAAATAACGAACGTTTTAACGTTATTTTGTGATAGACAAATAGCAAGATTAACTGATTTTAATAGATTTGCGACAGACAAATGTAATAG
>JAEYYB010000089.1 GCA_023430975.1 Bacillota bacterium | reverse complement strand
GATAAATCTATTACATTTGTCTTAAGCAAATCTATTAAAATCAGTTAATCTTGCTATTTGTCTATCACAAAATAACGTTAAAACGTTCGTTATTTTGCTCTGCCAAATGTAAGATTAATACTGATTTTAATTATGTTAAACCGTTCATTATTTGCTCCGCCAAATGTAAGATTATTAGCAATTTTGTATGAGTGATATTATACATTAAATAATAAAAAAAGTACACTCATTACACCCACTATTTGCCAAAGGTTTTTTTTACTTGTCGTCGAATTTAATAAATAAAATCTAATATTTCTGCTGCAAATTACCACATAATAATTGAGGGTACCTATGAAAAATTGGAAGTTTCTCATTATAGATGATAGTAATATTAGCATTAGAATCCTTGAAGATATTTTTATCAGTAACGGATATACAGATATCAAATCGGTAAACAGTGCTAATGAAGCTATAGACTATCTCCTGTCCATAAATTATGCCAGCGTTGACACATCAGTCGATATAATAATTACAGATCTTTTTATGCCAGGACTTGATGGTATTGAACTATGTAGAAAAATTCATAGAATAGATAAATACAAAGATATTCCAATTGTAATGCTGACATCAGTTAATGACATTGACAGGCTAAAGGAAGCATTCGAAGCTGGTATTACCGACTACATATACAAGCCGTTTACCCCAATTGAGCTGTTAATTCGCATTAAATCAATTTTAAATTTTAGGGATGAAGTAGAAAAGAGGAAATTAAGAGAATTTGAAATTGAAAGGATAAATCAAAACCTTATTGAGGATTTAAGTATAGCAAACCATCTCCAATTTCAAATGCTGCCAAAAAATATTATATCTGAATCATTTTCGATAAAAGGATATTATTTGCCTGTAACCTTTCTTGGAGGCGATTTATACTATTGGCACGCAATAGGTGATGGAAAATATGGTATAGCACTTATTGATGTAATGGGTCACGGAACAGCCACATCAATGATATGTATGTATTTAAGGTCACTTCTTCCCGAATTGATTTGCAAAAGTACCGACTCGATTGATTTAGTCCGAGTCCTTAACAAATATATGTATGAATTTAATAAACAGCTTACTCAAAACCAATATTACTTTACCATGATTTATATAATTGTGGATGTATTAAACAAAACAATTGAATATGTAAATGCCGGACACCCGCCTGCTTATTTCATTGAGAAATCAAGGGATTTACTGCGTTTGGATAAAGGTTGCATACCTATTGGTATCATGGAAGACATAGAAATAACCAATGAAGTTGTCAAATATTGTGAAACATCCTGCATACTCATGTACTCAGACGGATTGCATGATCTTTTAAGGGATAATAACATCACCTTTGAATACATAATTAGCCTTATCGATGTAAACAAACTGGATAGCAGCATAACTCTGCTGTTCGAAAACTTTCTTGATAGAATGAAATCAATGCCTCGAATAGACGATATATCTGTGGTCACTCTGGAACTTCGTTGAAAACAGGTGAAAAAATGTATGAATTTTCATTTAAATGTGCTGCAGTACCTGAAAGTATATCATTGATAGACAATCTAATAGAATTAACTATAAAAAGGCTTCACAATTGTAATTACAAAAAAGTGTGCTTTGCAATCCACGAACTGGTTATTAACAGCATTGATGCAATGAACAAAAACGGCCAGAGTTCTAAGCAGCTCAGTATATCGCTTGTATGCAGCAAGCAGTATGTTTTATTCAGTATAAACGACTTTGGAGGAGGACTTCCATCAAATATCTTAAACAATCTACATTCCAACAATCTAGATAGTTTGGGTTTAAATGAAAGCGGCAGAGGTCTTGCCCTTATCAAAATGTTTGTAGACAGCCTGACATACAATGAAGAAAATGATGGAAGCTTTACTTATAAAATAGTTGCGTATATGGATAATGAAGTAAAGGGGCAGAATAATGGATAGAACAAACTCTTCTGATATAATACTGATAACCAATACATTTCAGGAAAATAACCTGTTGATATGTTTTTGCGGCCATCTTGTATATCAGAACTCTAGTCTAGCCAAAGAAAAACTGGATGAAAACTATAAAGAAGCCGAAGGATATATTCTGGAATTTTCAAAAATTACAAGGATAGACAGCACAGGCTTTGGGCTTATACTAAGCTTTATGAGCAAAAAGCCAATGAATTCACCAGTAGCTGCTGTAGTCTCCAATGAATTCATTATGGAGCTTTTTAAAATAACAAAAATAGACAAGCTTGTTCCATTATGCAACTCGATTGACGAGGCTTTGAAACTTATTTCAAGATAAAAATTGCGATCCTATGCTTTTATCTGTAAAAAATAGTCTATTAGATTTTTTATATCGGTGTTTGTTTTTTGTACTCCCAGCCATCATCACCGTTATAAATCATCAATTTGGTCATTCCGCCATCAACAGTTATATTTTGCCCTGTAATAAACCCACTGTCGGGATAGCACAAGAACATCACAGTACGTGCTATGTCAAACGGAATCCCTATTCTTTTCACCGGATGCTGGTTCTTATCCTCAGTACTATGGTTTTTGTCATAACTCTCATCGAAGTTTGCTTTAACATCAATCCATCCTGGGCTTACACTATTAACTCTGACTTTTCCAGCAAGACTTGCTGCAAGTGCATGGGTCAATGCAGAAATGCCGCCCTTAGCCGCAGTATAGCTCTCTGTGTCAGCTTGTGACATTACAGCCCTTGTTGAAGAAATGTTAATAATGCAGCTATCCTTACTGAAATAATAACAAAAGAGCTTTGATAGCATATATGGTGCTGTTACTCCAACCTTAAGCACATAGTTAAAATCATCATAATCACAGCCGCTTAAAATGCCTTTATTGCTTATAAAAGCATTATTGATAAGATAATCCACCTTACCAAAAATTTTTATAACCTCATATGAAAAAGATTCAAGAACACTTTTTTCAGAAATATCTCCATGGAAAAATATACACTCTGCTCCGTCTGATGTAAATTCTCCCAAAACCTTTTCTCCAGCAATCTTATCCTTATCGATTATAGCTATCTTTGCACCGCGTTTTTTAAACTCTCTTGCAATACAGAGCCCAATACCACCGGCACCGCCTGTCACTATACAAACCCTGTCCTTAAAATCCATATACCCTCCTGTGATTATTAATGCTAGGAAATCATAGTGTATGCTAAACAATGACTTTTCGCGACAACATCAAGGTTAATAAATCACTTCGTGATTTTTTAATGTCTAGGAAAGCTCTTCGAGATTAGCTATATCTGACTTAAACTTTCCTATATTTTTATTCAATATATCTAGAATATAGAACCTAAAGTTACCGTTATCAGTTTTAATAGTAATAGTTTCTCCCTTTCCGTAACTTTCAAACTTCTTAAATTCAGAAATGATTTTATTGGTTTTTTGATCATATTCCCATATCAATTTCAAATTCTTTTTAGAGGAGCTGTCATATTCACTGATAGCTTTTTTATTGGCCTTAAAAATTTCACCAACCTCCATAATCTGGAATGGCAATTGATCACTGAAGGCCATAATCTTCTTATTGTCAAAGTCATGAAGAAAGAGGTGGGTAATTGCATAGCCTGATTTCTGACACAACAGGGTATCATACTTACTGCTCGCAGAAAGACCGGTATTTAATTCATTCCACTGCATCTTTGTTGACGGTTTTTCCACTCCCGCAACCACATCCTTCATGTATCGTGCAACTTCAACATCCTTATGCGGAAGCAATCTTAATGAATTTTTATCTGATGCCATCTCATATATATAGCTGGTACTTGAATATAACCCTAATGACGCAACAATTACGCATGCAGCAAGTGCAACATAGCCCAGTTTATACTTTTCCAGCTTTTTGTAATCATTAAGTTTATACGCACCGCTTAAAGCACATGCAACCAATATGACCCAAAAAGATGCACCATGTAATACCCTGTAATCCGAAGATCCTGCAACAAAGGCACCCACGGCCGGAAGAATTGCTAAAATTATAATAGGATAATACCTTCTTCTGATAGCAATAATGATTCCTGGAATAATTAAAATGTAGTATGCTATCGGGATAGCAGTAAAACCTGGTATAAACCACTTCACGCCCGTATCTTTATTGAAAAAAGTTCCCGTCAGAAGGTCAATATATTTCTTGAACTGCTCTGAAGCTTCGTCTTGATTAATTGTCTTACTAATAAGTGCAAATGGCATTTTTACATATCCTATAGCCCCGTCTTCTTCGGTATTAATGCCCAGACTGCTTATAAACTCATTTGTCATTTTCTGCTCATGGTTAAAATAAATCGGATTAAATAAAACGTATACAATAAGGGGCATCATACAAATAACAAGTGATAGTGAGTAATGTACAGCCCTATTTATTGTTTCTCTTTTCAAATAATCCTTACGATGAAAAATTACCAGCAGTGCAGCACCTATAATAAGTCCATATAAATACTGTTTGCCCATAACAGCACTATCAACAGCAAGTGCTGCAAACAATGCTCCCAAGGAAAGCCTTATCTTGTTTTTCATACTGAACCCGGTATATGAAAAATACACCGATGCCATTATCATTGGTGCTGCCATGGCATATCTGTGCCCAGCATACATATGCATAAAGTGAAGCGGGAAAAAATTCATCACTAAGGCAGTAAATATGGTGATGGATCTTTTGTTAAAAAGCCTTTCCGCCAGCAATGTTGTAAAAATAAATGTAATATAACCCAGAACTGTAAGTGCAATATTGAAAACCAGCAAATTGTATCCAAACAATTTGAAAAAGAATGTTATGTAATAGTGAAATACCACCTCTCTGGATATCAGACCAACATTATCAAAAAACGCTGCCTGGAAAGGTTGATCGGTAAAAATCCGTTCCTTGGCAAAGTAAATATCCCATGCCCCATCATCAAACAAGCCTTTATCGCTCCATGGCAGATTGCTGAAATTCCAAAGATGACTAATAAAAAATCCACAAGTCAATAAAAGGTACAAAAGCAGCCTTTTACTCTTGAATACTGATAAATCAAACTTAAAGCTGCCCGGTTCCCTTGAATATAAAAAGAGGCATCCCACACTTAATAGCCAAGAAGACCAAGTAAGAAAGTTTCCAGATGCTACTTCAGTATAATGCAGCGACGTGCTTATAAGACATATTACTGAGAAAAAAATTGCCAAAGCAAAGTAGTAGGTTTTAAATGGGTTGGAACCGTTTAATTTTGATTTCAAATCAATAGCACTCATATTATTATAATTCACTTTCCTTTACATGTGATCATTAATATAACAGCACTGTTAAACGTGCATAACAGAATTATAGCAAAAAACCTCAAAACTTACAAGCTGAACTATTAGAATACCATTTCCGCTAATCTTAACTTCTCATTTATTATTTCATTAAAATATTCATTGCCATTCCTATCATTAAACCTGCCTGCCATACACCTTGTTTCTTTCTCGAACCAATTTAAAACACCATCTATATCCTTAAGATCATAACTGTTAAAAATATCACATTCATGCTGCAATCTCAATTTCAAGTCTTGATATCCCAATGTCTTGAGTTTAAAAAACATCATCCATGATGCAAGGTAAAACTGAAACTTCCTATACAGGCTATATGTTTCATAAGCCCAGTGAAAATGCTTCTCAAAAACATTCAATGCTTTAATGGGATTGGTAATAGCCAGGTATGTTAGATGGTTACTCATTTCTACTATATATTCTTTGTTTTTATTTATAAGTTTGTAGCCTTTCTCGTGCATTTCCTGAGCTTCTTCCTTTTTTCCGATCTCTAAAAGTGGTAAAAGAAGTTTTTGATATGTAATATGCGGAACCTCATGACATTTCAATTGTTTAGATAAAATAGGCTTTACAAGCTCTAGTGCTTTCTGATAATTCCTACTATATATAAGATATTCTATTTCACTATCTAAATCACAGGCCTTACAATCACTTAAATAGTCTCTTGGGGTATCAGTCCATTTCCTATAAAATTCCTCTGCCTCCATCTTCTGTCCCAGCTTCATCATGTGCTTGCACTTTAAGCTATAATATGCTCTCAGACTGGCTCCTTGCTGCAAATACCTCTTTCTCATATCCTCAAATATCTCGTCAATCTTTCCTAGACAAATATCAGGAAATTCATCAACATGGCCTAAAATCCACTTATATTCCCACAACAAAGAATAGCTGCTGAATCTTTCCGGATTCCTGTCATATTGGGAGAGGCACCATGAAAAGGCAATAATCGCATTCATAGAATACCCCGAAAAAATACCTTGATAAATTATTTCTGTTCTTATGTCATAGCCTTTTTCAATATCGTTAAGGCTATCCGCTATTCTTGCAGCTTCCTCTAATAGTAAAAGCTTGGCCTGACCATCAGGCATACTGTCAGCCTTAAACAAAAGCTCATCAAGAGTTTGTCCATCCATTGAAATACACCTCCAGTTTCATAAGTAAGTTTATAAAAAATGATACTATTACTTTAGTACAACTTATATTCAATTAAATTTAGCAAGCTGCTGTTCATTAGCTTCATCTCCTTGCTATTTAGTGGATAATGCCCCATCAGCAGTGACTGTATATATATAACCTCTACTGTCATACATATAAGTTCCTTATCCCCTGTACCGATTAGTTTTGCAATCAGAGGATTGTTATAGTTAAAGCATAGCTGTGCATTTGTTGATAAATAAACACTTTTAGAAAACCCTTCCAACATAGATGCAAAGAGATCGTTCGATACCTCTTTGGTATTCTCAATATTCCTTAATAATGTAGCTTCTTCATCAATTACAAATAATGCAGGTAATTCCAAAGGCACAAACTTTTTAACTTGTGCAATACAGTTGAAAGACTGGAGTACCATGTTGGCAATTTTTATAAATTCATAACTCTTTTCTCTTTCATTAAAATCTAAATCACCGAAGGATTCAGATATATCTGAAGGACTTATACGTTCAATACTTATATTATGGAAAATTTCCGGCAGCTTCTCGATTATTTCAGTATCATAAATATATCCACAGTTTAATATACATAATGACTTTGCAGCAGATATCCTTTGAATCTGCCTGAACTCATCTACATTTTTCGTGTACCTTATGATATCCGTTCTCTTTTTTATTTCATTAAGGGTCAAATCTCCCATAGAGGTTTCGAAAGGAAGCCAATCAACAAACAATTTATACATATCTAGGTATTCAACCGCCAGTGCCTTTATGGACAAGCTGTGAACCAATATTATTTTTCTAAGGCACGCTTGATCAAATTTTGCTTTGTTTGCAAGATAATTTCTGATACTATTACTTATATCCACCTGCACTTCTTTCAGTACACCATCATCATAAAGCTCTTCCCTTGAAGCTGTGGGCATAAGTCCATTTGCATTGATTATACACTTTACAAAAAAGGCCCAATCCGGCAGAAGGTTTTCAACATTATCAGATAGGAACATATTTTTTATATAAACCCTATGCTTTCTTTTAGCTGACGGATTCATCTTATGAGATATTATATAGGCAACACCGCAAACATCTCCAGCTTTTGAAACCAGCGGAATGTAATCAATAAACTCTTCCTCAAATACACTCTCCCCATACGCCATAATAGCATCCCTGTCAGCATTTTCAATACTTTGACTATTAAAACTGAAAGGCTTTTCATTATTAATCAAAATCCTTGTTTTAGTATCAGAAAAATATATAGGGTATGATAAGAAACAACCGTAATGAATCAGCAATTCTTTTAATTTATCTGCTTTAAAATACTCCTCGCAACCAGGCTTACAGCGAAGGTAAACCTTTGTTCCCGGTGATATATCCTCTTCCAATCTGCGAACCTTGTATGTTCCGTCACACTTACCTATCCATTCTACCGGACAAGCACCTTTTATCGATCTGGTAATCAATACAATCTCATTGCATACGATAAAGCATGACAATAAACCTATACCGAATTGCCCTATAAAGTCATTTCTATTAACAAAAAACTCTTCTCTTTTTGAAGACTGTCCTATAACCGCAAGGAACTGATGCACCTCTTCCTCTGTAAGTCCTATACCATTGTCTTCAATAATAAGCGTACCTATATTATCTCCTACAGGTTCAAACAACTCAATAGATATTTCGCCTCTAAATCCACCATCTGCTTTATCTCTTGCAGTTATTGCATCAACCGCATTCTGCATCAACTCCCTCACATATACCTTGGGACTGCTGTAAAGATGGTTTGATAACAATTCAATAATCCCCTGCAAATTAACCTTAAATCTTAAATCCACTTCTTGATCATTCTCTCTCAGGTTTTCACTCATACATTAACCCCCATTATAATTAAATCTATAAAAATATTCATCCACTACTATCAACAGATTCTATCTTTACCTACTCCGATGCTTTAAAGTTGTAAATTGGCTTTATAATATCTACTATTTTAACAGTATCTCTGATATTTTCCATTATCTCATCCATAGGCTTATAGGCAAAGGCACACTCATCCAAGGTAGAGCTGTTAACAGTAGTAGAATAGATACCCTCCATGGACTTTTGAAATTCTTCAAGGCTCAGCACTTCTCTAGCCTTACTTCTGCTCATAAGCCTTCCTGCCCCATGTGGTGCCGAACAATTCCAATCCTCATTTCCTTTTCCAATACAAATTAGGCTACCGTCCCTCATGTTGATTGGAATCAGTACCTTTTCACCATTTTGAGCTGATATAGCTCCCTTCCTTAGGATCATATTATCAAGGTCAATGTAATTGTGTATTGTAGTAAACTGCTCGAGTACTTCAAAACCCATTCTTCTAACTATTTCATCAACAATAGCCTTCCGGTTTAGTACTGCAAACCTCTGTACAATTTTCATATCAGAAAGATAATTATCATAGCTTTTTCCATATACATAAGCTAGCTGCTTGCTTATGGCAGTTGTTCCTACTTTCTCTATTTCCTTTTGTATTTCCTGCTGCCTTCCTTCTTTCTTCAATTTGTTAACTATATCGGAAATAACTTCCCTGCTCTTTAGCAACTCTTTATACCCGAGTTCCTGATAATACTTTGCCACCTGCTTTCCAAGATGTCTGCTGCCTGAATGCACAACAAGATAAATAGCTCCATTCTTATCTTTGTTTAATTCTATAAAATGGTTTCCGCCACCTAATGTACCAATGCTTAATCTAGCCCTGTTAATATCAACACCCTTTTTACAAACAAGCTCATGGAATTTCAATTCATTGGAATATTCATGCTGCTTCTTTCTTATTTCAAAGCCTGATGGAATATGTTCATGGATTACATTATCCAGCTTTTTTAGGTCAACAGAACGGTCTTTTAACTTTATGGTTTCCATACCGCATCCAATGTCAACACCAACAAGGTTCGGAACGATTTTGTCTGTTATGGTCATCGTTGTTCCGATGGTACACCCTGCACCGGCATGTGTATCCGGCATAATCCTTATAATGCTTTCCCTGGCAAATTCCTGGTTGCAGAGCTCCAAAATCTGTGCAATAGCCTCATTTTCCACATTGTCCGTAAAGACCTTAGCTGTATTATACTTTCCTTTTATCTCAATCATAGCATCACCACATTTCTTGATATATTTTATCATAACTATATATCTTTTATTTTAACATTTTTACATAAAATCAAAATTTAAGATCATAAAATATTGCTTTAAATATTTTAGTTATGTTTCGTGCATCATCAATCCCCCGATGATGTGTACCATCCAACTTGAACCCCATCATATCCAGAGCCTGCCACATTCCACATGGTTGTATATTTTTTATTTTAGCAAATTGATGCTTTATGCTGATATGCTTTTTAAGTAAAGCACATATATTCCCTGAGTAATCTTTCACCTCACACTCAGTTCTAATTTGCTTTTTATCATAGAATCCCCATGAGCAGAGTACCATATCAAGATCATCCGATACAATCCAGTCTTCAAACTCCTTAATAATATTGTTAAAAACCTTAGCTTCATTAACATCCTCTTGTTTTATAGTTGTAAGCCTGGGTTTGCTTTTATCATTATCCCAGCAGGTAGCTTCCAAATCGAATATAATATAATTCATTTTTCTCATCTCCTAGACATAAATGAATCAGGGAGCCACACCAGTACATGTTGTGCTCCCAGATCCATATTAATAGATTGCTTTTAATACACCACCTCTAACAGTTTATTCTTTAAAATCCTTTTTTCTTATTTTAGCCATCCATCGCTTTACATTAGTGGTATCTTTAGCATACCTTACAACAATTCCTTCAGCACCAAAGCTATCATTGTAAACTGATTTAAGACCAAGAACAAATTCTTTGACGTTGTCAACCTTAAGATCTTCCTTGTCATAATTAATTTCTGGAACAGTTTCCACTCCAAGCTCATTTGCGAAATGCTTAACCGCATCCCATGTAAAGAATTTATTAGCTAAAGAATCATAGATATCAAATATGATAAACTTTCTGTCAGGAAAGTAGTTACCGCCCTTCTGTATCTTAGCACCGCACAACTCTCCATAAATAACTACATTTTTTAGCTGATCAATTTTTTTATCTTCTATAATTTTTGCTATGTTATCTCCAACTTCGAAATAAAAAGCATCTCCCCTATCGTCCCTGCTGCATATATGTTCCCTTTTCTGAATATGTACAACACTGCCCTCATCCACTCTTATTCCCATATTGGTTCCGTCAATTTTTTCAGTGAATACCAGTTGATCAATTGGAATAAAATGCAGAGCTGCAGTTTCAGGAAGTATCTCCCCGCTTGTTGCATCCCACTTCTTACCCTTTTTATCTGATGGTATCAGTTTAAATAGCGTTTTCATATCAGGGTATTTTATAAATATTTCGTTTGTCAAAATTATCACCCTCTAATTTTTTCTTATTACAATCTTACAGCTTCGATCTGATCAAGTTGACCGGCCCTATTCTCGATTATGTTTTTCAATATCAAAAGAAGTCTGTCGCTGTACCCCTTCAAATACACCACATCAGTCCTCTTTGAGATTTTATTGTTATATCCCACAACATGCCATATAATGAGCTTTGATCCTGCAGGGCGTCCGCGAAGGTTTGCCCATCTGGTTTCAAGGTTATCCGACTGCTGGCCGTCTGTTATTAGGACCACAAATTTCTCACCCATATAATCATCAAGTAATGGCTCAAAGCAGGTTCCATATCCAACATCAGTCTTAGCTATACGCTTTGCATTATCAAAGAGGTTGTCATAGCTATTAACAGCTACCTTCTTTGTAAATGTGGCTGTAGCATAAACATTAGCATTTTTAACACTCATGTACACCATTGCTCCAAAGAGCGATGCTATATCTACTGCCGATAAGCTTGATGTTACCTTGGTTGTCATTGATCCTGAAGTATCTACTCCAATTCTTACTCCAACATTAAGATGTACATCAAATACATCCTTTCCGCTTTTTACAAGCACACTATTAATTGCGTTTTTCCATTCGGAAGTAACAGTCATAGAATTGGCAGTTATAAGTCCGAAAGGAAGCATTCTTGATTTCCTGTACGCTTCATAATTTGAAAGTATACCTGATACCATCTCTTTCAATTCTCCAGGGATATTTGTTTTTACAACCTCCAATTGATCGAACACACCATGATCCGATACTTTTCTTACCTTTCTGGTTTCTGTTGCAAATACCCTTTCAATTGCTACAAGATTGGATATCAGTGCATTATATTTAAGTCCGGGAATCATATATTCAAAGATTATTTTCTTCTGTGCATTTGAAAGATTGCCAAAGGTGTGCTTTAACTCTTCAAGCTGCAGTCCGAATTCCCTTATAATACCCACTACGTTTAAGTCCAGTTCTCCTTCATTCAATGATTCTATTACTTTTTTCAAGGCACTTGATCTCTGGAAAGCATTTTCATTCCCATTAATTATGTAATCCATATAGGGTTGAACGCGTTCTACTGCAATGGGTCTTGCAACCTTTATAACCTCCTGAAGCTTTACTTTATACCTTGTGGCATGGTAATCATTAAGCCTTCCATTTAGCCAAGTGTTGACGGCTCTTTTAACTCTTCTGCCCATACCATCACGGATGCCGCCTTTTCTTGTAAGCGTCATAAAGTCATGGAGCATTTTGGGATTTGTTATAATCCTTCCAAACGCACTTTCAAAATGCCTATCGTCTTTTAGTGTAGAGAGATATACCAACCAAATAACAGGAATAAGTTTGAGGCTGTTAAACTCCTGACCGTAAACCGCACACTTGGTTGCCCACACGGGGCACTCATCAAGGGCTTTCTTCATAATGTCCTTTGTATTCTCAACAACTTCCATATCCGACTGATAGAAGTTACCTTTTACAAGTCCAAGGGAAAACATCTCCGCAACCTGCTCCTTAAAGCTTAGTTCATAAGCCTTGCCGCCCTCAAAAGTAGTTACCTTTTCATTTGATTTCATAAATCCTTTTAATCCTTTAAGCATTTCTTTCACCTGCAATTCGTTTATATATTTTACATATGGAAATTGAACCGAGGAAGTTAAGTTAAAAGACATACTCCAAGTGCCTTATCCACTTTGGCTACTGCATTACGCAGGCAGGATTCGAACCCGCAATCCTTGATTAACAATGTAGTCTTTTCAGCACCTCGGTAATTCTTATTGCTTAATTAGACCTGAGGAGGTTTGCAGAAGACCTATATACCCCATTTGTGGGATATTGATTTTGTCCCATACAAAACTATGTAGTCTTTCCCTGCACCTCAGGTATATTGGTGGGTGAGGATGGATTTGAACCACCGGTGTTTCACTGTCACGGTTTTACAGACCGCTGCCTTCGCCGCTCGGCACACTCACCCATATGATGTTTTGTTCATGCAAAATCCCAAAAATAAATAAAGAGAGTAGTTTCCCTTTTGGGGACTTAACCACTCTCTTTAATAAATGCCGTTATGTAAAACCCTTAGATTCAACCCGGGTATAACCTTTCTCTGCATCTATGCAATAGAGGATTAAGCCAATGTATATAATTATAAATACCTGGTTTATTTGATCCTTCTAATATCATATTCCTTTGTTCAAGTTTATCGTTTGCTAATCTATACATTGAAATCCTCCCTTCTCTTACTTATTAATTTTGCCTGGGATAACTAATGTCAGCAACATTTTCCAAGGCATAGTGATTAGTATTTTACTACAACCAGCATCTTCATGTCAACACTTTTTTCATTTTTTGTGCTATTTTTTGTGCTATTTTTTGTGCTATTTTTTATTTTTATTTTTTGTTTTTTATTTCAAAAACAAAAAGTGTTTAATCCATAACATTTGCCAGGTACCGTTAAGTACTTATACGCTTTTGTGCCAAATGTTAGATTAACACACTTTAATTTGGTTATGATAATAAACTAAAGCTCATAGTATAATCTATATTTTAGATTATTAATAAGGGTACGGATAACCTCTAAAGCCGCCATAAAAACCAGGGTAGCCGTAAAAACCGGGATAGCCGTAATGAAATGGACGTCTTCTGCGAATCAAGCTGCCTATTAACAATGCTCCTATAAAATCTCTCAGTAAACGTCTTCCGCCGCCAAAAAACTGTCTTTCACCTTCTACAGCACCTTCCTTTGTTGCCGCCTCGACATCTGCCTCTACTTTGTTGTATACTTCATCTATCATTGATTCCAACTGTTTATGGTTCGGTGTATGCATCTGACCTTGAGTATTAGCCATCATATCACAAACACTTTCAACAGCCGGCTGAATGATGTTGTATGTTGTAGGGTACATTTCTTCAAGCTGCTGCTGGGGCATTGTGGCCATTTGTACATACTGAGTAGGCATCGCAGCCATTTGTGTATGCTGCCCAGTAGGCATCGCCGCCATTTGCATGAAATTGCGATCAAAGTATTGCATATATGCTCCTCCTAAATACAAAACTAGTTTTAAAAAACCCTTTATTGTATATGTTATGCATTTAAGATCACCAAGGTTACAATAATTATTATTATGTTAACAACACTTCATTTTTATATTAAAAGTGATAAATCTATTACATTTGTCTGTCGCAAATCTATTAAAATCAGTTAATCTTGCTATTTGTCTATCACAAAATAACGTTAAAACGTTCGTTATTTTGCTCTGCCAAATGT
>JAEYYB010000064.1 GCA_023430975.1 Bacillota bacterium | reverse complement strand
CATGAAGCTCCATCCCCCTCTGTTAAATTTGTTGCTAACATTGATTATACAGATTTGGACAGGAGCTTCATTTTTCATTTCTGTTTCATTCTTATTACAATCATATTATCGAACTCACGTTATATTATGTAACCAACTCCTTTATATAGCATAAAATGTATTATGGAAACCTATATTTAAGGAGAAATGAGAATGTACGAATATTATAACAGCCTGTATAGGCAGCCGCAGGAGGATGGCCAGCAGTTTGGTTTTCCTTTTGGGCAGATTTTTGGCCAACAGTTCAGACCGCCATTTGGGCAAGGCCAGCAATTTGGTCCACCCTTCAGACCACCATCAATGACACCAGGAGGTTCATCAGGCCCGTCATCAGGCCCGCCATCAGGCCCACCCCCTTCATTTGTACCGCAGCAGTCGCAAACTCAAGGAGTTGGAGTTTTTGCCGTTGATCCTGGTGCAATAAGGCCGTGTATTTTCAGATATGTCTATATATGGCTAAATACCGGTGAGAGTTTCTGGGCATGGCTTGTATTTGTAGGAAGAAGTTCGGCGGCAGGCTGGAGATGGACAGGATTCAGATGGATCTACTTTGGTGTGGATCTGAGAAATATTCAAAGCTTTGCATGTTTTTGATTCTGTGATAAAATATAGAAGCAATTAGTTTTAAAGTACTGATGGGAATTCCTGTTGGTACTTTTGTTTAATTGGGTATATTCTAAATAATGATACATAATCATGGGAATAATTCTCATGAGATGTTATAAATTTGTACAAAAATACTTTGATTATGGCAGGTGAACTGTGATGGCTCAGGTACTTGAACTTACAGAGGTTTCCAAGAAGTTTGGCAATAAAGATATTGTGAGAGATGTGAATCTATCGGTGTCCTCCTCGGAGATATTTGGATTTTTAGGCCCTAACGGTGCAGGAAAGACCACTACCATTAGAATGATTGTAGGATTAATAAAGCCCAGCAGCGGGCAAATAAAGGTTTGTGGATACTCAATTAGGGATGACTTTAGAAAGGCCATGTCCAATGTCGGTTGCATAATTGAAAGTCCGGATATGTATAAGTATTTTACAGGCATGGAAAATTTACAGCATTTTGCAGCTATGGATAAGCGTATTACCAGGGAAAGAATCGATGAAGTGGTTGAGATGGTTGGACTTAGCCATCGAATTAATGACAAGGTTTCAACCTATTCATTGGGTATGAGGCAGAGGCTTGGGATAGCACAGGCTATCATGGGCAGGCCCAAACTTCTTATACTGGATGAGCCTACAAACGGTCTTGATCCGGCAGGAATAGCTGAATTCAGACACCTTATAAGGAAATTGGCATATGAGGAAGGAATGGCAGTTTTTATATCAAGCCACATACTGTCGGAGCTTCAATTGGTTTGTGATACAGTTGCTATTGTAAGTAAAGGACGTGTTGTAAAGTCTGTCAAGGTAAATGAAATTGTACAGGATATGATTGTAGAGTGGTATTTGGATAAACCTGCAAAAGCAATGGAAATACTGAAAGAAAGATGGAATATTGACGGGGAACAGACCAGGAAAAATTCTGTAAGGGCAGGGATTGGAGCGGTAAGTGTGGAAGACATCAATAAGATGTTTTTCAATGAAGGCTTAATAATATCTTACTGCGAATCTCATGGGAACTCACTGGAAGACTTGTTCTTAAAACTTACTGAGGGTGATGAAATTGTATAATCTTGTAAGAAATGAAGTTTTCAAAATGATAGGCAAGAAAAGGCTCTATATTATCCTGGGCATTATACTTGTAATAATTGCCGCATTTGCTTATGGGCAGTACCATTCACTTGACAGGACCAAAGAGAACCTTTCAAAACGAATAGGTATTGAGGCTACAAACGATTGGAAAAATGTTTTACAGCAGCAGCTTATTGATATAAAGAGAAGAATGGACAGTCCATATTTGGATGATGATAAAAGGGCGAACCTTAGGGTCCGTGCAGAGCAGATGCAATTTTATCTTGATAATAATATTAACCCTCTAGAGGTTTCTGCTGCATCATTCAGCACTAAGTTTATTGAACAGTCGTTATTATTTCTGCTGCCGCTTTTAATGATAATCTTATCGGCAGATATAGTGTCAGGAGAGCTTTCAGGAGGGACCATAAAACTTCTTCTTGTGAGGGGGGTGTCCCGATGGAAGATTTTACTTAGCAAGTATATTACCATATTATTATTAGAGGCCTTGGTTATGTTTTTTGTATTGGTTTTTTCCGTTGGGGTTTCAGGAATCTTTTTCGGATATGGGGGATGGGAAACCCCGGTAGTAACAGGATTCAAGGTTGTAGCCGGCAAACTTGTTACATCTGATGTTGTTAATGTACCACAATGGAAGTATTTGATGATGACATACGGGCTGGCCTATTTCGTAGCAGTGGTTGTGGGATCTGTTTCATTTATGATCTCAACACTTGTTAGAAGTACTGCAGCTTCTATTGGAATTGTTCTCTCAACCCTTATAGGAGGGTCTCTTTTAAGTACCTTCCTGGAAGACTGGAAACTTCCTCGTTATTTTTATACTGCAAACCTTAAGTTAACAGATTATTTATCAGGCTCTCTGAATCCGATTGAAGGCATGAATATGGCTTTTTCGTTAACAGTTCTGTCTGCATGGATTTTATTATCTATTGTTGTTAGTTTTGGATATTTTACCAAAAGGGATATTCTAGTGTGAAAGGGGTGCTTTGATGGCTAAAAAGGTCATGTGGTTCAGTATTCTGGTAATTGTATTTGTATCGTTAATTTCTGTTTGTGCAGGTTTTGTCATGGCTGTAAAAGTTTCAACAGGACCGGTTAAGGAAGTCAGTAAGCCCATATCACAGCAAGGTGTACCAAATGGAGGAAATGCTTCAAATGATCCAAAAACTGTGAAAGTTCTCATTTTAGGGGACTCTATAGCCAAGGGTACAGGAGATGAAACATTCAGGGGTATTGGAGGATATCTGTACGATAACCTTAAAAACTATACTGCAAAGGACATTACAGTAAGCAATCTCGGTATAGACGGACTTAAGAGTGCAGAATTGATGGATCAGGTCAAAAATGGCAGTTTGGATAATGAGATTAAAAGTTCCGACATTATATTGATTTCCATAGGGGGAAACGACCTCTTAGAAATACAGAGGCAGGGAGGCAATAATCTGGAAAACGCCATTAAGGAAAAGCAAAGAGTATATATTGAAGCTTTGAAAGAAATAACAAATAAGGTTCGCACAACTAACAAGGATGCATTTATAATGTTTGTAGGGTTATACAACCCTTATGATGATGGAGTTACCAATGATTATGCACAGCTTATGAACAACTGGAACTATGCTACTTCGCTGATTTTTGCCGATGACATCAAAGCTGTTTTTGTTCCGACTTATGATATGTTTAAATTAAACTTGAATCGCTTTATTGCACCTGATAACCTGCATCCGAATTCTGCAGGTTATCAGATGATAGCACAATTAATTAGCAGGAGCCTTGAAGACATGATGGATAAAATGTAAGTGTGTAAGGAGCATTCCTATATGATCACAAGTGTAAGTTGTATTTGAGTAATTACTGAGGCAGGTTGAGTACCCGAATTAGGTATTCACCTGCTTTTGTATTTATATGTATCCCCACTTCCATATCGTTGCAGGAGATATCTATAGTAAATTTTCTGTTTTTATAGAATGAAATCTATAAAATGATTTTTTCCCAGACATAAAAAATGTTCTTTTACCCAAATGTGGCACAAAAAAATATATATAGCTTTCGCATTACTATAGTAAAAGTGAAAAATCTATTACATTTGTCTGTCGCAAATCTATTAAAATCAGTTAATCTTGCTATTTGTCTATCACAAAATAACGTTAAAACGTTCGTTATTTTGCTCTGACAAATGTAAGATTAATACTTATTTTAATTATGTTAAACCGTTCGTTATTTGCTCCGCCAAATGTAAGAATATTAACACTTTTAATATATAGTAAAGTAGAAAACATCAAAAGGAGGTTTGGATTAGAGAGTTTTAAAGAATATACTAAAACAATTATTTTAGGGAGGGGTAAGTTGATGAATAGGAAAAGCTTTTTAAGGAAAATAATTATAGGGTGTATGATAGTATCTTTAATTTGTTCACAGGTATTTTTAATTGGTGTAGGTACCTTTGCAGCTGAGAATTATGGACAGGTAAATTTTGATCTCATTGGCTTTGCAACATTGGAAGGCGGCACTACTGGAGGAACTGGAGGGAAAGAAGTTACCATAACCAGCCTTACTCAGGCAAATGACCTATTAAATACCCGTAAGAAGGCAAATGATACCTCACCGCTCATAATGAAAATCGATGGAAAGATAAGCGGTGCTGGAAAAATAGATATAAAAGAAGTTAAAAATATCTCTGTCATAGGAGTTGGAACAAGAGGGGAATTGGAAGGCATCGGATTAAATATATATAATTCCAGCAATATTATAGTCCGGAACCTAAAGATTCATCATACCTTGGCGCCCCTTGACGGAATAGGAATAGAAAGCAGCAATCATATTTGGGTTGACCATTGTGAGATATACAATATGATTGGTGATTGTAACGGAGATGGTAAAATAGATGAAAAGGGAGATATATCGGGCGGAGATGTTGACTGGTATGATGGACTCCTTGATGTAAAGAAAACTAGTGAATATATTACCGTGTCCTGGAACTATTTCCATGATGCGTTCAAGACAAGCCTTGTGGGTTCGTCGGACAGTGATGATTATGACAGAAAAATTACCTTCCATCACAATTTCTATGAAAACTGCAGATCTCGTTTGCCTAGCTATAGAGGTGGAACCGGACACATATTCAACAATTACTACCTGGATATAGGAGGTTCTGCTGTTAATTCCAGAGTAGGTGCAAAACTTCGGGTTGAAGGCAATGTATTTGAAAATGTAGGCTCCGGATCGGTTGACGGCACAACCGGATGTGCTGAAGGACCGATAGGTACATATTTCAGTGATGAAGTTGGAATGTGGGATGTAAAGGACAACCAGTTTATAAACTGTAAGGGAAATCAGCCTACCTCATCAACATGCAGCTTTACTCCATCATATCAATACTCTGGGGTACTAAGTCCTGCAAGTAGTGTTAAGGCTATGGTTACACAGTATGCCGGCATAGGCAAACTTGAAGGAACAGCCAGCAATCCACCTTCAACAATGAAACCAACATCAACACCTACCGTTAAGGTATCACCTACTTCAAACGGTAACGGTTATTCAGTTTCAGGATATGTAAAGCCCGATTTAAATGAGAGTTCTGCTGATTTAAGAAGCGGATTCAAAATGGAAGTTCAGGGAGTGGGAAGCACTGTAACTAATTACAATGGTTATTTTGAATTGCCCAATGTTCCCCAGGATTCAAGCTATACAGTTAAAATAAGCAAAGCATCATACTTGACCAGAGAAATTAGAAATGTCAATAATGTGAGCGGTGTTATAGTAGGCACCCAGAGTTCGCCTGTATTGATGATGCCAGGAGATATTAATGGAGATAATGCCATAAACATGACCGATATAATTCAAATCGCAAAAGCATTTAATGCTTCAAAGGGCGGCTCTGCCTATAACGAAGCATATGATTTGAATATGGATGGCTCTGTAAATATGACGGATATAATCGTTATTGCAAAATATTTCAGTAAAACCTCAAGTGATTATCCTCAGAACGTAACGATAGTTACAATAACTAATCCAACTGCTACACCTACTAAGGTGCCAACATCAACTAAGATACCTACACCTACTAAAGCATCAACTCCTACTCCAACAAGTGCTGTATCTTTCACTCCGGCAAGCGGAGATATAATAATTGAGCCTAATGGAGCTGTTACTTTAGCTCAGGCTATTAAAGACATTCAGCCGGGCAAAACAATTTTCTTAAAAAGCGGTACCTACAATTTATCTTCAACGATAATTATTGCAGAGGGTAATAACGGAAGTTCATCCGCTACAAAGAATATTTTTGCATATGGAAGTGACAAGCCTGTCTTGGACTTCTCGGCAATGAGTGAGGAATCTTCAAACAGAGGTATCGTACTTGCTGCAAATTATTGGTATATTAAAGGCATAACCATTCAAAATGCAGGGGACAACGGAATGCTTTTAGGTGGAAACAATAATAAAATCGAGGGATGTCTATTTAAGAAGAATCATGATTCGGGACTCCAGATATCAAGATACAATTCGGCTTATAAAACGATAGACAAGTGGCCAAGCAACAACTTGGTATTGGATTGTATATCAACTGAGAATAAAGATTCTACACTGGAAAATGCAGATGGTTTTGCTGCCAAGCTTACCTGCGGCAATGGAAATGTATTTAGAAATTGTAAAGCTTTGTACAACTGTGATGATGGCTGGGACTTGTACACAAAATCCGATACTGGAGCTATTGGAGTTGTTACCATGGAAAACTGTGAAGCCAGTGGAAATGGCAAAGAGACTAACGGAACTGCAACAGGTGGTGATGGAAATGGATATAAACTAGGAGATGATACTGCTTCTGTACCACATGTTCTTAAAAATTGCGTTGCCAATAATAATTTTAAGCATGGATATACAGGTAATGGTAATCCGGCTGCAATCATACTAACAAATTGCACGGGTTCAGGTAACGGAGGAAAGCTTTTTGACAGGTTAACAAATGCAATATTCAATTAATGATTAATGATATGATAGCTTGATGGGAAACCCCTGGAAATTAAAAAATGATTTTACTGCAATCACAAATTTGTGTGACTTTAGACATGTTGCAGTAAAATCATTTTATTTTATGTCTATCCGATTATGGTACAATTTTAATCAATGAGCGGAATTGTTATATTAAATACTGTTCCACTGCCAACCTGGCTTTCGCAATTGATAATTCCTCCGAATTCCTGGGTTACTATATTAAAAACAATGTTTAATCCAAGACCAATTCCACCCAGCCCCCTATTTGTTGTAAAAAACGGATCAAATATTTTGGAAAGATTATTTTTTTCTATTCCAATCCCATCATCTGAATATACTATGTATAATAGGCCATTGTTTGAATTTACATCAATGTTGATACTCCCATTTTTTCCTTCCGAAAAGGCATGGACTATAGAGTTTTCAAAAAGGCTGGTTATGATTTGAATGAGTCCCTCCGGATAAGTCGTTATAAACATGTCATGGGGGCAGTTTGTGTTTATGCTTGCATTATCCTTGGTCACTATTGGAGGTAATAGGGTCCATATATCATCTATAAAGTTCTTAAGATTTATTTTAACTTTATTCTGGGTTGAACGATTAACAGCAATCTCTTTAAACCTATTGACCAGCCCTGACGACCTTTGCAGATTTGACATAAGAATTTTACTTGTTTCAACACATGCTTCCAAAAAGCCCATAAAATCTTTATGGTTTAGCTTATTCTCCTGAAATTGTTTCATAACTTTATTGGTACTTTGCTCGAGAAAAGAAGCAGCTGTCAAACTTACTCCAATCGGGGTATTTATTTCATGTGCAATACCTGATACAACACCCACAAGCGATGCCATTTTCTCCGTCTGAATTAATTGTTCCTGAGATTCACGAAGGGTGTCCAGGGTTTTCTGGAGGGCAATTAGGTTTTCCTTGGACTCTCTGCTGGCTACCTCACGATCAAGAGCAATACCTAAAAGGTTAAATATTGTACTGAAAATGTCATAAGCGTAAAGGGTACTGGTATTATTAAAAGGGCTTATGTATGAGATAGCACCCCAGTTCTTTGTCATTGTAGACAATGGAATTACCCATATTATATCATCAGGTATGGGGGGTATAAATCTGGTATTATGCGATGTTTGGAAACTCTTCAATTGGACAGACTGAAATTGGACTGGGAACCGGCTCCATATTAATATTTAATATCTGTTCAATAGTGAGTTGGCCATTGTTGGGATTATCTTCACTGAACAGGCCCAAACATAGCCAGGAGTAGTTGCTGACTATCTGGGGCATAAGTTTCTTTATCCCTTCCAGGTCTAATGAAAATAGTTCGGCACCTAAGTTGTAGTTTTTAAAAAGCATGTTCTCTATATATTTAATTATTGAGTCCTTTAATTTCAGGTTCTCGTGGGTTAGGTCTTCTTCAGTTTTTATATTGCAGCCGCAGGATTCCCTTATGACAAGTTGGGATTTTATATTTATTATTTTATCTCCAGGAGCATTGTTCCCCAAGATATTAATTAAAGTTTTCGCACTTGTATACCCAAGGGTTTTTATATTTTGATGAAAGCTGGATAATGGGGGGGTGCAGTTTTTACCATATAATACATCATCATAACCGATAATAGCTACTTCTTCCGGAATACGTATACCAGATTCTTTAAAAGTTTCCATAGCACCGATTGCAATAAAATCATTAGCACAAAAAACTGCTGTAAATGCTGCTCCGCTTTGCAATAATCTGGTTGCAGCAATCCTACCCGAGTCTATTAATGCATCTTTTTCTGTGTCGGATACTAATTTTTCATCAAAGGGTATGCCATTTTTTTCAATGATTTGCCATACTTTAGCAGGGCATAATAACGATTGCTTTATTAAATATCGGGTTTAAAGTTGTAAATCTTGAGAGTGAAGTAGTTATTTTACTTATTTGAAATAACGAATAAGGCATTTGCGTTGATATAATTTCCATTTTCGTCAGTAGTTTCTTTTAATTCGTTAGTTACATCCTTTCTAAAGCTTTTCCATAGCATTAGAGCCTGGACTTAAGAACATTTCTTCGAGAGCTTGTCCCTTATAACATTTTGCTTATGATGTATTCTTACATAAATTGCTTATTTTGTCAACAAACTTACAGCCTTCCCAGCATTGCCTTTAACACTTCATCAAAAGGCATGGAGCCAATTTCATCAAACATCTTCTCCAGTTCTGTCTTTTGCTTTAGAGATCCAGCTAAAACTATTTGAACAGCTTGATCCTTGTCAACCAAAACCGAGTCAACTTCCAATACACCTCCTATAATTCCTGCGATGACCAGGGCTTGAACAGGTGTAATGTTTATTTTGTTACCATTAGAGCTATTATTTGTTTTATTTTTATCTGAATTGCTGCCAGGGACATTTCTATTTATGCAACCCATGACATCCCTTAAGATCTTGTTTAAATTATCTTGCGAAAACAAAGGAATGTCCCCCCTTTATACTCTGCCTATATGATAACTGGAGCTATATTTTGTAATCCGGGTATTTCTGATTGCCCTGTTGAGCCTGTAGCAAGCAGTATGAATATAATTAAAGAGATTGCCAGTAAAAGGCAGTGTTGTTTATCTTCTGATATAAACATTAAAATAATCTCCTTGGGATACTATTGCTAATTATTGCTATTAGTAATATATTAATCATACTTGGAAATGTGATTGTCTTTTTATATAAACAAATAGTCTGATATAATGGAGATCGGATGTAAATATATTCATTATATTAAAAGTGATAAATCTCTTATATTTATCTGTCACATATCCCTTTTAATATATGAAAAGTGTTAATAATCTTACATTTGTCAGAGCAAATAACGAACGCTTTTACGGGATTTGCGATAGACAAATGTAAAAGATTATTCACTTTTCATATAACTAAATTTATGGAGGCGAAAAAATGGATGAGCAAATAAAGTGCAATACAAAGAAAATGTCCACCATATCACTTTGTTTTATGTTTGCACTGTCATACTTTGTTTTTGAATGTTTGCTTTTTGCTCCTTTAAGTATTACAGCAGTTGCAGACAAGATAAATACAAGTGCTGTGGGGTTACTTGATAATCTAAGTGATACAGGTTTGGCGTTTTTTGGTATATTATACTGTTTCGTTGTATATTTACCTTTGGGTATTTTGGGATTTATTATGGCAAAGAAAATTGGAGAGAGCTTTATTAAACAGGTAATAATAGTATTGCCTGTATTTGTTGTGGGTATTTTTTTATGGTATACCGGCTATTCAAGTTCAATTAAGAACATAAATGATTTAGTCTGGATTCTATATGATTTATACGCAATGTGGGGAGTATTAATTATTAATGGACTTGAGGATTATTTATCCAATACAGGAATTCTGGTCTATTTAAATTTGGCAGCTGTGTTTATTCCATGTATGGCATTCCTGATAGGAGTTTGGTCAGAAAAATACATTACAAGGTATGTCAGCAGAAAAAAGATAAAGCTGGCAGCTGCAGCAATTCCAGGTATACTAATAATTTGTATCTTGGCAACTGTTCTAATTCCAAAATCTACAATGTTTACTGCCTATACATACCCAAAGGTTGATGGTGCTACTGCTGCCATTCCATTTGGCAAGGTTCTCATAAAAGAACTGGCTGGTGTAAGCAATAGAAAGGCTAATACACTAACATTCAGTACAACTCATGATGCATATGTGAGGCTTATAGAGAAAAAAGCTGATATAATATTTGTTGCAGGTCCATCAGATGAAGAATTGAAATTGGCAGAACAAAATAAAGTTAAAATGAAGCAGACTCCCATTGGAAGAGACGCATTTATTTTCCTGGTGAACAAGGATAACCCTGTTAATAATCTGACGGTAAAGCAGATACAAGATATATACTCCGGTAAAATTACCAACTGGAGGCAGGTTGGTGGAGAGGATAATGATATACTGGCTTATCAGAGGGAGAAAAACTCAGGAAGCCAGACATTTATGGAAAACAAGGTAATGAAAGGCCAAAGTCTTGCTGCGGCACCTACTGAGGAGAATCCCGACAGCATGGGAGGACTTATTGATGCAGTTGCGGATTATAAGAATTCAAAAGATTCAATAGGGTATTCCTTTTATTACTTTGCAAATGAAATGCACAAGAAGGAAAGTGTAAAGTTTTTATCAGTTGAGGGTATAGAGTGTAACAAAGAGAATATAATAAGCAAAAAATATCCCTTCACAGCGGTGCTATATGCTGTGACAAGAGAGGGAGAGGCACAGGATAGTCCGGTGAACAGGATGCTTGATTGGATTCTCAGTGAGGATGGCACAAAAGCGATTGAGAAGGGCGGTTTTGTTCCAATGACCAAATAATAAGTTTGGAAGGTTAAGTGATGCTAATAATAGGAGACTTGTACACCTTTGATATTATTGGGCTGACACAGGATGGCTGTGGTATCGGAATGGCAGATGGTATAAAGGTATTTATTGAGGGAGTGCTTCCGGGAGAAAAGGTAAGGGGTGCCATAACTAAAATAGAGGCAGACTATGCAGCAGCAAGGCTCTATGAGATTATAGAGTCAAAAGGAGATAGGGTGATACCGTTTTGCCAATATTTCCATCAATGCGGTGGATGTTCACTTCAGTTTATTGCATATGATCAGCAGATCATAGTTAAAAGAGGAATTGTAAAGGAGGCTGTATCCCGGATTGCCGGGATTGATGCGGATGTTGTCAGGGAAACCATAGGCTCAGTGGACACAATGAACTACAGGAACAAAGCACAGTATCCCATCCAATATGCTGAGGGAAAATGTAAGCTGGGCTTTTACAAGACAAGGACAAGGCAGGTTGCTGATATCAGATTTTGCTCAATACAGCAAAAATATAGCAATGATGTGAGAGAAGCTGTAAGGGATTATCTGGATGAAATGCTGCAAAGTAAAAAGGTAATGGCTTCCCCAATTCGTCATATAGTAACCAGAGTGAGCCGTAAGACAGGTGAGGTTATGATGGTCTTGGTCACTTCATTAGAGGAGCTTCCGAGCAGCGAAGAACTGGTTGAAGTTATAACTAAGAGGGTTCCATCTATAAAAAGTATATACATAAACCATAATAACAAGAATACGAATCAGGTTATGGGAGAGGAAAACAAGCTTATATTTGGTAAAGAAAAAATAATGGATTCCATTGGCTGTTATGACTTTGAAATATCGCCTTTGTCCTTTTTTCAGGTAAATTCCAAGCAGACAGAGGTTTTATATGATAAAATCCGAGAATTTGCTGGGCTTACTGGCATTGAAACAGTTTTGGACCTTTACTGTGGAACAGGTACCATATCAATTTATCTGTCGGATGTTGCCGGCAGTGTGATAGGAATAGAAAGTATAGAGGAAGCAGTGAAAGATGCAGAGAACAATATGAAGATAAACCGGGTGAAAAATACAAGGTTTGTTTGCGGGCGGGTTGAGCATGTTATTGGGCAAATTAATGACAGGATAGATGTGGTGATAGTTGATCCGCCAAGGAAGGGATGTAAGAAGGAAGTGCTGGATGAAATCGTCAGGATAAGTCCTGCAAGGATAGTATATGTATCATGTAATCCTTCAACCATGGCTGCCGATGTGAATTATCTGAAGGAGAGTGGATATGGTGTAAAGGTTATTCAACCGGTGGATATGTTCCCTCATACGGCACATGTTGAGTGCGTGACATTGATAACAAGGGCTGATAAGTAAATTTGTGAAAAGTCCAGTAGATAAGGGATTTACGAGGTTTGAGAGAAAATGTTCGATGAGCAAATATCGTGAAAACATTGCTTCATGGAAACAAGTCCAATTAAATGATTTTGAGCGTGACAGAGTGATTTAGATGTCATGGTTTGGTGAGTGGCCAGGGTAGATGTTAGGTGTTCGTGAGTGGCGGATTTAGATATTTTTTGATTTACCGGGGTTGTGTGGTCAGGTTGGATGTAAATTTTGAATTATATTAAAAGTGATAAATCTATTACATTTGTCTATCGCAAATCCCGTAAAAGCGTTCGTTATTTGCTCTGACAAATGTAAGATCATTAACACTTTTCATATAGTAACATAGAGAACAAAAAAGATATTAAAAAATTTTGGACATAAAGGAGGTGTTTATATGGCAGAATTAAAAACGAAGCAGCACGATGGAGATGTTTTTGAATTTATCAATACCTTTGTGAATACCGAGCAAAAGCGTTTGGATAGTTATGAACTTGTGAAGCTAATGCAAAAGGTCACAGGACATCCTCCCAAGATGTGGGGCTCTTCGATGATAGGGTTTGGAAGCTATCATTACAAATCCGATCGCAGCAAACAAGAAGGAGATTGGCCGCTTGTGGCCTTTTCTCCGCGAAAGGCAGCAATCTCATTATATGTATTTATGGGAAACCCCGGAGCATGAGTATTTGCTGAAAGACTTAGGAAAGTATACAATCGGGAAGGCGTGTATCTATGTTAAAAGGCTGTCCGACATCAATTTAGAGGCACTGGAAAGACTAATGCATGCCACTATCGAGTTTTTAGAAGATAAATACGGGCGAAAACAATAGCAACAAATGAAACCATCGTGACTTGTATTAATTTTTCTAATAAAAACATTAAGGATACTCATGGGTTTGAGTTTATCGGACATAATATTAATTTCAGGGGTATTTGCCTTGAATGTAATAAGTGATTTATTAAGATAAGAATGGTTCAGGTAACTCGACAAATCTGCAATGTGCGCATACGGGAGCAAAGAAACACCCGTAAATATATAATAAGAGGAGAATGGTTATGAGAAGTTTTACTACGATAGACCTACAGTATGCACATAGGTTCTATGGGTTCAAAGGCGAAGCACAGTATTTGCATGGACATACGGGAATACTGACGATTGAAGTAGAAGATACTGTCAACATGGGAGTGAATATGGTATTTCCTTGTAATGAAATCAAGAAAACCGCTTGGGAAGTTTTACAAAACTTCGACCATGCACTGGTTTTAAGGGAAGACGATCCTCTGCTTCCTGCGATTCTTGGCGTTTACGAAGCACAAGGCATCAAGGACGGTGCACTGACCAATAAGCAAAAAGGTCCTGCTTTTAAGACAGAACTCGCTACAGCATACCCAGAATGTCGTTTGGTTGTCACAAAAGAAACGATGACTGTTGAAGGCATGATTAAAATCGTATACGATTTACTGAAGGATAAGCTCAACATCGTGAAGCTCACGTTTACAAGCGGAGTAAATGGAGCTACTGAAGAGTACAAGCCCCAAAAGGATATCGATCGCTGCCCGTTATGCGGCATTGCGTTAAACGAAAATGGCATGTGCCCTAAATGTGGATACAAAA
Source organism: Bacillota bacterium (assembly GCA_023430975.1). Classification (GTDB taxonomy): domain Bacteria; phylum Bacillota; class Clostridia; order Acetivibrionales; family DSM-2933; genus Pseudobacteroides. Next base: position 18,128 of record JAEYYB010000064.1, on the reverse strand, counting down.
AATAGTCTGGAAGCTATTACAAACTCCAAGTTTGGAACTTGAACTGAAACTAATCAAGGCACCCTATGCCAAATATGCGTAGAGTGCCTTTATCTTTTTGTTTATTCATTAACATCTACCGTCACACCGGATTTAAATTCCACTGTGAATTTGACCTTGTGCATGGTGACTTCTTATTATCACCTTTTTTGCAACGACGGTTCTGGGTTATTCATATTCTCAACTTTTGTAATTTTATATTTAAACTCCTTATTTTCAACTGTTATAAGTACTTTGTCACCAGTCTTAAGTTCACCTACTGTAACATTTTCGACGGCAATAACTTTCTTTATATTTTTAATAAAAAATACATCCGTTACAATGAACTCATTATGTGCTACTTACAAACATTTCTTCTTGATTCATCAATCCAAAAACCGCTTCCTTCAACTTCAGATAATTTCTCACACAATGCTTCCATTCCATGTTCTAGTTTATAATCCATCTCATCTTTATATAAAGGAATTAAATTGTAGAGATTTATTACCTTGCCATCATTAGTCTTTAACAAACTTATTTCCTCTTTTAAAGCAGATAGAATTACTCCATTTAATCCAGTACTTTCAGAATAAGGGTCGTAATCAGCAGAATTTGGAATAGTATGTCCATAACCCAACCAAGTATTATACTGATGAGGAAATCTTGCGAGTTGCTTTAAAAGTCTTATTGGCCAATAATATCTTTCGTTCTTAAATGCTTCTGAATCAATTGGCCATTCTTTTGGGAGAAAAATTATTAACTCAGCTCTTTTTAAATGCTCAAATTTTCTTTCAATTTCTTTTGGCAAAGTCATTGGTAAATCACTCATTCCTGTGGTATAAAGAACTCTAAATGGCTCATCATCAGTTGGTTCCATACAATAAACATCTATATGTACAATATCAGAAATAAGTTCATGAAATACGTTAGTAACTCTTCCTGGAAAGGCACTATCAAAATGAGCAGTGATTTCGTCTACGTATAACATCTTTGCAACTTTACTTTTGTCTTTAATATCAGTATTTTCATAAGTATATATGTTTGTTCCATCCTTTGATTTTCCTTTATCGTTTTTACCACCAAAAATTTTTTTGAACATTTTTCATCCTCCCTAAAGTGTAAACTTGTATATTTATTAAGATTCAAAAAACCTTTTTTTAAAAAAAATAAATAAAATTAGGAATACACCAAACCAAAAGTAAAGTAATTGAAATTGATAAATAATTGCTTGTATCTTCAGCTCCAAGTATTGGCTTTACAAAAGCTGACAAAATAAGTAAAGCCAGATTCAAATTCCAGCCCCATAACTTCCATTTATGCATTCCTATTATTGTAAGTATTGAAACAATTAATGATATACCGACAATTAAAAAGTTAAGCAAAGATACTTCATTGAGAGCTTGATAAAAGCTATTTATAACACCATATGGATTGATAATATATACATAAAGCTTCAACCAACCTATGTTTATTTCTTTTGGACCGAATGCTATTGCAATCCCTTTATCGGCTTAGTCAGTCCAGTAGGCAATATGTTGAAGCATGATATTCCTCTCTTCCTCTGTCATATCCTGCATAAAAGTTGGCCTAGTAGGAAGAATTTTTAACACAAAATACTTCTTTTCTTGTTTATTTTCTTGCATATACACACCACTCCTTTTTGTTAAATTAATTGGATTATTTTAAACATGAAGTAAACATTCGTTTTAAAAAGCTTCTCAAAATGTAATCTTTTGCTCGCAATATCAAGCTTATGCAAATCAAGGAACCTCCAGAGAAATACCCTGATAAATCCGAGCCAGGACGATGCGTACTTTCCTCATCTTTCCGATAACGTCGGCATTCAACAATCCATTGAGGGGTTACATAGCTCCTATGTCCCCCAAAAGGTTTGCTGAGCGACCCGAGAAACATTGCTACATATGAATTATTAAGCCATGACTGCCGTTCTAGAAGATTCCATAAATTAACCGAAAACCTATTTTTGATAAATCATATAAATTATTCAATTATGTTTGCTGATAGTTTGTAGCAGCAATATTACAATCGGCACAAATAAAAGAATAGTATATACCTTCTGCATATTCGTCAAAATCAGCACATTCAAGTTGTCCAATAAAAGTCATACTCTTTTTGCATTGTGGGCATATTGGATATTCAGCATCCTGTACCCAAGATGGATGACCTCCTAATTGTGAAGATGGTAGCCCCAATGTCCATTTAGCAGCATAATAAGCGTTTCTTTTACAAGTTGATAATCTTAATGGATTTTCTATTACAAAATATTCTTCTTCTTGTTTAAATTCAGGCAAATAAGCTGGTTTTTGATTAAGTTCGCACCACCTGGAAATACCATTATTATCAATTTGTGTATACAAAACTCCATAACAGGCACATAAAGGACAAGTGGCAATTACTAACCTATCAGTATTAAATGTAATGAAGTCTAAAAGTTTATTTTTTAGATCAAAATCAAACAAAGTTATAAAGCTTGATCCACACCATTTACATGTTTCGTCATTTTTTTGTAAAACAATTACTGGATCAGAATCTTTTGGCTCACTCTTCTCAAAGGGATAACATTCATTATAAAACAAATTTCTGCGTTCGCCATTATTTGTTAGTTCCCATCCAGACTCAAATGAATATGTCTCTGGATTAACACATAACTTACTTTTCCAAATTGGAGGGTTTTTACGCCAACTATTGAATAAGCTCACAACTGTTTGGTCTCCAATCCAAGACAATGCATATAATATATGATTTTGATTTTCCAAATCACTATCTAATTTTTTTATCAGTTTATCTCTTGTATCTGTATTTGCGTCTTTGAAAAGAATACCTGGATAATAGTGACTTTTATCTGTTAAAGCGGCTAAGCATTCCTCTATATTGGCATTTGTTATGCAAACCAAAGGCAACAAAATATCTTCTGCTTTATCAAAGTTATCTTCTTCAATTAGCTCAAGCACATATTTTTTTAATCGTAAGACATCTTCCATTGTAATTGATGAATAAATATCTTCTAAACTCTTTTCATATTTAATATAGTTAATCAATGGATCGTACTTTAAAGGCGTGTTCATTATCTTAATAATTTCTACTTTATCTTGAATGCCTTCATATAAATTAACATCTTTCCTATTTTTCTTTATATATTCGTCATATTCCTTTTTCTTTATAGCTTGTAGGCATGGCATGCAATAGCCACCCGTTTTATTAGCAGTTGTGGGAAGAATTGTACCTTTACAATTTGAATTTTTACAAGGTAGTCTCTCACTCAAAGTCATCATCCTCTCAACTTAACATATCAATAAATGTTGATAATCAATACTCAAAACCTTTAATATTGCTTGGTATTATTAGATCAAAAAGGCACGTGATTTAAAGAATCTGGCATCTATTCAAAACTTGAGTTCTATATCCATTTCTTTCAAAGCCAATATATTTTGTTCCTTGAAATGTTAATTTGCCTATATCTCCTTCAGCACAAGAACCATATATTTGTCCATTTACCTGGAACTCTATACGACTACCGCTTTCAACTTCAAAAGTTATGTAATATGTTGTGCTCGTACTATGAAAATTATCTTCATTAGATATACTGCTAGATACATCTGATCTTTTTGTTACTATTTTTGCCTCGACATTTAATATGGGCTGTGAATTGTTGTATCTCTGTTGTTTTATACTACTTACTATACCAAATGTTATACCTGCAATTAAGATTATAAATACTGCTACAATAAATATTGTACCGAATGCAGACATGAAACCAAATTGAGTATCATACATTTTGAATATTCCCCCAGAACTTATTGTTTTTAACCATCAATAAATAATAATACATTTCAGACTGATTTTTTCTCTCTTATTGCCATAGCACACATTTCATATAATTCAGATGCACTTAGGCTGCCATCATATTTAGGTATACGATTTTCAATATCTTCAGGAAGGGCTCTACATGCCTTATTTCTGACCTGAAAATTGGCATTAATTTACCATATTGGTTTATTCCATATCCTAAAAAATTAGGTTTGCTTTCAACATTAATGAGCTTATAATAAAGCTTTCGAAATTTATTTAACATTCAGAACTCCTTTTATGTGTTATTTCTTGTCTGCAAACACCACAAGACAGAATGTAGCAAGTGGCCCTAATAGTAATGATAATAAGAACCAATTTAGCCCTGACCTATTCTTTCCTTGTGCAATCCCAGCAGTAATTAATGCAAGTGTACCCCAGCCAACGTAAAATTCTTTTCCTAAACTCATATGTTTTTCCTTAATTTAAAATATTCTGTAATATATTGTATTACTTTTTAGATCAAGTTTCTATTAAATGGATTCTAAGAAAATATTAATTTTTGGTAATTGTTGGACATTGAAAACCCTGCATTGGTTTGACTTTTCATCTTATGAATCGATGATCTAGTTCAATAATATTGTTCAGATATTTTAATTTCCTGACAATGGTTGTACATAACAATTCCTCAAATATATCATTGCAGCACTTTTAATTGGTAACTCTTCTACTATTCGGTTGAAGTTGAGCTAATAATGGTAAAAACACCATTATAGCGAATCTAAATATTTCTCCTAAAAATCCATATAAATTTGGTATTTCTATGTTATCTTTTTTAACTCTCTCCATTACTTGTACCATGTTAGATGGAATGCTCTCAGTTCTTAAAAAAACGTAGCCAACAATTCCCTTATGGCCTGTCATATAGTATAAATACTTATCAGTTATATCATCAATTTCATAATTGATTGATGTTTTTGCCTGTTCATTTATATTAGACTTAAAAAGCTGATAGCTACATCCTATAAATACCGAATATATCATTAAACCTAATAATATACTGCAAACTATCATTTTATATCTGGACAGTGTAACCATTCTTGTGAATAATAGAGTTATAATTAATGAAACTATCAATGGCATGACAAAAAATGTGTCAAAAAAATAGTGTTGAAACAGAGCGTATATTCCTGCGATGATACATGAAAAAATTAGTGCCAAGATTAATCTTAGTAATTTCATAATTACCTCCTAAGGCATGCTGATAAAAAATTACTTCCGCTTTCTACTTGGGTTTACTCCACACTCTTTAATGCTTCCACCATGTTAATTCTACGCAACGACTTGTTGGTGATTTTGTTTACCAATAATGTAAAAATGATTGTAAGCACTACCGCAATTAGATATGCAGCAACTGAAACACGCACTTTGAAAGCGGTATCTGAAATGCTGACATTGGCCATAATGCCGTAGGTTATGCCATAGCCAGCCGGCAGGCCGCAGATAATGCCTATTAGGGTAAGGATAAATGTCTCCTTGTTTACATATGAATATACTTCATTGCGTTGAAAGCCCAACACCTTGATGGTGGCAAGTTCACGTTCCCGTTCGCTGATATTGATATTGGAAAGGGTAAACAGAACTGCCAACGCCAATACTGCCGACATACTAATCAAGAGATAAACTACCATGTTGACTGTTTTATTCACATCCTTAAAAATATCTCTCGCTGCCTGACTGCTGCTGACGGTGAGTATTCTGTCATCATCACTGAGAGCATCCAGCCATTTCTGGCTTTCCGGATTATTCGTCAGATTAAGCAGGAAAGAGTTTCCGGTATAGTCGCCGAATGCTGCCTGATAATAACTTTCTCTGACATACACATAATTGCCTGCATAGTTTGTTGCCACAAAAGCTACATGGAAATCACGTTCCAGATTGTCATCATTTTGCATAGACACAATGTCACCACCAGCTAGAGCAAGTTTTTTTGCTGCATTTAGAGTAACAACAATGCCGTTTGATGGCAGGGACATTGCCTTATCGGTGACGGAATTATACAGGTGAACATATTTGTCCAAGTCAGCATTGTCAGGAATCACCATTACGGGAATATCCACACTATCTCTGCTGGATCGCAGTGTCAAGTCGGTAACCTGAATTTGCAGTGCATCCTTCACCATTCCGAATGTTTTCCATTCATTGACAAGCACGTTAGTTTTCTCTGTGTTCAGTTTGTCTGTTACTACGATGGCATCATATACAGTCACAGTATCAAACTGGTCGGACATCAACCCTCCAACGGTATCTCGCAAACCGAATCCTAGAACAATAAGCATCGTGCAGCCTAAAATACCTACAATGGTCATTATTGCACGCTTTTTAAACCTGAACAAGTTACGGCAGGTTACCTTATTCAGGAAGTTTAGTTTTTTCCAAATGAAAGGAATGCGTTCCAACAGAATCCGACTTCCTGCCTTGGGTGTTTTGGGACGCATTAGCTCTGCCGGACGATGGTGCAACATCTCAAAGCAGGAGATAGCAGTTGCACCCGAAATACCAAGGAGAAACAGACCGAATCCACCCAGACCATATCCGAGCTTGAAGGACAACTGATACATTGGTAATGTATAAATGTTATTCATAATGACTCCAATTACCATTGGAAGTGCAACAAACCCAATCACACTTCCCAAAATGCCTCCAATGACGCATGCCAGCACTGCATAGAAAATATATTTCAAACTAATCCGGAAGTTGGAATATCCAAGGGATTTATAGGTACCGATTAGGCCGCGATCCTCCTCCACCATGCGGGTCATGGTGGTCAGGCTGATGAGTATTGCCACCAGGAAGAAAAAAATAGGGAAAGCCTTGGTGACCTCCTGAATGAAGCCGACATCACTTTTAAGCCCGGCACAACTGTCGTTATCACTACGATCCCAGACATACCATTTCGTCATATCCATGTCTGCGACCTTGGTCTTGGCATCGTCCAGCTTTTTACTGGCTTTGGCTATGGAATCCTCGTAGTCAGATTTATTTTTATTCAGCTTATCCTGTCCTTCATTAAGCTCAGCCTCAGCCTTAGCCAATTTCTGCCGGGCATCCGTAAGCTTCTGCTTGCCATCATCCAATTTTGCCTTTTCAGTAACAAATTTTTTCTCGGCTTCAGCTTTGCCGTCATTAAGCTTCTTCTGTCCACTTATAAGCTTGTCTTTTCCGTCCTTAATTTTCTGATAGGCAATAGAAAACTGCTTTAATGCGGCAGCTTTTTTCGCTGTCAGTTCCACCGAATTTTCTTCCAACTGACTTTCGCTGTAGTTCAAAGTACCATAGTTGACAGCAAGGCTAGACAAAGCAGTTATTTGCTCCTCTGTAAGAGAATATCCATCGGAAATAAAGCACATGGTAAGTTGCTCTGTGTCCGTTTTCAGCATGGTCATTGCGGCGTTATACTTATCGGTTTGCTCTTTTGTTGATGTCTCACCATTTTTGGATGCCAGTAAATATGGAGCTGCTTTCACACCATCTGCAATCATATCCGCCCATTCCTTTTGGGTGGTTTCCTTGTTCCAGATTTTAACAGCATCAGTTGGCAGCACAGCAATCAGATCTGTAAACTTTGCCTCAGCCTCAGATTTTTGTTTGTTCAAAGTATCCCGGCTTTCCGCAAGCTGCCTCTCATGGGTTGAGAACTGTTCCAATGCAGCATTCTTCTCACTGTTCAACTTTGCTTCACCGACATTCAATTCTGACAATCCGTCATCAATTTCTTTTTGAGAAGCATCAAACTTTTTATATGCTGATTTCTGTGCATTAAAAAGAGCCTTTTCCCCATCTTTGAGTTTTGCCTCGTTGGCCAGTATCTCTTTCCTGCCGTTATTAAATTCAACCCAGCCGTCGTCTATTTTTTTTCGAGCATCAGATAGCTTTTGTTCTGCCTCTGCTGTTTTGTCCGCCAATAGTTTTTCGGATTCGGCAATTTTAGCTTTGGCATCGACCACGGCTTCATCATATCTTGCTTGTTGTCGGTTTTTCTGTATGGTCGATTTGATTTTGGCAGCAAAATTGTCTACCAGCTTTTGGTATTCTGCGGAATAGCAGTCCAACTCAGATGCACCGTCTATGGTAAGGTAAATAGCACTGTAAATATCACTGTCTATACAGCCTGATGTAGCGTATATCATGTAATCACTGCTATTTGATGAGAAAGAAACGGATGAAAGGCTGTCCTCAGTGTTGGAAATGTCCAGAGGGCTTAGAATAACTGCCGTGATTTTGTATTTACTTACTGCTAACACTGGTGCTGTGGAATCGCTTTCTATATTAATTTCCAGATCGTTTTCGTCATCATTCCCACTGGTATCCACTATTGTGCCCTCTTCTAAGTCTTCCTTGGTTGCATCAGTCTTTGCCAGAGTGATAATATCTCCCAAATGCAAATCGGCATCTTTAATGAATTTGGAGTTCACAGCAATTTGCCCAGATTGAGTGGGTAGCTTGCCTTCAAGCACATATGGTTTGTTCATGCCCTTTGCATCCAGGGTGGCCAGATTTGCCAGCAGCAATTTCCCGTCCGTTTTCTCAACCTTCACATCCATACTGCAACTGCCGAATACTTCACCCACACCATCCACTCCAGATACGGCTGAAAGATCATCTTCGGTCAGTCCTAGGGTGGATACAATCTGGATGTCGTAAGTGTTTTGTTTATGATAGAAGCGGTTAGCAGACTCAACCGCATCCAAACAACCTACTGCAAATCCTGAAAATACACCTATTCCAAGGGCTGCCATCACAGTAATCGCAATGAATCTGGACAGGTTGTTTTTAAATGTGCATATAATATCTTTATAAAAGGCTGTTTTTCTCATAGGCTCACCACTCAATCTCTTCAATATGCGTAGGCTCGGCATTGACTGCTAAATCTACTACTTTACCGTTTTTGAACCGAATCACCTTATCTGCCATTGGTGCAATAGCACTATTGTGAGTGATGATTATAACGTTGATCCCTTCTCTACGGCAGGTATCCTGCAGGAGCTTTAAAATCTGCTTGCCAGTGACATAGTCCAATGCACCTGTAGGTTCATCGCAAAGCAATAATTTTGGCCTTTTCGCAAGTGCACGGGCTATGGAAACCCGTTGCTGTTCTCCGCCAGAAAGCTGAGCTGGGAAATTACCCATTCGATCACCAAGACCAACCTTTTTCAAAGTTTCAGCAGCATCCAAACTGTATGGGCAAATCTGAGCTGCCAGTTCCACATTTTCCAGTGCCGTCAGATTAGGTACCAAATTGTAAAACTGAAACACAAACCCAACATCAGTGCGGCGGTATTGGCATAACTGCGTCTCGTTCCAGTGAGTAATATCATTACCATCAAACATCACCCTGCCTCGTGTTGCCGAGTCCATTCCGCCCAAAATATTCAGTGCTGTAGTTTTGCCTGCACCAGAGGAACCAAGTATTACTGTCAATTCCCCTTGTTCCATGGAAAAATTCGCACCATTTAAAGCCCTCACAAGACTGTCTCCTGTGCCATATTCTTTATATACATTTTCAAATGAAATAAATGCCATTGTATTTCCTCCAGATTATTTGGACCTATCATCCCTTGATAACAAGTTTCCTTAATTTAATAATTTTCCTACATAAAAAAGATCCATGATCACCATAATATCCTAAACAATAACAAAATCGCAAGGTATATTTAAAGTTCCCCTTAATTTATCGGGTAAAACCAAATACTCCTTTAGAAAAGCTACCCATTGTGTAGCCAAGTAGGAAATGACAATTTAATCCTGCAAACATTAAAGAAGGCTTTGAAATATAAAAAGTACAAGTCTAATATCATATTGGGGGAAGATATGAAAAGGTTATGTATTTTGAAGTATGGACCTACTTTTTCAAATTGCTCCATATCATAAGGCACTTTTGCCCGTGAAAAAAGGCCATAATAATTGTCAAGAATTAATTAAAGAAGTTCTTCGCATTATGATTTGGCCTGTGGAGACGATAGTTTTTTCTATACTTGAATAATATAAAGTAGGTTAATAGTTATGGATGGACACATCGTTTTGTTTTTATAAAAGCCAACCGTAATCTTGCCGACAATCAACAATAAAATCAACATAAACTGTATCTCGTTTTATTTGGTAGATCAAAAGATACCGACTGCACAGTAATAGCTTTCGGTATTTGTTTATTGGTATTACCGAATCTGAAAGCCATAGATTTCTGTCTGGAAAGTCTTCCAGGGATTTTGCAGATAACTCAAATTCTTTAATAAGATTTAGTGCTGCGTTTTCACTGACTTGTGTCAAAAAGCGAGCATGGGATATTAACATTTCACTTGCTTTTTCTGAAATAATAACGGCGTATTTTCTACTTCCGTTTTCCATCAGTAACCTCCTTAACGGCTTTTTGCATCATGGAAGCTACTTCATCAATAGAATAACCCTGTTTTCTGCTTAACCTTTCTTCTTCCACAGCTACCAGATTTTCTCTCAATTTCAGCATGCTTTCTCGTCTTGAAAATGCTTCAATATCCATCACCACCAAATCGCCTTCACCATTTTTAGTAAGATAAACTGGTTCGCCTGACTTTTTACAAAGCATGGAAATTTCGTTATAGTTTTTTCTTATTGCTGCTGATGGCTTTATATTCATAATCAACATACCTTTCGTAGCATAATTGTACTATTATTATATTCTTATTATACTCCCGGTTAATATTTTTGTAAATCATTTGGACTTTTACTGTATCACTTGGTTTGCCAAGGTACCAGATGAGCCTGTTAGTCAGGTTAATGCTAAAGCAATTGAAAAATAATGTGATTTTTGTTAATGTATAGAATATAAATACATGTAATGATTGATATGACGAAATTTTCACTAGCTTTGTTTTAGAAGAAATTTAAAGAGTATTGAGGGGGAGAATCTTTATGGAAAAGTTATCAAAAATGTGGTAAAAGAAATCCAAATTTGAAAGAGTTACTTTTTTATTAATAATGGTATTGTCGTGTTGTGTAATAATATTGTCGGCTATTGGTTTAGCAGATTTAGTGGATATTAGCATAACAAATTCTATTGTGATTCCTATGCTTGGAATTGTATTTCTTTTAAATGGATTAATAACGCGTATTCACCCAACAATGAGTTATAATAAAAAATAAAATATTAATGAATATTTAATGCAAGAAAAAGTGAGGAGGGTGAGTTAGTGAGTAGAAACATAATTCTCTATATCGCAGTGAGTTTAGATGGATATATCGCAAGGAACAATGGAGCAGTTGACTGGTTGAGTGACAGTAGTGGTGACCCAAATGTGGATTCAGGATTCGACAAATTTTACAGTTCAATAGATACAGTTGTAATGGGTAGAACTACATATGAACAAGTTATTAATGAATTATCACCTGGTGTTTGGGTATATGAAGGCAAGAAATGTTATGTAGCAACAACAAGAAATTATGAACCTGATAATAGGGTAGAGTATATATCAGAGGATATTGCTGGATTTATTAATAATCTAACAAGCCAACAAGGTAAGGATATTTGGCTTGTTGGTGGTGGAAAGTTAATTGACAAATTTATTAAACAAAATCTGGTAGACAAGTATATTATAACAATAATACCAATCATTTTAGGTGATGGTATTCCACTTTTTATAGAAAAAAATCCAGAAATAAAACTTAAACTTATTGAAACAAGAGCAGTTGATGGTATGGCTGAACTCACATATGTTAGAAGATAATCTTATATAGCACAATTTAATATTTACTTCACAAAATTTATATCTTGAGAACAAGGTATGAGAGAGAGGCAAAGAATTGAAAATTAAGACTATTGACAAATTGTTTTGATTTTTCAAAAACATCAGAAGAAATGCAGTGTATAGGGATATTTATCGTGTTAAATATTAAGCATCAAATTCATATTGAAATTTATTGAATTAAAGAAACATGCTCTGAAAATTGGCATCCATGGAGTTAAAGAATTGAGACTTAGCGATTCCGGCTCTATCTGATTCCACAGAACTAATAGTTTGTGTTTAAAATTCAGGAGTTACTGAACCATAACTTACACCAATAAAAGCACCAGCAAGGAGCATTATGCCGCTAAATCTAGTTTGGCTTATCAAAAGCATTCCCACCGCAAAAATAATTAAGCAAGGCAGATAATTGCTTTTGTACCGGATCTATCAGACCAACGTCCTGTGAATGGACGAGATATTAATACAAATACAGCATAAATAATGAAGAAAGAACTTGCTGTTTCTACTACACCAGTCCTTGGCCTTGAGCCAAAAGAGAGCTGAGAAATATCGGCTCTGGTTAAAAGGGATTGGAAAACAAATGAAAAGCTTCAGAACAACAGTGCTGATATTTAATGAAATCCTGATCAATTATTATTAATAAAAAGGAATTGCACTAATGTTTCTCGAATTTGCACAATATGGTGTGATAAATTACCTGATAAATAATCAAAATTTAGATAAAAGTATTACTAAAAATAATAAGGAGAGATGGCAAATGAACAGTAAATTAACAGACAAAGAATCCATCCCTGTAGTAATCAATGAAATGACTTTAGAAGAAAAAGCAAATCTCATTACAGGAATGTCTGTGTTTCGTACTCGTGGTATTGAGCGTTTGGGCATTCCCTCGGTATTACTTTTGGACGGTGGAACAGGTATCAACTTTATGCAGCTTTATCAGGAATTCATATATCAGGCTACCTATAAGACTAATGATAATATAGAAAAAAATATAAATAAATCAGACATGGAGGGCTTATACTCCATTGGAAGGATTCTTCCCTATATAGGAGATGCAAGTAAACTTTCACAAGAGGATCAACAAATACTTGCCATGGCCGATTCCGAATTAAATTCTATGAAGCCGGAAGGCAAGGAACCAGGATGCTTCCCGTCTGGAATCCTGTTGGGAGCAACATGGGATGCGGAAACTGTATATGCATGTGCAGAAGCCCTTGGAAAAGAAGCTAATGCCTATAAAATAGATGTGCTTTTAGGCACTCCCAACGTAAACCTCCATAGAGACCCGTTAAATGGCCGGCTTTTTGAAGGGTATTCGGAAGATCCCTGCCTTGTAGCAAAATTGGCTCCACAGTTTGTTAAAGGAATACAGGATCAAGGTGTAGCAGCTAATGTTAAACACTTTGCTGCCAATAATCAGGAAACAGAGAGAATGGGTATTAATGAACATATTCCTGTGCGTGCCCTTCATGAATTGTATTTTCCAGGTTTTAAGGCATGCGTACAGGAGGGTGGCGTAAAAACTGTGATGTCAGCCTACAACAAGATAAATGGCAAGTCATGTACTGAAAATGAATGGCTGTTAACTGAGGAGTTGAGGAATCAATGGGGCTTTAAAGGCTTTGTAGTGTCTGACTGGGGTGCCGCCTATGATCAGGTTGAAGCGGCAAAAGCAGGTAATGATTTGGTGATGCCCGGACCAAGAAGTGCCAAACCTCTTATTGAGGCTGTTAAAGAAGGTAGATTGAGCGAGGGAGTCTTAGATAAGTGCATTGAAAACTTCCTTAAAATTCTTATTGAGATACCTGTAATGAAAGGACGCAAATACACTGATATCGATACTGATTTTTCAATAAGGGCTGCATACAGGGCAGTGGCTGAGGGTGCTGTACTTCTTAAGAACAAAGGGGCAGTTCTGCCGCTTAAGAAAAGTTCAAAGGTAAGTTTCTTTGGTAAAAACAGCAAGAAGTTTATTGAATCCGGGGGAGGAAGTGCTGAAGTCTGGACTGACTTAAGTTCAAATCTATATGATAGTACAGTAGAGAAGATTGGCAGTCAATTGGTATCCTTTGATAAGATAAATAAAGATACAGAGGTTGTTATTATTACAGTTGGAGCCAGAGGGCAGGAAGGCTCAGATCGGCCGGATATGGATATTGAAGAGGCAGACAGGGCGATGTTATTGAGGACTATTGGAGAAGCTAAGGCTTCCGGCAGCAAGATCGTTGTAGTTCTGAATATATCAGGACCGGTTAACATGATGGATTGGATCGATGATGTAGATGCGGTTTTATGTGTATTCTTCCCCGGTATGGAGGGAGGACATGCAGCAGCTGACATTCTCTTTGGAGACCTGAACCCTTCAGGTAAACTTCCTCTTACCTTCCCTAAATATTATAGGGATTGTCCTACATATGGAAACTTCCCTGGAGAAAATGGGGAGGTTTGGTACGGTGAGGGGATATATGTGGGTTATCGCTATTATGATTTTAAAGGTGTAGAGCCGTTGTTTCCTTTTGGCTATGGACTTTCCTATACAAGCTTTGAGATTTCTGATATAAGGATGGATTCACCAATATTTGATATGGGTAAAGGCAAAAATCTTAATGTTAAAGTCAGAGTTAAGAACGCAGGAAGAATAGCCGGTAAGGAAGTGGTACAGCTTTATATAAAGGCTGAGAAATCTACGCTTAAAAAGCCTCCCAAGGAATTGAAGGCTTTCAAAAAGATCGGTCTCGAGCCTGGGGAAGAAAAGGAAATTGTTTTTGAACTTGGTAAAGAGGATCTGGCAAGTTTTGATACAGGTCTTAATCAGTGGACCGCAGAACCAGGTTATTATAAAATACTTATAGGCAATTCATCAAGGAATATAACTCTCACGGGACGATTCAAGGCTGTAGGTGAAAATCCTTATAGTTATGGGCCAGATTCCAAAATTGGAAAACTCTTTAACGATATAAGAGCGGTAGATATAATAAGAAAGCAACTGGCAGGGTATAATATTGAGCCTTTGGACATTGTCAGCAATGATATGGTTTTCTTCCCAAGTATGAAATTTTCCGAAGTATGGGAGAAAAGCTTTGTACCTTTATTTAAAAATAAAACCACAATGGAAATAAATAATATTATGGACCAGGTATGTAAAGAACTAAAAGAAATAGATGTTTCTGGTAACTGGAGGGAAAATGAAATATAAATTACCATTAATTGTTGTCGATGATATGGCAGTTTCAAGAAAGTTTTATCAAGACGTATTAAATCAAAAGGTAGTATTGGATTTTGGTGCCAATATTACTTTTGACGGAGAATTCTCTCTTCAAACAAAGTCAACATGGGCAGAGTTTATAAATAAAACCCAAAATGATATTATGTCAAAACCTGATAACTTTGAGTTATATTTTGAAGAGGAGCATTTTGATGAATTTGTAGAATGGCTCAAATCTTTTGAAATTCAATATTTGCATAACGTTGTTGAATACCCCTGGGGTCAAAGGGTTATCCGCTTTTATGACCCTGATATGCATATAATAGAAGTTGGCGAAAGCATGGAAACGGTAGTAAAACGGTTTATTGGTCAAGGGCTGTCAGTCGAAGAAACTGCAAAGCGTACCCAGCATCCCATTGAATTTATAAGAAAGTGCCTATAAATTTTATTTTTTCATATGGTAAAAGTTAACACAAATTTTCTTTGTAAAAAATGCTTACATCAAAAATTTTGAAGTGGTAAAATATTTATATAGATTAATAAATAAAGCTTTTTGCTATATGAAAGGATGTTTTTTTATGGAATTGAATGAGTATATTGAGT
This sequence comes from Bacillota bacterium, assembly GCA_023430975.1. Classification (GTDB taxonomy): domain Bacteria; phylum Bacillota; class Clostridia; order Acetivibrionales; family DSM-2933; genus Pseudobacteroides. Next base: position 2,711 of record JAEYYB010000064.1, on the reverse strand, counting down.
GGTATCAAGAACATTTTGGTATATCTCCTTCACAAAGATTAATTGAAAAATTTATTAGTGTAAACCGGCCGGTAAAAATGAAAATGGAAGATGGCGATAATAAAAAGAATGGCATAGTTAATAAATAACTTGAAAAATACTTACATTTGCTAAATTTAATAATGATAAAATTATAATACAACGTGTTGTTTTGATAAACGTAAGTCCAGTTGTCAAAGCCGCACGTTATTATTTTTGTATACAATGGTGAAAATTACTTTGTGGTTTTGCTGTATAACCTATGTAAACTTTATGATTCTGAAAAACAGGATGAACGAAATATAATATAAAATAAATTATATTGGAGATGCATTAGTAATGGCTTAGCAAGGTGGTAATCCTGACCAATGCATCTCCATATATTATTTGCCTAAAATACTTGCTATTTCTGCAACGTCTTTATCACCTCTGCCGGAGAGGCATATAACAATAATCTTATCTTTGTCAAGTTCGCCTGCAAGCTTCATACCATATGCTAATGCATGAGAGCTTTCAATTGCAGGTATTATAGCCTCTACCTTTGAAAGCTTGAGGAATGCATCTATGGATTCCTTATCGGTAGCTGTAACATATTGTGCCCTGCCGCTGTCCTTATAAAAAGAATGCTCCGGGCCTACACCTGGATAATCCAATCCTGCTGCAATTGAGTAAACAGGAAGCGGTTCACCCTTGTCATCTTGGAGAAGATAACATTTGAAACCGTGGATAACTCCAGGAGTTCCCAATGTGATGGTAGCCGCGTGGTCCGGTGTATCAATACCTTTACCGGCAGGCTCAACGCCAACCATTTTAACATCTTTGTCATTATAGAATGGGGCAAATAAGCCAATTGCATTACTTCCTCCTCCTACGCAGGCAACAAGGTAATCTGGAAGCCTTCCCTCAAGTTCCATGATCTGTTCCTTTGCTTCGTTACCTATTATAGACTGAAAATGTTTAACCATTTCAGGATATGGATCAGGGCCAACAGCAGAACCCAACATATAAAAAGTGTTCTCATAATTTTCCATCAAATCATTCAATGCCTCATCCACAGCATCCTTAAGCGTCCTTGTACCTGTTTTTACGGGAACAACTTTAGCACCTAAAAGCTCCATTCTGAAAACATTTAGTGCTTGTCTGCGAGTGTCCTCTTCACCCATATATACAATACATTCCATTTCAAATAACGCACATGCTGTAGCAGTGGCAACTCCATGCTGTCCTGCTCCTGTCTCTGCAATAATTCTCTTCTTTCCAAGGCGTTTTGCCAGAAGTACTTGTCCAAGTGTGTTATTTATTTTATGTGCACCCATATGATTGAGGTCTTCTCTTTTTAAGTAAATTTTTGCCCCACCAATCTGTTTGGTCAACCTTTCTGCAAAGTATAAAGGGTTTGGCCTTCCTACGAAATACTTGAAGTAATAATTAAGCTCCTTATTAAATTCTGGATCATCCTTAAATTTTAAAAACGCCTCTTTTACCTCATCTAATACCTTTACAAGATTTTCTGGTACGAAACGTCCGCCGAATTCACCATAAAATCCTGTACTATTTGGTATACTCATTTTTGAATTCTCCTCTCATCTCAATCATCATTTATAATAGTTGGTAACTGGACTATGCCTAATTATAGATACCGAACTGTAAAATTATATATCATTTCGCCTGGAATAGCTCATTTCTGGCGATTCCGATCGCTGTATATAACTAGTTTTACAGTTCGGCATTTATACAATACCACTATGTCCATTATACTAAAAAAATATCTTTTATAAAAGATGAAATTACGATGGAGTAAGAAACTGCTATTCTGCAGCTTGTGCATCTTCCTTAGTGACATGCACTGTGCCGTGGGGATGCTGCGGCGGTGCATAAATCGAATATAACTTAATTGGAGTATTGCCTGTATTGATTAAATTATGCCAATTACCGGCAGGTATGATAAATGAGAAATCACTATAAACATTTGCCTGGAAATCCAGATTATCCTTGCTGTCCCCCATTTTTACCAGTCCTTGCCCTTCTTCAATACGTATGAGCTGATCAAGATCCGGATGGATTTCCAAACCAATATCTTCCCCAACATTGATGCTCATCAAAGTGAGCTGCAAATGTTTTCCTGTCCATAAAGCAGTACGGAAATTGTTATTTTGAATTGTAGCTTTATCAATATCAACTACGAAGGGTTCCGGTCCATAATCCTTTAACTCAATAGAAACATCATTTTTTGTTTTCCTGGTAAAAGTGGGATACTGGTTTGGAAACTGGTTCTCAAAATATGGATTATATGCAGGCATGTTATATAAGAAATTACATGGATACATATTATATAAGTTATTCATTGGTGTGTTAATGCAATAAGGACATGGATATCCTAGATGCATATTGTTATACATACTTATCAATGCTTTCATAATAGAATGATCTATATTAAAAGTGTTAATCTTACATTTATCACTTTTAATCTATTATATGTTTTATGTAAAGGAGATGTTCTTTTTATCATTTCTTAGCTGATGCTGCTTATTTCATAGAATGCATTTTGTTGGGTAATAATATCCTATATTAAAAGTGATAAATCTATTACATTTGTCTGTCGCAAATCTATTAAAATCAGTTAATCTTGCTATTTGTCTATCACAAAATAACGTTAAAACGTTCGTTATTTTGCTCTGCCAAATGTAAGATTA
>JAEYYB010000063.1 GCA_023430975.1 Bacillota bacterium | reverse complement strand
AAAATTCAATTAAAATGAGCTTTTTGCTCCTTTATTGTACCAAAAATAATGAAAAACAACAATTTACCCGCATAAAAAATCCACCTCTTTTAGAAAAATCACTAAATTTTCTAAAGGGGATGGATTTCAATCTTACAAAGTGGATTTTACTTTTTCATTTAACCACTTTTCTAAGTATCAGTTCTCACATCGTCCCACTCGAAATTCATATATGAAATTAGCCAGTTAAGAGCCCTGTGACGCTCAAGAACCACTCCACTGTCCAATCCGCCGGGAGGGGGTGAGTTTTTGACCCTGGCATCGACGCATGCCCAATCATACCGATATATCAAATCAGCCTGATCCAAGATCTGGCTTGCAGGTATTAAATTTGATTTGCTTAAAAATGATTCAAAGCTGTGTTCGTCTTTTAAACAGCTTACTGCCTCAGATACATCGCATATTTTATCAGGATAACCAAGTTCTTTTATAAAGCCTAAAGCCCAAAGAAGTACCCATAAGCACTCATATTTCCATGCAAATTGTATTATAGTGATTTCATCCGGGTCTCCAGTGATAAATTCTTTCTCTTCTTCTGTAAAAAAGCCCTCAGCAGAAAATCTGTCGGTTAACGAGTCAAGAAGCTCTTTGCATTTTTCTTTAGGGGTTTTATTTGCAAGATCAGCTGCATATGTAGATATAATAGCTAATGCAATTGCTCTTTTTGCAACTTCTTCTTTCGAATGTATTTGTACATCCTCATCACCAACGATTACCGGAAGATGGGTTATAAACGGTATGTTTCTTTGTTTTAGTATCTCTTGTGATCTGGATCTTCTATCAAGTGCGGATTGGGTTTCCTTGATATGTGAATCCAGGATATCTGCACTTGCAGTTACCCTTAATTCTTTTATATCCGACTCACCATTCAGGTTAAAAATAGTCTTTCCATCTCGGTTCAACATATCGCCTGATGGAAGAAATACCATATCATTGCTGTCTAGTATACTTAAAATTCTCTGAAAAATATCGTCATTAATATCCTTATCACACACTATTCCTACACATGTGTTGAAAAACGCAATTTGTTTTAAAAACATAGACTTAATTTGCTCATGTTGTGTTGGGACTCTTTGGTAATAGCCAAACATGCCATTTAGCATGTCCTCAAATTTTGATTTTTCAGTATCTCTGGACATGAAATTAAAGTTTATACTAAAGCCGGAGAACAGGCCTTTATATGTAACTTTCACCTTTAATGGGTTATCGTATAACTCCAGTTTTCTATCTTTAAAAGCCTCCTTTATTTCATTAACAATTTTAGTAACATCTTTTGATGCAGAATAAATGGTAACGTTTTTCATTTTCTTCTCCTTCCAATACCTTTTATGATTATGGCTCTTTATCACTAGTCCTTTACTATGTATTAATATATATTTTATCAGAGTTCGTCCTTGATTCCAAACACAAATAGAAATAGCTGGGCTAATGAAAGAAGGACCGCTGCAATATAGATAGCCCAATATCCATGGCTATAATCAATTAGCCATCCGGCACCTAAAATTCCAATACTGGTGCCTACGTTTATTAGCAGTAATCTTAATCCCGAGAAGCTGCCTTTTTCTTCAATTGGTACTTTAGCTAGCACGGGACCATCAATCAGGCCTGCCATAGTGCATTGCATCATCTCGGTAATGATTACTAGCAGTAGGAATATGTTGCCTGATGAAAAGACCATGATAAAGTATAGGACGCTGAGAAGTAAAATGACAGCAGTGTTTGTATTAAACCTGTTAAACCTTTGTGCAATAACCGGAACCAGGAAAACTGCAACTCCTGAAGTCAGCTTCATAATACCTAACGTAAGTCCCGTAATTTCGTATGAAATTCCAATAAAGTCCATAAATATAAGGTTAAGCATGGAATATGCAAGAAAGTAACTGCAATATCCAAAGAATTCATATAAAAGGTACAACAATATAAATTTTCTTTTAGGCAGGTAAAGCTTTAAAGAAGCAGGTTTTCCCTTTAAATGTCCCGGCAGAATTAGTCTTAGTGCTGCTGCGATACCTGCTATTAAAGTGCCGATAAATATTAGTGAACCATAGGAGTTTATATGTTTATATAATACTCCGGAAGCAATACTACCAAAGAAGGGAGATAGCATAGTTATAGAAAAAAGCAGAGTATATACCATATTTCTGGATTTTTCCGGCACCAGGGATGTTATGTAGGGGTAAATACATACCATTATCAGACAATCACCAAGTCCATTTAATACCCTGGCTGTGTATAAAAGAATTTCTGGAACTGCTGTTGCAGTAAGGAGCATGGATAAAATTTTTATTGCACATCCTGAAAGCATGCTTATTTTGTATCCTGCCCTGTCGCAAAAGTACCCGCAAAATATTGCAAACAAAGCAGTGGAAAATGTTCCAATAGAAACTATTTTACCAATTTCTGCCGATCCCATGCCCTTTGATGATAGAAAGAAATTTAAGTTCAAATTCCAGATACCCATACCAAGGCCCATAATTAGCTCTGATATAAGAAAGAATTTTACTATTGAAGGTAATTTTATGATCTGTTTTATATAATCTTTCATGATTTTTCTCCTTAAAAACAAAAATAAAAAAAGGAAATAGGTCTGTAAAACCTTTTCCTTTTATTCATAAGTATTATAACAAAGTGTTAATATCCTATTTTGAAAAAGTGGTTTTCAAACTCGTTAATTATCCCGTATACAATTGATTTGACAACCTGAAAAAAGGCAAACTACCCCTTCAGATAGGCTCAAATCAGTTGTGAGGATAACATAACGACACATTTTAGGCCACTTCCTCCTTTTCATAAATTCTTATATAATTATTATAAATTGACTTTGCATTCATGTAAATACTAACCATGCAACAAACGTGATATAAAGTTTAGCTTATCCAAGTCATACCATTACTTTCTACTTCCCATTTGCCGTCTTTATTAATAATTTTACTCTGAACTCCTACAGAACCTATACCTGACTTAAATTTATAACCATCAACAAGCACATTCTTTTTGTCTACAACTTTAACCTTACTTATAGTTAGTAATATTCCTTCAATGCTACTTAAATCTTTAACCATACCCATTTCTTGAAGCTTTTCAAAAGATGCATCCATTGTCTTTATGTTGTACTTTTTATTAAAGTATGATAATATTTCAGCTTTTTCACCCTCACTTATGTATTCTAATTTTGTACCATCAATCGATATATACTTCATTTCACTATTTAAACCTTCATCGATAGCCATCATGGAATCCAGGGCCAGAATATATATTTCCTTAAGAGATTTACTTTTTATAATGAATTCTTTTGATGCATATTGTTCATACCATCCTTTACCGGTGTCCCATTTTTTTTCATCGGGATTTTCATTAAGTATCTTTGAACATGCAATTGCCATGATATATTCCCTAAGCCCGTTTTCTTTGGAAGCCTTAAACTTTTCCAGCAAATATTTAAGTCCAGCATCTTTTTGTTGAACCAGATAGTCAAAATCCTTATTGTTTTTAATATAGTCATAGGGGTTGGATGAAGTTGATTTTATACTTACAATTGATTCTAATCTTTTATCCATTTCTTTCTTGATAGTTTCATCGATTTGACTGCTTTCCATATCTGCTGTTTCATTTAATACGCTGCCTATAACAGATGTATCTGCTGTTCCTGGAGTTACAGTAATCATAGGATGTATCTTGGTGCTTGGGGATTCAGGGGTTGAAGCATCTGCATCTGGTAATTTTTGTAGCACAAGAAAATATACTGCGAACCCAGATATAATAAAGATTAATGATAATAAAATAATATGGGCCTTCTTCAAGTTAAACACTCCCCCTCCGATAGCTTTATATTAACTGTTAGACGAAAACAAATGCAATTTGTTCCAAGAAAAAGTAAAATTAGTTTAAATTTAAAAATTCTCTGTCGTTATTTCTAAGGCATTCCTTAGGAAACATAATTCTTCGAATATCTACACACAAGTGGATATTAGTGCTATATTAAATGTGTAAGAGGAAATTTAAGTACAACGGGCTGATTTCATATCAGTTAGTCCAAGTTAAAATAATAATGCCAGCCATATCAAATACATTTTGATACAGCTGGTACTAGTTATAGCACACTTCCTAATTTATTGGCTTTATGGTACCATCGCTGTTATATGACAATTCTGTGTACATGATAGACCTTTTATGGTCAACGCCTGATACGGAGGCATCATGATAGAACATATACCATTTATCCTTGAATTGGACGATTGAATGGTGGGTAGTCCAGCCCTTTACCGGGTTTAAAATCTTGCCTTTATAGGTGAACGGCCCTTTAGGATTTTTACTCATGGCATAAACTATGTAATGAGTAGTTCCTGTTGAATATGAGAGGTAGTAGTTATCATTGTATTTATGAACCCATGCACCTTCAAAAAACCTTCTATCCTCATCGTTTGCAAGTAATGAATCTCCATTTTCATCAACTATGGAAACCTCTTGGGGTGATTCTTTAAAGGATAGCATGTCATCGCTCATTAAAGCTACTTTTGGACCAAGTGCAGGTTCTGAGCCTTGGGGTGCTGCTCCACTACTGTCATATTTGCCTGTCTTCCATTTTTCCAGCTGACCGCCCCATAAACCGCCAAAATACATGTATGATTTATTATCATTATCGGTAAATACAGCAGGGTCCATGCTGAAGCTTCCCTGTATATAGTCTTTTTCAGGTTTGAAAGGACCTGTAGGGCTGGTGCTGGTGGCAACTCCCATTCTAAAAATATCCTCCTTGTCCTTTGCAGGGAAATATAAATAATATGTATTGTTCTTATATGCAGCATCCGGTGCCCACATCTGTCTTTTTACCCATGGAACGTCTTTTAAATGAAGTGCCTGGCCATTGTCAACGCAGGCTGAATTAAAATCATCGATGGAAAGTACATGATAGTCTTCCATTGCATATTGGTCACCGTCATTATTTGGCTGTATTCCACTGTCTATATCATGGGACGGATAAATGTAGAGCTTATCATTAAATACATGAGCGGACGGATCAGCAAAGAACACATCTGTAAATAATGGCTTGTTTGGCTCAATTGCCTTTGACTTTTCAACTGCGGGAGATTCGCTGCTTTTGTCAGCATTAACCGGTTCCTGGGTATTAGCATCAGATGTAACTGCAGTATTCTCAGGTGCTTTTGAATTGTCGCTGCAAGAGCTAAATGAAAGAGTTAGTAATGAGGATAACACAATAATGCCAACTGCCTTTTTCGAAAAACTCATTTAGAAATGCCTCCCTTGAATTAGGTATTTTTAGAAATGCCCTTATTAATAGGTATGCCTATTAGAATTAGAATTAATGTTTTCTATAATATAGTACCATATATTCCTTAATAATTGAACTTCCATATATATTAAAAGTGATAAATCTATTACATTTGTCTGTCGTAAATCTATTAAAATCAGTTAATCTTGCTATTTGTCTATCACAAAATAACGTTAAACCGTTCGTTATTTTGCTCTGCCAAATGCAAGATTAATACTGATTTTAATTATGTTGAACCGTTCGTTATTTGCTCCGCCAAATGTAAGATTATTAACACTTTTAATATA
>JAEYYB010000097.1 GCA_023430975.1 Bacillota bacterium | reverse complement strand
CTAATTCACGGGCTTTATAGCTCCAGTAAAACTCGTTCTCTTGCTTTTGCCTTATAATATATTTACCAACTTTTTCAGCTATGTTTCATCCATTGTTGGTGCCATTATTGGCATGTAGGTCTAATTTGATTATGGTGAAGATCTTGTCGGAAATTATGAGATACCTTTATAGTAATTGAGTGACATTATTTTTCAAAACCTGTAATTTTATTACCATAACATGCCATATTATTTACATTTAACTAATTTTATGATATATTTGTTATAAATAGTTATAAATAGTATTTAATAATATTTGAATCGTTGCTAATCAATAATAGTGTCTTCTATAATTCGTTCTTTGAAAACACGCAATATGTATGACGCTTTGATAATTGTAACATTACATAATGTATATTTCTTAAGTTTCGCACCAATATAAAATAAATGTAAATATCTATCCTTAAATATAAAAATAATTTGTTGCAAATACATAAATTTGCAATATATTATTTTTTTCTACTGCGTACCAAATTTTATATATATAGTGTATATATGTAATTAGATAAGACATATAATTTTATACTTAGAGGAGGTTGAATTTTTATGGGGGGAAAAAAATATTTAACGTTGAAAATATTAATTTTTCTACTTATAATGACTTTTGTTATTGGACAAGCATGTGTAATAAGCTTTGGTGAAGAATCCGGTAAAACTTTAAATGATTTCTTGAAAATCACCAAGAAGATAACAAAAGAAGACGGTACAGCTTCAAGCAATTATTATCTCGGAGAGATGATAAATGTCGAGTATACAATTAAAAGTGACGAAGTAACTTTAGACATACCAAAAGAAATAGCTTTTGTTATTGACTTGACTTCAAGTATGACAGCAAAAACTTCAGGAACTAACGGAGAAACGAGATTGGCAGCTTTGAAAAGGGTATTTTCCGAAATTCTGAAAAATTGGAACATCCCCAATACAAAGATATGTTTAATTGGATTTGGACCTTTTGCAGAAACAATAACCGAATTAACGGATGCTACGCCAGATAAAATAAAAAATGAATTTATATCTAAAGTTGACAAGTGGAATGAAAAGATTAAGGATGAAAATAACAAAAATAGCGATGCAACTCTTCGATCCGGAACAAATTTAGGAGATGGATTGAGGGCAGCATACTATAAACTTCTTAATTCTGGCAATACTAAAGCTAAAAAATACATTATTACTTTGACAGATGGTGCACCAACTATGCGTACTGTTGACTCTAGCGACAACCCATACTTTGGCAAAAATGAAGTCACAGCTACTTCAACAAATCCAAAATATTACCCTGCTAAGGCTGATGGTCTTAATGTTAACCCTTACAAAGATTATGCCTGTCAAGTTATGAAATATATTTATTCTAACTCACAGTCAATGAGCTTTACAAACTTTTTGATTGGTTTTGGCATTGAAAAAGCTCAGGCAGAAACCATGAATGAAGTAGCTAAAGCAGGAAACGCTTCTACTGTCGGTGATGTAAATAGCGACGGAGTAGATGATTACTTTTATCGCCCATCTAATGGAGCTGAGCTTAAAGATGTGTTTGACGATATACAAAAATCTCTCATGGATCCATTCGACTTTACTTTGGCACAATTAACTCAAAAATTTCCTGAAGAAAGTCTTGAATTGGATACAAATAGTTTAGCTGCTATACCCCAAGAGTATTTGGACTTAAAGAATAATAACGACATAAAAGTAGATCCTAATAAATTATTATTACCTTTAAAATTGACATTAAAACTAAAGGATGGAACCATAAATAAATATTCATTGGATCCTAGTGAAGTTAAATTTACAATTCGGTTTAGAGTTATAAAAGCAGGTCAAATTGATGTTGATCGTATATCTGGGACTTTCCTTTTCCATAATCCGGTAACCGGTGAAAAGTACACCGCGTTAACCTCTGATCAAATAAAGACCATTATTGTCAAACAAACTGTTAACTCAATCATACTACCTCCGCTTATTGTTTTTGGTGATCAAAAAGATCCTGCAAATGTGAATGCAGTTGTTAATCCTGCAAACGGTCTTGACACCCCTGACAGACATTTGGAAAACTGGAGTATAGATGATACAGATACCTTTGGTATTGAGGATGGAACGCCAAATGATACTTCTGCAAAAGTAATTTTAAAAAATAAAACTCATGGTATCGGAAAAATGACTACTGAATCATCAGGTTATGGATATGGAGCCAAAGACAAAGTCAAAGGCTCAGGAAGTGTTATATCCATTATGCCTCAAATAAAAAATATTGACATGAAAGTAGGTAAAACACAAGAAGTATCCATATCTTCCCTACTGCCAGATACATTATCTGTTGATAATAAAAATATATTTTATAAAGATGTGACAAAAATTATGAATACCTACCATTATAACCAAAAATATTTCAGTGAAATTGCTACAGATGATTCATTAGATGGAAACACCTATAAAATTTATCCCGCAGGTGAAGATAAATACTATATTGGCTTTGATAAAGGAGCATTGGCCATTCCAACTAAAAACACAACAGATGTAACCATAGGTGATGGCAGCAATCCCAGTTTTTCCGATGGAATCTGGATTATAAAACCTGAAAAAGCTGATGATGACAAAGTATATTATAGAATTTTTAACGATGGTGACCTCTCCGCAAATCTTACAACAGACCAAAACGGAAAAAATGCTTTATGGTGTAAAACCAAATATAACAGTGCTAATAAAGATTTGCAGTTGTGGAAAATTGATTTAATGGAAGACGGAAATTATAAAATAACTTCCAAAATATCATCTATGTGCATTCAAAAATCAGGGTCAAAAATAACTCTCAAGAATTACTACGGTGATCAATCTCAGCGTTGGAGAATTGAAAAAATAGAAGATCAAGATAATTCAACAATTACAGAAGAAAAAAATATTCAATCGATACTGAAAAATATAGAATTTGAATCAGATGCATCAGGTCAGCCTATTGCAACTGCTGATAGTGCTGCCTCCGTAAAAATAGCTTTCGGTTCTGATCATAACAAGCTTTTAATAATAGGTAAAAAACCTACTGTTCTTAATTCTAAAAAATTGGATGACGGTAAAGTTATAATAACAGCCAATGTAATTTATAAAAACATCGGTGTTCCAGGTATTGAAGGACATGTTTCAAAAGGTACCGTGACATTTGAAGCTGTAATTAACGATTCTATCGACATAAATTAAAGCATTGATATAAATAAAGAATATTTTAAAGAAATATTCCAGGAGGAATGCAAATGATCAGAATGAGAAAAAAGCAGAGTACAAGCATACTTAATATGGCATTAATAATAGTTTACCTAATATTTGTTACCATTTCTTATAATACTGTTTATGCTGGTGTTTCCGATTATAAGGATATAAAAGGGCATTGGGGGGAAGAATATTTAAATGATTTAATCGATAAAGAATACATAAAAGGCGTTAATGTAAATGGTGAATTGCTGGTTCAACCAAATAGAAATATAACCAGGGCTGAATTTCTGGCTATTTTGATGAGGACAGGAGATTATGAAATAAATTCTGCAGGACTTGTAAGTTTTTCAGATGTAAAGGACAAGGCATGGTTTAAAGAAAGTATCGATAAAGCTGCCAGCAATGGTATTACTGGGGGATATCCCGATGGCACATTTAAGCCCAACAATCAAATATCAAGGGCGGAAATTGCATCATTAATTGCGAGAATAGGAAAATTCGAACTTAACGAAACCGCAGAGACCGATTCATTTAAGGACATTAAAAGCAGTAAATGGTACTATAAAAGTGTAATAATGGCAAAGCAGAATGGCATTATTGGAGGCTATCCTGACGGCTCATTTAAACCTGACGGTAAAGCAACCAGAGCAGAGGTTGCTACCATGATTTTCAAATACCTAAAGCATTTAAACGGTGATAGTACTCCATCATCATCGTCATCAGAAACACCGGTGTCAACGTCAACGCCAACACCTACTTCAAAGGTAATTTCAATACCCACAAATATAGTACCTGGAACAGAACCTGACCCGACTCTTCCTCCTGAACTAAGAGGTGAACCTGAGCATGAAATCACCAAAATTTACGCTTTTGATATAAACAATCAGAATAGATCTGAAATACTATATGCAATTAATTATGTAAACCTTAACAACTTAGGAAAATTTAATGTGAAGATAACATTTGATCCATCAAAATTGGGTGTTATAAATGTTTTTGAGGGTACTGCCAAGGACAGCCAATTCATTGTAGCTAACGGTAATATAGATTTAAGTAACGCTGCAAGCGGACAAATAATAATATCTTCAAACGACAATTCTGATATTACTTTTACAGACGGCTCTCTGTTTATAGTTAAATTCAAAGTGCTGTCCGGTGCATCAGGCACAACCGACATAAAGATTTCCGGAGTAGAAACCGACAAGCCTGAGCTATATAAAGTAAATGGTGACAAAATACCAGATATCGAAGTTAAAAACGGATCTATCACATTTTAGGCATCAGCAGTTTGAGTACGTTAAAAGGAGCTGTCTACAAGGGACAGCTCCTTTTTATGTACATCGTAAAAACCAATTTTATTATCAGCACAATTCCTTAAACCTGGGATTATACTTGCTTTTTAGTTCTTTATTCATAGTATAAACATATTAATATTTGTAACCTGCAAAAAACTTTCTTACCCTTTTTGAGCATATCTTTCCGCATATCTCTCCATCGGGCTTCTTGATATTTATAATACCATATTCTTTTTCAGATAGACTCTTTCCAAAGTTATTTATTAATTGACTTATACCGCTATTTGACATTAAAACAGGCTCATCATTTTTCATTAATCTCATATCCAGATTTCCAATTGCAAGCTGGATACTGGCCGTATAAATCACCTTGCCACCACTGTTTGAAAGCACATAATCCGCTCCAAAACTTGATCTTGTTTGAATAAAATTAATTATCATAACTATTACTCACTCTTTTTTTGTATTTCTTCCAGCTTCTTATTTATTTAATCCCTGAACTCAAACTCTTCAACATCCTGTAATCCTACAAAATAAACAGTATATTAAAAGTGTTAATAATCTTACATTTGGCGTAGCAAATAACGAACGGTTCAACGGGATTTGCTTAAGACAAATGTAATAGATTTATCACTTTTAATGTGTGTAATTAATTTTATCATTTAGGAGAATATTATGTCAATTTTTACCCGCTACGATCATTCAAAACTTTAATTCATTTAAAAGTTTACTATTATCCAAAGGGGCATCACGTAATCAGTTGAAAACACCTTGAGTTGTGAGTAAGGATTATTTTGTGGAATTCCTGAAAAGTAATAAGTATGAAATATCAGAAAAATTATGTAAAATATAAAGAGAATTATAAATATTAAAAGGAGGATACTACAGATGAAATATTTAGTGTAAAATAGAAATGTACAAAGTTGCAAAACAAAAATACACAAAGTTGCAAATGCAAAATGTACAATATTGCAAAAATCCATTGCAGGCATAAATCATAACCAATATCCTTGTATCTGACAAAAGAATGCAAGGAGGAAAGGATAATGCTTACAATGGACAAGATACATGATATCAGATTCCGATTCTATACGAAAGGAGAAAACATTTCCCAAATTGCAAATTCACTGCAATTGGACCGGAGAACAGTACAGAAGTATGTTGATATGACAAACTTCAACAAGCCAGAACCAAAGCCAGCATCAGAACAGCAATTTTGTTCCAAACTCGAGCCCTATAAGCCAACTATAGACAAATGGCTTGAAGAAGACAAACAAGCACCACGGAAACAACGACACACAGCCAAAAGAGTCTTTA